>NZ_PZJU01000098.1 GCF_003206715.1 Salinicola peritrichatus | reverse complement strand
TCGGGGACCACCTCAAGGAAGATTGCCATAGCTCATACGGGCAGTATGAGATAGCGGCCTGCTTCTGGTGGTTACAACAACAGCCGCACCAGGGAGCAAATATGGATTAATCTGATCAACCTCTCTCACGATATTATTTTCAAAAATATTTTTCGGCCTTTTTGGCTTACCTACGCCAATTATGACAACAGTTACACCTGCATTGTGCGCAGCGTTATTCGCCCATTTGAAAGAATGATGAGCAAAATTGATTTCTAACCCTTTAGTGAATAAATGTGGCCAGTAAATAGGAATTTGCGTACCTTGTGCCACAGAATTTGTTGTAACGAAGGCAAATTGCCCCCTTGATGCTGCACAAAGTCGGAAGCTTTCTCGATCCATCCAAAAACATAATCTAAAGAGGCACTAGATTTTATCTTATTACCAAGCAGTCTTTTTAGATCAGCTTTTTGTTCCCGATCTTGATTTCGTCTGCCAATATAAGGCGGGTTGCCACAAATATAGGTCTCTCCTCCCTCATTTTCGAAGTCGATCTGAGCCTGATCAAGAGGCGACCCAAACAAGTCATCGGCATGATGCTTTACCACAGTTCCAGTAGGCGGACAGATGCTGAGCCAGTTTAGGCGTAAGGCGTTATCGCAAGTGATCCAATTTTGAGAATCCAGTGGTAGGAACTCAGCCAAGGCGAGTTTTTTTCCACGGTAATGTAAATCACACTGGTATTCCGCAATTATCAGAGCCAACCGAGCAATCTCGGCTGAGAAGTCACGCAGCTCGATGCCGCGAAAATTGGTCAGCGGGATCTCCGTAGGCCGATTTGGTTCACCCCGGCGCTCGTTGATTTCGGCCTCAATGGCGCGCATCTGCTTGTAGGCGATTACCAAGAAGTTTCCCGAGCCGCACGCCGGGTCAAACACCCGGATTCTGGCCATGCGGTTACGCAGGTTCAACAGCTTGCGGGGGTTATCACCCGCTTCCTCCAGCTTCTCGCGCAGGTCGTCCAAGAACAGCGGGTTCAGCACTTTCAGGATGTTGGGCACGCTGGTGTAATGCATGCCCAGCGCGCCGCGCTCTTCGTCATCAGCGACCGCCTGAATCATGGAGCCGAAAATATCGGGGTTGATCTGGGTCCAGTCCAGACTGCCGATGTGTAATAGGTAGGAGCGCGCAATCTTGCTGAAGCGCGGTACCACCACGCTACCCGAAAACAGCCCGCCATTCACATAGGGGAAGCCTTCATTCGCCCAGCGGGGAATACTTGCCGTCGTGCGTTCGGCCAGTTTGGTATTCATGGCACGGAAGATTTCGCTGATTACCTCGTGGGTATTAGCGGAATCCCGTGCGCTCATCTGAGCCACAGTATCGGTAAACAGGCCGCGACCAGCGAAAATGTCGGTGTCTTCTGCAAAGAAACAGAAGATCAGCCTTGCCATGAAGTGGTTCATCTCGTGGCGCTGCTCCTCCGTACCCCAGTCAGGATTGTCCTTCAGCAGCTCCACATACAGCCGATTCAGGCGGCTGGTAGCGCGAATGTCAAAGGAACTGTCGCGCACCTGCTTGACCGTGGTGATGCCCGCCAGCGGTAGGAAGAAACCGAAATGGTCAGGGAAAGCCTCATAGGTGCAGGTCACCGTCTCACCAGTTTCCAGATCTTCAGCCTCAAAAAGCACGCCATCGGTTGCCAGGATGTAGCGCGCCTTGGCACGGGTGGTCGCCGGGCTGGCCTTGAGAGCCTCCAGGGTTTGCGTAATGGCTCCGGCATCCGCCACTGCGATATGGATATTGTTGGTCTGCAGCACGCCGCCAAGATCGGACTTGTTGGATGCACCTGAGCGCAGCCGTTTGATGGTAGTAGCCTTATTGCCGAATGCTTCCAGGAAGGCATAGGGGAATTCAGCCGGGTCAAAGGGCTGTTGTGCCAGATCCGATATTGCGGCTTCGATTTCTACTGCGTTCATGGTGTGCCATTTGTCCTGTTCGCCTTCTGGCGAATGCTACGTTTTTAGACGCTAAAATTTTCGCCGTCCAACTTACTTGGCGTTAGGCGGCTTTCATCTTCCACGGGTTGATTACCGCCACGCCTATTGCTTCGAAGCGTTCGGGAGCTCTCGCTGCCACGGCAAAGCCGTTGGCTAGGGTAATCGCTGCGATGTAGCCATCGGCGACAGTGAGCTCAGTGCGAGTTTCTCGTGCCTTCACCATCAGCCCGGCATAGGCCTGCGTACAGGGAAGGTCGAACGGAAGGACGCGCCCGGCAAACAGGGGTAGCGCCCGCTTCTCCAGGTTCTCCTGCAACTTCGTCCTGCGATCCCCTGCCGGGAGCAAGGCGATGCCAGTACGTAGCTCTGCCACTGTGATAGCGGAGAGGTAGAGAGTCTCCAGGGCTTGGGCGTCGATCCACTCGATAACGCACGGTTCTGGCTCCTGGCGCAGTGGTTCCGAGACGACATTGGTGTCGAGCAGGATCATTCGAAGTCCATCGGACGCGCCGGGGTCTTGTCGCGGACTTGCTCGAAGGCGGCGAACTCATCATCGGTCAGCTGAGCATGGCGGCCGATGTCGGCCAGAATGGACCCCAGCTTTACCCGGCCTTCGGGGGCTACAGCAGCCTCCAGGATCTCACGCACCTCGGCTTCCATACTGTGCCCGTGCAGAGCCGCACGGGCACGCAGGGCGCGGTGCACCTCGTCTGGTATGTTGCGAACTGTAAGCATTGCCATCGGTCGGTGATCCCTAAACGTCCATGAATGCATGCTATGGTTTTGCATGCACTACTGCAAGCTAGGCTGCATACAGCTCTATACGTATTGTAGGGTGGTCTTCGAAAAGAGCTCCGCCAGGGTAGTTGGACCTGGGACGAGACCGGCTGTTTGGTGATCGAAGCATGGTCAAAAAGCCGAGGTCGCGATAGTTACCATCGATTCTTACCCAACCACCTTGAATTTGACTACCCGCCCTCTCTACGCCGCTTCAGCTCAGCCCGCGCCCAAGCGGATGCTTCTTTCATATCCCGCCGCAGTTCGTCGAGCTCCTCGGGAGTCAGCCACCGAACCGCCGGCTCCCCGCTTTCTGGATGCGTCTCGCCGACCTGCTCGACGGTGTTGTCTTCCAGCTCTTTACGCCGTTGCCAGCGTGTCTGCCCGGTCATGTCTACCTCCTGGCGGAAAGGCGGCCATTGGCCGCCTGAGCTATTGCTGGTCAATGGCTCCCATAATGTCAGAAGCCAGTATCGGAAAATCCCGCCGCCTCTGAAAACGGGGTTCTTCCGTTTCCAGCTCCTACATCGTTGCTAGTGTGCGTGCTGCGTGGTGCCTCCTCGCGGCCCGAGTGGGCCGGACGGTTCACGAAAGCGGCAATCTCTGCCCCAAAGTTCCTCTCTCCCTCGACCGATAGCTCGACGGCAGGTACGAAAGCGGCTTCTGTGTAGGCCTCCCGCCCTTCGTCGAGCATATCCAGGGCTACCATAAAATGACGTTGTTTCATCGTGGGCTCTCCTTAGATGTCCTGCTGGCCACGGTTCACAAAGCTAGCTATCTCGTCATTACGATCCTGCTGACGTTCACTACCACCCAAGCTGTCGCTTTCGAACGAGGGAACAGAATCATCCGCTTCTGCGACCTCACTATCCCCTTCCGGCTTCATGCTCGCGCGGATGGATGACGCCATGCGGCCACCAGCGGTTTGATCAACCTTGCCCTGGAACTTCCCAGCCACCTTCGATCCGATCCCTTTAGCTAGCTCGCCAGCCGTTCCAGCTCCCAAGGATGCTGCTCGCTTGAATCCGCTACCGCCACCAGATCGGGAGCCAGAACCAGCGAAACCAGCCGCCTGCGCAAATGGGGTGTCACCGGTGCCAGCTTCATCTCCGGTGGAGCTGCTGCCACTCCCAACACCGCTGCTGTCACCTCCAGTGCCAAAGCTCGGCATGTCAGCTTCAGACCCCGACATATTGGACTGGGCTTTCTCGAAAGCAGCCTTGATGGCTGACCCGCTACCTACTGCATTCGCCGCACCGCCCAACATCGCATTCCCAGCCATCTTGCCCGCCGTGAGGGCCATACCTGCCGCTGATATGGCTGCTCCTACCGCAGCACCGGCACCGAATGATCCGATGCCCATTGCTCCCACGCTGCCACCCGAAACCAGGCCGGAAATCATCGGTGGAATCTTGTTAACCAGAAATAGCAGGATCACCGAAACGACCAACATCACGACCAACTCCTGGGACGCCATGTTCTCGCTCATCTGCGAGTAGTAGTGAGTAATGAACTCTCTACCGATGGCGACCAGGAGTACCATTGCCATCAACTGAGCCGCTATGCCGAGAATAGCCTTGTAATAGTTGATCGCCATGTCTGATGTCCAACGGGAGCCGCCAAATCCCAGGAAAAACACTCCCGCATAAAGCAGTATCCAACTGGCGGCTAGCAGCAGGAGCAGGTTAACGGAGATGATCGCCAACACCAGCAATACGGCCAAGGCCATCCCTTCCATCACCAACGCAGTGGCAAACTGTTTCCAGCTCAACTCTGACGTAGCTTTCACCGTCTGGTCGTACAGTTCAAAGCCGATATCGAGGATGCTGGACGGCCCCAGGTTACTGTTGGAAAGGCCACCGGCTTGTGCCCCAAGAGTTTGCAATGACTGTACGATGGTTCCCGCGATGTTCATGCCCTGAGTTGA
The DNA here is from genome assembly GCF_003206715.1 of Salinicola peritrichatus. Classification (GTDB taxonomy): domain Bacteria; phylum Pseudomonadota; class Gammaproteobacteria; order Pseudomonadales; family Halomonadaceae; genus Salinicola; species Salinicola peritrichatus. The sequence goes on along the minus strand of NZ_PZJU01000098.1, from coordinate 1,221 downwards.
GTTCGTCAGCAACCACCAGAAAAATCCTGTAAAGATGGTGAAACGAACAAGCTCGGCAAAGAACTCGCCAATGTCGGCCTTGCGCAGCGCCATCATGCCGAACGTCCAGACCATCGAGATCACTACCAGGGTCCAGAACAACCGACTGGCGGCCGCTTCGATAGCAGGCCCCCATGTGGATGCCGCATAGTGAAAGCGATCCAACACATCATCCATGATGTTGCTGCTGGATAACTCCTGAGCCATTGCGGTATCGGACAGCATGACGACGGCCATCACGCCCAAACCACCATATACGAATCGTTTCATACGACGCCCTCCCTCAATACCTGCCGGGGGAGCTGGGTTCGAACTCCCATTCCCGCATGCGTTGGGCCTTCTCGAACGACCGACAGGCTTCGGTAAAGGCTTTTCGGCTCGATTCTCGGCTCAGCTCGCTGATGGTCTGCTGAAACGCAACTGGCGAGCACGTGATCGCACTCGCCTCTGGTACCGTTTCCTGCTCACAACCTAACAAGGCAACAGCTGCCACAAGTGGGATGACCTTCTTCATCGCAGCCTCCTTAATAGCGACCTGCTGCGCTAGGTTGGTAATTCCAGGTACGCATCTGCCGTTCCCGCGCTTCCCCTCTGGCGTTAGCATCCAGTTCGGCAGCTAGACGGGCTGCTTCCGCGTTCTGCTGAGCAATCAGCAAGCTGCGGATTTGCAGGAGTTGGTTGGCCTGGTTACTGGCGAGCTGGTTGGCGTAACCAATGGCGGCAAGCTGGCCATCCGCGCCCTGGGCGGCGGATTGAAGACGCTCAAGCTGTCGAGCATCGGACACCAGGTTATCCTGTTGCTGATCCAGCCCCCGGAAGAGCGCATCGTTGGCCGCTTTTTGCGATTCAGACGCCAGGCGACGGTTTTCATCCATCGCTGCACGTTCGGCATCCGTGCAACCGCCGCCATTAAAGCAGGGAGAACTCCGGTAATACGCTACGTCCTGGAACTTGCCCAGGTAGGCATCGAGGCTGCCGAGCTGGTTCTGGTAATGCTGAAGTGTATTGGTGGCTTGGGTCAGATCATTAATCGTGGATTGTGCCCTGTCCCAGATATAAGCCGCTGGAGCCATGGTGTTTTGCAACTGGTTTTCATATTGCTGCAACTGCGCCTGATACTGCTCGACCTGCTTGAGGGTCTGGGCCACGGATTCCATTGCAGTCATGATCCCGGGATATTCA
>NZ_PZJU01000097.1:792-9240 GCF_003206715.1 Salinicola peritrichatus | reverse complement strand
TCATGCCGGGACCATCGTCATTCGCGTTGGGGCCGTAGCCCCGCATGCCATGACCCATGTCGTGAGCCGTGGCGATGGAACTGATGGCCACCAGGCATGCGCCGGCGACCAGTTTGGATAGATGCTGCTTGATCATGGCGTTTCCTTCTGAAAGAGAGACTATCCGGCAACACATATAGGTATAGGGTATTATCGGACTGCGATCGAGCGAGTGCGTTGTGTCAAATCGTCGCCGTTCATATTGGCGACGGTACTACGGCCGATATCCCCAGCGGCACCGGCCACGATGGCGACCCTTTCTACACTCACTGCCCGCGATAGAGAGGCATTCTCGCTTTTCGATTCGGGGCTCATGGACGCGCCTCCCTCTATCTGATCGCGTGATTTCAGTCGGTTCCGACGAGCATGGCGGCATGGGGCTTCAGCGGGATGATGACGTCCACCTTCACGACACCCGCCTGAGCAAGGGGCAGCGTGTCCATGTGCGCGACCACTTCGGCCACGCTGGCCGCCTCGACCAGGATGACGGAACCCAGGCGGTCTTCGCGGTGCCAGATCTGGCGCAGCACATTCGCGCCGTAGAGCCGCCGTACCTGGCGCAGTTCGGCTTCGAGTCCGTTGTCTATGACCTCCTGAGAAGCATCGGAAACAATGCTGGTTTCTACGAGAAATTGCATATGTGTCAGTCCTTTATCCGAGGGTGGAAGGCGGTCAGTCCGGCAAGGCGCGGGACAACAGGGTCAGCCCGGCACCGACGAGGAACGTGGCCGCGATGAAAACGAGAAACGTCGTGAAGCTCAGACCGTGCAGGGAGCCAACGATCTGGCTGCCAAGACTGCCGCCGAGGAACATCGAAAACCCATAGAGCGCCGTCGCGACACCACGGTATTCGGCTGCTTTCGCACCGATCAGCTCGACGATCGCCGGTGCGAAGGCACTGGTGGTCACGCGGCCATTGGGCAACAACTCATGCCGGATATGGCCATCGACCGTGACCCACATGCCCGCATAGGGATGGTTTGCCATTGAAGAATCTCCATCGAAACATGTCGCCTGCGCCGTTCCCGCGAGGAACGTCGCGACCAGAGAAGCGGTCAGCGGCACAATCCGTTGCCTCGTCAGATGGGAAGGCGGATCGCTTCACGGTCCCGCCTCTTCGCTGGCTTCGCGGCGCTCTTGAAACAGATCGGCCAGCACGCCGGAGGCGGCGATCGCCGGCGGAAAGCCGGCGTGAACGGTCGTCAGGTAGATGACTTCCTTCAACTCTTCCTCGGTGACACCGGCATTGAGCGCATAACCGGCGTGAACTTTCATGTAGTCTGGCTGGCCGAGAGCAGCGAAGACCCCGACAGTAATCAACTGGCGAGTACGATCGTCCAGCACGTCACGCCCCCAGACCTCGCCCAGGGCATAGCCCTGGACGGCCTCGGCAAGAAAGGGAAACGCCTCGCGCATGGATTCCAGTACCGGCTGCGGCTGTCCCTGGTTCAAGCGCAGAACTACCTCGTTTCCTCGCTCCAGGCGCTCGCTCTCGGACATGGCAAGGGCCGCATCCGTCGACATCGCCAAGGACAAGAAGAGCGCGCTACCGCCGATTCCCATTCGATTCGTCATTTCGACCTCCCATTCGGTTGCCTGGGCGCGACAAGGCACTCACTGCATATTCAGTACGGACTCGAGGTCGGCCGCACGATGATTTCGCTGACATCGACCTCCGCCGGCTGCCCGATGGCGAAGGCGATCGAGCGGGCGATGGCCTCCGCCGGGATCGCTCCGGCGCGGAACGACTTCATCGCCTCGCGAGCGGTAGCGTCGGTGATCGAATCCGCCAATTCGGACTCGGTCACGCCGGGGCTGATGACCGTGACGCGAATGTCGCCACCGACTTCCAGGCGCAGGCCCTCGGAAATCGCCATGACGGCGAATTTGGTGGCGGAATAGACGGCGGCCGTCGGTGCCACGCTATGGCCACCGATCGACGACAGATTGATGACCTGTCCCGAGTGCTGGTTCTGCATGACCGGTAGCGCGGCCGCGATGCCGTGGAGCACGCCGCGGATGTTGACGTCGATCATGCGATTCCACTCGTCGAGCTTGAGCGCTTCGAGCTTTGAGAGCGGCATCACGCCGGCGTTATTGATGATCACGTCGACACGGCCATAGGTTTCCTGCGCCGCAGTCACGAAGGCGCGCATCGATTCGACGACGGTGACGTCCAGCTCGCGGCAGTCGGCTTCGCCACCCGCCTCGCGGATCTCGCTCACCAGGCGTTCGAGCCGGTCGGTGCGTCGCGCCCCCAGCGTCAGCTTGGCGCCCAAGCCGACAAGATGACGCGCCGTGGCCTCACCGATGCCACTGCTGGCGCCGGTGATCAGGACAACTTTACGGGAAAGATCGGTCATGGTGCTTCCTCGTATCGGTGACAGTCGTCGGGAATTCACCCGACCCACGGGAAACAGCTTATTGACCTAGACAAGAAGAATAATCGGGAGAAAACTTCATGATTTATGAAGCTGTGGATACATAATTGCTTAATATGCTTGCAACAGAAGGCCTGAAGGCCATATCGGAACCTTCGTGGACGATGCAAGCGTGTGATTTAGGTCTGTCTGAAAAGTCGGCGAGCGTAGGCAATTTTCGTATAGAGCCTAACGGCACCGCCGTCTTTTCAACAAGGCAAGCAGTTTTGCGCGCTCGACCAGGTGCGCATCCAACCACCACGCCAAGTCGTCATTACTCAGCACAAGAGGAACGGAATCCGCTTCGAATCCGTGACGCGAGTACACGCGCTCCCATAGGAGCGCGGCGGCGGGCTGGTGGCGCTCATGCTCGCTGCACCAAATCCCTCCGACCCAGCATTGCTGCTGTGGTGCCGGCGCAGGATGGCGTGTCTCGACATCCCACGGGCAGTGAATATCACAAACCGGGAAGGCGCATCGCCTCATTGCCAGCGATATACCCAACGATGGCGCCTGGGATGCACGATACAGGTCCACGCCGGTGACTCGTTCCGTGTCCACGTCGTCTCCCGGCCATCGGTATCCCAGTTCGAGGTAATCGAAGCACAGGCGCGTGCTGTGCGCCGGGTCCGGGCAGCGCATCGCCAGCAGACGGTTGCCCGGCAAGGCTTCGATGGAGAGATCGAGCGTCCGCGAGCGCGCAATCGACAAGATATAGCGCCCTTCCATCTCATCGAGCCCTTCCATCTCAAAACGAGTAACTGATCCCACCCGTCAGGGAGACGGCATGGTCATCCTCGATCAAGGGACTGTCGGAAATCTCATCGGGATAGTGCTGGTATCTGGCGCCAGCGTAGAGGGTCCAGTCGCGGCTCAGGGAATAAGCAAGGTCCACGCCGATGCCGGGAACGAACGCGGCGTCGGGGGAATAGGCGTAGCTGCCGCTGAGGCTTTCGTCGGCGTCGAGACCGAAATAGTAGTCCACGACGTTATCGGACAGGTAGGTGGCATCGACATGCGGTGTCACGCGTGCCCGTCCAACGTGCCAGGGATAGGCGTACGCCACACGATACAACTCCCCTTCAGAGTTGCCCGAGATGTCCGTCTGGGCCTCGGCCCTCAAGACGCCGAAACGGCTCGTCCAAGCCCCGGACAACCCAGCGTAGTAGCTGCGATCCCAATCATCCAACCGGTCCCGGTCGACGTTTCGCTCTGCCAACTTCCTGCGCCCGAGATCGTCCGCGTCCATTTCCTGGTGCCCGATCGACAGCAAGGCATCCAGCGTGAACCGATCGCTTCGGTATAGATGGACACCACCTTCGGTCGCATGAAAGAACAGCCACCGGCTGTCGACATAAACCAGGGGGTAGACGCTGCCATCGGAATCGGCATCCACATAGCCGTCGTCGGACAACGACCCCATCACGCCCAACCGCCACTGAGTGCCGTTTGCATTCGAATCCGCCGGTTCCTGCCATGCTTCGACATGAGCCGTCGCCAACGACATGGCAATGCAGCCGGCCATTGGCAAAAGACGTCCTTTTTTCTTTACGATAGCTCTACCGTGCATCGCTCGAATCCTCTATCGTCGATAATCTCCGTAGCCTATCCATCGAGGCCTATCGAGCGCGATCATGGCATAGCGATTTTTCTGCACTATTTCTCAAATATTTCCAACTTGAAACATTAACCTCTTGTCATACACAAAACACAAAAAACGTAAATATCGCCATTCATTTCGGAGGAAATTCAGTGACCAGGGTATTGATCGTCGACGACGACTCGGACCTCCTTGAACTGATGTCAGGATTCCTTTCCCGACACGGAATGTTCGTCGATTCAGCGAACTCAGGTATCGTAATGGATCAAAAATTATCCACCGAAACTTTCGATATCGTGATTCTGGATATCATGCTACCGGGGGAGGATGGACTGACATTGTGCAGACGTATTCGAGAATGTTTCTCCACGCCGATCATCATGCTAACAGCAATTACGCATACGGCGGACCGGATCGTTGCCCTGGAACTCGGGGCCGATGATTACGTCATAAAGCCATTCGACTCGCGCGAGATTCTGGCAAGAATACGCGCAGTTCTTCGGCGTACTTCAGCCGCCGAAACTGGTTCCACCCACGCTACCCATATCTTTCGATTCCTGGATTGGCGCGTCGATGTATCGCGAAGAGAACTGCGTCGTCGTGATGACACCATGGTGCCGATATCCGGGGGAGAGTTCACGTTACTCCTGACCTTTCTGGAACATCCCGGATACCTGTTGTCTCGTGACCAGTTACTGGATCACACCAAGGGCGAAATGCATGATGTCTACGACAGGAGCATCGATGTTCTGATCAGCCGTCTGCGACGAAAAATCGAAGTCAATGCGCGCCGCCCCGAAATCATCAAGACCGTGCGCAATGCCGGATATATCTTTACCCCAACGGTGCAATCGTCATGAGTGAAAGACGCCGCTTCGTTGGCAGTTTCAATAGCTGGTTCGTCGCCAATGTCATTGCCGCTATTCTTATTGCATTGGCAATGAATTTCATTTTCATCCGTTTTTCAGGTACTTGGTCAAATCCTCCTCTCAGCGAAATCGACCAGATCGCCATGGCTGCCGGCATCGCCAAGACGATCGATCGCATTCCATCCAATGAGCGTTCGTCATTGACTCGTGAACTTTCCTACAACGGCATCCATGTCTCCTGGTTCGCCAATCGTGACGATTTGCCGATTCCCGACGTACACGAGGAAAACGATCCGGACCCGGATCTTCATCGCGATATCGTAGAGCTGCTCGGATTCGAGGATACCGATATTCTGGCCATCGACCCCGACGACGACTCCTGGGTCTCGATGATGCTCCCCAACGTCGAGCGCTTCTATGCATTGGCGATTCGGCTCGAGGATCACTCCTGGCTGATGTTCTCGACACAGGCCCGTTTCTGGGGATTGGATTCAAGCATCCGATGGCTGCTGACGGCGTTTTTCGTTCTGCTGTCGACGCTACTCATCTCCTGGGTATTCGGCTTGCGGGTCGCCCGCCCCATGCGCCATTTCGCCCGCGCCGTCGAGCAATTCGGCATCGGCGCCCGACGTCGGCCGTTGGAGGTGAGGGGGCCCATCGAGATTCGCGAGACGCTGGCCGCGTTCAATGCCATGCAAACGCAAATACAGCGGCTACTCGAGGGGCGCGTGGCGATGTTCTCGGCCATCTCGCATGATCTCAGAGCACCGTTGACGCGACTCAAGTTGCGTAGCGAACTGGTCGACGACGAGCGCCAGCGGCACAAGATCATCGGCGACATCGATGAACTCCAGTCGATGGTGGAGGCCTGCCTGGCCTATTTTCGGTTGGAGTCGCAACCCGAGGAGCTGACGCGCCTGGAATTCAGCGAGCTGCTGCATACCGTCGTGGACAATTTCCGCGATATGGGCAAAAAGGTGGCGTATCATCATGCGCGATCGGTGATCTATCAAGGCCAGCCCACGGCCCTGAAACGTGCCCTGACCAACCTGATCGACAACGCCATCAAGTATGGCGGTCATGCCGAAGTCGAGCTTCGCGTCATCGAGAGTACCATCGTCGTCACCATCCAGGATGAGGGCCCAGGCGTGCCGCCGGAGAACCTGCCCCGGCTTTTCGACCCGTTCTATCGCGTGGAACCTTCGCGCAATCCCCAGACCGGCGGATATGGTCTGGGGTTGGCCGCCAGTCGCTCGGTGGTGCATTTTCACGGCGGAGAGTTGACGATCGCCAATCGCCGGCCACGAGGATTGATCGCCACCATTCGCCTCCCCCTCCTCGAGGCATCCCCTCGCCTGGAATGACACATTTCCCTACAGTCTTTCGCGCTATCTCGTCGAACGCTGCTTGAGGAAGTCGATGAACGCCCGCATCGCCGCCAGGTGATGGCGCTGGCGTGGATAGTAGAAATAGAACCCCTCGAACGGCGCGCACCAGGGCTCGAGCATCGTCACCAGCCGCTCCTGACGAATCAGTGGTGCGGCCCAGGCCTCGACGGTGAAGGCGATGCCGACACCATTGACGGCGGCATCGAGCATGGCCCTCAGGTCATTGACGATCAGCGGACCGTGTACCGCGACCCGGAACCAGCCGCCGTCACGCTGGAACTCCCACTGGTAGGGATGCATCTGCCCCGGCCAGCGCCAGTTGATGCAACGGTGCCGATGCAGATCGGAAGGCGTTCGGGGTTTGCCATGCCTGGCCACGTACTCGGGCGAAGCCACCACGCAATGGCGCAACATCGCGCCTAGAGGGATCGCCACCATGTCCTGTTCGAGCAGCTCGCCAAGGCGAATCGCACCGTCGAAACCGGCTTCGATCATATCCACCGGCTGATCGTCCAGGGTCAGGTCCAGTTCGATCTCGGGATAGGCATCGGCGAACGCTGCCAGCAGCGGCTCGAGATAGAGCTGGTAGCCGACACGGAAGGCGTGCAACCGCAACCGGCCGCGTGGCCGCTCGCCCAGCTCCGAGGCGTCGGTCACGGCCGCCTCGACCTCGGCGATCGCCGGTTTGAGTCGTCTCGACAGTCGCTCACCGGCTTGCGTCAGCCCGACCCGCCGCGTGGTGCGATGAAACAAGCGTACACCAAGCCGCCCTTCCAGGCCCTTGATCGTCTGACTGAGCGCCGAAGGGGAGACTTGCATTGCCTCCGCCGCGCGCACGAAGCTCCCTTGCTCGGCCACGGCGAGAAAGGCCTGAAGCTCGGCGAATTCACTCCCGCGCATCGCTACTCCCAACGGTTGCCCGACATGAAGCCAGCCCAATTCTTCGGCAAGCTTCGGCCACTCATCGACTTAGTGTATTTCAAGCCTATCGGTCTACAATCCCGTCATCGCGAATAGACTCATCGACTGCACAGGCAAACCCGCCACGGACCTGACCGTAGCGGGTACCGAGGCTTGAGCCGGAGCCCGTCGGTTGGCTACCGCCCCAGCGCTCGACTATTGCGGCTCAACGACGGTCATTTCAAAAGGACTATCTTCGGCAGCGTTGGCCACGGCCTGATTGATATCGTCCAACTTGAAAGTGCTGATCCGATAGTGGTCGAGTGACACAAGCCCTGCCTTCACCAATCCGACCATGCGATAGGTGGCATCCGCCGGGTACATCCACTGTCCACGAATCGTCATGTTGTTGCGCATGATCCAGGGATAGGGAAGGCGCAAGTCGTCGCCGCCCAGCATACCGACGCCCCCCATGAGCGAGATACGTCCTTCCCGCCTCACGCTCTTGATGGCCGCTTCGACCGTCCGGGTACTGACGGCCGGCGGCAGGATATCCATCATGCAGTCAATAGGCGCCGGCGCCACCGCTTGCATGCGGCGCGTGTCGGCATCGGTATCGCCGCTCAGTTCCAGCGTTCGGACACGCCCACCGAAGCGCGCCTTCAAGGTATCCAGCATGGCACGGTTGCGCCCCGGCGCGATGACGCAACTCGCTCCCATGGCCAAGGCGACCGTGACCGCCGCGCTGCCCAAATTGCCCGTGGCGCCGCTGACCAGTGCCGTCTCGCCGGGCTGCAGACCGACCGAGAGCCAACCGCCGTAGGGAATCAGCAACCCATTCAGAGCACACCATGCCGGTGCCTGCGAAGCCTCTATCTCACCGATGGGAATCGCGTTCTCCAACGGCAGCCTCATCTGCTGCGCGAAGGGACCATCGTGGAAATAGGCATGAAGGGCCATACCGCCCTCACCACGTGCACTCCAGCCCTGCAGCGTAATATCCGGAGACTGTGCGTTGTCCCGCGAACGTACGGTAGGGTCGCAGAACACCCAGTCGCCGATTGCCAGCGTCGTGGCGTCCGGCCCCAGTGCACGAACGCGCCCGATGGCACCACAGCCCGGAATCAGCGGTAGTCTGATCGGGTATTGGCGCTCGCCACTGAATACTTCGTGCGCATAGGGCAATATGGGCGCTGCCATGATATCCACCACGGCTTCGCCGTAAGCGCTCC
>NZ_PZJU01000097.1:0-780 GCF_003206715.1 Salinicola peritrichatus | reverse complement strand
CCCACCACGAAGGGGCGGATGGCGTTCTCGGCCGGGTTGTTGTCCAGCGGGATCAGGCCATCATCAAGGAAGCGCGTCAGGCGCTCCCATTGACCGTCCAGGTAGTGAAGCGCCTGGCCCAGCGCGCTCTTCGGCAGTACCTGCGTCAGCGACTTGTCGAGCCAGGTGCGTAGCTGGGTGATCAGCGGGCGGCTCTTCTGCTCGCGCAGCGCCTGGCGTGCCTCGGCATCCAGCGCCTTGGCCTGTTTTTCCACGGCGTAGAGCTTGCGGATCTGGTTGAGTGCCCAATCGGCCTTGCCGGTCTTGCCCTTGGGCTGCACCTTCTGTGCCTCGACGAATTTACGCCGCGCGTGCGCCCAGCAGCCGGCATGGGTGATGCCGTTCTTGCGAACCACTTCGGCATAGCCCTCGTAGCCATCGGTGACCAGGCGACCGGCATAGTCGCCCAGCAGGCGTACGGGTACCCGACCGGCTCGGCTGGCGTTGTAGTCGAACAGCACCACCTGTTGGCTCGGTGGTCCGCCGCGTTGCAGCCACATGTAGGAGGTGGAACTCGCCGGCCGGCCGGGTTCGGTGTTGACCTGCAGGGGGGTCTCATCCATGTGAACAAGCGGAGCTTGCAGTAAGTGCCGACGCAGTGCCTCGATCAGTGGCATCAGCCGCTCGCCGACCAGCACCATCCAGCGCGCCAGGGTATTGCGTGGGATCTCGATGCCGTGCCGGGCAAAGATCTGGCTCTGTCGATAGAGCGGCAAGGCATCCTGGTACTTGGCGGTGGCC
>NZ_PZJU01000096.1 GCF_003206715.1 Salinicola peritrichatus | reverse complement strand
TGAATATCCCGGGATGTAGTATGTTGTATGCTACTACAACATACTACAGGCTACATAACGCCCATAACTTAAAATTCTGGTATCGATCAGAGGCTGTTTTTTAGTCATCTCTGATATAACGCTTTGCTTACCGACAAATTGCGAGTGTAGCGAGTAATTTATCCGCATGCAGCAACTTGTTAAATGCACTTTTCAAATTTTGTTTGAAACTGACCCCATCTTTCCCACAAATATGGCCATCTGTTTTTTAATGGTTCTGTCGATGCCTTTTGTTCAAAGTAATTGACAAGAAATTCCAGCTGAACAAAGCTTTCTTGTGATTCACGCTTAACAATATCAAGTAGTGCCATCTTGACCTCCTCAATAGATGGCCTATCAGAGGGGTCAATTGAGAGCATATCAAGAACAAGAGATTGGACCTCAGGCTCTACAGGAGATACTCCTTCAAAATTTATATTTGCGGTCTTTGCCCATTTTTTCCAAACCTCAGCTTTGGTCCACTTTTTACTATAAGCCTCAACTGGTCGAGGCCAATAATCGTTGAGCTTTATGCCAACCGGATGGAAACCTCCACTCATTAGCTCATAGAGAATGACCCCCAGCGCAAATACATCTGTTTTAGGTGAAAGCTCAGATTCACTCCACTGTTCTGGAGCCATATAAGGCCGAGAGCCACCGAAGACAGATGAGTCTTGAAAAGCATTAGCTAGACCGAAATCAGCGATTAGAGCCAAGTTATAGATATCTAGATCAGGTAAATCACGAAATTCGTTTTTTACGTCCCTCAGAAAAATATTAGCAGGTTTCAAATCTTGATGTGCTACTAGACCGCTCTTATAGCAGTGGCTCAAGCCACTACAAGCATAAACCATTATTGAAAGTTTTTCGATCACGCTAGAAAGTTCAGGCTTTCGTATCACCTTATCAAGGTCACTTCCCCAATAACGAAATAGTGCCACAGGACTTCCATGAACCTCAGTGAAATCAAATGCCCAATGAACAAACATCTGGTGGTTATATGAAAGCTGATTCTTTAGTTCATTGACAAACCTTTTATTCGTTTCCTGAATGGAAGCGTTTTTAAGAGGTTTCGGTATTTTCGCACATACATATCTAGGTAATACATTTTCACCTTGATCAAAGACATAAATCTCTCCGCACATACCTCCAGAAACTGAAACACATGTTCCTTTGTTACCCAAAACAACCTCTAACATAAATTTCTTCTGAGTATCATCGAGGGCATGAAAATCTATTTGATCCATGGAGCTTATCTTCCTGTGCATTTAACGCCGCGTTGAGTGGTGAGTAACGCTACCACTAAATCTAAACCATTGTGCCGTAAAAATTAAATTCAAAGATAATCGAAAATGCCAAGCGTTGGGAATCCGTCTTAAACGCTGTGTTATTTGCAAACCTCAAGTGTTCGTAAGCATTTTTCTTTATGTCCCTCAATTGTTTTCAGGAATGAGCCACACGAGAAACATCTAGTTTTACCTTTTAAGTCTATGCTATTCTGAACGAAAAATTGGTTCCATGACTCAGGATGCGACTGACTTACATGCTGGGTAAGATCAACCACCATTTTGGCGCAGTATGGACAAGGAGTTTTATTGTAAACTGGTTTCTTTTTTTTCTTTGCACGCTTTTCTTCAATTCGGTGACGAAGATGAGTTTTATATAAATACTCAACTCGATCTATGTGAAACTCAGCCCCTCGACACGAACGGATACCCGCAGATCGAAATTTGATGGAAAGCAAATATAAAGGGTCACCAAGCTCAAGATCTTGGAATAAAATGTACAATTCGCAAGCACTGTTGATAAATTCGGTAGAGTAAGTTGTAGCCCAACTTCCAGAACCGTGATGTGCTGGGAGATCCCGAGTTC
>NZ_PZJU01000095.1 GCF_003206715.1 Salinicola peritrichatus | reverse complement strand
GCCTCCTGGAGGCTGGCGAGCGGCGTCTTATCGTTCGGCAGCGACCTTCCGAACACTGACAGATGCTCGCGTTAACTGCCCCCTCAACCATCGGTGTGAAGCCTGCCCACTCGTATCCTTTTTGTCAGCGCCTGCGCTCCAATGTCGACAGTTCCCACCGCGGCATGCCGAAGTTTCACCAGCATAAAATTCTGCCAGAGAGAACATCATAGCGACTATGGATATTCTTTAGTCGCAAATCGTCATCTCTTGATTGACCCGCCTTTATCACCACCATAATTTCTCTTGGTGAAATAAGTTCTGATAAACAAAACTCAGGAGACATCATGGTTTTTTCCTCTTCACGCCTGCGCACGCTCGGGGGCGCCCTGCTGATCGCCATCTCGCCCTTGGCGATGGCCGATGGACCCAGTGGCAAGATCGACTGCATCGCACCGGCCAACCCTGGCGGCGGGTGGGATTTCACCTGTCGCAGCGTGGGCAATGTTCTGAGCGGGATCGGTGCCATCGATGGCAGCGTGCAGACCACCAACATGCCGGGCGCCAGCGGTGGCGTCGCTTTCTCCCACGTGGTGACCAAGCGCGCGGGCCAGAACGACGTGATCGTCTCCGCTTCGACGGCGACGACCACACGCCTGGCCCAGCATCAGTTCCCCGGCATGAACGCCGACATGGTCAATTGGGTCGGTACGGTGGGCGCCGATTACGGCGTGATCGCGGTAAGCAAGGATTCTCCCTACCAGACGCTAGCGGATCTGTTGAATGCGATGGAGAAGAGCCCCAGCAGCGTCAGCTTCGCCGGCGGCAGTGCCAGCGGCGGCTGGGATCATCTCAAGGTACTGCTGATGGCCCGCGCCGACGGCATCGAGGCGCTGAACGAGGTCAAGTATCTGCCCTTCGACGGTGGCGGCGAGGCGATGACCCAGGTGGTGGGCGGCCATATCGATGCTTTCACCGGAGACGCCTCGGAAACGCTGGGCTTCGTCGAATCCGGCGATCTGCGCATTCTCGCCGTGCTCGCCGACGGTCGCCTGCCGGGCGCACTGAGCGATTTTCCAACGGCCAAGGAGCAGGGCGTCGATGTCGAGGGCATCAACTGGCGCGGCTTCTATCTGCCGCCGGAGGTTTCCGACGAGGACATCGCCTGGTGGGAAGAGACGCTGCACACACTCTATGAAAGCGATGAGTGGAAGCAGGTCATGCAGCAGAACGGCCTCATCCCCTTCGACCGTCAGGGCGAGGCGTTCGACGACTACGTCCATCAGCAGATCGCCGACATCGAGGAGATCTCGCAGCAGGTCGGATTGATTCAGTAGGGATGGGCAAGGACCGCTTTTCAGGAGCGGTCCGGGCAGATACCAGCGATCGGTCAGCCGGCTCGCAATGCCCGCGGCCATTGGCGCTCCAGCCGGGGCGCGTACTGCGCCAGCAGCGGCACGTGACGATCCTTGACCACGGCGTTGAAGCGTTCGCTGGGACCGGATAGCGCCAGTGCTCCCATCAGTTCCCCCTCGGCGTTGTAGATGCCGATGGCGGCCGCCGACAGACCGGCCTGGCGCTCGCCGCTGGAGACCACCACCTGCCCGCGCGGCGTCTCGTAATTGAGTACCCGGCCGGCGGCGCCACGCCCCAGCGGCAGCCTCACGCCCTCTTCGAGATGATGACGCACTTCCAGCCGGCCATTCTCGCGCAGACGGCAGATGCGCTCGTCACCATCGCGCACGTAGAAGGATGCCGTCTCCTCGCTGGCATCGCGCAGCGACTCCAGAATCGGTCGTACCAGATTCTCCAGCTGCGGCCCCTCCCCCGCGAGCGGTGCCAACCGCGATACGGCCGGGCCAACACGGTAAATGCCACGCTCGTCGCGGGTGACATAGCCGAAATGCTCCAGCGAAGCCATCAAGCGCAGGATGGTGCTCTTGTAGAAACCGGTGGCATTGGCCAGCTCGGTCAACGAAAACTCCCGCCGGTCCAGCGAGAACGCCTCGAGCAGGGTGAGCGCCCGCTCGACGGCCTCGACACGCCTCTGCGCCATGTGACGCTCCTCGTCCAGTAATCGATGTCGATGATTCAACTAATGGCTAATGTTGCGATAGACAAAACGCCATTGCAACAAACTAGCCCCCACCATATTCTATTTGAAAGAATTTGTTCCATCAGGAGAAACCATGTCGGCATTACTCTCCGGTTACCGGGTTCTCGACCTCACCAATGTCCTGGCCGGCCCTTTCTGCTGCCATCAACTGGCTCACCTGGGCGCCGAGGTGATCAAGGTCGAACGTCCCCAGGGCGGTGACCTGGCCCGCCAGCTGGGGGCCGATCCGGCACTCAATCATGACCTGATGGGGGTTTCCTTCCTCGCCCAGAACGCCGGAAAACGCTCGGTGACGCTGGACTTCAAGTCCGACACCGACCGCGAGGCCTTCCTGGCGTTGGTCGCCACTGCCGATGTGGTGGTCGAGAATTTCCGCCCCGGCGTCATGCAGCGTCTCGGGCTTGGTTTCGAAACCTTGCGCGACGTGAATCCGAACCTGGTCTACTGCGCCATCTCCGGCTTCGGCCAGGATGGCCCGCTGGCCAACTACCCGGCCTACGATCAGATCATCCAGGGCATGTCGGGCGTCATGAGCATTACCGGGGCGCCGGAGAACGCCCCTTACCGTGTCGGTTATCCGCTGGCCGACACGGTAGGCGGACTGACCGCGGCCATGGCAATCAACGCCGCCCTGGCCGAGCGACCGCGCCGCGCGCACTTCATCGACATCTCGATGCTCGAATCGGTCCTCGCCACCATGGGCTGGGCAGTTTCCAACCTGCTGATCGCCGGCAAGCCACCCCAGCCGCTGGGCAACGACAACGTCACCGCCAGCCCGTCCGGGACCTTCCGCACAGGCGACGGCCTGATCAACATCGCCGCCAACAAGCAGGAGCAGTTCGAAGCGCTGTGCCAGGTTCTGGGCCATCCCGAATGGCACGACGACCCCCGCTTTGGCGAGCGCCAGGCTCGTCTCGAACATCGCCGGGCCCTGAGCGACTGCATCGAGGCAGCACTGGCAGCGAATACCACCGAGCATTGGTGGCCGCGCCTGGTCGAGGCCGGCATTCCTGCCGGCCCTGTCTACAGCGTGGCCGAGGCACTGGCACATCCGCAGGTACGCGATCGTGGGCTGATCGAGCGCTTCGCGTCGTCGCCGATCGATCGGCCGCTGGAGGTCGTCAGCGGCGGCTACCGCGTCGATGGGCAGGCGCCCCGCGTCGCCACCCCACCGCCGCGCCTGGGCCAGGACAACGACAACCTGCTGCCCGCCCATGCCGCCAATGATGAATGAACCGAATCAGGAACGATTTTCTCTGGAGTCACCAGCCATGACCGATACGCAAGCCCCGGATTCACCTGCCCAGCAGTGGTGGCACACCGACATCATCGACATGCGCCCGGGGGAGATCCGCTACCGCGGCTATCCCGTCGAGGAGTTGATCGGCAACGTCGGTTTCGCCGACATGGTGTGGTTGATGACCCGCGGAGAGCTGCCCGGCCGCCCCCAGGCAGCACTGCTCGAGACGGCGTTGATGAGCGCAGTGGATCACGGTCCCCAGGCACCGAGCATCGCGATCGCGCGCATGGCGATGACCTGCGGCGGTAGCCTAAACAACGCCATGGCGTCCGCCGTCAACGTGCTCGACGACGTTCATGGCGGTGCCGGCGAGCAGGCCGTCGAACTCTATCAGTCGATACTCGAACGCCAGATCGGTGGCAGTGATCTCGAAACCGCGGTGCGCGAAGGCATCGCTGACTGGCAGCGCCAGCGCACCAGGATCATTCCCGGCTTCGGCCACCGTTTCCATCCCGTCGATCCGCGCGGTCCGAGGTTGTTGGAGCTGGTCGAGGCGGCGGCGGCACGCGGCGAGGTCGATGGCTGCTTCGTCGCCATTGCCCGCGAGGTGGAACGGCAGTTGATCGCCATGAAGGGCAAGCCGATTCCGCTCAACATCGATGGTGCCACCGCCGTCATCTATGCCGAACTGGGCTTCCCCGCACCGCTGGCCCGGGGGCTGTTCTGTCTCTCGCGCTCGGTCGGCATCCTCGCCCACGCCTGGGAACAGCAGTGCCAGGGCGGGCGCAACAAAGGGCCGATACCGAAAGGCTGGCTGTGGCCCTACGGCGGCCCGGACCCGCGGCCAGTGCCGCAGAGAGATTGACACCAGTCACCCCCCCTACCTCGGGTTTGAAACCGCAAAACAAGAGTGGAGAGTCTTCCATGAACGCCAAGCTTGCTCTACGCCCCTTCATGACCGTCGCATTCGCCATCGGCATGTCCGTCACGGTGGCACATGCCGACGACCTCGTTGTCAGTGCCACCTCGCAGACATCCGACGACTATGCCCTCGCCGTGGCATGGTCGAATCAATTGGCCAAGACCAGTGACGAGAATCGCCTGACCGTTGTCGACAACGGCAGCGTCAACGGCTTGCGCCAACTGGCGGCCGGCAGACTGGACATCGCCGTCATCGGCGCGCCCCACTATCTGGATGCTGTCAATAAACGCGGCAATTTCAGCAAAGATCCCGACCGGCTGACCGATGCCTACGCCAACCTGAAGAGTCTTTTCGCCATCAGCACGAGTGCCGGTCAATACGTGGTGCGAGATGACAGCGGAATTGAATCCTTCGCCGATCTCAAAGGACACAGCCTTGCCATTGGTCGCCCGGGAGGCAATGCCGGACGCGTCAGCAGCGCATTTCTCGAGGCTTACGACCTGACACCGGGCAAGGATGTGGATACGCAGTACATCGATTACACCGATGCCTTCAATCAGATGTCCAACGGCCGCCTGGATGGCACCTTCGTCTGGGGCGGTTTGCCGCAGGCGGCCATCGACAACGCCTCGCGAACGATGAAACTGCGCTTCATCTCGCCCAACGAGGACGATATGGCGGCATTTCGCGACCACATCACCGCCGGCGAGCACTATCGGCTGAAAAACATTTCCCACGACGAGATCGAGACCGCCTATCAGGGGCGCGTCGAGTCCGGCGACGAAACGCACTTCTGGAGCTTCCCCTACATGTTCGTGGTCATCGGCGACATGGACGACGACACCGCCTACGACCTGACCAAGGCGTTGTGGGAAAACCTGGATGCGATCAAGCGGACCAGCGCGGCGCTCAATCTGTTGCGCCTCGACGAAGCCGCCACGGGGCTGACCGCCGACCTGCATCCCGGCGCGGCCCGCTATTTCCGCGAAATCGGCCTGATCGATTAAGGCCCGGGGAAGCACGATGTCACCGCAAGCACCAACTGCGCCGGGCCAGCTCCTTAGGGGGCTCGGCCTGGCGGCCTGCGCCAGTCTGACGCTGTTCATCGTCTGGACGACGCTGGGAACACGCTACCCCGCCCAGATCATGTATGGCGTGGCCCTGCTGATCGGGCTCATCGCGACCTTCGCGCTGAAGCCCGGACCGCTGGCCGGGCGCCATCCGCGCCTGGATCGGTGGCTGAGCGGGCTGCTGATCGTATTGACGCTGGCCAGCAGCGGCTATTACCTGCTCGAATACGACGCCATCGCTGCCTTCCGGGAAGGCCTGCCCAACCAGTGGGACATGCTCTGCTATGGCGTCGGCACGCTGCTGGTGCTGGAAGGGGCCAGGCGGGTCGAGGGCTGGACGCTCGTCGCGATCACCGGCGGCGCTCTGCTCTATCTGCTGTGGGGCCATTATCTCCCCGGCGAGCTCGGCCATCGCAAGCTGTGGTTCGACCAGATCCTCGAGGTCGGTTACAGCTACCAGGGCATTTACGGCATCGCCCTCGGCGCGGTGGTGGACGTGGTATTGATGTTCGTCATTCTCGGCGCGGCACTGCGGCATACCGGCGCCGGCGATTTCTTCAACTTCCTGGCGCTACGGCTGGCCAATGGCCGCCGGTCCGGCGCTGCCCAGGCGGCCATCATCGGTTCGGCGCTGTTCGGTTCGGTCAACGGCTCGGCACCCGCCAATGTCATGTCCACCGGCGTGTTGACCATCCCGATGATGAAGCGTGCCGGCTATCAGGGGCGCTTCGCCGGTGCGGTCGAGGCCGTCGCTTCCTGCTCGGGGCAGTTGATGCCACCGATCATGGGCGTGGGCGCGTTCATCATGGCGGAGATCACGGGGATTCCCTATCCCACCATCGTGCTGGCCGCGGTCGTTCCCGCCTTTCTCTATCTGCTGGCGTTGTCCGCTGCCGTCGCTTTCGAAGCGGGCCGCCTGAACCTGGCTCCCGAAGACACTTCGGATGAGCCATTCGATACCCGGCGACGCTCTCAAGGCATCGTGCTGCTTGCCGGTTTCGCGACCCTGATCGGCTTGCTGCTGATGGGGTATTCACCGACCTGGTGCGGCATGTCGGCGGCGGCCGTCGTACTGGTGGTGGCGATGCTGCTGCCCGGAACCCGCCTTGGGGCCCGTCAGTGGCTCGTGGTCATTATCGATGGCGGTCGCGACGGGCTGGCGGTACTGGTTTCCTGCGCCGCCATCGGCATCGTCATCGGCGCCGTCAACGTCACCGGGCTGGGTGTGACGCTGAACCAGGCCATCGTCAGCCTGGGCGAAGGCCATCTGTTGCTGGCGCTCATCCTGGCGGCTTTCTGTTCCATTCTGCTGGGCATGGGCCTGCCGACGGCGGCCTCTTATCTGATGGTGATCTTCGTCGCCGGCCCGGCCATTCTCGATCTCGGCGTCGGGCTACTGCAGGCGCACCTGTTCGTCTTCTACTATGCCGTGCTGTCGGCGATCACGCCGCCGGTCGCCCTCGCGGTCTTTGCCGCCGCCGCGATCACGGGTGAACGAACCCTCGGCATCGCGATGAGCGCGCTGCGCTTGTCTCTGGTCGCCTTTCTGCTGCCCTTCGCCTGGGTCTATCACCCCGAGATCAACCTGGAAGGCATTGGCTGGTCCGGGCTGCCGGCGCTACTCGCCACCATCGCGATGATGATCCTGGCCACGATCGGAATCAGTGCCGCCAATATCGGCCACTATCGGCGCGCGCTCCATCCTCTCGAACGCCTGTCACTGGTGATCGCCGGCATCGTCGCCCTGACCCAGGGGCTGCTGCTTTCCGCGCTCGCCTCGGCGGTCATCGTCGCACTGATGCTGCATGCCCGCCGGGGCGCCCCGCTGCCGACCAAACGGAGTCTGTCGCCATGAGCCTCTATTCGCCCCCCGAGACACGCTGGTGCGAGGTATTCAGCGCCATTCCAGAAGTACTCAAGCGGCACGACGCACGTTCCGAGTGGATCGATGCCAACAAGCCCGGCCAATCGGTTCCCAGCTTCCTGGAGGGCCCGGTCTTCGATGCCGAGGGTAATCTCTTCGTCACCGACATTCCCCATGGCCGTATCTTCAAGGTCGACGGCGACGGACGCTGGGAGGCGATCGCCGCCTACGATGGCTGGCCCAACGGCATGCGCTTCGGACCCGACGGACGCCTGTGGATCGCGGACTATCGCCACGGCATTCTCACCCTCGATCCCGCCGGTGGCGAGCCGCAACCGCTGCTGACGCACATCGGCAGCGAACGCTTCAAGGGCGTCAACGACCTGTTCTTCGACCGCCGAGGGCGGCTCTATTTCACCGACCAGGGCCAGACCGGCCTGCAGGACCCCACGGGGCGCGTCTACCGCTACGATCCGGATACCCAGCGTCTGGACCGGCTGATCGACAACGGCATCAGTCCCAACGGGCTGGTGACGGACCTTGAAGAGAAGGCGCTGTTCGTCGCCATGACCCGTGGCAACGGCGTCTGGCGCGTGCCGCTCAAGGATCAGGCTCCGGCGGGCAAGGTGGGGCTGTTCGTCCAGCTTGCCGGCGGCGTTTCCGGCGCCGATGGCCTGGCACTCGACGAAGCCGGCAACCTGTTCGTGTGCGATGCCGGCAACGGCTGCGTGTGGGTCTTCGATCGCCATGGGGTGCCGCTCTGGCGGCTGCGCTCGCCCACCGCAGGCCGCACGCTGACCAACCTCGCCTTCGGCGGCCCGGAACGCAGGACGCTCTACATGACGGAGTCGGCGACGGGCACCATCCTGACGATAGAAATGGATACTCCAGGCCGGGCGCTGGTCTATTCATCGCGCCCGTGACTGCGCGTGACATCGCGCCCGTAACTGTGCGTGTCAGCGCGTCCGAAGAATCAGCGCGCGTGTCAGCGCATTCGGATCATTGCGCATGAAATTCCCGCCCGGCTTTCGTCTCGCCGATCACGCCAATGCGGATGACGAAATCGCCGAAGGGCTCGCCAGCCTCACGCTCGGCGGCGTAGCGCCGAATCAGCGGCGTCAGCTCCGCGAGGATGGTCGCCTCATTGATGTTCTCGCGGTAGAGCTTGTTCAGCCGTTGGCCGCTGAAGCCGCCACCGAGATAGAGGTTGTAGTGCCCCGGCGCCTTGCCGACGAAGCCGATCTCGGCCAGATAGGGGCGAGCGCAGCCGTTGGGACAGCCGGTCATGCGCACGATGATGGCGTCGTCGGCGAGCCCGGCCTCGCGCATCACGGCCTCTAGCTTATCGATCAGCGACGGCAGGTAGCGCTCGCTTTCGGCCATCGCCAGCCCGCAGGTGGGCAGCGCCACGCAGGCCATGGCGTTGCGGCGCAGCGGCGATGTCTGCGACACCATGCGATAGCGATCGAGCAGCGCTTCGATGGTCTCCCGCTGCGCTTCGTCGACCTGGGTGATGATCACGTTCTGATTGGTGGTGAGCACCAGGTCGCCGTCATGCTGCTCGGCGATCTCGCGCAGGCCGGTGCGCAGCTGCGGACCATCGGGAAAGTCGGCGACACGCCCGTTCTGCACGAACAGACCGTAGTGCCAGCGGCCATCGTCGCCCTGATACCAGCCCAGCCGATCGCCGTTGCTGTCGAAGTGGTACTCGCGCGCTGGCGCCAGTGGCTCGCCCAGATGCTGTTCCACCTCGGCCTTGAACGCGTCGAGGCCGAGATCCTCGACGGTATATTTCATCCGCGCATGCTTGCGGTCGCGCCGGTCGCCGTGGTCCCGCTGCACCAGCATGATCGCTTCGGCCACCGCCGGAGCCGCTTCCGGCGTGCAGTAGCCGATCGGGTCGGAGAGGCGCGGAAAGGTCGCCGGCTCGCCGTGGGTCATGCCCATGCCACCACCGATGCAGACCGTGAAGCCTTGCAACTCGCCATCCTGAACATCGGCGATGAAACCGACATCGTGGGCAAACAGGTCGACATCATTTTCCGGCGGAATCGCCAACGCAACCTTGAACTTGCGCGGCAGATAATGGCGGGTATAGAGCGGCTCCTGCTCGTCGCCGCTTGCCGGCGCCTCACGCTCCGATTCACGTTCCTGGGCGCCACCGGCAATGCGCTCCTCTCCCAGGAAGATCTCGTGATAGGCTCGCGAGCGCGGCAGCAATCGGGCGCTGATCTGGTGGCTCAGCTCGTAAACCTGGCGGTGGATCTTCGAGCGATGCGGATTGGCAGTGCAGATGACGTTGCGATTGACGTCGCCGCAGGCGGCGATGGTATCCACCATGGCCTGATGAATCGTCTGCAGATGCGCGCGCAGGTTCTCCTTGAGCACGCCGTGGTACTGAAACGTCTGCCGCGTGGTGATACGCAGGGTGCCGTTGGCGTAACGCGTGGCGACATCGTCCAGCGTTTGCCACTGCTCGGGCGTCACCATGCCTCCGGGTAGCCGCAACCGCACCATGAAGCTGTAGAGCGGTTCGAGCTTCTGGTGGCGGCGCTCTTCGCGCAGGTCGCGGTCGTCCTGCTGATAGAAGCCGTGAAACTTGGTCAGTTGGGTATCGGCCTCGGCCACCGCGCCGGTGGCACGATCGGCCAGCCCCTCTTCGAGCGTGCCGCGCAGGTAGTCGCTTTCCACCTTGAGCCGCTCGTTGGGATGCAACTCGTCCCAGGGGACGTCTCGCAATCTGGCGATGATGTCCATCTCGACCTCCTCGGCTCACTAACTTGCCGATTTCATGAATTCACGAACAGTTCTCGTACATAGCCTGAGGAAACGCTGCTTAAATCGGCGAGCAGGATGAAGTGGGCGGCATTCCGTCGCAAGGCGC
>NZ_PZJU01000094.1 GCF_003206715.1 Salinicola peritrichatus | reverse complement strand
GGGGAAGACCGCGCAATAGCGTCGGCCACCATTTGTCGGCCGCGGCGCCGAGGTGCACCGTCACCCGCCGTGCATGGACGGTGAGCGTGGCCGCGACCTTGAGCACCTGTTCGCGCACCCGCATCAGGCTCCAGCCCTGGCGGGTTTGCCGCTCCAGCAGACAACGCAGGCCATGCAGCAGCTCGTAGGCATACAGGCTCAGCAGCAGGCTGACCTGATTTCGGGCCATCACCTGCTGCACCGTGGAGGCGCCGCGATCCGTCGAGGACAAGTGGACATTGAGCGCCGATTTCAGCTCGCCCATGTGGGCCTCGGCCTTGCCACGTTTGCGGTACAGGGCCAGCACTTTCTCCGCTGGATAATCGAGCTTGCTGAGGTTGGTCACCAGGAAAAAGCTGTGCAGCAGCAGGTCGTCGGGGTTCTCCTGCACCACCAGCACGACGCGCCGTGGTGACGTCCAGGAGCCGGCCTGGTAGTCGAGATCATGGCACCACTCGCGAGACGTCTCAGGCCGCCGACCGCGAGGCCGCTTGAGATAAGGCTCGGCCTGCGTCTGCAGTACCGAGTTGCTTTTCAAACGGCCCAGATAATCGATCTCCCGCGCGTCCATGGCCTCCAGTGTCGCGTTGTCGGTGAAGCCGGCATCCAGGCGGACAAGGACCTGGTCAATCGCCAGGTTCAGACCTTCCGCCAGGCGCTGAACCAGGTGGGGGATCCAGGTATCGGCCTCCTCGGCCGGGCCGGCATTGCCCTCGCGCAGCAGGCCACCCACCAGGTCGCCGGTCTCGGCGAGGGAGGCGATCAGCGGCGAGTAGATCCGGCTGCCCACATGGCCGTGGTAGGCCGAGCCGCTCTGATGGCCGAACACCTCAATCGGCAGCCCATCGATGTCCAGGGTCACATGACGGGGCCGCTGGATCCACGGCAGCGAGCGCCATCGCCAGATGGCCAGGCGCAGCAGGCCTTCGTGGACGGTATCGATGTTGGCATCCGTGCCCAGGCAGTTGAGCAATCGCGACAGCGTCGCCTGGGACGGACGCGCCTCGTCCAGCGGCGTCAGGCCGCGTGCATCGCTGCACACCAGGTGCCAAAGCGGGT
>NZ_PZJU01000093.1 GCF_003206715.1 Salinicola peritrichatus | reverse complement strand
TCGAAGTCGGGGGAGCCATGCTTGCCGGAAGACTGTTTGATTGATCAGGGCGGTCCTTAAGACCGCCCTTTCTCAACTGGTAACGGGAATAACGCTTGTGCTCGAGGCATCAAAATATTACGCCAACTTGTACACACCACCCCTGGCAATAGCCGATTGATAAGCAGGTCTGGAGTGAAGTCGTTCAAGCCAGGCTTGCAGATTGGGGCGCTGGCTCAGTAATTGAAAAGACTTGGCAACTTCACCAATAAAGCTCATCTGAATGTCGGCGGCACTAAACGTATCGTTCACCAGATAGCTTTGTCCTTTCAGTGAGTTTTCGATAAAGCCCAGATGGTTGTCCAACTCGCTATTGATCCGCGGGTGTAGGGGGACGCCATTGTTGCCAAGAGGATCAACGTAAATTTTCAGGAGCAAAGGAAGCATTGCTGATCCTTCGGCATAGTGAAGCCATTGCACGTATTGATCATATTCCTTGGTGGTGCGGGGCGGCTGCAGGTCAGCCCCGTCATAGTGCCGGAGGAGGTAGTCAATAATCGCACCAGATTCATGGATGATGGATTGCCGATGTTCAATGACGGGAGATTTGCCTAGTGCGTGAATCTGAAATAATTCCTGTGGTGCCAAGTGGGTATCAGGGTCTCTTTTGTAGCGTTTAATATCGTATTCGAGGCCCAGCTCTTCGAGCAGCCAGAGAATCCTCTGCGAGCGTGAGTCATTTAGATGATGAACAATAATCATAATTTCCTTCCGTTTATGGTGTATCCAGATTGCTTCACTAGTTAAGGTGGCTGGGCGTAAAATGTCTTAAAGTCTTAATATCATGTATTATAGACGACTGGTCTAATGCTAGTAAATACTGAGTTCACAGGTACCATTCAGGGTTGCGGTAAAGAGGCTGGATAGAATAACTGGCTCTTGTGAAGTGTGATCTATTGACAACTTGCACAAATCCCGCCACAGCTGCCTGGCAGCCGTCGGCGGGGTAAAATCTGGCCACGCTGTCACCACCTGACCGAGCCACACGATGAAGCAGATCTCTTTCGCCCAGGCAGAGCACCAGAACAAGAAGAAAGTGACCCGCCGCGAGCGGTTCCTGGCCCAGATGGAGGCGCTGGTGCATTGGCAACGGCTCATCGACGCGCTGTCGCCGTCCTACTTCCCGAACGCAGCGGGCAAGCGCGGCCGCCCGCCTATTGGCTTGGAGCGCATGCTGCGGATCTACTTCTAGCAACAGTGGTATGCGCTCGCAGACGAGGCGCTCGAAGATTCAATATACGATAGCCAGGCGATGCGTGACTTCGTGGGTATCGATTTGGCCATCGAGAGCGTACCGGACGCGACCACGCTGCTGGGCTTCCGTCATCTGTTGGAGAAGCATGCGCTGACCCAGCGGTTCTTCGAAGAGATCAACGCCCACTTGGCTGAGCAGGGCCTGTTCATGCGCGAGGGCACCATCGTGGCTGCGGCTCCTTCCACCAAGAACAAGGCCAAGCAGCGCGATCCGGAGATGAAGCAGACCAAGAAAGGCAACCAGTGGTACTTCGGCCTGAAGACCCATATCGGCGTCGATGCCGTCACCGGACTGACTCACAAAGTCGTCGCGAACTCGGCCAACGTCGCCGATGTCACCATGGCCGATGCTCTGGTCCGGGAGAATGACAAGCGGGTATACGGCGACGCGGGTTACACCGGCATGTGGAAGCATCTCGACGAAGAGAAGGATGCCCCGGATTCCAAGTGCTGCATTGCCGCCAAGCGCGGCGCGATCAAGAAGATGGACGACAGCCCGATGAAAACGCTCCTCCTGGCAATCGAGAAGTCCAAGGCCAGCATCCGCGCCAAGGTGGAGCACCCGTTTCATGTCATCAAGAACCTCTTCGGCTACCGGAAGGTTCGCTACAAGAGGTTGGCCAAGAACGAGGCCCAACTGTTCACCCTGTTCGCCCTCGGCAATCTGGTGCTGGCAGGACGATGCTCAGGACTTACCGACGGGGCCAATGCGTCTTGAATCTGGCTTGGCAGCCGGATACCCCGGCTGCCAGGGAAAGCAAACCAGCTGAGGTGGTCAGCAGGTGGTCGCTGATCGCTTCATGTGCCCATGACTGAATTGTTCAGCGGTTCCCTAGACAATTGGTCTAGTGCGGCCTAAAATCACCCCATGGAATCAAAAACAGTTTCTCATGATGTGCGAAAGCACGTTCTTAAAACGGCAGAAGTCATCATCAGTGGTAAGGGCTTCAGTGCTGTTGGATTAAATGAAATTTTGAAAGCCTCTGGTGTTCCCAAAGGGTCTTTCTATCACTACTTTGGGTCTAAAGAGGCTTTTGGTGAGGAGCTTCTCAAAAGCTATTTTTCTGAATACCAGAGTTCCCTGGATTCGTTGTTGTCCCGCCCCGGCATGTCGGGGGCTGAGCGTCTTCTGAGTTATTGGGAATCCTGGTTAGAAACGCAATCCACGTGTGACCCCAAAGGCAAGTGTTTAACGGTAAAGCTTGCAGCCGAAGTTTGCGATTTATCAGAAGCCATGCGCAACGTATTAGCCAGAGAGACTGGTCGGGTTATTGCCAGACTAGCGCAAACCGTCGAGGAAGGAATCTCGGATGGGTCTCTGCCAGCCACACTTAACCCCAGAGGAACGGCTACTACTCTTTATCAGCTTTGGTTAGGCGCCAGTCTGCGTGGCAAGATCACCCGTGACCGGGAGCCGATGGAGTCCGCTTTGGAAGCGACCAAGGTGTTGCTGGGCCAAACCTGACTTTTTTTGAACTAAAACTATACGACCGGTCTACTTATTCTTGGAGAAAATGCTATGAAAACAGTCACTCTTCATGCTCCAGGTGGGCTTGATTCACTGGAGCTAAGAGACACTCCAGACCCGGGTCAGCCGGGACCGGGGCAGATACGGGTTGCAATACGTGCCACCTCTCTGAATTACCATGACCTGTTGGTCGCGAATGGTAGTATCCCGACGGAAGACGGTCGGATTTTAATGTCAGACGGGGCCGGCGTTGTTGAGGCCGTCGGTGAAGGCGTCACAGAGTTCCAGATAGGTGATCATGTTGTTTCCGGTTTTTTCCCTCAGTGGCAGGACGGGCAAGCCTACGACAGAGTTGGAAATTTTGCAGAAACACCGGGCGATGGCGTCGATGGCTTTGCTGCAGAGTACGCGGTTCGCGCAGCCACTGATTTTACTCACGCTCCTGCTGGGTGGAGTCATGCGGAAGCGGCGACTATCACTACTGCGGGATTAACAGCGTGGCGCGCTTTGGTTGTAGAGGGCAACTTGAAGGCTGGTCAAAGCGTTTTGGTGCTGGGAACCGGCGGGGTCTCAATCGCAGCTCTGCAAATTGCCAAAGCAATGGGGGCCAGGGTCATTGTGACCTCTTCGTCAGATGCAAAGCTCGCAAGGGCTAGAAAGCTCGGAGCGGATCAAACCATTAACTATCGACGTTGTCCGGATTGGGGGCATGAGGTTCTCTCATTAACCGAGGGTCGAGGCGTCGACCATGTTGTTGAAGTAGGTGGGCCTGGTACTCTCAGTCAGTCTTTTCAGGCGGTTTGTGTAGGCGGCCACATAGCCCTGATAGGTGTTCTAACCGGTCGTGAGGGCCAGGTTCCTACGGGGCTGCTCATGGCGAAGCAGGCCCGGCTTCAGGGTTTGATTGTCGGTAATCGGCGGCAACAACAGGACTATATTGCGGCTCTTCAGCAAAATGATCTGCGCCCGGTGATAGATCAAAGCTTTCGTCTGGACCAATTAGCGGAGGCATTTGCCGTTCAACAAAGTGGCGGTCATTTTGGCAAGATCGTTGTTGAGTGGTGAGAGCTGTCGTGACGGCTAATCGGGTGATGTTGCGTCCGAGGCTCGGTTAGCATTAGGCAATGTGAAGCGTTGTCTCTTTGCCGTCCAGCACACTGGTGTTGAGGCGGCTTTTTTGGGTCTAGATATTCGGAAACTCTTGCTGAAGAAGGGTCAGTATCCAACTGTGCAGCGGATCCTGACTGGAACGAGAATGCCAGGCTGCGATCACATCGAAACACGGAGGCGATTGGTCGAGCTCGATCTCTTTCACCAGTGGGTTTGGCAAAATGCGTGATGGTAGGAATGCGATGCAGTCGGTTGATGCCACGCAAACCGGTGCGGCAGAGAAGCTT
This sequence comes from Salinicola peritrichatus, assembly GCF_003206715.1. Lineage (GTDB taxonomy): Bacteria > Pseudomonadota > Gammaproteobacteria > Pseudomonadales > Halomonadaceae > Salinicola > Salinicola peritrichatus. Next base: position 3,581 of record NZ_PZJU01000093.1, on the reverse strand, counting down.
GGGACAGACATAACGACATTGCGTTTATAGCCATTACTGGCAAACCACTCATCGGCTGAGCCGATCAGGTTGGCTCGTGTCGGAGAGACAATGAGTTGGGGCAGTCCGGCAACGTCACCTATCGTAAGTCGCCGGGCGAGCAAGGGAGAATCTTTTCGGGTTACGCAGACATGGTGTTCTGAAAAAAGCCATTGCGTCTGACAGCTTTCAGGAACAAACGCCGGAAAAGTCAGCGCGAGGTCCACGTCTCCCGATGCCAGTAACGCATAGAGTCGATCACTTTCAAAATCTCGCACGATTAACTTCAATCCCGGTGCCAGCTTTCGTAACTTCATCATCAATCTTGGCAATACAACCGCTACAGCGTAATCCGTCGCTGAGATCACGTAGGTCGTTTCCACAGTGGTCGGATTGAAGTCGTCAGGCGCCATCAAACGATCAAGACTCTCAAAAACAGCGTTAACTCGTGGTTCTAGCTGTTCAGCAAGTGGCGTGGGTATGACCCCTTGTCCGGATCGTATGAACAGTCGATCCTGAAAGACATCTCTGAGTTTACTGAGCTGAGCGCTGACGGCTTGTTGGGTCATGCCCATCTGACTCGCGGCTCGCGTGACATTCCTCTCTTTTAACAGAATTTTGAACACTCGCAGCTGCTTCAGGTCGACTCGGTTAATATCACTCATATTTGTATCTCTCACCAATAAATACTGTTTCTATTTGTTATTATATCCGCATAGCATGCTCTTGTCATGACTCGCCACCCAGCGGCCTGGAATCTAGACACCGGTCTGTTGTGGGTGACGCGTTGATCCTATGCAGCGATAAGGTGAGAGCATTTCATGAGTCATAGTACTGATAGCGAACTAGTTCAACGGTCAATAAAGGCCGACTATAAGATGTTCATTGGCGGGCGATGGGTGACAAGTCTGTCCGGACGTTCTTCTCCTTCGATTAACCCGGCTACAGGCGCCGTGTTAACCAACATACCGATGGCCAACAAAGAAGATGTTGATGCTGCAGTGAAATCAGCGCGTAAAGCGCTGGCTGTTTGGGGTCAAACATCTCCCCAGGAGCGTCAGCAGGCGTTGCTTGCAATTGCGAGCAGACTCGAAGCGCGAGCAGAAGAGTTTGCAATCCTTGAGACGCTTGACAATGGCAAGCCGGTCCGAGAAACCAGACAGATTGACGTCCCCCTGGCGATTGATCATTTTCGGTATTTTGCCGGTGTGATTCGTTCTCACAGCGATGAAGCTGTGCAGCTCGATAACAACACATTGAGCCTGGTGTTAAATGAACCTGTTGGTGTGGTTGGCCAAATCATTCCCTGGAACTTTCCGCTATTGATGGCAGCCTGGAAATTAGCGCCCGCGCTTGCAGCTGGCAATACTGTTGTCATCAAGCCATCCGAGATGACGTCTATAACCCTTCTTACATTGGGTGAAATTCTCAATGATGTACTGCCACCAGGAGTCGTAAATATTGTTACCGGTCAGGGTGCAGAAGCGGGACAAGCTCTTCTTGATCACCCAGACGTGGATAAACTTGCTTTTACGGGATCGACGGCGGTTGGGTACCGCGTGGCGAAGGCTGCGGCAGAAAAGCTGATCCCGGCCACTCTGGAGTTGGGCGGTAAATCAGCCAACATCGTGTTTCCCGATGCCAACCTGGAGAAAGCCCTGGAAGGAGCTGCTCTCTCTATTCTTCTCAATCAGGGAGAGGTCTGTGAGGCAGGGGCCCGTTTATTCGTTCATCACTCCATCTTTGAAAAATTCACTGGAGCGCTAAAAGAGCGTTTTGAACAAATCAGAGTAGGAGATCCTTTGGATCCTCAAACCCAAATGGGAAGCCAGGTCAGTGAACAGCAGATGGCGAGGATTCTGGGGTATGTCGACCTGGCGTCGCAGGAAGGCCTCAATGTTCTTACCGGTGGAAAGCGCTTGACCGGTGGGGCGCTGGGCCGCGGAAGTTTTATCGCGCCGACCATCATTACGGATGTATCAAACGATATGTCAGTGGCTCAGGAAGAGATTTTCGGCCCAGTGTTGGTGGTTATGCCATTTGAGGATGAAGCTGATGTTATCGCGTTGGCGAATGAATCCGATTATGGCTTGGCCGGGGCCGTCTGGACTCAGGACATCAATCGGGCCCTGCGAGTAGCTCGTGCAATTAAAACTGGACGGATGTGGGTCAACACTTATCACGAATTGCCCGCGCACGCACCCTTTGGTGGATATAAAAAATCTGGTATTGGCCGCGAAACTCACAAGATGATGCTCGATAGCTACACCGAGAAGAAAAACATAATCATCAGTTTGAATGAGTCCACGTACGGCCTGTTCTAGGGGCTTTTAGAGAGACCCTAAAGCAACATTAGAAACATACCTGAGAGGAATTAAAGTGATGAATGTAAGTTCTCTTTTTGAGTCGGTGAAATTGGGCCGTTTAAATCTGAAAAATCGTATTGTTTTGCCCCCTTTGACGCGATCAAGAAGTACGCAGCCCGGAAACATTCCAAATGATCTCATGGCCACCTACTACGCTCAGCGAGCCACAGCCGGTTTTATGGTAACCGAAGGCGTGCAGATTGAGCCGCGAGGTCAAGGCTATGCCTGGACTCCAGGTATCTTTACCGCAGAACAGATCGAGGGCTGGAAAAAAGTGACCCGCGCTGTTCATAGTCAGGGTGGCACGATTTTTTGTCAATTGTGGCACGTAGGACGGGTTTCCCATCGTTCGCTGCAGCCTGATGGGCAGGCTCCTGTTGCCCCATCCGCGATTCGCGCCGAAGGCGTAAAAGTTTTTGTTGAAACAGGGCCTGGGACGGGCGCGTTGGCAGATCCTGACGAGCCTCGTGAGTTAACCACGGCGGAGGTGCAGGAATTAGTTGCTATGTATGCGCGTGCAGCTCGTAACGCTGTTGAGGCCGGTTTTGATGGGGTAGAAATTCATAGTGCTAATGGCTATCTGGTCAATCAGTTTATCTCGGAGCATTCGAATCACCGGACCGACCAGTACGGCGGAAGCCTGAAAAACAGACTCCGGTTTCTTGAGGAGATCGTGTCTGCTATTTCTGCAGAGGTAGGCGCGGAGCGCCTTGGGGTGCGTTTTGCTCCATTGTTCGAGAGTACCGAGGAGGAACGAGTATATCTGGGGCTGGTTGAATCAGACCCGCATGAAACTTATCTGGAGGCTGCAAAGCTTCTGGAGAAGCGGGGGGTGGCCTATATCTCTATTGCCGAAGCGGATTGGGACAACGCACCAGAGCTTCCGGAAAGTTTCTGCGTGGCTCTGCGAAACGCGTTCAGCGGTGTTTTGATTTTTGCTGGCCGTTACACGCCTGAAAAAGCAATTCGCATGCTTGAGGCAGGTTATGGTGATCTGTTCGCTTTTGGTAAACCGTTCATAGCGAATCCTGATCTACCTGATCGAATTCGGAAGGGCTTGCCCTGGAACGATGTAGATCCGACAACGATGTACGGTGGAACTGATAAAGGATATACCGACTATCCGACTGTTGAGTCCCATCCCGATTCCCTCTCCAGAGAGAGGGTTACTGAACAGGTTTAAACCCGCATTATTCA
>NZ_PZJU01000092.1 GCF_003206715.1 Salinicola peritrichatus | reverse complement strand
TATACCCCATAGGCTCCGGTTTTTGCGCTGCGTGCGCCTTGCGCTTCGTCCTGCTCGCCGACTTATTCAGCGTTTCCTTTACGTCCGGAATTCGCCGAAATGTCTATGGCTGGTCTCCCACGAACGGTTCTACGCTTTGTCTGAAAAATGCCTGCGCTCGTCCATACAGCGTTAAAAATCGGCTCAAAATGCTCATTTACACCCTCGTAAACTCCGCTTTTCGCCGATTTTTGCCTTGTCTGGCCATCGCTCGTCGATTTTTCAGACAGAGCTTAGTCTCAAGAAGGCAGCCATTACATGAGAAAAACCTTATGAAGAGCACGCCGTTCATCACCGAGCATCTGCTCCAGCGCTGTCGCAAGGAACAGGCCAACCAGTTCCAGCGCGCCAGGCAGCAGTTCGATCCCGCCTCGCTGGCGGATCGCAAGGAGCTTTCGCTGCTGGTCGAAGAAGCGATTCGGGAGGGAGAGAATTACACGTCGATCGCCCGCGGCCATGCCCATCTCGGGCTGACCGAGCGCGATTTGAATGATCTGATCGGACCGGAAACCGCGATCCGCGACCGTATCGACCGCTTTCATCAAATGTAATCACGGGCCGGGGCGCACCGGCCGCCAGCATTCGTCCATTCCCGCTCCGTGCAGACACAATGGCGGCGCCGACGTTTGCCGCAATCAGGTAATCAGGCGCCGCAATGGTTGCGATAACGGCTGGAGTCGGCGTCCAGGGTCACACGCTCGTTGACCCGGCTGTAGTAGAACGGCGTATAGTCGTCCTGTCCTTGTGGCTTGTACCAACCACACATGCCATAGCCTTTCTCGACCTCTTTGAGATCCTTGAGTTCGACCTGGTCGACACCATCGAGCTGAGCGGCGATGAGCGCGGCGACATCGTCGTCGAGATGACTTTCCGTGATCGCCTGACTGCCGAAGATGATGCCGAAAGCCACCACGATCGCGATGACCGGAACATAGACATTGTGCATAACGTCTAACCGAATGGTAAGGAAGGCGCGATGATAGCCGATCGAAGGGCCATTCGCATGATGAGTTGCGGCAAGCCTGTCATCTGATCTCCCCACTTCGACGCTCAGTAGAACTCTTCCTCCCCAGCAAGAAATGTAATAACATTTCAAATTATCATCAGGAGATTCCCATGAAAGACGGTATCCACCCGAACTATCGACAGGTCATCTTCCACGACACCAGCGTCGACAAATACTTCTTGATTGGCTCGACCATGACTTCGGACGAGACCATGGAGTGGGAAGACGGTAACACCTACCCGGTCGTGCGGCTCGATATTTCCTCGGCCTCGCACCCGTTCTACACCGGGAAGCAGCGCGAAGTCGGCACCGAGGGCCGTGCCGCTCAGTTCAAGCGCCGCTTCGGCAGCATTGCATCGCGACGCCAGAGCTGAGCCAACATCCATTCATCGACAGCGAGCCAGCCAATCATTCGGCTGGCTTATTTCTCATTTCGTTCGGCAAACAGAATTCCACGCATACGAAAACACCCAGGCTCGCTTGCGCGGGCCTGGGTGTCAGGAAGATATCGCCCGAGGGCGAAGATCTACCTAAAGTCAGATAGGCTTGATGTTTGCAGCCTGAAGACCTTTTTTACCCTGGGTCACGTCAAAGGAGACTTCTTGACCGTCCTGCAGGGATTTGAAGCCGTCAGCCTGGATCTCGGAGAAGTGTGCGAACAGGTCGTCGCCACCGTCTGCCGGAGAGATGAAGCCAAAGCCTTTAGTGTCGTTGAACCACTTAACTGTGCCAGTTGCCATGTTTCGAATTCCTTATGCGCCAAGCGCGTTGTTACGATTGCCGGGTGATACCCGAGATAGTGGGCAAAACAAGGGGATATAACCAGGCTACCGAATGATTCGACTGCAACTGACGATATGCGACTTGCTACCTACCGAGCCCATGGTGAGCCTCTTGTCCGGCAGAGTCAACGAATAGTTGCTCATGCCGCATAGAAAATTCCCGGTAGCCGATTGAAAGTCCGCCACCGCAAGCCTTGCGCCGCCGTATCGTTCTTCCATTTCATTGGCTTCCCTGCTTCGACACGGACATCAGGCGACTTTCGAAGATCCATCGGCTCGCGTCTCGCCAACGATCTCCTCGACCAGACCCTGCACGGCGCTCGAATGGCTTTTTCGCCCCGTTCGGATGACATACACGATCGTCGGCGGCAGCGGAAAGGCGCTTTCCAGCACCTCCATCTCCGGCGTGACGTGACGAGCATTGAGCAGCGCCACTCCCAACCCGGCATGTACGGCGGAAACGACGCCCGCGATGCTCGCGCAGGTCATCGCGATCGTGAAACCGGGCGGCCGCGACTGCCCGAACTCCATGGCCCATTGGCGGTAAAAGCAGTCATCGTCGAATGCGATGAACGGCAACGGCCGAGTGGTATCCAATATTAGATCGGGTGACTTGACCCAGTGCAGCGGCTCCCTGGAAAGCTCGATATCCGCAGCACGCTGGCGATGTTCGAAGAGCTGCAGGAGACCGACATCGATCTCGCCGCGGTCCACTTGTCCTGCGATCGTCAGGCTCTGGCCAACGCTGGTATGTACCGTGACACCGGGATGACGCCGAATGAAACGGCCCCAGAATGCGCGAGAGGCCGCCACTCGTCATGTCCTCGGTGACACCGAGCCGGATCCTGCCGCTCAGCGGCTCGGTGCCCAGGCTCGTCATCGCCTCGTCATGCAGGTTCAGAATGCGACGGGCGTAGCGCAGCAGGCGTTCTCCCTCCGGCGTGAACAGCGGCCGCCCGGCACGCCTTGCAAGAAGCTCGCAGCCCAGCCCCTCCTCGAGTCGCTTGACCTTGTGCGACACCGCCGACTGCGACAGTGCCAGGCGATCCGCTGCCCGCGTAATGCCGCCATGATCGGCAATGGCGCACAGTGCCTGCAACGCTCCGATTTCCAGTCTCATGCTCACCCCGGCCTCGACATGACAAACATCGATCTCATGAACGAAATAATCAATTTGAGTCATTTTTCAGCGTAACGCAGGCTGAATGGGAAATCCAAACGCGGAGCCGCATCATGCAACACATCGTGACCGACAATGTATTGATCGACGGCAAGCGCATCGCGCATGGCGTGCACGGCCATGGCGAGCCTGTCGTTCTTCTGCACGGCACGCCCTCCTCCTCTCTCATCTGGCGCAACGTCACGCCGCGCCTGGTCGAGTTGGGATACCGTGTTCACGTATTCGATCTGTTGGGTTACGGCCTCTCCGAGCGCCCCTGGGACCCCAAGGTCGATACCTCCATTTCCGCTCAGGTACCGATCCTCGAAGGGCTGATGAATCACTGGGGACTGGAGACCGCACACCTGGTCACTCACGACTTCGGTGGCGGCATCGGGCAGCGATTCGGCGTCTTCCATCCCGAGCGGGTGCAATCGCTGACCTTGATCGACGTGGTGAGCTATGACAGCTACCCCTCGCCACGCACACGGCAACAGATGGCCGCCGGGCTGGAAAAGCTGATCAAGGTATCCGATTCCGAACATCGCGCTCACTTCCGTGAATGGCTGCTGACCGCCGTCCATGACAAGCGCGCACTGGAGGAATCCGCACTCGACACCTATCTCGAGTTCATCTCGGGCCCGGTCGCGCAACCCAGTTTCTTTCAGCATCAGGTACGCCACTACGATCCGAAACACACCGTGGAGATAGCGGATCGCCTACATGAGCTAGGGAAACTACCCGTCCAACTGATCTGGGGCGCGAATGATGCCTGGCAGAGCGTGGACTACGCGCATCGGCTGCATAGTGATATCCCCGGCTCGGAGCTCACCGTGCTGGATGACTGCGGACACTTCGCGCCGGAGGATCGACCCGAGACGATCACGGACCTGGTAGCGAAGTTTCTCAATCAGCACCGGTAATGAGTCTCAAGCCCCGTTCGACGGGACGGGGCCTGGGATACAGGTAGCCGCCGCGCCTTGAAAGCCAGCCAACAAAGATAGGCGATACCGGACCACTTCAGGATCTGAAATCCCAACTGAAAGTCTGGGCCAACGGTGCTCCTGGCTCCCCACCAGACTGGTTAAAGGTCAGCGGTTCGCCATTCTGTTCCAACCCACTCGGAACCGAAGCAAGATACCTCGCCAAGCAATTCATCCAGGCCGCTTCATAGCCAATAACCCCATGCCGAACACCAGCATCAGGCTGCCACTGGCACGATTGAACCACTGCATGGTCTTGCCATTGCTCAGATACTTGCCGACCTTGCTTCCCAACATGGCATAAACGGCCACGGCGACCAGCTCCATCAACAGAAACAGCGCGCCGACCACGGTGAAGCTCAAGGCATAGTGCTCGGGCGAGACGAACTGTGGCAGGAAAGCGGTAAAAATCAGAATCGCCTTGGGGTTACCGGCCGCGACCAGGAACTCCTGACGCATCAATCGCCAAATCGAGCATTCACTCTCGGCATCGAAAGCAACTGCCTCAGGCTTGCTCATCAATAGCTTGATGCCAAGCCATGCAAGATAAGCGGCTCCGGCCCATTTCAGGGCCAGGAAAAACCACATCGACGTGGCCAGCAGCGTACCCAGGCCGATACCGGCGATGGCAATCATGGGAATAAAGGCAGCGATTCGCCCCAACGCAGCGACGATGGCTTTCCGTGGCCCGACGCGGGCAGCATTGGTGGTTGCCAACAGGTTGTTGGGGCCAAAGGCCATATTCAGGGCAAAGCTAATGTGGTGTTTCGCAA
>NZ_PZJU01000091.1 GCF_003206715.1 Salinicola peritrichatus | reverse complement strand
TGAGGTGGTCCCCGAAATCAGGACCAGGCGTTAAGCTCTGATCATGACGATTGGAGACGATGATCATGAGCAGGAAACGCAAGCAGTACAGCAGTGACTTCAAGGCCAAGGTGGCTCTCGCAGCCCTCAAGGGCGATCAGACAACGTCGGAGATCGCCGCCCGCTTCGAGATCCACCCCACCATGGTCAGCCAGTGGAAGCGTGAACTCCTGGACAACGCCACGGGCGTCTTCGAAGGCAAGGATGGTAAAGCCGCCCAGAAGAGCCAGGAGGAGATCGACACGCTTTACCGCGAGATCGGCAAGCTGACGGTGGAACGCGATTTTTTGTCGCGCAGGCTCGATCGTTGAGCCGGGCTCAGCGCTTGGCCCTGATCGAGCCGCCATCCTCCGACACTCCCAGCCTGCGCCGGCAGTGCCAATTGCTCGGTATCAGTCGCTCATCGCTATACTACCAGCGCCGTGAGTTACTCGCCGAGGACCTGATGCTAATGAGGCTGATCGACGAGGAGCATCTGCGGACGCCGGTCTACGGCTCCCGGCGGATGACGACCCATCTCAACCGCTTGGGGCACACGGTGAACCGCAAGCGGATCCGTCGCCTGATGCGGCAGATGGGGCTGCACGCGGTGTACCCGAAGCCGCGCACCAGCCAGTCTGGCGTGGGGCATCGGGTCTATCCTTACCTGCTCAGGGATCGCGTCATCGATCGTCCCAACCAAGTCTGGGCCACTGATGTGACGTATATCCCAATGGCGCGAGGGTTCATGTACCTGGTGGCCATCATGGACTGGCACAGTCGCCGTGTGCTGGCCTGGCGGGTATCGAACACCCTGGATACGGACTTCTGCATTGACGCACTGGAGGAGGCCCTGGAGCGCTATGGGCCGCCGAGCATCTTCAATAGCGATCAGGGCTGCCAATTCACCAGCCAGGCGTTCACCGAGGTACTGAAGGCCCATGGCGTCCGGATCAGCATGGATGGAAAAGGCTGCTACCGGGACAACATTTTCGTCGAACGGCTCTGGCGTAGCGTGAAGTACGAGTGCGTCTATCTGAAGGCCTTCGAAGATGGTGCCCACCTACGCCGGGAGCTGAGGAAGTACTTCACTTGGTACAACCGTCAGCGGCCCCATCAAGGGCTGGACGATGCGACACCCGATGAGGTGTACTTCGATCAACCACTGACCCAGGCGGCCTGACGCCTGATGATGATCCGGTCAGAGCTTAAATCGTCTGTCAGGTGGTCCAACGGATGGGGTCCACTTCA
>NZ_PZJU01000090.1 GCF_003206715.1 Salinicola peritrichatus | reverse complement strand
CTATGCCACTACACATCCAAGTCGCGGCTTCCCCTGGTCAATCATTGGATCTCGCTCAGATCCGCCAGACGGCAACACTCAATGAGCGTATCCGATGCCGCGCGCTGCTGAACCTGGCCGGCAAAGAAAACGAGCGCTTGGCCATCCAGGCGATCGACGAGGGAAGCAGCGTTGAATCGCTGGGCCTGAAGCTCTTCCAGGCCCGCCAGGAAAAGGCGGCAAGAGAGAGAACCGTTGGTGCCATCACCGAGCGTTGGCGCGATCAGGGTGCCGCGAAAGATCAGCCCGAGTCGACGCCAGCGCAATCGTCATCCGACACCGTCACGGCTATCACCAAAGGCTTCCGCCGCCAATGATCGGCGGCCCGCAATCACCTCAAAGAAGGACTCGAATCATGTTGGGATTCCGCAAGACAAAACCGGCCAACGAGTGGCAGCAGTGGATCGCCAAGCGACAAGCGCAGCAAGAGGCTCTCGCCTCTCTCACGGCACAAAAGCACGAGGCCGACCGCGAGCGGGAAGAAGCAGAGCAGCAAGCGTACTGGGGGAAGATGCCACTACTCGAGATGACGGGTTATCCGGTGCGCAATACTCCGATGTCCCAATTACCCAAAGCTGCCGAAGTCGTTCGCCGTGTCTCCTTCGAGCTGGAGCAGCAACGTGCGCTGCGCGCTAAAGGCCTGAGTTTCGAGTGGAACCTTGGCCAGGTCAGCAAAGCCTTAGACGAGTTGAAAGCGCTGGTTGAAAAGATGAGCGCTGCCAAGCAGCACTTCGAGAGCCTGGAAGTCCAAGAGAAAGAACAGCAGGAAGCGCTGGCAGCCATCGAAAGCCGGCCTCCGAAAGCGGGCCATAACGCGCTGGAGGCTTTTGATGGCGAGATCCAAGCCGTCCGAGAAGAGCTGGGACAGGTCGACAAGACACTGGAGGCAATGGAAGACGGGCAGTCTGACCAGCAACGGGCAAACGCCAACCTGGTGAGTGCGCAAGCTCTGGTCGATGAGCTGGAAGGCGCGGCTGCCCTTGGCAACGACAACCTGGAAGCACAAAGCAAGGCCCACGATGCCTTGGAGAAAGCTCAGCAGAACGTTGAGCAGGCGACCAAACAGGTAGCGCGGCAACAAGCCGCGCGACGCGGTCTCGAGCGCAAGCGTTCGCAGCTCGTCGAACGTCTGGAAGAGCTCGGCCAGATGCATGCCGACATCGCTCGGGACGTCTACGTGGCCGATCTGGAAAGCCAAGAAACGCGGCTGGTTTCATTGCTGGGCGGCGACGATATCCGCCAACTGGTGGAGAGTATCAACGCGACCAGACGGCAGCTAAACCAAGCACTCAATCATAGAGAGGGGCACGCTAAGACCAACTCGCCTCATTCGCCACTTCGCGTGTCGGTGGAGTTCAAGCACCTGGAGCACCATCCCGATCGTAGGCAGTTGGGGCATCAGCTCGAGCTCTAAACACGCTGACCAGAAACGGAAATCCCCTCGACGGGCCAACGTCGAGGGGATTGCAAAAGACCACCTGTACGGCTCCAGATTATGTCACCGAATCTTTGCTCGCAAGTTTCACCGCTTGCGCGGGGCACGGCGCACCGCTATCGTATCTCTGTCGCTGCCAATTCAGCGGCCGGGCGTGAGAACCCGAGTGATCCAAGGCGCACAAGCGCCCCCAATAACGATGGCGCTTTTTTAGTGCCCGTCAGTTATGGCGGCCGTGCGTGGGACGCTTTCGAGCGTGCCGGTTCCCTTGGATGCCGGTTTCTCACCCCGCGTACGGTCGCCACCCAATCCCGTGAGAAGGACGGTGGTGACTCCAATATCCAAGGAGCTTCACCCATGACATCAGTCCGTCTGTTCCCTGCCCGCTTCATCCGCTCTCGTGCTCGCGCCCATCGTGCGATGGCCCGTGCTGCGCTGTTCTCCGATTCCAGCTCGTCGGTTCGCCTAGGGCGCTACAACGACCATATGGCCAAGGCCATATCACTGGAAAGCCACACGGAACAGGAGTCAGCACAATGAGCCACTTCGACCTTCAGCCAGATAGCAGTTTTCACAGCATGCGCACCGAAAGCGACGACGTTTACCTGTTCGCTGCCAATGCCAAGGCGCCGCGTATCGATGCGTTGCGGGAAGCCGCGGTGATGCTGAGCACCCTGCAACCGACTCTCAGGAACGCGATCGGCGCAAATCCTATCAGCACCGATAGCGCTTATCTGATGAACCACGCCCTCGAGTCGGCCATCGCCATCATCGACACCGTGGCCAGCAACCTGGAAGACGAGGAGCGCGACTCATGAGCGATTACACGACACCAGCCAACATGATCGCCCACCACCTGTATGAATCGGCCAGCTCCATCGAAGGCCTTGCCAAGCTGGTACAGGAAGACGTGCTACGCGTGGATACCGAAGACGGTACGCCCTTCCTCAACCCCGGCAGCTACCACAACATGATGTCCGCGATCATCGAGCTAAGCCGTCGCATCGTGGATCTGTCGGACGGCCTCGAAGAAATGGGCCGGGAGCAACGCGAAGCACTTAACGCAAAGGGGGCACCATGAGCCCACGCACGCAAGCCGAGCTGTCCCAGCGCTTCGACATCTGCAATCGGACAGCCATCGGCGCGGTCGATCGAGTATTGGCCGCCTGGCTGCCGGGCGGCAAGACGCAAAAGCGTGAGTATGTGGTAAGAAACCCAACGCGTGACGACGGGCACGCCGGATCGTTCTCGGTGAATCTCGACCACGGGGGATGGTATGACTTCGCGACCGGGGACAAGGGCGGCGACCTGATTGCCCTCGTCGCCTACGTCGAGCGTTGTGAGCAGTTCGAAGCCCTCAAGCGGCTGGAGGCGTTTCTGGGCATTGATGATCGCGACCAAGGTGCCATCCATCCAGCGCCCGAGACGGGCAAGGAAAGCTCGAAATCTTCCGGGAATACCGAGTGGCAGCCAGTAGCACCGGTGCCGGATGCGGCGCTCGCAAGCCTTCCTCATGCCCACCCGAAGCATGGCAAGCCGTGGAAGCGCTGGGAGTATCGCGATGCAACCGGCGGTTTGCTGATGGTGGTCGATCGCTACAACCTGCCGCCGGCATCCGGCGAAACGAAGCCACGAAAGGTGTTCTCGCCGCTGACCAGGTGGCGACATGCGGCGTCCGGAAAAGGTCAATGGCAGCGCAAGGGGCTACCCGAGCCGCGCCCTCTGCTGAACTTGGACAAGCTGGCCGCCGACCCTGGCGCGCCGGTCTTGGTGTGCGAAGGCGAAAAAAGCGCCGATGCTGCTGCCGAGCTGATGCCCGACTACGTGGTCACGTGCTGGCCGAACGGCACCAACTCCGCCGACAAGGCCGACTGGGCGCCGCTGGCCGGACGAAACGTGGTGCTATGGCCCGACAACGATCGGGCCGGCATCGAGTGCATGGAGAAGCTGGCCGCTCGCCTGCAGTTGGCGGGCGTTGCCTCGGTGCGCCTGATGAGCCTGGACCACTTCGACCGCTTACCGGATTGGGATAGCGACCGGGCGGCCTTCGCCTCTGGCGGCGAGTGGAACGAAAAGGACGATGCCGCCGACCTGCTGGGCCGCGCATGGACGCCGCTGCACCTGACGGCTTTGGCCAGCGAAGGCGTTCTATTCCGCGACCCGCCGACACCGCTAAAAAAGGCGTCTTCCAGTCCGAAAAGTGGCAAGCAAAAGCCTAAGGCGCAGCAGACGCCAGGCTTCACGGTGAAGGATCAGGGCGTCTACGCCATCCCGGAAGATGGTGACCCTCGGCGCGTTTGCGATCGCCTCGACATCATCGCCCAGACACGCGACGAGCGAGGCCACAACTGGGGGTTGCTGGTCGAGTTCACCGACCCCGATGGCGTAGCGAAGCGCTGGAACATCCCCGCCGAGGCGCTGATCAGTGAGGGAGCCAAGGAAGCGATATCGCCACTTCTCTCCATGGGCTTGAAGCTCGACCCGAAGCGCCCCGCGCGAAACACCAAGAACGACCTGATCAGCTACCTCCAGGGCTTCGCCGGCGCCGAGCGGGCCAGGCTCGTCGATCGTCTAGGCTGGCATGGTGATGCCTACCTTCTGCCAGCAGGGGCGATAGGTCAGAACCATGAGTCCCTGGAGTTCACCAATCATGGCGCTGAGCTACCGAGTGTCGAGACAGCCGGCACGCTGGAGGAGTGGCAAGCGCATGTCGGGGCCTACTGCCCCGGCAACGACCGGCTGACATTGTGCGTATGCATTGCCCTGGCCAGCCCCCTGCTCCATTGCTTGGGCCTCGAGTCGGGTGGCTTCCACCTTTACGGCGAGAGTTCCGGTGGCAAGACGACTCATCTTCAAGCGGCTGTCTCGGTCTTCGGCTCACCAAAGCTGGTGCGTAGCTGGCGCTCGACCGATAACGCTCTGGAGTCGATCGCAGCCGCGCACTCGGACGGCCTTCTCGCTCTCGATGAGATCGGCATGTGCAGCCCGAGAATCATCGGCGAGACGGTCTATATGCTGGGCAATGGTGCCGGGAAGGCCCGCGCCAATGACCGTGGCAACGGCAAGCCAGTGCGTCGATGGCGGCTCCTGTTCTTGTCTACCGGGGAGAAAACCCTCGAGCAGCATATGGACGAGGCCAACCAGATGCACCGGGCTGGCATGGACGTTCGCATGCTGGGCATCCCAGCAGATGCTGGAGCGGGTATGGGGCTCTTCCAGGATCTCCATGGCCTCAGCGGCGCGGCGGATCTTTCTGATCATCTCAAAGCCAGCGTGAGCCGTTACTACGGCACCCCATTGGAAGCCTGGCTTCGGCAGCTGACCGACCCTGAGCGTATGGCCCAGCTCGGCAAAGCCTACGCGGCGACACTGGCCAAGTTCGAGAAGGAGACGCTTCCTCAGAAAGCCAGCGGCCAAGCCCATCGAGCGGCAGCACGCTTCGCTCTCGTTGCCTTGGCGGGCGAGCTCGCCACCGATTGGGGTGTTACTGGCTGGAAGCGCTACACCGCCTGGAACGCCGCCAAGGCCAGCTTCGGCGCTTGGATCGCGGAGCGCGGCGGGGCCGGCGACCAGGAAGAGACAAAGGTACTGGAAGCGCTCTGCCACTTGATCGAGACACATGGCGAAGGACGATTCACCAGGCTCAATGTGGACTTCCAGCACGACCAGCACGCGCCAAGGACAATGCAAAGGCTGGGGTGGCGGCGCACCGAGACGTTTGGAACCGGAGCCAATATCGAAATGACGACGACCTATTTCATTCCCCCCGACACCTGGAGCAAGGAAGTCTGGGGCCGACCAGGTATGCCGTCCGCACGTCAGGCCAACAAGGTGCTGAAAGCTCATGGCGTGTTGCAGCTCGACCACGAGGGTAAGACCTCCATCAAGGTGCCAGGGATCAAGAGCGGCGCGGCCCGATACTACGTGTTCACCGACACGGCGCTCTACAGGGCCCGGAACGCGGCCAATGATGAGCAGGAGCAAGCGGCGTGAAGACAGGAAGATGCCAACAAGCTTTTGAGAGTGCCGCTGCACAGCGCTGCTATCCGGGCATTGAGGAATCATGGTCTAGCAAGCTATGAGGCTAGTTGACAGATTGGATAATGTGCCATATCTTTTGGTTGACAAATTCCCGTATCTGCCAGGATATCTCGTGAAAACAAAGCACCCATCGGATTTTTTCCCAGAGCTCTACGAAGAACGGCTGGCCATCGTTGCCGAGCTGTTGCTTGATATCCGCTTCAACACGATACGGGAAATGGACTCCCCTCATGATGATTCTTATACACGCGAGTGTGCGGTTTTCGGGCGTACTCGGAATGCGATAGTAGAACTATGCCAGAGTCCCGAGCATGAGTGGCTAGATTTAGCCTCTCCAGGTATGGATGTCACTTTCAAAATTGGCCAAGTGCCTTGCCGATTTTTCAGGGACGACCCTGAATCTCCTGAAAAGCGAGGGTTTTTCCGCCGAAACCGGGTTGACGATCTTTTTTCGGTGGACGATAGCGAACCAGTCATGTGGAGGTTTGTTATCGAGAAAGCTATGACCGACGAGGATGAAGATCGTGCATTCTTCATAGGTCACAATGTATATCAAGAAAAGGTTTGTCAGTGGTCGTATGGCCCCTCCGGCACCGTGCTCCACTCTGTCGATAATGAGACTCCGCCTATTGCGGATATACCTTCCCCTGAGGTTGGCGTTCGGGAAGAAGAGGAACAGCAAGAGCACTCTCACGACCATGACACTTCAAAGTTGAGCGATGCTCAGAACGAGTGAGCCTAAGATGGAATTTTTTTTCGATGGATCATCCTTGAGACTGGCCCGCGTGTTTTGCGGGCTTTCTCTCGAGGAAGTTTCCGAACGAGTAGGAAAAACTCGTCAGTATTTACATAAGCTGGAAACTGGTCAAAGTAAGCCCACAGACCAGTTGATGACAGACTTGGCTGACTCTCTGGATGTGGAAGTAGATTTTTTCATGCCTAAAAGCAATAGACTTAGCGAAGATCAATTCCATTTTCGCAAGCTCTTTACTACAAAGTCATCTATGAAGCAGGTTGCGGTTGCTCGTGGCGAAATGGTTTATCGTTTGATTTGTTTTTTAGATAAAGAACTTAAGCTTCCAAAAATAAACATACCGAGCATCCCAGGCATTCAGAGTTATGACAGTATCGAACGCGCTTCAGATATCTGCCGTAAAGAGTGGGGGTTAGGTTCATCGCCTATCGGCAGCATGACTCGTCTTGCTGAGAGCCTTGGTACGATTGTAACGAATCTCAACGGAGTTTCAGCAGAGATTGACGCTCTGTCCGTAGCCGTGGAGAGGCCATTCATTGTCCGGAACACAGCAAAAGAAAGTGTCTGTAGGCAGCGCTTTGACATTGCCCACGAGCTTGGACATCTAGTAATGCATGAGGGTATCGTTACAGGTGATCGAACTACAGAAAGTCAGGCTAATCGATTTGCGAGCGCTCTGCTATTGCCGAGAGCCATGATGATAAAACTCTTCCCTCGACCAAATGGTGAACGTTTGGACTGGAAAGGAATGAGGGAATTCAAACAGACATGGAAAGTTAGTAAAGCTGCGATATTGTATAGAGCCAAACAGCTGGAGCTAATCACTGAGGCGCAATATAAGAGAGGCGTCATCACTTTAAAAAAACATGGAGAATCTCATGGCGAAAAGGACGATTACCTTATACCCAAAGAGCCTCCCGAGGTTCTACAAAAATCACTAAACATTTTACTAGAGCGTAAAGGGATCGATTTAAACAAAATCGCCGCTGAGCTACTTGTCAAACCTAAATTCATCCGGGAGTTGACTGGACTCGATTTCCCAGTGCTACGCGAGACACCTAAACTAAGGTTAGTTCAATAATCAACCAGCTCATCAGCCCTGCTCCTCTGCAGGGCTTTTGTGTTCGCCGAAAGCAATACTCGTACTCTAAAAATATCACCTCAAGTAATTAGGTTTAGGTGGCTGGCCTTTTCTCTTTGTTATCCGCCAAAGAAGATCAATTGCATACCAATAATCTCTGGTAGTCGACTTGCTATACTTCTTGACTTCCAAAAACTCATTGACATGTCGTTTACCTATTTGAGCAGGCGGACATCCACACCATTTCACGAATTGCTCAACGCGTCTCACCTGCCTACGCCTAGCTGTCTTTCCTCCTCTGCAAGCATGCTGATTAAGCGCGTGGCGAATGTCCGGAGGAGTCATCGCGTACTCCCGATATAGCTCACGACAATTGCAATGCGAGAGTGCCCGAGTTCGCGGGCGATGATGAGTCTGGCTGCCCTATCAGCCGTCTTGGTGGCGTTGCCCCCGACTTCGAC
>NZ_PZJU01000009.1 GCF_003206715.1 Salinicola peritrichatus | reverse complement strand
AAAACACCACACTAGAGGCGCGGGAGAGCGCTGCAACCGCCTGAGTTTCGCTCTTGCCGGCAAGACAAGACGAAGCCCCGATCCGTTGCGCGGTCCGGGGCTCGTTCGTGTCGCGGGACGCCGATGCGCCCGCCCGACGTCAGCGTTTACTGCTGAGTCTTGAAGTACTTGGCGTAGATCTCGTCGTAGGTGCCGTTTTCCTTCAGCGTCGCCAGCGCCTCGTTGAAGCGCCCGGCGAGTTCCTCGTCGCGCGGACGGAAGGCGATGCCGAAGCCTTCGCCGAAGTACTTCTCCGGCTCGCTGATCATGTCGCCGACGGTGACGTAGTCGCCATCTTCGCTGTCGAGCAGGGTGGACTTGCCGACGGGGAAGTCGAGGAAGGCGATGTCGACGCGGCCGGCATCCATGTCCAGCACCAGGTCGTCGGCGGTGGTGTAGCGGCTGATATCGGCCACGTCGCCATACATGTCGGTGACGTAGTTGTCCTGCAGCGTGCCGCGCTGTACACCGATGGTCTTGCCTTTCAGCGTTTCGGGATAGACCGCATCGATACCGCTGTCGGCGGCGGCGAACCAGGCGGACGGCGGCTTGATGTACGGATCGGAGAAGAGCACGGTCTGGCGACGCTCGTCGTTGATCGTCATCGACGACATGATGGCGTCGTACTTGCGCGCCAGCAGCCCGGGAATGATGCCGTCCCAAGCCTGCACGACCCATTCGCAGTCGGCGTTGATCTGCTCGCACAGGGCGTTACCCAGTTCGATGTCGAAGCCGGTCAGCTCGCCGTCCGGCGTGCGGTACTCCATCGGCTCGTAGGGTACGTCGACGCCGAAACGCAGATGTTCGGTGTCCTGGGCCTGGGCGACGCCGGCGATCAGCGCGGCGCCGAGCAGGCTGGTAGTCAGCAGTTTCTTCATAGATCGCGTCTCTCTCGTGATGCGTATGTTCTTGTGTTGCGACTCGATCCCGGTGAATGCCGCCTCGTGAGCGGCGAGACGTCCAGGACATTCGATGGGCGACCATCGCAGCATAACGAATGCTTACACGATTGGATATCACCCAGTTTCAACGCCATGACGATTTCCGTGTACGTATACGGAAATCGGCTCATGGTGCCAGCAGATAGCCGCTGCGATGACTCTCGTGGCCAGCGATATCGGCGACGATCATCCCTGCAGTGGCCATGCGGCGCTGGCTGCGGGCATAGAACATGCCCGCTTGCGCGGCGCGTACCGGTTCGACGCGGTCAGTGAGCGGGTCGATGATCTCGGCGATCAGCTGGCCGGCCTCGACCTCGACACCGGGTTCCAGGTGGAACACCAGCAGCCCGCCGATCGGCGCATACAGGAAGTCCATCGCCGCCAGCTCGGTGGGCGGATAGGCCAGTTCGGGTAGCGCTGGCGCCTCGCCGGCGATCAGCCCGAGGTGCGTCATCCAGTCGAGAATCGCCTGGGCGTCGCGGCCGGCCAGATCGTGATCGACGTCCTGCTGGCCACGCAGTTCCAGCGTTATCGACTGGCAGCCGTAATCGACCGGAAAACGTTCGCCGAACTGCTGACGCAGCGTCTCCCACACCAGCGTGAAGCATTCGTCGAATGACTGGCCGCCGGAGTCGGTGGCCAGCATGCTGGCCTTGGCGCCGAAGTAGCGGGCCAGCGGTTCGAACACCGGCCAGGCCGCCGGCGTGGTATAGAGATGCTCGACGGCATCGAAATCGCAGTGCAGGTCGAGTACGAAATCGGCGCGGCAGGCCAGACGCTGCAGCGTGAGCCGCAGTGACTCCAGCGTGGTGGTTGGCCCTGTTTTCATGAGAGCCGCGTCCAGCGCGGCCGCGAAGCGATCGCGGATCATATTGCGGTTGTGGGCGACGTCGCTGCTCAATGCCTGTTCCAACTCATCGGCCACGATGTCGGCGACGCTTGCATAGCGACGATTGAAGTTGGTCAGGCTCTCGAAATCGTAGCGGCCCAGCGGCGTGTCCATCAGTTGCTGGTCGAGCCCGATCGGGTTGGCCACCGGCACCACGGTGACTCGGCACGCGAGTCGCCCCTGGCGCTCCAGTTCCGCCAGGCGCTGCTTCAGGATCCAGGCGACCAGCATGCCGGGCAACTCGTCGGCGTGCAGCGCGCCCTGGACATAGACATGACGCTCGGCATCGGCGGGACCGAAGTGAAAGCTGTCGATATGGCGCTCGGTGCCCGGCACCGGGCTGATCAGCGGCTGTTTCTGGTGCTCCACGACGCTTCCTCGAGTGGGCTTATTCGAATTTCTCGCAGTCGGCAGCGCTCGGCGGCACCGACAGGTCGTAGTCGAAATACTGGTTCATCAGCTTGTCGAAAGTGCCGTCGGCGTAGACTTCGCAGATCGCCTTGTCGAAGGTCTCGGCCAGATCGCGATCGCGCTTGCGGAAGGCCATGGCGGCGCCTTCGCCGAAGATCGACGTCGGCGTCTTGATGCTTTCGCCCAGTTGCTTGTACGGGCTGTCGTCGCCGCGGAAGTCGATCGCATCATTGGCGATCGGGAAGTCTTCGAAGGTCAGGTCGAGTCGGCCTGCCTTGAGGTCGTTGACTACCTCCTGGGAAGAGCCGTAACGGTGGATGTCGAGCACGTCGCCGTACTCCTGGGTGACGTAGACGTCACGAATGGTGCCGCGCTGCACGCCGACGGAGAGCCCTTTCAGCGAATCCTTGTCGTCGATGTCGATATCGCGGTCGCGGGCGGTGATCCACACGCTCGGCGTGTTGTAGTAGGGCAGCGAGAACAGCACCTGCCGCTCGCGCTCGGGGGTGATCGCCATCGACGACAGAATGGCGTCGTACTTGCGTGACAGCAGGCCAGGGATGATGCCATCCCAGCTCTGCTCGACCCAGTCGCACTCGAGATTGGCGCGGGCGCACAGCTCGTTGCCGAGATCGATTTCGAAACCTTCGAGATCGCCCTCCGCGTTGCGCACGACGAACGGCTCGTAGGGCACGTCGATACCCAGACGAATCGTGTTCTGGTCCTGGGCCATGGCCTGGCTGGAGACTTGGCCTATGAAAAGGGCGCCGACGAACAGGGCGCTGGTGATCCATTTATTCATGATGACTCTCGTTATGATGGTTTGATTGTGACGGTCGGTCCGGGTGACGATCAGGCCCCGCGAGGACGCAGGTGCGCCAGCAAGCGCTTTTCCAGTTTGCGGAAGACGAACATGATGCCGAACGTCAGGCACAGATAGATCAGCGCGACGAAGATGAAGGCCTGGAACGGCGCGTAGAAACGGGCGTAGACATAGTAGGCCGCACCGGTCAGGTCCATGATCGTGACGACGCTGGCGACCGCGCTGGCATGCAGCATGAATATCACTTCGTTACCATAGGCCGGCAGCGCGCGACGGAAGGCGCTGGGCAGAATGATGCGACGCATCATCAGCCTGCGCGACATGCCGTAGGCACGGGCCGCCTCGATTTCGCCCTTGGCGGTATTCTTGATCGCGCCGTGAAAGATCTCGGTGGTGTAGGCCGCGGTGTTGAGCGTGAACGCGATCAGCGCCGGGAAGAACGCCTGTTTGAACACCACCCAGAAGATGCTGTCCTGGATGCCGTCGAAGAACACCACGCCGTAGTAGACCAGGTAGAGCTGGATCAGCAGCGGCGTGCCGCGGAAGACGTAGGTGTAGGCGTAGATCGGCAGCTTGATCCAACGCCGCTTGGAACCCCGGCCGATCGCCAGCGGGACTGCCAGGATCACCCCGATCAGCAGCGACAGAAAGACCAGTTGAATGGTGGTGACCAGTCCGTTCCAGTAAAAGCCCAGGGTATTGGCGGTGAAGATCGCGTTACCGGACAGCAGTGCGGTAAACCAGCTATTCAATTGTTCCATTCGCTGGACTCCCCGAAACCGACGTTATAGCGCTTGGTCAACCTGGCGAAGCCCCATTCGGAAAGGGTGGCGATCAGCAGGTAGATCACCGCCACCGGCAGCATGAACAGAAAGGGCTCGTGGGTCGCCTTGGTCGCTTCGGCGGCTACCCGGACCATATCGGTCAGGCCGATGATCGAGACCAGCGCGGTGGTCTTCAGCAGCACCATCCAGTTGTTGCCGATACCGGGCAGGGCATGGCGCATCATCAGCGGAAAGCGCACGCGCCGGAATGCCAGCCAACCGCTCATGCCGTAGGCCCGGGCCGCTTCCATCTGGCCCTCTTCCACCGCCTGGAAGGCGCCGCGGAAGGTTTCGCCCATGTAGGCGCCGAAGATCAGGCCGATGGTGATCACGCCGGCGACGAAGGCATTGACGTTGATGAAAATGTCGATGTCGAAAGCGTAATAGAGCTGATCGGTGAGCATGTTGATGCCGATCTGGCCGCCGTAGAACAGCAGCATCATCAGCACCAGATCCGGCACGCCACGAATCAGTGTGGTGTAGAGCGTACCGATGCCATGCACGAAACGGTTGCGCGACAGCTTGGCACTGGCGGTCAGCAGCCCCAGGATGACCGCCAGAATCAACGACAGCACGGCCAGTTCGAAGGTGACCAGCGCCCCGTCGAGCAGGCGGGGGCCGTAGCCTTGCAGATCGATCATGATGTCCGCCTCAGTGCTTGGGCGCCAGGAACTGGCGCAGGCGCTCGGAGCGCGGGTTGTCGAGCACTTCGGCCGGGGGGCCGGACTCTTCGGCCACGCCCTGGTGCAGGTAGATCACCTGACTGGAGACATCCCGGGCGAAGGCGATCTCGTGGGTGACCAGGATCATGGTGCGGCCTTCCTCGGCGAGTCCACGCATGACCTTGAGCACGTCGCCGACCAGTTCCGGGTCGAGCGCCGAGGTCGGCTCGTCGAACAGCATCACCTCGGGGTCCATCGCCAGCGCGCGGGCGATGGCACCGCGTTGTTGCTGGCCGCCGGACATCTGGGTCGGGTAATAGTCGGCGCGCTCCAGCAGACCGACACGGTCGAGCAGGGCGCGCGCCTCGTCGACTGCCTGTTTCTTGGGTTTGCCGAGCACGTGAACCGGTGCCTCGATGACGTTCTCGAGCAGCGTCATGTGCGACCAGAGATTGAAGTTCTGGAACACCATCGACAGCTTGGCGCGGATCCGCTCGACCTGCTTCCAGTCCGCCGGTTCGCGGCCATGTTTGGTGGCGCGGAAATGGATCGCTTCGTTATGCACGATCAGTTCGCCCTCGTCGGGCTGTTCCAGCAGATTCATGCAGCGCAGGAAGGTACTTTTTCCCGAACCGGATGCCCCGATCAGGGTAATGACGTCGCCCTTGTGGGCTTCGAGAGAGAGCCCCTTGAGCACCTCGTGATTGCCGAAGCGCTTCTTGATGCCTCGCGCTTCCAGGGGAATGGGGGTCGCGGCCATGATGGTGTCCACCGAGTGGGTTGGCTGACGGGAAGCGATGCGGCATTTGAACGGCCCGACCTGCCATTGGCGATGGCACTGGCCTTGCCGACTCCCCGGCGAAAAATGCGGCGATTCTAGCAGTTTCGGCGTCAGGTTCCAGACAACCCACGCCCCAAGGCGCCGAGCCGTGTTGCCCCGTGTCGGTGAAATGCGACTAACTCGTTGTTCATGGAAGAAAACTCCTGAAAGACATTGTCGTTGTTGGAAACCGGCGAACAACGCTCAGGGCGACGCCGGTGGATCGCAGGGTCTGACCAGCAGTGCCGCGCGAGCGTTCAATTCGACGCGGGCATTGGGGAACACCACCGCCAACGGCGCCGTATCGACCACGAACTCGCCGGCCTCGCCATCTTCCGCCAGTCGCGTGCCGACCGGAAATTCCGTGAAGTTGGCCACGTCCTCGGCAAAACCGAGGCGGAACGCCTCGCTCTTGCGCATCAGCTCGAACGCGACCGCGAAGAAACGCAGCTCGCTCGTCGCGCCGGCGGGGCGTTCGCGCCCCTCGGCCAGTGCCGCCAGCCAGTCGCGCATGCCCGAGAGGGCCTCGAGATCGTTGGCGCCGAAGGGACGTACCTTGCCCAGCTCGAGTGTGTAGGCCTCGGCGGCATGATAGTGACGCGAATAGTGCGAGAAGGTCCAGCTGTGCTGATGCTGAAGCAGCACCGCCTGTAGCTCCGCCGCCGCCAGATCCTGCCAGCGCGACGCCGGTTGGGTCTCGGTATAGGGCACCACCGCGAAGCGCGGATATCGGCTGTCGCGAATCGCGGTATGCATGTCGAGATGCAGGCGCCGCTCGGGATGCCGGGCGAAGAAACCGTCGACGGCGCGCATCAGCTCACGGGCCCGCTCTGGCTCGTCGCCGCTCTGGGCCAGGTCACGCCGGAACAGGCGGTTGAGGTTGGTCGAGATGAACCGGGTCTGGGCGCGGATCGCGGGGAGATTGCCGAGAATGACCAGCATCGGCGCCTTGACATGCAGGCGGCCGGCCTCGAGCGCGGCCAACAACTCGCCGAGCAGTTCGATCGGTGCCGTTTCGTTGCCGTGAATGCCGGCGGAGATCACGACGCTGCGCGCGCCGGGGGCGGGCGTGTCCGGTATCAGTTCGAGGATCCCGGCGCCAAGCACGCGATAGCGGCCACCGGGCAGGCGTCCTTCGCGTTCCCTGCCCGGGTCGTCGTCATCGACAAGCGCCAGCGTGAGCCACTCATCCAGCATAAGGGGCTCGCGCGACGGAACGTGGCGCCAGGGCGGCATCGAGGGACAGGGGCAGTGGCGATGACGACATAAGCGCGGGCGTAGGAAACCTCTGATTAACTATTCCGCTGGGCAATACGGCGTTAAAAATCAACTCAACATGCTCATTTACACCCCGTAAACTCCGCTGTTTCGTTGATTTTTGCCTTGTCTTGCCTGCGCTCATGATGTTAATCCGAGGCTCCCTAGCGTACCGATTTCCGAAAGCGAAAAGTGAAATCAGCTTACCCCGCTGAGCCGACTCGGCAAGACCCGCTGTCGATAGGCTGAAAAAACACGCCCCTATCTTGAAAACGCCGCCTTGAAAACACGTTTCTGTCTTGAAAACCGCCGCCCGTCTGAAAGCCGCCAGTGCCTCTCACACGCCGCGCGTGCCGGTGTAGAGCGTGTAGATGGAGCGGCTCGCGGTCATCAACAACCGGTCGCGGTGTTCACCGATGAAGCACAGATTGGCGCATCTCTCCGGCAGCAGGATGCGTCCGATGCGATCGTTGTTGGGAGCGAAGATCGATATCCCGTCGTGCCCTTCGCCGCCAGCGGTGCCCGCCCAGAGATTGCCGTCGCGATCGAGCGCGATACCGTCGTAGGTCTCGGCATTCTGGCTGGAAACCACGACCTCGCGGTTGCTGAGCGACTTGCCGTCCTCGGCCAGTTCCCAGCGCGATATCGTGGCTGGCTCATCGGGAAAATGCGAAGGCGCGGTGTCACTGGCGTAGAGCTGGCGGCCGTCGGCGGAGAGCGCAACGCCGTTCGGTTTGCTCAGCTCGTCCGACAGCAGCAACGGTTCGTCCATGCCGTCGTCGACGTAGTAGATCGCCGGTTTGAGTTCGAGCGGACGCTTTTCGCCCTCGTAGTCGACGTGGGCGCCGTAGCCGGGATCGGTGAAGATGATCGCGTCATTGGCCAGCACCACCAGGTCGTTGGGGGCGTTGAGCCGCTTGCCCTGATAGTGGCTCGTCAGTTCGGTGAGCGTGCCGTCCCATTCGTAGCGCACCACGCGCGCCGGCGAGTGCTCGCAGGCGATCAGCCGGCCATGGTTGTCGAAGGCGTTGCCGTTGGAATGGCCGACGCCTTCGCGCAGCACGCTGACTTTTTCGGTGACTTCATCCCAGCGCATCTGCCGGGCGCGCGGAATATCGCTGAACACGGCGTAGCGACCGACGGCGTTCCAGGCCGGTCCTTCCAGCCACAGCCCGCCCGACCAATGGCGCTGGAGCGGCGTATTGCCGATGAAATAAGCCTTGAAGCGGTCGTCGAGCACCTGCCAGGCGGGGTCGGGATAGCGCGTCGGCGGCTCGCCGGTGGTCGCGGCCATAAGCGAAGGCGAAACCGCGGCGGCGGCACCCATCGCGGCCGTGGCGCTCAGGAACTGTCGGCGATCGAGATTCATGGCGGGCTCCTTGCGAATCGATTTTACTCGTCATGCCGACTCTCCAATATAGGCAAGTCGCGCGTGGCGGGAAGGAACTCTCCGCGTTGTCGCGACCAAAGTGCGAGATCGTGGCCAGGCTTCGAGCGGCGTCGATATCAGGCGTCGGCAACCCCGCCGGCTCCGGGACGCGAAAGGCGGGGAGGGTCGTGCTCGACCGCGACGAGCTCGTCGACCGGGAAGTCGAGTTCCCGGGCACGCGCCACCAGCGACTGGTAGGTCTCGTCCCGCAGGCTCGGCCGGCGCGACAGGATCCATAGGTAGTCGCGGTCCGGTCCCGCCACCAGCGCGTGCTGATAGTTTTCGTCCAGCTCCAGTACGCTGTAACCGGCATAGAAGGGGCCGAAGAAGCTGACCTTGAGGTGGCCGACGTCCGCTTCGCCGACGAAGCTGGCATGACCCTCGGCGTATTCCCAGCGCTGTTCGTTTGAATCGTAGCCTCGGTTGACGATACGAATGCCGCCGTCGTCGCGACGGCTGTATTCGGCCGTCACGCACTCGAGACCGCGTTCGAAGCCGTGATCGAGGCGGGCGATCTCGTACCACTGGCCCAGGTATTGATCGAGCTGAAAGTCGGCAACAGGACGGGTCCCTTCCGGGGCGCCGGTGCAACCCGCGAGCAAGGTGAAAGGGGCGAGCCAGGTTAGGCGCGGATAGCGAGGGAGACAGGATGGCAACAACATGAGGGTCCTTCCTTCTGAAGCTGCTGTTGAGAGTCTCGCGATGAGAAAAAGTTGCATCTGACAAAGGGCTTCTTCACCCCCATGCGCCCTAGGCCATGTACGAAAATTGTCTGCGCTCGGCCATACGGCGTTAAAAATCGGCTCAAGATACTCATTTACTACATGTAAACTCCGTTCTTTCGCCGATTTTTTCCTTGTCTGGCCTTCGCTCGCCGGCTTTTCATACACGCCCTAAGTCGGATGTTCCTGCCGGGTCATCTATGATGTATTGTGTCAATAATATTATCGATAATTTTGACGACGAGGATTTCCATGACTGGCGATGACTCTCGCGACGACAGCAAGACCGGCCTGAACCAAGGCCTGGTGAACTATGGCGATGCCGGCTTTTCGTTGTTCCTGCGCAAGGCTTTCATCAAGGGCGCGGGGTACAGCGACGATGCGCTCGACCGCACCATCGTCGGCATCGTCAATACCGGCAGCGGCTACAACCCGTGCCACGGCAACGCGCCGCAACTGATCGAGGCGGTCAAGCGCGGGGTGATGCTGGAAGGCGGCTTGCCGATCGAATTCCCGACGATCTCGGTCGCCGAGAGCTTCTCGACCCCGACCAGCATGTACCTGCGCAACCTGATGGCGATGGATACCGAGGAGATGATCCGCGCCCAGCCGATGGACGCGGTGGTGCTCATCGGCGGCTGCGACAAGACGGTACCGGCCCAGTTGATGGGAGCGGCCTCGGCCAACCTGCCGATGCTCGAACTGGTCACCGGCGCCATGCTGACCAGCGGGCATCGCGGTGTTCGAGTGGGGGCGTGTACCGACTGTCGCCGCTACTGGGGCATGTATCGCGGCCAGGAGATCGACGACCGGGAGATCGAAGAGGTCAATGCCAAGCTGGTCGGCAGCGTCGGCACCTGTTCGGTGATGGGCACGGCCAGCACCATGGCTTGCTTGAGCGAGGCGCTGGGCATCGCCCTGCCGGGTAGTGCCTCGCCCCCGGCCGTCACCGCGGACCGTATGCGCGTCGCCGAGCGCAGCGGGCGACAGGCGGTGATCAATGCCAGAGCCGGCGTGACCCCGGACCGGATTCTCACCGAGAAGGCGTTCGAGAATGCGCTGCGAGTGCTGCTGGCGATCGGCGGCTCGACCAACGGCATCATCCACCTCACCGCGATCGCCGGGCGCATGGGTATCGACATCGACCTGGAAGCCTTCGACCGCATGAGTCGCGAGACGCCGGTGCTGGTCGATCTCAAGCCCTCGGGGCAGCACTACATGGAGGATCTGCACCGCGCCGGTGGGCTGCCCACCGTGCTGCGGGAATTGCGTCCGCTGTTGCACCTCGATGCCATGACCGTCACCGGCCGCACCCTGGGCGAGGAGATCGACGCGGTGCCGGCATTCGAACAGCAGGTGGTGCAGCGTTTCGACCAGCCGCTCTATCATGCCGGCGGCATCGCCTTCCTGCGCGGCAACCTGGCGCCGGATGGCGCGATCATCAAGCAGTCGGCGGCGAATCCCCAACTGATGGAGCACGAAGGGCGTGCGGTGGTGTTCGAGGACGCCGAGGACATGGCAGCGCGGATCGACGACCCGGAGCTGGACGTCAGTGCCGAGGACGTGCTGGTGCTCAAGCGGATCGGTCCCGTCGGCGCGCCGGGGATGCCGGAGGCCGGCTACCTGCCGATTCCGCGCAAACTCGCGCGGCAGGGCGTGCGCGACATGCTGCGGATCTCGGATGGGCGCATGAGCGGTACCGCGGCAGGCACCATCGTGCTGCACGTGACGCCGGAAGCCGCCCTGGGCGGGCCGCTGGCGCTGGTCGAGAATGGCGACCGAATTCGGCTGAGCGTCAGCCAGCGGCGGCTTGAACTGCTGGTCGACGAGGCCGAACTCGAACGCCGTCGCGAGGGCTGGCGGCCGCTCGTCATCGAGGCCGAGCGGGGCTATCGCAAGCTGTTTCTGGAGCAGATCACCCAGGCCGACCAGGGCTGCGACTTCTCCTTCCTGCGGCCGCCGAACATCCAGCGCCGGGTACCGAAGTGAAAGGCCTGCCTTGCCGCTGGCGTCAGTCCTTCTCCCGCAGCCGGTAGAGGTGCAGGTAGCGTTCCTTCGATGGCTGCAGGTGCTGGTAGCACAGCTGATGCAGGCGCGGGCGATCCTGGCGTTCGAGGGCGTCGATCATCGCGATGTGTTCGTCGCGGGCCAGGATGATGTTGTCGTGATCGGTGGTGCCGATGAAGCGGATCGCGTGGGCCTTCTGGGCGAATTCATTGATCGTGTCGGCCAGGTAGGCATTGCCGCAGGCGGCGAACAGCGCGCGGTGGAAGGCGATGTTGTGACGGAACACCGCGCGTAGATCGCCGCTCTCGACGGCGGCGCTGTGTTGCGCCTGGATCGATTTCAGCGAGTCGATCAGCGCCGGCGGCGCGGGCATGGGGATGCGTTCCGCCGCGGCTTCCTCCAGCAGCTCGCGCATGACGTAGATCGCCTCGACCTCTTCCGGCGTATAGGATTTGACGAAGGCGCCGCGATTCTTGATGCGTTCCACCAGGCCGATGCTCTCTAGCTGAAACAGCGCCTGGCGCACCACGTGCCGCTTGCCGGCGAAGCGCTGCATCAGGTCCTCCTCGACCAGTCTCTCCTTCGGATGCAGCCGACTCAGCACGATGTCCTCTTCGATCGCCGAAACGATGTCCGTGACGCTACCCGTCTCCACGGCGGCGTCCTCGTTCTCGCTCCCTTGGCGCCGATCCGCAGTGGCGGGGGCGGGTGTGGCGATGTCTTGCTTTGACATGAACATATTCCCGTAACGGTGAATGGCGGCCCCCAGTCAGCCGTTGGCATTGTCCTCGGCGGCAAGGGGCGGGGCAAGCCGCGCCCCGAGCATTGGCGTGTCTTTGCGGAATCGATCCTGCACTGCCGTTCGGCCGGAATGGGTGCCGCTGCCCGATTTGGTACGCCATTACTGCTTTAGTCTGTATTGGCGTCAATATTATTGACAATTTGATCGATAAATTAATACGTTTCTTTCGGCATCACAACGACAAACGAACTCCGCCAGAGAGGTACCGAACATGCACGCCAAAACTCTTCGCCGCTGGCTGTCGATCGCCGCCGCGGCATTCGCGATATCGCCGTTGGTTCAAGCCGCCGACTACACGGCCAGTGACGAAATCACCGTGCTGCAAGGATTCAAGCCGGGCGGCGGCAGCGACACCTTGGCGCAGTTGGTGCAACCGCGTCTGAGTGAGATTCTCGGTGTCGACTTCGTCAACGAATACATGCCCGGCGCGACGGGGGCGGTTGCCTGGACCCGTCTGGCCAAGCAGTCTCCCAACGATGGCAGTGTCGTCAGCATCACCAATACGCCGATGTTGATGACCAACTACATCATGAACGATGCCATCAGCTACACCACCGACGAGCTGACGCCGATCGCCAACGTGGTCACCGACCCGGGCATCGTCGTGGTCAATGCCGACAGCCCCTACCAGACCATCGAGGATCTCTTCGACGCCGCCAGGCAGAACCCGGGGACCGTCACCATCGGCAACTCCGGAGTCGGTGGCGACGACTTCTTCACCACCATCCTGCTCGAGCAGGCCACCGGACTGTCGTTCAAGAAGGTGCCGTTCCAGGGCGACGGTCCGTCCGCGACCGCGGCCATGGGCGGCAAGATCGACGCCAGCTTCAACAACGTGGGCAACGTCTATGGCCAGGTTCAGTCCGGCAATCTGCGGGCGCTGGCAGTGTTTGCCGAGGAGCGTCTCGATAGCTTGCCCGACGTGCCGACCCTGAAGGAGAAAGGCATCGATGTGGTGGCCGGTTCCTCGCGCGGCTACAGCGCCCCGGCCGGTATTCCCGACGAGGCCCGGCAGCAGCTGATCGAGGCGTTCCAGACCCTGGCCCAGGATCCCGATTTTCAGGCCGAAGCCAAGAAGCGGGCGATGAATCTCGACATCGTCACCGGCGACGACTACCGCGCGATGTTCGAGCGGATGGAAAGTCAGTATCGCCAGGTATGGGACGAAGTGAAGGACGACGTCGCCCAGTAACCGACTTGCTAGAGTCGACGGCATCGAAGGAGACCAGGAGATGAATATCAGCCGCTTGTTGCTGGGCCTGTTCGGTATCGCCGTGGCCGGCGTCTTCTTCTTCGATGCCAGCAACTATCCCCGGGCGGCGGCGCAGATGCCGATGATCTATTCGGTGGCGGTGGCGCTGCTGTCCGCGGCGATGATCGGCGACGAACTGGTGCTCAAGCGCCGTCGCGCGATCGCCGGAGGCCAGAGCCGGGGTAAGGAAATGGCGGCAGCGCCAGCCGAGCCGAAGCGCTGGCTGGCGGTGGCTGCCATCTTCGCCCTGGCAATGGGTTACGTCGCGCTGATGACGACGCTCGGCTACATCGTCGCTACCGCGCTGTTCATGGCTGCGGCACTGGCGATCCTGCGTACCGTGGGCTGGCGCTTCGCGCTGATTGCCGGCGCGGTGCTGATCGCCGTCGTCTGCCTGGTCTTCGTGCAATTCCTGGGACTGCCGATTCCCCTGCTGCCGTCCTTTCTATGAATGCCCGGGCGGACGAGTCCCGCGCCGTCCGGGTGCTGCTGGTCGTTGGAGGACCCTAGATCATGGATTCCTCGCTGGTGATGACGGGGTTGGTCAATGTGCTCAGCCTGACCAACATCGCTTGTATCCTGGGCGGCACCCTGCTGGGAATGTTCGTCGGCGCCATGCCGGGATTGTCGGCGACCATGGCGCTGGCGTTGTTGCTGCCGCTGACGTTCAGCTTCGATCCGGCGACCGGGCTGAGCATGCTGGCATCGCTCTATGTCGGCGCCTCCTACGGCGGCTCCATCGCGGCGATCCTGCTGCGTACGCCGGGCACGCCGTCGGCCGCCGCCACCGTGCTCGATGGCTTTCCGATGTCGCAGCAGGGCAAGGCGGGGCAGGCCCTGGGTATCTCGCTGTTCGCCTCTTTCTTCGGCGGTTTGATGAGCGGCATCGCGCTGCTCACCGCCGCGCCATTGCTCGGCACCCTGGTGCTGGAGTTCGGCCCGGTGGAACTGTTCGCCATCGCCGTGCTGGGCATCACCATCATCGGTTCGCTGGCGCAGGGTTCGGTCGTCAGCGGCCTGCTCTCCGGCGGGCTGGGTCTGCTGGTGAGCACGGTAGGAATGGACCTCACTACCGGCACGCCGCGCATGACCTTCGGCCAGATCAACCTGTTCTCGGGAATCGACTTCACCGTGGCACTGATCGGGCTGTTCTCGGTACCGCAGGCGCTGGCGCTGATCGAGAACTCGCATCGCAGCAACAAGGTGGCAAGCCGCATCACCGACCGCCTGGTGCCGCGGCTTGCCATCATCAAGCGGCTGATGCCCAACATTCTGCGCTCCAGCGGGATCGGCATCATCGTCGGGCTGATCCCGGGCACCGGCGGCGATACCGCCAGCTGGTTCGCCTACAACGAGGCCAAGCGCTTCGCCAAGGACAAGAGCCGCTTCGGCAACGGCGAGATCGCCGGCGTCGCCGCACCCGAGGCGGCCAACAACGCGGTGGTCGGCGGGGCGCTGATTCCGACCATCGCGCTCGGCATTCCCGGCAGCTCCTCCACCGCGATCCTGCTCGGCGCGCTGATGGTCCAGGGCATCCTGCCGGGCCCGAACCTGCTGACCGACTACGGCGATGTCACCTACACCCTGATCTGGGCAGTGATCCTGGCCAACGTGGCGCTGCTGATCGTGGGGCTGGCATTCACCAAGATGAGCGTTTCGGTGACCAGGATCCCGGACGGCTTCGTCGCCTGCGCCATTCTCACCTTGTGCATCATCGGCGCCTTCGCGATCAACAACAGCCTGTTCGATGTCGGGCTGATGCTCGGCTTCGGTCTGTTCGGCTACTGGCTGAGCAAGGCCGGGGTGTCGCCGGCACCGATGGTGATCGGGCTGATCCTGGGGCCGGTGATGGAAACCAGCTTCCAGCAGTCGATGCTGATCGGCAACGACAGCTTCGGCGTCTTTCTGCAAAGTCCCATCGCCAGCGTGCTGCTGGTTCTCGCACTGCTGTCGATCCTGCAGGCCACGCCTGTCTTCCGTTGGCTGCGCCAGCCATTCAAGCGCCGCCTCAAACATGGCTGACGCGCCAGGGGGGCGCCACGAACCGGGGCCCCATGCCCCAGGCCATCACCCAATTGGAGTAGAGCAATGACACGAATCACCGATGTGCAGGCACGCACGGTCAGCGTTCCGCTGGACAATCCGACCAGTTTTTCCAACCGTCAGGTATTCAAGCGCGACTACGCCCTGGTGCGGGTTACCGGTGACGATGGCGTCAGTGGGATCGGCTTCTGCTACGGCGGCAACAACGCCGGCGAACTGGTGACCAGGGCGGTGCGCGATCTGCTCAGGCCGGTGTTGCTGGGTGAGGATGCCTATCGGGTCGAGGGGCTGTGGCAGGAGATGTACCAGGAAGGATTGCTGCACGGGCGCACCGGCTCGGTGATGCGGGCTCTCAGCATCCTGGACGTGGCACTGTGGGATCGCAACGCCCGCGCCGCCGGCCTGCCGCTCTATCGCTTCCTGGGTGCGAGCGACGAGACGAGCGTGGCGGCCTATGCCAGCGGCGGTTACTACCTCGACGGCAAGACCCCGGCCAAGCTGGCCGAGGAGATGACCGGCTATCTGGCCCAGGGCTTCAAGGCGGTGAAGATGAAGGTCGGCCGCGAGGATCTGGCCGGCGAGGAGGCGCGCCTGGCGGCAGTGCGCGAGGCGGTCGGCCCCGACGTGCTGCTGATGATGGATGCCAACAACGCCTGGCGCGACCTGCCTTCGGCGCTGGCGTTCATGCGCATGGCCGAACCCTATTCCCCCTACTGGATCGAGGAGCCGTTCAGCCCCGACGATATCGACAACCATCGCCGCCTGGCCGAGCGTACGCCGATACCGGTGGCGACCGGCGAGATCGAGGCCGGCCGCTGGCGCTTCAAGGAGCTGCTCGACAAGGAGGCGGCGATGATCCTGCAGACCGACGCGGCGGTCTGCGGCGGGGTGACGGAGTTCCGGCGCGTGGCGGCCACCGCGGCCAGTTACGGCGTGGAGGTTTGCCCGCACTGGTTCCATGACCTTCATGTTCACTTGGTGGGGGCGACGCCCAACGCACCTTTCGTCGAATTCTTCGCCGACGACCAGGTGCTCAATTTCCGACGCCTGGTCGATACCCAATTGACTTTCGCCGACGGCCGGTTGAACTTGCCTCAGACACCCGGGCTGGGATTCGATTTCGACGAGCAGGCGCTGGAACGCTACGCCGTCGAGCCCTGGTCCTGAAGATCGATAGCCGAGAATGCTGACAAACTATTGCGCTCGCCCATGCGGCGTTGAAATCCGCCTCAAAATGCTCATTTACTCTCTGTAAACTGCGCTTCTTCGGCCGATTTCGCCTTGCCTGGCCATCGCTCGTGACGTTTGTCAGCATCCTCAGCCGCGGGTCGGTCGTGACCGGCCCGCACCCCGTTTGCACCAAGAGGTCCGCGCCCATGTCGTCGCCTGTTTCCTGTCCTACCGTGCTGTCGCCGGTCATCACTCCCTTCAACGACGATCTCGCGCCCGCTGCCGAGCGCTTCGTCGCCCACTGTCGCTGGCTGGTTTCCAACGACGTCGGCCTGGCGATCTTCGGCACCAATTCCGAAGCCAACTCGCTGTCGATGCAGGAGCGCCAGGCGTTGCTCGACCGCCTGATCGCCGCGGAGATCGACCCGACGCGACTGATGCCCGGCACCGGTTGCTGTTCGATACCGGACAGCGTGACCCTGACGCGACACGCGGTGGCCCATGGCGTCGGCGGTGTGCTGATGCTGCCGCCGTTCTACTACAAGGGCGTCTCGGAGGAGGGGCTGTTCCGCTTCTATGCCGAGGTGATCGAACGCGTCGGCGACGATCGGCTGCGGCTCTATCTCTACCACATCCCGCCGGTGGCCCAGGTGCCGATCGGCCTCGGCCTGATCGAGCGGCTGCTGAAGCGCTACCCTGGTGCCGTGGCCGGGATCAAGGACAGCTCGGGGGATTGGAGCAACACCCAGGCGGTGATCGACGCCTTCGGCCAGCAGGGCTTCAGAGTCTACGCCGGCAGCGAGCGCTTCCTGCTGCCGACGCTGCGTGCCGGCGGCGCCGGCTGCATCAGCGCCACCGCCAACGTCAATCCGCGAGCGATCTCCTCGCTGGGGGCGGATTGGCAGCGGGAAGGCGCGGACGAGCGCCAGGCGGCGTTGAACGAGATTCGCGACATCTTCGAGAGCGTACCGATGATCCCCGCACTCAAGGCGGCTACCGCCTATTTCAGCCACGACGAGGCCTGGGAACGCCTGCGTCCGCCCCTGGTGCCGCTCGACGGCGCGCAACGCGAGAAGCTGTTGGCGGCACTTGCGCGGGTCGGCTTCGACATGCCCGGACTGGCCGCTTGAGCGGCATCGCCGTAGAGTCGTTACGCGATACGTGCATACAATAAGGACCCTCAGTGACAGCCCAACGACGTCGACTTTCCCGCATTCGCAATTTCATGGACCTCGAGCGTGCCGGCAAGCGTCATCTGCCCAGGCCGATCTACGGTTACGTCGCCAACGCCGCCGAAGAGGGCAAGAGCCTGGCCGCCAATCGTGCCGCCTTCGACGACTACTGCTTCGTGCCTCGCGCGCTGATCGATGTTTCCAAGGTCTCGCTGGTGACCGAATTGTTGGGGGCGCGCTATGCCGCGCCGTTCGGCATCGCGCCGATGGGCATCAGTGCGCTGTCGGCCTATCGCGGCGATCTGGCATTGGCCCGGGCCGCTTCGAAAGCCTCGATTCCGATGATCATGAGCGGCTCGTCGCTGATCCCGATGGAAGAGGTCGCGGCGATCGACGGCAGCGACTGGTTCCAGGCCTATCTTCCGGGGGATCGCCCGGGGATAGAGGCGCTGATCGAACGCATCGAACGCGCCGGGTTTCGCAACCTGGTGATCACCGTCGACTACGCCGTGCCGCCCAACAGCGACAACAACCGGCGCAGCGGCTTCTCCTCGCCGATCCGGCCCAGTCTCAGGCTGGCGCTGGATGGGCTGGTCAGGCCGCGTTGGCTCTATGGCACCTTCTACAAGACCCTGCGCCACCACGGTATCCCGCACTTCGAAAACAACTACGCCACCCGCGGCATTCCGGTGATCTCTCGCCATGTCAATCGTGACTTTTCCGGCCGTACGCATCTCGACTGGGAATATCTGGCATTGGTGAGGGAAGCCTGGTCGGGCAACTTGGTCGTCAAGGGCATTCTTCATCCCGAGGATGCCAAACGTGCCAAGGATCATGGCGCCGACGCGATCATCGTGTCCAACCATGGTGGCCGGCAATTGGATGGCGCCATTGCCCCCTTGCGCGCGCTGCCGGAGGTGATCGCCGCCGTCGGGGACTTTCCGGTGATGATCGACAGCGGCTTTCGCCGCGGCACCGATGTGTTGAAGGCACTCGCCCTGGGGGCGCGCTTTGTCTTCTTCGGGCGTCCGTTCAACTACGCTGCCGCCTACGCCGGTGAAGCCGGTGTCAGCCACGCGATCCGGCTGATGCACGAGGAAATCGCCCGTGACATGGCGCTGCTCGGGATCACACAGGTCGACCAAATGGATATGACGCGTCTGCGTCAAAGCCGCTAGGTGTCGCTTCCTGCGTTCTCTCCAGCCTGCGTCTTCGCTTGGCTCGGAGTATCCATGGGAGCCTGTTCCGACTGAGGGAAATATGACAACCTGCCTATTCCGTATAGGCTCGGGACTCCTCCAATCGTTCGACACGGAGCTGGCCGGAGTCATGCGAAAGTATGGGATACGCCAATAACCGAGATAACAGGGAATCGTGCAATGACGTCACTATCCGAATCCGATTATCGAGCCAGTTAGGCTTCGTTCCGGGAGATAGGATGCATTCCGAGAGCTATTCCGAGCTTACTTCTGCCCTGGAATCTGCGACTCTGAGTCGCTGTCAATTTCAGGTTAGGACGTATCCTTGATAATGGACGTATCGAATATACGGTGCCATGGAATCAAGCAATGGAGTCGCGGTGCATGCTGCGGCTTCTAAGCGGCTGGCTGCTGTTGGCGGCAGCGGTGCTCTGCTCCTTGTCGAGTCATGGCGATGACTCGACGGTCCTGGTGATCACCAACCCCACCGTGAATCAGGCGTCCTTACCGTTGGAGACCGTCAGAGCGATTTTCGCCATGCGGCAGCGAACGCTACCGGGGGGACAGGCCGTTCATGTCTTCGTCCTATCCGACAATAACCCCATTCATGAGGATTTCTCGAAGAGAATCCTCGGCGTCTATCCGCACCAACTCAGGTTGGCATGGGACCGGGCGGTCTTTTCCGGCACTGGACAGGCACCCAACGAGGTAGCCGATGAGACAGCCATGCTCGAGGCCGTCGCTTCCACGCCTGGTGGTATCGGCTATGTCAAACAATCCAGTCTGAATAATCAGGTTCAGGTGCTCAGCGTTGAATAGATTGACTCGCTTGTCTGCTGTCGCGCTCGGGGCCAGCATGACATTGATGGCTTTACCCCGAGCCCACGCTCTTGAAGTGTCGGATACGCTGCAGATGCATGGCTTCCTGAGTCAGGCACTGATCATCACTGATCATAACGACTTCTTCGGCCCGAGTAGTGAAGGTGGGGGGAGTTGGGAATATACCGAACTGGGATTGAATGCGTCTTTTCGGCCGTTGAGCAACGTTCTCGTGGGAGCGCAAGTACTATCTCGGCAGGCGGGAAGTGACGAAGAACTCACCGAGCCAGAGCTCGATTATGGAATCGTTGACTACCAGTTCTTAACCAATGAAGAGAGCACGATAGGCGCCCAATTTGGACGTTTTAAAAACCCATTCGGTTTATACAATCAAACCCGCGACGTTGCCGCTACACGCCCAAGTATATTGTTACCACAGTCCATCTATTTCGATCGTACGAGAACGCCAGCACTGACCGCGGACGGCATAATGGGCTATGCCGAGAAACGCCTGGATAACGGTGTTGTCAGACTGCAACTCGGTTTCGGGGAACCGCGGTTCGATAGTCAGGTCGAAGGCTCCCTTCTAGGAAGGAAAGATACTGGCAATTTTTCAGGGAAATCCTCCTACATCGGCCAGCTGAGATATGAGTATGGCGGCGGTACTGCCATCATGGCGCTGACCAATGTAAATGTCCGTGCCGGATTTAATTCGAAAGAGTCGGGGCCGGGCGATGGTGGTTTTACTTTTAAGCCTTGGATTCTGTCCTTCCAATATAATCAGGAAAACTGGTCACTGACTACAGAATACGCTATCCGTCCCATCGTAATGAGTGGATTCAAAGAATCCTACAATTACGACATTACGGGAGAAAGCTGGTACCTGCAATTCACGCGGAGGCTTAGTGAAAAATGGCAATGGTTGCTCAGATACGATTCTCTTGTGATAGACCGTAGTGATCGTTCGGGTCGGGAGTTTGCTGATAAAACTGGTCAGCCGACCTATTCGAGGTATGCCAGGGATTGGACAACAGGCCTGCAATGGCAGCTATATCCCCGGCTACTGCTATCATCTGAGCTTCATCATGTTAAAGGAACAGGATGGCTTCCAGTAATTAATGAAAACCAGTCTGACTCCCAAGATAAATACTGGGATATGCTTCTTTTTCAGCTGTCATACTTTTTTTAAAGATAAAAAATGAGTTTGGCTAAAAGGCACGCCCAATGAGATGTCACAAGAGAGTCGTCCAGATAGGACTTAAATGGCGAGCCCTGTTTTTGACCAGTTTGTTGCTGTTGGCTTTGGCAAGCCTGATTGCCTGGGTGAGTAATCATGCGCTGGTTCAACAGTTTAATTATTCACAGAAAATATTTTATGAACGCCAAAGACATGACGTTTTTTTAACTTTGCAGCGTTCCGCAGATAGCATGCGTCAAATAGCAAGTGTCATCGCTTCTTCATCAACCTTGAGGTCGGCTTTGCTAGCGGCCGATGTGTCGAGTATCGAAGCTTCTTTGAAATCCCAGTGGCCAACACTCCAATTAGATGCTGGGATCGATGACGTCAGTATATATAACAAGGATATGGTGAAAATCGTCAGCATAGGCCAAATGACTTCAGACACGGGAAAAGAACTGGGGGTTGATTGGTTAAAATCAGTCATAGAAATGGAACAACCGGATACAAAACTACTATGTCATCATGAATGCCGACAATACATGGCCGTTCCCATCCTTGTGAAGGGAACGAACGCCGGTGTAGTGATGGTGTCCAGGTCGCTGGCTGATGTGACTCGATATATGCAAAAAAGCTCCGGAAGCGAAATTGCATTATTGGTCAGATCGAAAAAGCATCCGGATAAAGCTGAGCGTTACATTGCGAATTGGAATTCTACCATAGTAGCGCTGACGCATGAGTCGAGCAGTTTTCCGCTTATTGAAGGAATTTCCAATAGTGCCAGTTTCGAAAATATTAACGGCAAGGTTTATCGTTATTCTGAATCGGGAAGAGAATACGAGGTTATCGCGATACCGATAGAAGGCGAAGGAGATGAAGTTGACGATCACTCCGGCTATTTTGTGTTGATTTCTAACGTTACCGACCAAGTGAAGTCTATTTCACAAACGACTCGTACGGTGTTGTTGATTGCCTTGGGTGGATGGATAGCAGCTGAGATCCTTCTATTTTTTATCTTGCGGTACCGCATGAATCGATTGAAAAATATTAGCCAGAAGTTACCGTTTTTGGCTAATCGTAGATATAACGTCATGCGGAGCGAGCTTGCCCCTAGCAGATCATTCTTTCAGGATGAGATTGATGTATTAGAAAGCACTGCGATTGATTTGGAAATCAAACTTGAAGAGCTGGAGATAGAGGTTAGTAAGCGAGGTACTGAACTCGAAGCTAGGGTCAGGGAGCTGGCAAGAGAAAGAGATTTCGTTTCCGGGCTTTTTAATACGGCTCAGGTGTTGATCGTAATTCATGATCGCTGCGGCAATATTACCTTAGCCAATCATTTCTGTCAGGCTATCACAGGGTTGTCTGAGCAGGAACTAAAAAAAAGCACTTTTCAACAGCTGTTTGCCGCGGACTTGGACTTGGTTCGTATCGATGAGTTTTTTGATAATGGTGGACAACAAGAGAGTGATGTAGCCTCGAGTGATGGCGAGGTCAAAGTCATTGTATGGTATCATACCCCTTTGCAGTATGAGGAACTTGGTAGGCAGGAACTTATTTCGGTAGGAGTCGATATCACGGATAGGAAGTTGGCTGAACGCCGGCTGGCTTGGTTAGCCAACCGGGATCCGCTAACGGAACTGTATAACCGACGCTTTTTCAAGGAGGCCTTGCAACGAGCGGTAATTCCAGGAGCTTTCGGCGCGGTACTCTATCTGGATCTCGATCGGTTCAAGGAAGTGAACGAGGCCAGTGGGCATCAATCTGGTGATCAGCTGCTTCGCGCTGTTGCCACGGCGTTGGCAGATTTGAGTCACGGCAATATCGTGGCCCGGCTGGGTGGGGACGAATTTGCCATCTTGCTAGAAAATGCCTCAGAACAGACAGCGACCGAGATGGCCCAAAGAATTGCCGATCGTCTGGAGCAAAAGACCTTGAGTATAGAAGGACGTGTACATAGGGCAAGCGCGAGTATTGGTG
This sequence comes from Salinicola peritrichatus, assembly GCF_003206715.1. Taxonomy (GTDB): domain Bacteria; phylum Pseudomonadota; class Gammaproteobacteria; order Pseudomonadales; family Halomonadaceae; genus Salinicola; species Salinicola peritrichatus. The sequence goes on along the minus strand of NZ_PZJU01000009.1, from coordinate 24,278 downwards.
TGGCTCTGTATCCCGATAACGGTGACCATCCTGACGAATTGATGGCGAATGCCGATTATGCCATGTACCGGGCGAAGGAAGACGCAGGGCAGCGCTGGCACCTTTTGTCGCCGGAACAGCAAGGTCGGGAAGAGCTGAAGCAACGAATATATTGGGTCGAGAATATCCGCAATGCGCTATTGAATAATCAGTTCGAATTAATGGTTCAACCTATTTTTCGACTATCGGATTTGAATGTGCAGCATTACGAGCTTCTTCTTCGCCTAAAAGACGAGAACGGGATATATCTGTCTCCGGCTATCTTCATTCCCATTGCGGAGCGAAGCGGCCAGATCGTTGCCATTGATCGATGGGTATTGTCTAACGGTATCGGACTGATATCCCGATTATCCTCAAAAAACGCCGTTCTTGCTGTCAATCTTTCGGGTCAATCGTTGCATGACACTGGGCTCACGGATTTCATGAAACGCGAATTTGACCGCCATCAGGTCGAGCCCAAACGTCTCATTATTGAAGTCACGGAGACCGCAGCGGTAACCGATTTCACAGCGGCTAGAGGTGTGCTTGAAAGTATTAGAATGCTGGGTTGCCAAGTGGCCCTGGATGATTTCGGGGTCGGGTTCAGTAGTTTTTATTACCTGGGTCAACTCCCGGCGGATTACATCAAGATTGATGGCTCTTTCATCAGGGCATTGCCAGATAGCGAAGAAAATCAATTAATCGTCAAAGCGATAGCTGATATTGCTAGGGGTATGGGTAAAAAGATCGTTGCCGAGTTTGTCGATAAAGAATCCATATTGCCCTATCTAGAAAAATACAAAATCGACTATGTCCAAGGATATTACTTAGGTCGACCGACAACTATTTCAGACGCCGGGTTTGGTTAATAACCAAAGGGCAGGGGGCTGCAATGATAGATGAATTCCTGGATCGTTTTCAGGTCATTTTGGCAACAACAGCAGATGAGAAAGATCGTGTTTTCTCGCTGCGGCATCAAGTTTATTGTGAAGAGTTGGGGTATGAACCTCTCAATCTCAAAGATCGTATCGAGAGGGATGAGTTCGATACGCGATCTCTTCATTGCTTGATTGAGCATCGATCTACCGGACTGGCTGCCGGTTGTATGCGGGTCGTGATTCCCGATGCTTCCTCAGCCAAATTTTCTCAACTGCCAATCGAGGAGCATTGCCGTCAGTTTGATGCCGTCGTCGAGTGGGGACGCAGATCAATCGATCGTAATAGTCTATGTGAAATTTCTCGAATTGCGATACCTCGATATTTCCGTACTCAAATGCACAAGCAGAGAGAGTCGGCCGTTACTGGCCTGGGTGAGTTAGTATTCACCAAACAGGAGCGCCGTGTGTTTCCGTTGATTGGCGTCAGCCTGTTCCTCTGCGCGACCGCTCTGACGGGGATTGCGCAAAGACATCACGTATTGGCCATGATGGAAAACCGCTTCTATCGCTTACTGGCCAGAACGGGATTAAAATTTGAACAGGTGAGCCGGCCTATGCAGTTTCGTGGTCAAAGGGCTGCTTTTTATATTGATCAGAGAAATGCTGAAAATGAATTACGTGAATCTGTAAGACAACTCTATGCTGTAATAAAAGAAGATCTAACAGTGCAATATGCTTTGGAAGTCAGTTCGTTGCACCATTTGATTGGAAGGCCCGTTTGTTCTCCTTATTGAGCTGGCAAGTCGGCGTGGCCATGTGGGCATCGCCACGCCTGTAGCTCCTATTTCTCAATCGCTGCAGCGATCGCCTTGCCTAGACTTTCCGTCGTTCCCTGGCCCTTGAGATCCGGCGTCAGCGCCGACTTGTCGTCGTTGGCTAGCACTTTCTCGATAGCGCCGACGATCGCCTCGCCCGCGTCCTGGTGGCCTAGATGCTCCAGCATCATCGCGCCGCACCAGATCTGACCGATCGGGTTGGCAATGCCCTTGCCGGCGATGTCCGGCGCGCTGCCGTGAACCGGTTCGAACAGGCTCGGGAACTTGCCTTCCGGATTGATGTTGGCCGAAGGAGCCACGCCGATGGTGCCGGTACAGGCGGGGCCGAGGTCGGAGAGAATGTCGCCGAACAGGTTGCTGGCGACGACGACATCGAACCAGTCCGGATGCAGCACGAAATTGGCTGTGAGAATGTCGATGTGGAACTGGTCGACGCTGACGTCCGGATAGCTTTTGGCCATCGCTTTCACCCGCTCGTCCCAGTAGGGCATGGTGATCGAAATGCCATTGGACTTGGTTGCCGAGGTCAGCTTCTTGCGCGGCCGGCTCTGGGCCAGTTCGAAGGCGTATTTGAGCACCCGGTCGACCCCGGTACGGGTCATCACGGTTTCCTGCATCACCGTTTCACGCTCGGTACCTTCGAAGATCTTGCCACCAATGCTCGAGTACTCGCCCTCGGTGTTTTCGCGCACCACGTAGAAGTCGATATCGCCGGGTTCGCGGTCGGCCAGCGGGCTCTTGATGCCGGGCATCAAACGGCAGGGGCGCAGGTTGATGTACTGGTCGAAGTGGCGGCGGAACTGCAGCAGGGAGCCCCACAGCGAAACGTGATCCGGCACCTTTTCCGGCCAGCCCACCGCACCATAGAAGATGGCATCGAAGCGTGACAGCGTTTCGAACCAGTCGTCCGGCAGCATCTGGCCGTGTTGCAGATAGTAGTCGCAGCTGCCGAACTCGAAATGCTCGAATTCGAGCTGGACAGCGAAGCGTTTGGCGGCCTCTTCGAGCGCGCGCAGGCCCTCCGGGACCACTTCGATACCGATGCCGTCGCCGGGAATGACCGCGATCTTGTGAGTCTTGTCTTGAGCCATGATGAGATTACCTCATGAAGTCGCTGAGATGCTGGAAGACCGCGTCCGGGGCTTCCTCGGGAAGATAGTGGCCGCAAGGCAGCGCACCGCCACTGACGTCGCTGTCGGAGACCGCGCGCCACTCTTTCAGTGCGTCGAAGCAGCGTCCGATGGTGCCGAATTCGCCCCACAGCGCCTTGAGCGGCATCGTCAGATAGCGGCCGGCATCGCGATCGGCACGATCGTGTTCCAGATCGATGGTTCGCGAAGCGCGATAGTCCTCGCAGAGTCCGTGAGCCGCGCCGGGCAGGGCGAGGCAGCGTTGATATTCGGCGATGGCGCGGGGATCGAAAGGCGCCAGCCCCGCATGGCGTCCGCCCATGATTCGCGTGACATAGTTGGCCGGCGAGGTCTCGATCCACGACTCCGGCAGCGGCGTCGGCTGAATCAGGAAGAACCAGTGCCAATAGGCCGTGGCGAAGGCGAGGTCGGTGGCTTCATACATCGCCAGCGTCGGCGCGATATCCAGCACCATCAGCTTGTCGACCCGTTCGGCGTGATCGAGCGCCAGCCGGTGGGCGACCCGACCGCCGCGATCGTGGCCACACAGGTAGAAATGCTCGAAGCCCAGCGCCCGCATGACGGCGACCTGGTCCGCCGCCATGCGCCGCTTGCTGTAAGCGACGTGCTGCTCGTCGCCGGGCGGTTTGCTGGAGTCGCCGTAGCCGCGCAGATCGGTGGCGACCACCGTATAACGTTCGGCGAGTCGCAGGGCGAGGCGGTGCCAGATGGTATGGGTCTGCGGATGGCCGTGAAGCAACAACAGCGGCGGGCCTTTGCCGCCGGTCACGCCATGGATGGAAACGCCTTCTTCCACTGCGATATCGAAAACGCGAAAACCTTCGAACATGACTCGCCCGTTCCGTTTGGGATCGATGCCATCAGTGTAGTGTCTGACGAAGGAGAGATAATCGGGCTATGATGCAACCAACTCTTGAATACAAGTGGAGAATAAGGTGTCGTCACTCGACGATCTCGCTTTTTTCCAGCACATTGCGCAAGCGGGCAGCCTGACCGGCGCCGCCCGTGAACTCGGGCTATCGTTGTCGGCGGTGAGCAAGCGTCTGCAGCAACTGGAGTCGCGTCTGGGCGTCTCTCTGGCAGCGCGCACGACCCGGCGGCTGACACTGACCCCGGAAGGCGAGCGCTATCTCGCGCGGGGCGCGGTGATTCTCGACGATCTCGGCGATCTCGAGAATTCATTGCGCGACCAGCGGGCGTCACTGTCGGGCCGGCTGCGCATCAATGCCACCTTCGGCTTCGGACGCCGCCATGTCGCGCCGCTGATATCGCGTTTTGCCGAACAGCATCCTCAGTTGGAACTACTGCTCGAATTGACCAATTTTCCTCTCGGTCTCGACGAGCAGGGATTCGATATCAACATCCGCGTCGGTGAGCCACCGGACTCCCGCTGGATCGCCAGGCGGTTGCTCGCCAATCGCAGAATCCTGTGCGCCGCACCGCGCTATCTCCGGCAGGCGCCGCCGCTCGAACGCCTCGAGGACCTCGGCGCCCATCGTTGCCTGATCGTGCGTGAGAACGACAACGACTATTCATTGTGGCGGTTCGAGGCCGCCGACGGCTCCCGCGCGCAGCGTTCGGTACGGGTTCACGGGCGGCTTGCGAGCAACGATGGCGAAGCGATGACTCGCATGGCGCTCGACGGACATGGGGTCTTGTTGCGCTCATGGTGGGACGTACATGAACCATTGGCGCGCGGCGAGTTGGTGGCGCTGCTTCCCGAATGGCGGGGGATTCGCGCGGATTTCCATCTGCTCTATGTGGCCCGGTCGCGGGGCAGTGCCCGGGTCAAACGCTTCGTCGACTTCATGATCGCGGAGATGGCCGGCCGCGTGCCTGCGCTGCCCTGAAGGCGCCACCGGAATTCGGCAGTCCAGGCGCGACAGGGGACACGGGTAAAAAAATGCCCACCAGGGGATGGTGGGCAAGTAAGGGATCATTCAAGGGAACACCTACTCAGAGTGCCGGGTGTTCCAATAGTTCCGAGAGGGGTCAAAAAAATCGGCACGAATTTGTAACGCTTTTTTGCTAGCGCCGCTTCTGCCTTGCACCTCGATTCCTGCGCTTTGATTCAGAAAGAGAAAGTCTTCTTGACCTCGGGCCATGCGGGCTCGCCATCCAGAGTAGTCACATCCTTCAGCATGGATTCCACACGATCCGGATGCTCCTCGATCCAGGTCTTGGCGACCTCTGCCACCGGTTTCTCGTCCAGGCCATATTGCTGGATCATCCAGCTCTGCTCCGCAGAGGTAAACGAGAACTGGTTGAAGAAGGTCACCAGGTTAGGGTTGGCCTCGGCATAGTCGCTGGCCATCAGCGTACGCACATCGCTGGCGCCATTGCCTTCGCCGAACAGGTTCTTCTCGTCGCTCAGGTAGCGCATCGGCAGTTCGAGGTTCATCCAGTGCGGTTTCCAGCCGACCCAGACGATGGGCTCGTGATTGGCGATGGCGCTCTTGGCGGCGCTCAACATGCCCACGGTACTGGTATCGACCAGTGTCCAGTCGCCGAGCCCCCAGGTATCCTCGTCGATCGCCTTGTTGAGGATCTCGCTGGCGGCGGAACCGGCACCGAAGCCGTAGATTTCGCCCTTGAACTCGTCACGATGCGAGTCCAGGTCGGCGAACGAAGTGATGCCCTGGTCGTAGACGTAGTCCGGCACGGCGAGCGTCATCTGCGCGCCGGTGACGTTGGTCGCCAGACGTTGGATGCTGCCGTCGGCTTCGAGTGGCTCGAGCATCGGATTTTGCGCTGGCAGCCAGGCGCCGAGAAAGACGTCGACGTCACCGGAATCCAGGCCCTGGTAGATCACCTGCAGGCCGATATCCTGAGCCTGGCTCTGATAGCCCAGCGGTTCCAATAGTTGACGAGCGATCTCGGTCTTGACGGTAATCCCCGGCCAGGCCGGAACGCCGAAAACGACACTGTCGTCGGCTGCTTGGACCTGAGTCGCGGCCAGGAAACTCAGGCCGGCGCTCAGCGTGAGGGCGAATAGGGGTTTGGCAGGTTGCATTTGTTGTCTCCTGTGATTCCCTGATCGATGATCCCGTTGGCAGCGGACCATGCAGAAAAGCCGCCCGGTCTCCCGAGCGGCTCGTATCAACGGCGACAAAACCGTTGGATTCTCATCGCGACGGCACCCGTAGATGCGATGGCATCGAAGACGTTACCGGATGACAAGAACTTCTCCTCGATGATTCTCCACCATCGTCGTTGTTAACGGCGTGTTTCTTTCAGTGTCTCTAGGATGCGGATTGCGCCAGGCTCTGACAAACGATTAATCTGGCCGCTAAGCCCAAGCATGGCTAATGCCCGACTTTGGCTATTAGACCAAAGATGAGAGAGCGATATGTCCGAATTGCCCCCGGTGTTATGGCTACAAGCGTTCGAGGCGGCAGCGCGAACCCTGAGTTTCACCGCAGCCGGGCGCGAACTGGGCGTGACTCAGTCGGCGATCAGCCAGCGCATCCGCTTATTGGAGGATCGCGTCGGTCAGCCGCTGTTCGTGCGCTACCCGCGCAGCCTGGCGCTGACCCCGGCCGGGCGGGCCTGGCTGCCGAGTGTCCAGGAAGCCTTCACGCGTCTGGCCGAGGGCACCTCGGAAGTGTTCGGCCCCAGCCCGGGGGCGCCGGTGACGCTGAGAGCAACGCCGGCGATGCAGCAAACCTGGCTGGTGCCGCGCCTGCTGAGCTTCCAGCAAGTTCGGCCCGACGTCACCCTGCGTCTGGTGAGCGCGATCTGGTCGGACGATTTCGGTGCCGAGGGCGCGGATCTGGAGATTCGTTACGGACATGGCGGCTGGAGCGACATGACCGCCGAGTGCCTGGGCGAGGAGCGCTTGCTGCCGGTCTGCTCCAGCGCGGTGGCTGCTCGGCTCAAATCCCCCGCGGACCTCGCCGGCGAGACACTGCTGCACGCGGCCGGTTTCGCCGCCGGCTGGCCACGCTGGCTGGTGCTGGCTGGGGTCGCCGGTTTGGAACAGCGTTGCCGGGCCATGATCTGCGATACCCATGTCACCACCCTGGCGCTGGCCTCCTACGATGGCGGTATCGCGCTCTCCCACCGGCGCCTGCTCGAGGCCAGTCGTGATCTGGTGGCGCCATTCGATCTCGACATGGCGACCAACGAAGCGTTCTGGCTGGTACGCCCCGCCAGTCGCCAACTGCGCGAGCCGGCGGCGGCGCTATGGGACTGGCTGCGGCAATCGAACTAGGGAGGCAATAGCAGTCTTGGCATGCGCTATGCTGAGTCAACGGCCTTCCACCCGGAGGTGGATCATGCAATTTTCGAAATCGACACAAGCGCGAGGAAACTCAGGCACCGGCCTCGCTATCATCCGGCGCGGCGTCGTCGCGTTGTTCGTCGCCAGCGTCCTGGGCATCAGCATGGTACCTTCGGCGGTCGCGGACGGGGTCTCCGTGGTCGACCCGAAGACCGGCCATCGCATTCGTCTGCCGGACAACGACCGCGATGGCAGGGCAGATTACGTTCCCAAGCGTCTGGACATCCACGTCAATCCCGGCCTGACCTACCCACGGGAAACCCGCGAGCGACCCAGCGGCGGTGGCTCGATCTGCCATGGCAATGATGGCGGCTCGACCATTTCCACCGCCCGCCGCGCCTGCGATCCGAGTGCGCCTGCCGGCGATGGCGGCCCCCAGACGTCACCGAACGACGCGCCGAGTCCGGGCACTTCCTCTACGCCGACCCGCCCGAATAGCTCCTCGTCGACCCAGCTCGATTGAATCTCAGGCAAGTTCCCGCACCGGGAAATAATCCCCGAACGCGGCGATCACGCGGTCGATATCGGCCATCGAGACATCGCGATGGGTGACGAAGCGCGGGGCGTAGAGCGCACCGACGAGGATGTCGCGCTCTTCCAGCCACTCATGCAGACGAGCCGGGTCGAATGCCGGGCGCGTGAACTCGACGAACACCATGTTGGTGGCCTGCGAGGTCACCGTAATGCCGTCGATACCGGCAAGACCTTCGGCCAGGCGCTCGGCCTTGGCGTGATCTTCCGTCAATTGCGGCAGGTGATGCTCCAGGGCGTATTCGCAGGCGGCCGCCAGCATACCGACCTGGCGCATGCCGCCACCGACCACCTTGCGCCAGCGCCGTGCCGTCTCGATGAACTCGGCCGGCCCCACGAGCAGCGTGCCCGCCGGTGCGCCCAGCCCTTTGGAGCAGCAGATCGACACCGTATCGAACGGCGCGCACAAGGCTTCCAGGCCGGCACCGGTCGCAGCCGCGGCGTTGCCGATCCGCGCGCCATCCAGATGCGTCGCCAGGCCATGACGCCGCGCCAGGGCAGTGGCCGCTTCGACATAATCGGCATCCAGCACCTGGCCGTGGAAGGTATTCTCCAGCGTCAGCAGGCGCGTGCGCGCGAAGTGTGGGTCGATCGGCTTGACCGCCGCCTCGATCTTCGCCAGCGGCAGCGAACCGTCCGCTTCATTCTCGATCGGCTGCGGCTGAATGCCGCCCAGGACCGCCGCGCCGCCGCCTTCCAGGCGATAGGTATGCGCCTGCTGGCCGACGATATACTCGTCGCCGCGCTGGCAATGGCTCAGCAGCGCCACCAGATTGCTCTGGGTACCGGAAGGGAAGAACAGCGCCGCCGCCTTGCCGGTACGCTCGGCGATGTAGTCCTGTAGTCGTTGGACGCTGGGATCGTCGCCCCAGACGTCATCGCCCAATGGTGCATCGAACATTGCCTGACGCATCGCGGCGCTGGGGCGGGTGACGGTATCGCTGCGAAGATCGATCATGGGAATTTGGCCTTTTGTACGTTGTGATCAGAGTGAAATGTTCGTGACGTTCAGTGACTATCGGCTCAGCACCTACCTTCTGTGGAATTGGAGAGATTGTACCGTCAAGACAGATTTGTTTCGTCACGGGGGCTGACGCATGATGCGAGTCACCTTCGATGAACCACGAAACGACAGGAGTACCGCATGAAACAGTACGTCATAGTGGCCTATGACTACACGGACGATGAAGCGCTCGAACGCCGGCTGGCCCATCGCGAAGCGCATTTGGCAGGAGTTCGTGAGCTCGCCAAGCAGGGGAAATTTATCAGTGGCGGCGCGATCCTGAACGATGACGGCAAGATGATCGGCTCCAGCGTTCACTTTCGCTTTGCCGACAGGCAGGAGCTGGATGCCTGGCCAATTTCCCTATTGGAAAAATAGGTAGTCCTGGTTAAAGCCTGCCAAGCCAGTACTGCGGACGTCGCCGGTCATGGGCAACCGCCAGAACTTGAAAGCCATCAGACTTTTCTCGGTAAACGATGGATAGCGGAAATCGGTGAAGGGGTGCTCTACGAATATCTGGAGACAACTCCACTTGCCAGGCTTTTGGTGACTCGCCAACTAATTTAGCCAAGGCTTCGAATTCCTCCATGAAGGCACCACCCAATCCCGGAACCTTTGATTCGTAATAACCAACTGATTCCAGGAACTCGGCTTCCGCTGCCGGGTGAAAAGAATAATTCATTTGATCAGAGCTTTGGCCTTCCTCATAACATCCTCACCGGACACAGCCTGAACCGAGCCACTATCTAGCTCTTCGGCCCTGCGTCGAGCCTCAAGCAGCCAGTCGGACCTGAGCTCTTCTTCTGACGGAGACTCCAGGCTCAACACCAGTCGCTGGACCAATTGTGCCCGTTCCTCCTTGGGGAGATGGAGCGCCTCGTCTTCAATTTTCTGAAGATTCATGGAAGAGACCTCTCGTTGACATACCATTCAATTCTGGCACGGATGAGTACCTGGTGCCACGGCTCAGCTTTACCGAACAACAGGATCTGGATGCCTGGCTCGAAACCTAGCCTTACATGACCGGGCGGGTGTGGGAGCACGTCGATATCCGCGAAGTGAAACTCTTCGACCCGAACGCCTGAGAATCATGACCGAGAATCAGTCACTGCCCATTCAGATTCGCCGCTTCTCAAGGCAGCGCCTCGCGAAGCCCTACCGCTGACCTACCAGCAACTTGCCGAGGCATTGGAGCTACACCCGCCACGCACCATCCAGCCCGTGGCGCAGGCACTGAGAATCCTGATGCGCGAGGATGCACAACAGAACCGGCCATTCATCGCCGTGCTGGTCGTCAGCCGGCACGGGGAAGGCTACCGGCGCAGGGCTTCTTCGATCTGGCGATGGAACTGGGGCGGCTTACCGCCACCCCAGCGCGGCATGCCGAGGCTTGGCGGGAGGAGTTTCGGCGTGTGCTGGCGGTTATGAAGTAGGCATCCACGGCAAACTTCTGACCGAAGCTGAAACTCGGGTTGTACGTCTTCAGTGCCGGTCGCCGGCCGAGATAGCCTTTTTGGATGGCCTGGTGGCAGGTAAGTTGATTAATTGCCAAGTCCGCTTTCGGCCAGAAGCGGACTTTCAGTGTGGATTGGCACAGCGCTGCGCTGAGGCGCCGGTCTGGCTGGTCGCTCTCAAGTGCGTTGTTATGCTTTGATCTCATGGGCAGCCTGCTTGCCATCCCATATCTTCGCCGCCTGCGCAATTCCCTGGACACGCTCGTACTGGCCGGGCTCTAAAAGATCGGCGAGTTCATAAATGAAGCCACCAGGCCCTTCTTCGGTCGCGAAATAAGCCAGCCGAACTCCGCTAGTGGGGATGGTGCCTTCCTGGGTCTTACGGTCTATCGGTCCCAGCCGCCTGCCGCCGCTGCAACCGCGCCAGCGGGTCCTGCCCAAAATACCGCTTCAGCAGATCGTAAAGATCGGGATAGACCTCGATCAGTTGATCCGGCGCCGTAAAAAACAGCTCGCAGCACACCGCGAAGCACTCGCCGGGGTGGGTGGCGGCGTAGTCGTCGATGGGGGTGGGTTCGTCGCGGGCGATGTGGGCTTGCAGGTCGTCCCAGACGTGGGTGAAGACGCGATGCCACTCCCGTGAGGTGACGTCGCTCGCGGCGGCCAGCGGCGGGAAGCCGTCGACATCCTGCGAGTTGCCCAGGTCGAGCTTGTGGGTGAACTCATGAATGATGACGTTGTAGCCGCTGTAATCGCCGCTGTTGTCGATATCGGGAATCGCCAGCGCCACCGGCCCGCGCCAGGAAGTCTCGCCGGCGCGTTCGTCGTCGTACTCGTGGACCACGCCGGCTTCGTCCATCTCTTCGACCCGGCGGTGAAACGCATCCGGCAGCAGGATGATGTCATGCACATTGGCGAATGCCGCCTGCGCGTCCTGCTCATCCCAACCGAGCGTCAGCAGGCAGGCCTGGGCGGCGATGGCGAGCTGCGCGGAGGCGTCGAACTCGACCCCGTCGCCGGCCACCCAGTGCTTGGTATGCAGCAGTTGCCAGGCGCGCGGACCGAGGCGTTCGGCATCGAAGTCTTCGAGATCGGCCAGCAACGGCACGGCATGACGTACGGCTCTCCACGCCTCGGGATCGAAGGGATGACGCGCGAGACGTCGCGCCTCGCGCCGACGGTGCCACCAAGCCATGCTTCAGCTCTCTTCCGCTTAGCTTTCTTCTTGACGGGCCCCGGACTTCCAAGACCAGTCGCGCAGGCGCAGGTCGTAGAGGTCCAGACGACGATCCTTGAGGTTGGTCACCGCGCCTTCGGCACGCACCAGCTTGAGCTTGGTCAGGTCGAGGTCGGAGAACATCACCATCTCGGTGTTGGGCGTGGTTTCCGACAGTACCGCATCGTGCGGGAAGGCGAAGTCCGACGGCGAGAACACCGATGACTGGGCATACTGAATGTCGAGGTTCTCGATCGACGGCACGTTGCCGACGCTGCCGCAGACGACCACGTAGCACTCGTTCTCGATCGCCCGTGCCTGGGCGCAATGGCGCACGCGCAGGTAGCTGTTCTTGGTGTCGGTCCAGAACGGCACGATCAGGATGTCCATGTCCTGCTCGGCAAGCAGCCGCGGCAGTTCCGGGAACTCGACGTCGTAGCAGATCAGGATGCCGACGCGGCCGGCATCGGTCTCGAACACCTGCAGTTCGTCGCCGCCCTCGACCACCCAGTCGCGGCGTTCCTGCGGAGTGATGTGCAGCTTGGCCTGGCGATCGATCTCGCCGTCCCGGTGGCAAAGGTAGGAGACGTTGTAGAGCTTGCCGTCCTCGCCGATCTCGACCATGGAGCCGGCGACGATATTGATGTTGTAGGAGACGGCCATGCGCGAGATTTCGGTCTTGAAGCGTTCGGTGAAACCGGCCAGGAACTGGATCGCCTCGACCTGATCGGTCTGGTCGGTGAGCGCCATCAGCGGGGTGTTGAACAGCTCGGGGAAGACGGCGAAATCGCTCTGATAGTCGGAGATCGCATCGACATAGAACTCCACCTGTTGGAGTACCGACTCCACCGAATCGAACTCGCGCATCTGCCACTGCACGGCACCGACGCGAACCTGGGTGCGCGGCGTCTCGATCACCCGGCTGGCCGGCTCGTAGAGGATGTTGTTCCATTCCAGCAGGGTGGCGTAGCCCATCGATTTCTCATCTTCGGGCAGATATTTCTTCAACAGCCGCTTGACCAGGAAGTCGTTGGCCAACTGGAACGACAGGATCGGATCGTGGAATTCCTTGCGCGCCACTCGCTCGATGTACTCGGTCGGCGACATCTCCTCGGCGTGCTGGTGATAGCCGGGGATGCGGCCGCCGGCGAGGATCGCCCGCAGGTTCATCGAGCGGCACAGATCCTTGCGCGCTTCATAGAGGCGTCGGCCGAGCCGGTAACCACGATAGGCGGGGTCGATCAGCACGTCGAGACCGTAGAGCGCGTCCCCCTCGGGATCGTTGAGAATGATCTCGCGATGGCCGATCAGCTCGTCGTATTTGTGCGGGTTGGAAAAACGTTCGTAGTTCACCTGCACCGTCAGCGCGACGCCGACGATCTTGCCGTCGTCCTCGACGATGATCTGACCATCGGGAAATTCGCTGATCAGCTTGTCGATGGTGAGTTTCGACCAGGCACCACCGATGTCGTCGTACACGGCATCCATCAGCCGCTTGAGCTGCGGATAGTCCTCGGGAGCGAGGTTGCGCAGGTTGAGATGCAGTTCTTCGAGAGACATGGCGCCCTTGCTTCAGCCGTTCGATGGAGAGACGAATTCTAACATGCCGCCTGGGATGGGCAGTGCCGCGCCTAGCGTGGTCGCGCCATCTTGAACTTGTATGCCTCACTGATCTCGAAATAGTCCGCCGAGCCGCCGCCGCGCAGTATCGGGCGGGCGTCGGCGGTCTGGTAGATGCCGTCGATCAGCAGGGTCGGGTCGATGTGCACGCCGACCACTTCCCCCAGTACCATCCAGGTATCGAGCTTGTCGCCGGCCGCCGACTGCAGCTGGATGGTCTGGGTCAGCTTGCACTCGAACACCACCCGCGCTTCCTTGACGTGAGGTACGCTCACCACGCGGGACGGCGCCGGGGTGAGACCGGCGAGTTCGAATTCATCGACGTCCGACGCGACCGTCGCGCAACTGGCGTTCATCGGTTCGGCCAGCGGACGGGTCGCCAGTTGCCAGCAGAATTCGCCGGTCGCCTCGATGTTGCGCACGCTATCCTTGTAGCCGACGCTGGCGAATCCGACGATCGGCGGCGTGTAATTGAAGCCGTTGAAGAAGCTGTAGGGTGCCAGATTCCGCTGGCCCTCCCGATCCTGGGAGGAGATCCAGCCGATGGGACGCGGGCCGACGATGGCGTTGAACGGATCGTGAGGCAGGCCGTGGCCGAGGCTCGGTTCGTAGAAGTGCGCGTTTTCGGGCATGCGAAATGATTTCCTGATAGCGGATCGAGGTGTTGAAGGATAGCCATATGTCTCACTCGCTTGCCAACGATTGCCTAGCCAGCGGCAGTATCGCCCGACGGGTTTTCGCGCCGGACCGGTTGTCGATCGGTCTGACGCTACCGCTGGTGCCGAGCGGGCAGGCGACAGTCGATGCCGAGGAGCAGCGGCGTCTGGCACGCCTGGCCGATGACGCCGGCTTCCGGGCATTGTGGGTTCGCGACGTGCCGCTCAACAGCGATGACTATCCCGACCCTGTGGGGCATCTCGATCCCTGGAGCTGGCTCGGTGCGCTGGCGGTGGAGACCCGACATATCGTCCTGGTCAGCGGCGCCATCGTGTTGACGCTGCGCCATCCGCTGCATGTCGCCAAGGCCGCGGCTTCGGTGGCGACGCTGGCGCAGGGGCGTTTCATACTCGGCCTCGGTTCCGGCGACCGCCCAGCGGAATATGCCGCCTTCGGCGAGCATGTCGACGAGCGCCGGCGGTTGTTCGCCGAGCACTGGGAGGTGGTCGCGCAAGCCCTGGCACAGCCGTCGGCTGTGGTGCCGGATCGGTGTGAGCCGGACGCACCGGCATTCGAGCTGCGCCCGCGTCCGTCTTCGCCGGTACCGCTGCTGGCGGTGGGTTCGGGGGGCCAGAGCGTCAACTGGATCGCCCGTCACGCCATCGGCTGGATGACCTATCACCGTGAGCCCGCTCAACAGCTGGATCGCTACCGGATGTGGCGCGGCGCGGTCGAACGCAGCGCCCAGGGGGCGTTTCGCGCCTTCGGCGAGGCGATGCGGCTCGAACTCGCGGCCGACCCGAACGCGCCGGCGACGCCGATCGAACTCGGTTACCGCACGGGATGGAAGGGGCTGGTCGACGTACTGGAGGCGCAGAGGAGGATGGGCATTCACCACGTATCGCTGAATCTGCGCCTCGACGGGCGGCCAGCCGATGCCATCATCGACGAGCTGGCCACCCAGGTGTTACCCCGCTTTCATACCGACTGAGCGTTCAGTCGGCGTGGCTGGCGAGGAACGTCAACGTGCGACCGTGAGCCAATGCCGAGGCGTGCTGGTTGTAGCTCGCCCGCGCCCAGCAGTTGAAACCGTGCTCGGCGCCACCGTAGAGATGCACTTCGACATCCTGGTTATCGGCAAACGCCTGGCGAGTCTGTTCGACGTGCTCGAGCGGAATATGGTCGTCCTCGGCGCCGAAATGGAACTGGACGGGCACCTTGAGCTCGTTGGCGCGCGGCAGGTATTCGGTCACGCCGCCGGCGTAGTAGCAGATCGCGGCGTCGACGCCGGCATCCAGGGCGCAGAGATAGGAAAAGACGCCACCCATGCAGTAGCCCACGGAAGCGATGGGACCTTCGCAGACGGGGCTGGCGCGCAGTGCCTTGGTCGCCGCACGCAGGTCGCTGATCGCCGTCGGATAGTCGAGCGCCTTCTTGTGGGCCACGGCGGCTTTCCAGTCGTCGCCGTCATAGCCCAGCTCGACGCCCGGCTCGTCGCGCCAGAACATGTCGGGCACGATCACAGCATAGCCATCCATGGCGTACTGCTCGGCGACGCCCCGCATGTGGCCGTTGACGCCGAAGATCTCCTGGATCAGCAGAATGCCGGGACCCTTGCCCTTGTGCGGCAATGCTTGGTACGCCTTGAAGGTCTTGCCGTCCTCGGCGGTGATTTCGATCCATTCGGTCTTGATGTTCGTTTGAGAATTGCTCTGAGGCATGATTGCTCCTTGTGGGCGGTTGTCCGGAATTTGAGATAAACGATGAAGCCCGAGACAGGAAGTCTAGCAGGCGAGGGAAGCCCCGAATGCATGCCATGTTCCGTAGCTTTCTAATTTTTCCTGCGATGGCTGAAAGTCTGCCCAACACCCCCTAAGCTGAGCGCTCTCGACAGCCTCTTTCCACTTGCAGGAGTCGCATGGACGCGTACAGCACGACCTGGCTGGCCGGCCAGTTGGGCGGCCTGGTCGCACTCGGCTTCATCATGATCGCCTTCGCCAGCCGCCAGGACGACCGACTGCTGGTCCATCTGATCTTCGCCAATGTCGCCTTCGCGACGCATTTTGCGTTATTCATGCAATGGACGGCCGCCGGTATCTCTCTGCTGGTCATCGCGCGAATTCTGCTGGCGCGACGCTTCAAGGGGCGCTGGAGCGTAATGCTGCCGGTGCTGGCGGTGAACGTCATCGTCGCGCTGGTGACCGCATCCGAGCCCGCCGATCTCTGGCCGCTGGCGGCCGGCGTGTTCGGCACCTTCGGCATGTTCATGCTGCGCGGCATTCCCATGCGGCTGATGCTGGCCGGCGCGGCTCTGGCGTGGCTCACCAACAACCTGTTGATCGGCTCGATCGGCGGCATCATCGCCGAGCTCCTGGCGCTGGGCACCAACCTCTTGACGATCTGGCGGCTCCGGCGCGGTCGCGGGCAGAGTGTCAACAGGGCCTAGACGATGGACTACGGCCTGCCGAGCAGGTTACCGAGCCATCGAATCACGGCTTGTACCTTGTCGTCCGGATGGCGAGACGAGGTGACGATGCGGTAACTCCCTTCTCCCGGTGTGGCGGTGCCGAACGGGGCGACCAGTTGTCCGTTCAGAAGGGCGTCGTTGACCAGCGGCGTGCGGCCAATGGTTACCCCCATGCCTCTGAGCGCCGCATTCATGACCATCTCCGAGGTATCCAGGCGCATCTCCCGTGGGGCGGGCGCGAGTTCACGGCCGGTGGCCACCACCCAGCGCTGCCAGTCGTCGGCGTGAGCGGCGTTCAGCAGGCGTCGCTGCTTCAGTGTCTGCTCGGCGCCATGCCGAGCGAGTTCTGGCGTGCATACCGGGAAGGCGTATTCGGGAAAGGAGAGAGGATCACCCTCCGTGACCGGTTTGCGCTCGTAGCGTAGTGCCAGGTCGATGCCCATGGCATCCAGATCCAGCAGGCGGGTAGTCGTGATCAATTGCAGTACGAGGTCTGGATGGTCGCTCTCCAGCCCGGCCACGAAAGGAATCAAGCCCAGCGAAGCGACCACCGGACCCACGGTTAGCGTGACGCCGGTTCCCCGCGAGGCGCCGAACAGGCGCTCGGTCAGGCCGGCGATCTCGGTCAGCGGCGCGGCGAGTTGATCGGCGTAGCGCCGGCCTGCCCCCGTCAATCGAATACCTCGACCTTGGCGCTCGACCAGCGGCGCGCGCAGATGGTCCTCGAGCTTTCTCAACTGATGGCTGACGGCGGAGTCGGTCACGTTGAGCCGACGCGCCGCAGCGCGTACGCCGCCGGCCCGTGCGACGGCAAGGAAGGTACTGCTGTCGTTTACCCTCGCTTATCTGGTTTCCGAACTGGTGCGCAACGTCAACGGCGTTCTCGCGCCCCACCTGCGCCGGGAATTTGCCTTCACGGCTTTCGATCTCGGTGTGCTGACGGCTGCTTTTCTAACGTCGCTGGCCGGGTCTCAACTCATTGTCGGGGTATTGCTCGATCGCTACGGTCCCAAGCGAGTCGTCGTCGCGACCATGGGGCTTGCCGCGATCGCCGCTGGCGGGTTTGCCGTGGCCGACGGTCTGCTACAGCTCGTGCTGGCCCGTTTCGTGATGGGCATCGGCCTCTGTGCCTGCTGGACCGGGGCCTACAAGGCGAATGCGCTGTGGTGGCCGGCCGAGCGCCTGCCACTCGTCAATGCCGTGACGATCGGCTTGGCCAGTCTCGGTTCGCTGATCGCCACCTGGCCGACCGAGGCGGTACTGGCGGCGCTCTCGTGGCGGTGGCTCTTTGCCGCTCTCGCCATTGGGATCGCGGTGCTTGCGGTCGTCATGTTGTTGGCCGTTCCCCGACATCCCCATGAGTCGCGTGAGAAGGAAACCGCCTGGCAAGATCAGATCGACGGCATGCTCGGCGTGGTGCGGAGCCGGCCATTCAGGGTGGTGGCGCCACTTTCCTTTGTTACCCAAGGCATGTGGATCGCCTATCAAGGGCTATGGGCCGGCGAATGGCTACGCCAGGTCGCGGGCCGGTCGGATACGCAAGCGGCAGCGGTGCTGACCGGGATGGCGCTGTCGATCGTCGTCGGCCAGCTAGGCTTCGGTACCGTCGCCGATCGGCTGGCGCGTCGTGACCGAGCGCTTTTTCGCCTGACGACGTTGCTCTGCGCCGTCTTCATCGGGACTCAGGTTTGCCTGCTGATCCATCCGCCGGGGTTCCACGGCATGGCATGGGCAGCCTGGGGCGCGCTGACAGCGGGACCGATTCTGGGTTATGCACTGCTGACGCGTCTGGTATCGCCTGGCGTCTCGGGTAGCGCGATCGCGTTATTGAACTTTTGTGGCGTCGCCTGCGGTGCCCTGTTCCAAGGAGGTATCGGGCTGATCGTCGACCTGATGGGTGAGATGGCGCCTGCAGGCGCACACCGGCTCGCCTTGCTGGGGCTGGTAGGGTTGCAACTGGCGGCGCTGGGTTGGATGGTGGTCGGCGCTCGGAGCCTGCACACGATGGTACCGGCTCCAGCACATGCCCTACGCGACTAGATGCTGCTCGAAGAAGCTGGTCAGTTTGTCGAACGGGATCACGTCCGTGCGATCGTACAGATCGGTGTGGTTGGCACCGGGGATGATCATCAGCTCCTTCGGTTCCGCCGCGTTGGCGTAAGCGGTTTCGCTGAAGTAGCGCGAGTGCGCGTTCTCGCCATGGATGAACAGCACCGGGCGCGGCGAGATTTCCGCGATGTAGGTCAGAAGCGGCATGTTCATGAACGACAGCGGGTTGGTGATCGTCCACGAACCGTTCGAGTTGAGCGCGCGCGGGTGGAAACCGCGCGGGGTGCGGTAGTAGTCGTGGTAGTCGACCAGGAACTGTGCCTCGCCGCCCTGAAGTTCATTCATTCGCGGGCCGTAGGCCGGCGTTCCCTTTTCCGCATCCAGCCAGCGCTGCTGGCCCAGTTGCTCCAACGCCTGGGTGCGCTGTTCGAGGGTCACGCTGTCGTTGTAGCCCTTGGAGAATACCCGGCTCATGTCGTACATGGTGCTGGCAACCACTGCCTTGACCCGCTTGTCCACGGCCACCGCGTTTAGCGCCATGCCGCCGAAGCCGCAGATGCCAATGATGCCGATGCGCTCGCGATCGACGGAAGGTTGCAGGCCGAGAAAATCGACTGCCGCGCTGAAGTCCTCGGTATTGATGTCCGGCGAGGAGACGTTGCGCGGCTCGCCGCCGCTCTCCCCGGTGTAGGATGGATCGAACGCCAGGGTGATGAAGCCGCGCTCGGCCATGGTCTGTGCGTATAGGCCCGACGACTGTTCCTTCACGGCACCATAGGGACCGCTGACGGCAATGGCCGCCAGCTTGTCGCTGGCGTTCTTCGGCGAATACAGATCACCCGCGAGGGTGATGCCGTAGCGGTTCTTGAAACTAACCTTGCGGTGATCGACCTTATCGCTCTCGGGGAAAACCTTGTCCCATTCGGATGACATATTCTGAGCCTCCACGTTGGAAATGTTGAAAAACGTCCCGGCCCCGATGGCGGCCATACCAATGCCGGCCATCTTCAGCAGGTGACGGCGTCCGATATCCAGCACTTCGCGCTCGATCGGTATGCCGATGGCGTCATTGTGCTCGCTCATGCGAATATTCCGCTCCAATGCGTCGATGCGGCCTATTCTAGGCGACGGATGCCGTGCTGATTAGCCCACTCCCTTCGTTTACAGTCATGCGAAAAATTCATGAATACCGTCGAGGAATCCGAAAAATCGATCGATTTCGTTGGACTTGCCCTGAACCCGCAAGGCGTATTTGCTCGCCTCCCTTGGCTCAATCCCGCACCAGCGCGGCGACCGCCTCGGCCACCGGCATCGGGCCGTCGGTCAGCTCGAAAATCTCGCGGCGGATCTCGGGCCGGTCGATCAGGGCAGACAGCACTCGCGCCACGTTGCCGCGGGCGACCGGGCCGTAGGGTATCGCCGGTCCCAGGCTCACTCGGCCATCGCCGTCCTCGTGCTGCAGCGTGCCAGGACGCACGATCACCCAGTCCAGGCCGGAGCGGGCCACGTCGACATCGGCGCGTTTCTTCTCCCGCATGTAATGCTCGAAACGCTCGTTGCGCGGCTTCTCGCGAGCCGATTCGGGAAAGGCCGAGACCAGATAGAAGCGCGAGATGCCCAGGTGCTTCGCCGCTTCGATGGCGTGGCCAGGGCCGTCGCCGTCTATCGCGGTGGTGCGCTCCAGGCCACTACCCGCCGCCCCGGCGGAAAACACGATGATGTCGCAGCCGTGCGCGGCTTCGACCAGATCGTCGACGCTCATCGTGATGATGTCGCCGAGCACCGGCGCCACGCCGGCATCGCTGAGCGCCTGTGCCTGCTCGGGCTTGCGGTGCAGGCCGACCACCTCATGCCCTGTCTGCCGCAGCAATGGGCCAAGGCGATGCCCGACGCCTCCGGTAGCGCCCATCAGAAAGACTTTCGACATGCGGGTCTCCTATCAGTTCTGGGAATGGTATGCCGCATCGCGAGTTGATCGATACGGCCTATCGCTCCCATCGTGGGTCGACTCAGGCCTCCGGGGCAAGTCCGAGGAGCCGGCGCAATTCGGGCGCCGTCATGTTGGCCTGGAAATCCAGACGGGTGGTGATCAGTCACGGATGTCGAACCAGCCAGGGGTGGCGGCGATGGCTTTCGCCTGAATAGCGGTATCACAGCCATATTCGTGAGCATTTTTCATAGCTGCTATCGGGTTTGAGTCATTAACAAGCCCTATCGATATTCCTAGACTTATCCTCGTAGCGATCTTTCGTGCCATCTCCAAGGATTGCGTACTCAACTAACGTTGACGCTCTCGCAGTTAAAGGCCAACTCTCAGCATTCACAGAGGGCATCCTCCATGTCCAACGATACACCCGTCTGGTTCATCACCGGCTGCTCCACCGGCTTCGGCCGCGAAATCGCAAAGCTCGTACTGTCGCTGGGATGGCGCGCAGTGGTGACCGCGCGCAAGGCTGAAAGCGTCGCCGACCTGGTTGCCGGAAACGAAGATCGCGCGCTGGCCGTGGCGCTGGATGTCAATCAGCAGCCGCAGATCGAACAGGCCATCGCCGCCGCCGAGGCCCGCTTCGGCCACATCGACGTGCTGGTCAACAACGCCGGCTATGGTTATTTCTCGGGCATCGAGGAAGGCGAGGACCAGGAAATCCGCCGCCAGTTCGAGACCAACGTGTTCGGCCTGGCCTCGCTGATCCGCCAGGCGCTGCCCGGCATGCGCGCCCGCAAGCGTGGCCATATCATCAACTTCTCTTCCATCGGCGGACTGATCGCCTACCCGGCGCTGGGTTACTACAACGCGACCAAGTTCGCTGTCGAGGCCATCTCCGAGGCGCTGGCCAAGGAAGTCGAGCCGCTGGGCATCAAGGTCACCATTGTCGAGCCGGGCGGCTTCCGCACCGACTGGGCCGGGCGCTCGGTCATCGAATCGGCCACCGTCATCGACGACTACGCATCAACGGCTGGCGCCTTCCGGCAGGCCATCAAGTCTGGCTCTGGCCATCAGGCTGGCGACCCGGCTCGCGCCGCCAAGGCGATGGTCGCCGTGTTCGAGGCCGAACAGCCGCCGCTGCGCCTGCTGCTTGGCGCGCAAGCCTACGGCCGCGCGATGGAGCGCCTCGCCGAACTGGACGAAAACTTCAAGACTTGGAAGGAACTGACCCTCAGCGCGGATTTCCCGGACGGCGAATAGTCACTCCATGGCCCAGCGCGAGCCGAGCGGCCCGCAAACGACGAGCCACCATGCGTCCGCTTCGCCCCTCGCGATTCTATGGCTGAGCCGTTGCACCGACAATATGGCTGGATCAACCTCCGAAGGCGCTGTTTGATTTTTATTCTCTGATCATCAATAGGTACGCGCTGAGATGACGCGGTTGGCGATTCAGCGCCGACGATCCTCGATCACTCGCCGACCACGGATACAGTCCGTCTCGTGCGGTTCGTCGATCCACGGCTCGGCAATGCCTTGCTCGATCCATGCCGAAACCGCCGGATGCGCCAGCAGACGTTCCGCATAAGCCGCCGACTCCTCTCCCAGCACGATGCCGTAGCCGCGCACGCGAACGGCAACCGGGGCGAACATGGCGTCGACGATGGTCAAGGTGTTGCCGGCCAACCACGGACCTCCGAATCGTTCCAGACCCTCCGTCCATAGTGCGTCGAGGCGTTCGATATCCTTGGACAAGCCATCGCTCGGCGCCCCCAGGTCGATGGTCAAGGCACAGTTCATCGAGCATTCGTCGCGCAGCGCGGTGAAGCCCGCATGCATCTCGGAACTGGCGCTGCGGGCCCAGGCGCGGGCGGCGCGATCGTCTGGCCACGCGGAGGGGTGCTCCTCGGCGATGTCGTCGAGAATCGCCAATGACTCCCAGACCACCCGCTCGCCGTCGTGCAGGCAGGGTACCTTCGCGGTAGGTGAGAAGCGCGTGAAGGCTCGCTGTTTGCCGGTGCCTTCGAACGGTGTCAGCACTTCCTCGAACGGGATGTCCAACGCGCGGAGTAGCACCCAGGGCCGCATGGACCAAGATGAGTAGTTCTTGTTGGCAATGAAGAGCCGATAAGACATGTCCATTTCCATAGGTCGATGAGAGCCCGAGTATGCGGGGAATGGAAAGTTTCGAGAAGGCTTCATGCCCTCATCGAATAACGACAGTGCGTTTTAAACTTTTTGATTCTTGCTCTCCGCCCTAACACTGAATGGTTGTTTTGCGAAGTTTATTCGCACGCCGATGAGAGGGTAGGTATGGCATCGATCCCGCTGACCGATATCAATAGCCCGTTGAGCGCCGATCAGGCTCGACGTGTGCAGCAGGCACTGGCGGATCTCGATGACGCGCAGCGCCAATGGCTGAGCGGTTATCTGGCCGGCCTGAATGCGCAGGCCGCCGAGTCGCCGGTCGCCACCCAGGTGCCAGCCGCTTCGACCATGTTGACGGTGCTCTATGGCAGCCAGACCGGCAATGCCGAGGGCGTGGCGGAGCTGGCGGCGGAGCGCGCCGGGGCCAAGGGTTTCGAGGTCGAGCTACTGAGCATGGCGGACTGCGGCAAGAAGCGCCTGAAGGCCGCCGAGCGTCTGCTGGTCGTGGTCAGCACCCAGGGGGATGGCGACCCGCCCGACACGGCGCTCGAATTTCACGAGCTGATGATGGGGCGCAAGGCGCCGAAGCTCGAGGGGCTGAAATTCGCCGTGCTGGGACTGGGCGATGCCAGCTACGAGCACTTCTGCCAGACCGGCAAGGAGTTCGATGCGCGACTGGCCGAGCTCGGGGGTGAGCGAATTCGCGCGCGTGTCGACTGCGATGTCGATTACGAAGATACCGCCGAGCGCTGGATCGACGAGGTGCTGGCGGTTCTGGAGGACGACCTAGCGGCGCCGGCGACCCAATCCGCATCGATAAGTGGCGCCGTGGCCCCCCAGCAGGCGGGATCGCAATACTCCAAGAAAAATCCCTACCTGGCCGAGGTGCTGACCGTCCAGCCGCTCAACGGCCGGGGCTCCGACAAGCAGACGTTGCATCTCGAACTGTCGCTGGAGGACTCGGGGTTGGAGTATCTGCCGGGAGACGCGGTCGGCGTGGTGCCGCAGAACGATCCCGCCCACATCGATGAACTGATCGAGACGCTCAAGCTCGACGCCGAGTCACCCCTGGACGAGGGACGCGTGCTGCGCGACGCGCTGCTGACGGATTTCGAGGTCACCACGCTGACGCGACCTTTTCTCCAACAGTGGGCCGAATGGTCCCAGGCGCCTGAGTTACGCCGTTTGCTGGGAGAAGACGCCCGCGACGAATTGCGCGACTGGCTGCAGGGGCGCCAGATCATCGACGTGATCGAGCAGTTCCCGGTCGATGGCATCGATGCCGCCCAGTTCGCCACGGCGCTGCGCAAGCTGCCGCCGCGCCTCTACTCGATCGCTTCGAGTCAGTTGGCGCTGCCCGACGAGGTTCACCTGACCGTTGCCGTGGTGCGTTACGAGACGCATGGCCGTGCCCGCAACGGCGTCACCACGACCTATCTGGCCGATCGTGTCGCCCCGGGCGACCGCGTGCCGATCTACATCGACCACAACAAGCATTTCAAGTTGCCGGACGATGACGACGCGCCGCTGATCATGATCGGGCCGGGCACCGGGGTGGCGCCGTTCCGCGCTTTTCTGCAGGAGCGCGAGGAGCGCGGTGCCAGCGGCGATAACTGGCTGTTCTTCGGCGACCGTCATTTCCGCAGCGATTTCCTGTATCAGGCGGAGTGGCTCAAATGGCGCCAGCAGGGCTTGCTGAATCGGCTGGACGTGGCGTTCTCCCGTGACCAGGCGGAAAAGGTCTACGTCCAGGATCGGCTGCGGGAACAGGCGGAAACGCTCTACGCCTGGTTGGAAGCCGGTGCCTACGTCTACGTCTGCGGCGATGCCGAGCGCATGGCCCCGGACGTGCATCGTGCGCTGCATGACGTCATCCGCGAGCAGGGCGGGCATGGCGAGGCGGGTGCCGACGATTATCTGCGCCGGTTGCAGCAGGAGGGGCGCTATCAACGCGACGTCTACTAGGAAAACACTGCATAAATGGCTGCACAGGCGAATCGCTGCGTTGCGCGGTGCGCGGAATCCTCACCTATACCCCATAGGC
>NZ_PZJU01000089.1 GCF_003206715.1 Salinicola peritrichatus | reverse complement strand
GGGTCCACTTCAGGACGCACAAGCAGAACTTCTCCGGCGAGGTCCGCGGCCGCTGGCAGGTCGATGTGATGACGGCCACCGGACAGCGCATCGGCAGCTTGCGTTTCACGGTGGCCGACGATGACAATGCCACGGCGGCGGATGGCCGCATCCATCAACCACCCGGCATACCGGGCTGGAACATACGCCATCTGTTGGGTAACAGCGGCGAACGCAGCGACTAATCGCTAACGAACACGACTTGCATTATCCTGCGGCGCTTTGGAAAATGTTAGGATGTTCACGATTTAGGTAATCCGCTATGGCACAACATATCGGCTTCAAACTGGCCCGCCTTCCCCGACTCTGGCGGGCCGTCATCGATGAACGCTTGGCGCCGCTGGGGCTGACCCAGACTCGCTGGGTGACGCTCTGGAACCTGCGTAAGATGGGAGGCGGCCAAGCCCAATGCGATCTGGCCCGGGCCATCGGCGTCGAGGCGCCATCGTTGGTGCGCACGCTGGATCAGTTGGCCGAACAGAACCTGATCGAACGTCGCCCGTGCTCGGAAGATCGCCGTACCAAGCGTCTGCATCTCACTGAAGAAGCGGCTCCGCTACTGGAGCAGATCGAGGCTATCGTCAACGAAGTCCGCGACGAGATGCTCGCCGGCTTCACCCAGGAAGAGATGGATACGTTCGACAACATGCTCGACCGTATCGAAAAGAATGGCCTCAACCTTCAGCGACAATCGGAAGAACAAGCCAAGGCGAGTTGATCTGCACGGCTCACCGGCACTCGAATGCCAGGGACGGCATCGCCCACGCCTAGCGCGGTTGCGAAGGCAGTTCCGCCCGCTTGCCGCTTCCCGCCAAGACATCACGCATCGCCAGCCACGCCGGCCATTCCCGCTCAAAACGCGAAAGCTCCATCGTCTCCTGCCACCACACGCACAGCGTATGCTCGTGCGATTCGACGACCAGCACGTCCGCTGGCAAGGTTTCGAGCCAGGCCTTGAGCAATTCGAGTCGGGACTCATCCAGCGATGGCAACGGCGCCTGCCGCCAGCGCCATTGCGCGGTTGCCGTCTCCAGCGCTTCGCTCGCCACGCGATTCCTGACCAGCACGAAATCGCTGCCCGGCGCCGTTCCAGGGTAACGCAGCCGGTAGCCGAGCAAGGCGACATCAGGCTGCGAGAGCGGGGGCTTGGCAAAATTCAACTCTCCCCCGTTGTGCTTCGCATGCTGGCGCAGGCGCTCTCTCGAGAACTCTTCTCGGCTCGGACGCAGCCACATCATCGGTGACAGCACCAGCAGGACCGCGACCAGCAGAAACCCCAGAACGGCCATAATGCATTCTCCCTCGCAGTCTGCGGCCGGTATCCGACTAAAGCCCACTATCGAACGGCGCAGTCTAACCGTTACAAAGCGTTGCGTCGCGTCCAAGCACGGCCGATGATCGGCTGCGGCAGTGTACCGCAGCCGGTATTGACAATCGCCATTGTGCGGCTCACGGACCACGCTTACAGTTAGTCATGTTCATTCGCCGGACGGGGGAGCTTCCGATGAGCAACGAATATCACCATGTACTGGTCGCCGTGGATCTCACCAAGGATTCTCATAAAGTGCTGGAACGCGCGATCCCGATCGCGCGCCGTAACCAGGCCAAGCTATCGATCATTCATACCCTGGAGCCGCTGGGCTTTGCCTACGGCGGCGACATTCCCATGGATCTGACCAGCATTCAGGATCAGTTGGACGAACACGCGACCCAGCGTCTTGGCGACATTGCCGATCCCTATGACATTCCGCGCGAGGATCAGCACATCGTCGTCGGCATGCCGGATACCGAGATCCAGCGTTTCGCCAAGGATCAGAATGTCGATCTGATCGTCGTCGGCTCTCACGGTCGCCACGGCTTTGCGCTACTGCTGGGCTCCACCTCGACCGGCGTACTGCACGGCGCGGAGTGCGACGTGCTGGCCGTCCGGGTCGGCAAGGATGGCGAAACCGAAGAGTAATCCAGGTTCGCACCGCTCTCGGGCGGTGCGCCAACCTTAGGGGAACGCTGAATAAATCGGCGAGCAGGATGAAGCGCAAGGCGCACGCAGCGCAAAAACCGGAGCCTATGGGNNGGTATAGGTGAGGATTTTGACCGGGCTGGCGCTCCAGCAGCGCGCAACGCAGCGATTCGCCTGCGCAGACATTTATGCAGTGTTTCCTTAGAGCCCGCCGGCAAGGTCAGCTCTCGCCTTCCGCCATCGCTTCCAGCTCCATCCAGCGCTCCATCGCCTGATCCAGCTCGGCCTGAGTCTTCGCCAGCGATTCGAGCGCGGCGGTGACCGCTTCGCTCTCCTGCTGATAGAAGTCCGGCTCGCTCATCCGCGCTTCGAACTCGGCGACTTTCGCTTCCAGTGCCTCGATGGTCGCCGGCAGCGCATCCAGCTCTCGCTGCAGCTTGTAGGAGAGTTTCTGTCGCCGTTTCTCGCCATTGGCTTTGTCGCTGGACGCCGCCGTTGTGGCGGCGCGCTCGGTCTGCTTCTGCTCGGCCTTGCGCGCCTCGGCCAGCTCCCAGGGCGCCGGCGGCAGCCGACCGCCCTGACGCACCCAGTCGCTGTAGCCACCGACGTAGTCGCGCACGGCGCCGTCGCCCTCGAACGCCAGCACGCCGGTGACGACGTTATCCATGAATGCCCGATCGTGCGAGACCAGTAGCAAGGTGCCGTCGAAATCGAGCAGCAGCTCTTCGAGCAGTTCGAGCGTCTCGACATCGAGGTCGTTGGTCGGCTCGTCGAGCACCAGCACGTTGGCGGGCTGGATGAACAGCTTGGCCAGCAATAGACGATTGGACTCTCCCCCGGACAGCGCCTTGACCGGCTGGCGGGCACGCTCCGGCGTGAACAGAAAATCCTGCAGATAGCTGATGACGTGCTTGTCCTTGCCGCCGACGGTGACCTTGTCGCTGCCTTGGGCAACGTTGTCGTAGACGCTCTTGTCCAGCTCGAGCCCCGCGCGCAGCTGATCGAAGTAGGCCACCGAAAGATTCGTCCCCATTCGCACGCTCCCTTCGCTGGGCGTCAGCTCGCCCAACAGGATCTTGAGCAGGGTCGTCTTGCCCGCACCGTTGCGGCCTATCAGGCCGATGCGATCGCCGCGCTGCACCTCCAGCGACAGGTCGCGAATGATGCACGCTTCGCCGTAATACTGCGTGACGTGGCTCAGCTCCACCACGCGCTTGCCGCTGCGCTCGCCGCTCTCGACCTGGAACGACGCCTTGCCCAGCCGCTCGCGGCGCTGAGAGCGCTCCGCGCGCAGCTTCTCCAGCGCACGCACGCGCCCTTCGTTACGCGTTCGGCGCGCCTTGATCCCCTGACGGATCCAGGCTTCCTCCTGGGCCAGCTTCTTGTCGAACTCGGCGCGCTCCCGCGCCTCGACTTCCAGCTCGTGGGCCTTCTGGGCCTGATAGGCCGCGTAGTCGCCGGGATAGCGCCCGAGCCGACCGCGATCGAGTTCCAGAATCGTCGTCGCCAGCTTCGACAGGAAGGCGCGGTCGTGGGTGATGAACAGCACGGCGCCATCGAACGCCAGCAGCTGGTCCTCGAGCCAGGTAATGGTGTCGATGTCCAAATGGTTGGTCGGCTCGTCGAGCAGTAGCAGATCGGGCCCGGAGACCATCGCCCGCGCCAGCGCCACGCGCCGACGCCAGCCCCCGGAAAGGCCGCTCATGGGTGCGTCGGCGGGAAGCCCCAGTCGCGTCAGCACGGTGTCGATACGCTGATGGAACGTCCAGCCGTCGAGCGCTTCCAGACGCGTCTGCAGCGTCTCCAGCCGACGCATGTCGGGCGTCTCCATTGCCACCAGCCGGTGATACTCGGCCAGCAGTTCACCGGTTTCAGGCAGGCCCTGCGCCACCACCTCGAAGATCGTCGCTGTATCGGCGTCCGGCAGCGTCTGCTCCAGTACGCCGATCTTGAGCCCGGGGGCGCGCCAGACATGGCCATCGTCGGCCTGGTTGTCGCCGGCAATCAGTTTCAACAACGTGGACTTGCCGGTACCGTTGCGTCCGACCAGCGCCAGGCGTTCCCCCTTCTCGATCACCAGATCGGCGCCGTCGAGCAGGACATGATGCCCATAGGCGAGTTGCAGTTGTTCAAGGCGTAGCAGAGCCACGTAGGACCTCGCGATCGTCAGTCATTGAAATTGACACTCATTGTACCTTGATGTGCGCATCGTACCTTGGTGTGCGAATCGTACCTTGGCGTGCAAACGACACCGAATCCGATCGAGACAATGCTGCACCGGCCCCACTAGGGTCTTACAATGCGCGTTTACCGTTAAGGCGACCTGAAAGGAGTGCCGCTTGAGCGACACGCCAACTGCTGAATCTCCCTTGCCCGATGCCCTGCGCATCGCCTCGCCGGCGCCGCTGGTCGACATCGGGGCCAACCTGACCCACGAAAGCTTCGAGCACGATCTCGAGGCCACGCTCGCCAGGGCCCGGGAAGCCAACGTCACCACCCTGGTAGTCACTGGGGCCGATCTCGATGGCGCAACCCGGGCTTGCGAACTGGCGACACGCTTTGTGGGTCTCGTTGCGACCGCGGGTCTCCATCCTCACCATGCCGCCGAATGGGACGACGAGATGGCGCGCGCCATGCAAGCCTTGCAGCGTGAGCCGCAGGTGGTCGCCGTCGGCGAGTGCGGGCTCGATTTCCATCGCGACTTTTCCCCCCGGGCAGATCAGGAACGCGCCCTGGAAGCGCAGCTCGCGCTGGCCGCCGAGTCCGGCCTGCCGGTGTTCCTGCACGAGCGCGAGGCCGGCCGCCGCATGCTCGAAATGCTGCGCGAATGGCGCGATCGCCTGAGCGATGCCGTCGTGCATTGCTTTACCGGCGAGCGCGCAACGCTGCATGGCTATCTCGATCTCGACCTGCACATCGGCCAGACCGGATGGCTCAGCGATGAGCGTCGCGGCCATCACCTGCGCGAGTTCGTCGCCGATATCCCGGCCAACCGCCTGATGGTGGAAACCGATTGCCCCTACCTGCTGCCGCGCAACCTGCCGGCCAAGATCAAGGGGCGCCGCCACGAGCCGGCTCTGCTACCTTGGATAGTCAGAGAGCTGGCCTATTGGCGGGGCGAAAGCGAAGCCGACCTGGCCCGGCAGACCACGCAAACGGCCATGCGCTTCTTCCGACTCGACGAGGGGACCAGTTGATGACGGAATTTCCCGGTTTCATTGCCGTTGAGACGGGCGAGGACAACTCGCTGCCACTGGCGATCGCCTGGGCGCTGCCCGACGGCCAGGTCAAGCATACGCTGATCCAGCCCGACGACGACTGGCTGGATGACGAGTTGCTGTCCCTGGGCGGCTACGGCCTCGACGAACTGCGCCAGTTCGGCGTCAGCCCGCTGGATGTACTACGGGAGCTGGAGAACGATCACTTCAGCCAGACGCTCTATACCGCTGGCGTCCAGGATGACGAAGCGGCGCTGTCGCTGATGTTCAATGATTTCGGCGTCGACCCGTTCGTCGAACTCGCACCCGCGGAAATTCTCTATCCCGATCTCGATCCGGGTGAGTGGGCCCGCGCCCGCGGCGAACTGTTCGGCGAGCTGGGCCTCGAACCGCTACGCCCCGAACATGAAGTTCAGGTCATGCTCTATCTGCATCGGCGCCTGGCCGAGCAGCAGGCGTAGCCTTCGAATTCAGGGTATCCGGAATTTCTGGTTGATAAAATGCCAAAGATGTAAAGAAGAAAATCTTTCTCAGCGGATTATCTGATTGATCCTCTTCAGCCTACTCTACTGCCAATTTTCTGTTTCCACCTTCGCCTGAGTCTTCATAGCGATGCTGACTAGGGAGGACAGCGAGAGCTGGGCAAGCGTCAAAGCGGTTCTGGATCATGCGCAATCCGGACACCTGCACAACATTCCTCTTGTAAGAAACCGATCAAATTCTCTAGGTGCCCATACTCGGGTATACAGACAATCGTGCGGCTATGTTTCTCCTGCCGGATCAGCCCTACCTTGGCCATGCGCGCAAGGTGATGTGATAGCGTCGAAGCAGGAATACCCAGCCCCTTCTGGATATCTCCGACCGAAGCCCCATCATGGCCAGCTTTGACCAGAAAGCGGAACACGGACAGTCGGTGACTATTCCCTAGCTCAGCTAAGCTGGCTGCAACCTTTTCGTGATCCATAGCACGCCCCAATAATTCGATGTTTCTAGAATTATAGTTGACAGGTCGGATAAACGCAAGTAGGCTGCGCACATCATTTCGATAAAACTAGAAATATAGGAGCAATATTGAATGTCACCTCAACTCCAAGACGCTCTAGGCATGTTCGCCTTTCTCGCTATCGAGCTATCGGTTTTATTCATTGGCATTAGCTTGCTGGTCGGAGTTCTTCAACGTCACATCCCACCATCCAAGGTGGAAGCGTTACTGACTTCCAGTGGGAAGCGAGGCTATTTTCTTGCTGCTGGTTTAGGAGCTATAACGCCCTTCTGTAGTTGCTCGACTATCCCCATGTTGAAAGGGTTGATTCGGGCACGGGCCGGTTTTGGGCCGATGATGGTGTTTCTTTTCTCATCTCCGTTGCTGAATCCTATCGTCGTCGGCCTGCTGGTTGCCACGTTTGGATGGACACTTACTGCTATCTATGTGCTCGCCGCTTTGGTGGTCGCGGTAGGTGCCGGATGGCTGCTTCACACGCTTGGCTTCGAGCGTTATGTGCGCCGGACGGCGACACAAGAGAGCAGTGGATGTAGTTCATCAGCAAGCCCGTGCGGTGCTACACCGACCGCATCGAGTTGCGGCACCAACAGCTGCGACACCACTCCGAAGACGGCTTCTTGCGGGGCCGATAGGAAGACAACAGTCTCTACGTCTAGCGAATGCTGTGACAGTCAACCCACTGTCACGGTTAAGAAAGAAGGGAAGTACAGTGGTGTGTGGCGGGAAGCTTGGTCGGACTTTATCGATGTGTTGCCTTACCTGCTCATCGGTATTGCGATTGGCAGCGTGATCTATGGTTTCATGCCCACTGACTTATTGGAGCAGTATGCAGGCCCAGATAATCCCTTTGCCATTCCAGTTGCCGCTGTCATCGGCGTGCCGTTGTATATTCGCGCTGAAGCCGTCATACCTCTGGCAGCGGCTCTGATGGCCAAAGGCGTGGGTGCCGGGACGGTGCTAGCGTTGATCATCGGCAGTGCCGGAGCCAGCCTGACTGAGCTCATTCTGTTGCGCTCTTTGTTCACGCTGAAGCTTTTAGCGGCGTTTTTAGCAGTCATTTTTGCTATGGCGATGATTGCCGGTTACGCCACCTACCTGTTTTTCTGATCAAGGCGGGAGATGATTAATTCGTTAAGCCTTCCTGGGTACCAGTTGGTGGATTCTGATGAGCAGAATGAAGACATACATTTTCGGCTTGAAGCACCTACACCAGTAGCCTGCGAGGGGTGCGGCGTGCAGGGTGAGTTCGTGCGGTTCGGCAAGCGTGATGTTCCCTATCGTGACCTGCCCATCCACGGCAAGCGGGTCACCCTCTGGGTAGTTCGTCGCCGGTACACCTGCCGGGCCTGCAAGACCACCTTCAGGCCCCAGCTACCGGAGATGGTGGACGGCTTCCGCATGACGCTGCGGTTGCATGAGTACGTGGAGAAGGAAGCCTTCAATCACCCCTACGCCTACGTGGCTGATACCACGGGCCTGGACGAGAAGACGGTACGCGACATTTTCAACGCCCGCGCCGAATTCCTGGGGCGCTGGCACCGCTTCGAGACGCCCCGCATTCTCGGCATTGACGAGTTGTACCTGAACAAGCGCTACCGCTGCATCCTGACCAACATCGAGGAGAGGACCCTGCTCGACCTG
>NZ_PZJU01000088.1 GCF_003206715.1 Salinicola peritrichatus | reverse complement strand
CTGTGCCACTACAGTGCCACTACACACCCGGGAAAACCATCCCGACGTTTACGCCACTCTTCTCGACGATTTGAGACGTAAAGACTTCAAGAATGAAGTGAGCACCTCGATTTATGCATCGTCTCTCTTGAGTGAAGCGAAAAGTGCCAGGTTGCTGGCCTCCGTTTACCCGTCTCTCGATGAAGCGGAGCGAGTACGGGAATCTAATCGAATAACTCAGGATGAAAAGCGGGAGGCTTCGAGACGGGGTGGGAAGCAACTTATGCCGCATTATCGATGGGCTTTTGATTATATCAAAAGCGTATGGCCTGACATCGCCTATGACGACTCTCGCAACTTGCTCAGCAAGCGAAAGTTAGTGCATACACTGATCGATAAACTTCTCCCAATGGAGCTAGATCGTCTCAACGACTTGCCTAATCCAGAGGGAGTCAGTCGGCGTATCCCCGGTGAGAAAGCGCTCGCCGGCAATGGTGCTCGCAAGCCCGGCTGGCTAGCCGAACTGGGTTATCGCGAGCTGCCCAAGCATTTCGAGGACTCCCCCAACTCACTAGGAGGGTAACTCCCTCGCTTCGTTTGCGGCGATTCTCTAGACGTCCACGCAGATACCTAGGGATAACCGCAATGAACTCGATTCAATCTCCCCTCGTAGACCTCCTGACCCCTGAAGATGCCGCCCAGCATCTGGGCGTCTCGGCACACACTCTCGCCACCTGGCGCAGCACCGGTCGTCATGCACTGCCGTATGTGAAGGTCGGCGCGCGCGTCCGCTATCGCCGCACCGACCTGGATGCCTGGCTCAACTCACGGATGCATGAGCATACCGGCCAGAGCTGGGAGGCGCGCCCGTAATGCATGCTCTCCGCTACCTACCACCTCATGCCTCTGGCAGCGCGCTGCGCCACATCATGGGCATGATTCACGATCCCTATGCGATCAGCTTTCGCCTGGTCGATCCTGAACAAAAGGATGCGCCTTTCCCCTGCCGCCATTCCGCTATCTACGCCGTCAGCCTACACCCCGCGCTTGGCATTGCTCAGTTCACCAATCCCGAGGGCCTGGCTCTGCCCCTGACACTCCAGGAGTGTCAGCGATCAGCATTCGAACAGGAGATGGGCCGTGCCTATGGACGCAAGCTGGGACAGCTGCGCGGCGCCGGTCAGTTCGCTGTTCGCCTTGAGGACTTCGGCAGCGGGCAGGCTCTACTGCGCCGGTCTCTTGGCGGGAAAGCGTTGCTCGGTCGGTGGTCCGGATTCGTGACCTACTACCTCTCCCCTCCAGCCGAGAGTGTTCGGTGGCTGCAAGACGGCCCCGCTAGCGACGACCCGCAATCGGTCGCTGAGTGGCGGGAAATTTTCGACGAGCGAGAGGCCGTCAGGGAATGGCTACTCGGCCCCCAGCCGGACGACTCGGCATGGGTGACTCATCATGGCTAATGCGCTCGATCTGGTATCCAGCCGCAACTGGCTCATCACCGCCGAAGGCCTGGAGACTCTGATGACCGTGGCCCAGCGCCACGGCGATGTCGAGGCGCTGGAGACACGTCTCGGCCGCAAGCTCGACAACACTCGGCACGTCACCGTGCGCGATGGCGTCGCCGTCATACCGGTCACTGGACCGATTTTTCGCTACGCCAATCTGTTCACCGAGGTCAGCGGAGCGGTGAGCACACAGATGCTGGCGACGGATATTCAGACCGCGCTGGACGATCCCGCCATTCGCGCCATCGTGCTGGATGCCGATAGCCCCGGCGGCGAAGCCACTGGCATCAACGAGCTGAGCGACCTGATCTACAACGCCCGTAGCCAGAAGCGCATCGTCACCTATGTCAGCGGCATGGCGGCTAGCGCCATGTACTGGATCGGCAGCGCCGCGGGGGAGATCGTCGTCGACGATACCGCTCAGCTCGGCAGTGTCGGCGTCGTCATGACCCTTGCCATGGCGGCCCAGCGGGACGGCGCGAAGACATTCGAGATCGTCAGTAGCAACGCTCCCAACAAGCGCCCAAGCCCCGAGACCGAGTCCGGCCGCGCCCAACTACAGGCTCGCGTCGACGAGTTGGCGTCGGTGTTCCTCGACAAGGTTTCGCGCAATCGCAGTATTCCTCGTGACCAGGTCAACGATCGGTTGCGCCAGGGCGGCATCGCGACCGGCGCGATTGCGGTGGAGGCCGGCATGGCCGATCGCCTCGGCTCGCTCGAATCCCTCATTGCCGAACTGGCCGGCACCTCGACCTCTGCCAGCAATTCCCAACGGAGACTCAACATGACAACCGTACGCACGACAGCCGAATTTCGGGCCGCCCTCTCCCGCGGCGTCGATCCCAAGACCATTGTAGTGGTCAAGT
>NZ_PZJU01000087.1 GCF_003206715.1 Salinicola peritrichatus | reverse complement strand
TCAGACAGAGCGTAATTGAACCGTCCAACTTTATGGGGTCAGTTCAGATTCCGTCGCCTCTTTTCTTTCATTCGGACGTCTTCTTTCCTTTCATTCGAACGTCTTCGATCCGTCCCCACTGCTTCGATGCATCCAAACGGCGTCGATACCCGGAATGCCCGCTGAATCACCGCCGGTTTGCTAGAACACGAACGCCAGCAGCAGGTTGAACACCAGCGCAGCGACGAAGCCCAGCGGGGCCGCACGGAACAGCAGCTTGGGCAGCAGCCCCGCGCGCGCTTCGTCCGTGGGACAGGAGCCGAGGATCAGGCTGCCACCGGAGGAAAACGGCGAGATCGAGGTGGCCTGTGCGCCGACGACGATGGCGATGAAGATGATCATCGGGTCGATCGAGAGTGTGGTGGCCAGCGACGGCACCAGCGGGAACAGTGCCGGCGTGACCACCCCCAGCGTGCTCGCGAACAGCGACATGAACGCGGCAGCGATGCCGAACGCCACGGGGATCAGGACCGGCGGAATGTTGGTGCCGATCCAGGAGCCGAGCAGATCGATGGTGCCGGCCTCGATCGCCACCGAGATCAGCATGCCGACACCGCAGATCATGATGATCGTGCCCCACGGCAGCGAAGCGATCGCCTTGCGCTCATCGCCCAGCTTCATCAGTAGCGCGATGACCGAGAACACGCTGGCGATCAGGCCGATATCCACCTTGGAATCGATGAGTGCCACGACGCCGTTGTCGGGCAGCACCAGGCTGGCGATCGGAGGCAACAGCACGGTAGCCATCATCAGCAGGGTCAGAATCAGCGTGGAGCGCTGTTCGCGATCGAGCGGGCCGGGACGCTCGACGTGCGCCAGCGACACCATCGCCGCGCCCCGCTTTCGGCTGAACAGGATCAGGCCGGCGAGAACGACGATCGGCACGATCATGGTGCTGGCAAAGATGCCAAAGCTGTTGATGAACGCCTGGTCATCGGAAATGCCGGAATTGGTCATCAGCGTGCGGAAGATGATGCCGCTCTGACTGGAGACGAAGTTGGCGCCCGCCAATGCGCCGTAGTTGACCGCCATGGCGCCGACGATCAGGTTGAGTCTGGTGCGCTCGCACAGCAGCAGCGTGATCGGCGCCATGAACGCCAGCACGGTGTAATAGCCGGCCCCCAGGGCGGAGATCACCACCGCCGCCAGGAAGATGGCGAAGGGCAACAGGTGCGGGAAATGCCGGCAGCGATACATCAGATGCTCGGCCAGCTTCTCCAGCGTGCCGTTGACGATCGCGAAGCTGTAGAACAGACACACCGAAAAGATGATGAAGAATATCTTCAGTGGCCACATGGCAACCACTTCCTTGGGGCTCAGGCCCAACCCGAAGCAGCCGATCAGATAGGCGAAGGCAATCGCGAACAGACCGATATTGATCCTGGTGCGATATCCCAGAACGATGGAAACGACGATCGCTCCCACCACCAGAAGACTCATCATGACGTTGTTCCCCGTAGCGCTTGTCTTTATGGGTTTTCAATCGATCCCTTTCGAGGATCCCTTCTCGACGAAACCTGGCCGACTGGCCTTCAGGCAGCCCGATCGATTCCGAACAGCCTGGCCGGGTTATCGATCAGGATCTTGCGGCGTTCGGCGGCGTCCGGCAGCAGCGTCTCCATCAGCGAGAACTGGGCGTCGTAATCGGTGTGGGCTTCGAACCGCGTGTGAGGCCAGTCGCTTCCCCACACCAGCCGATCGCCATGGCCATAGGCATCGCGCAGACGCTCGATCGAGCGCCGTGCCTGAGCCGGCGTCGAGCGGCTGCGGTAGGTCGCCGACAACTTGATCCAGATCGCCTCGCTCGGCAGCAGCGACAGCAACGTCCGGTGATCCGAATTGGCCGGGTCGATCTCGCCGTCGGGCAAGCCGAAGTGGTCGATCACCACCGCCACGCCGGACTGCAGAATCTGCGGCACGATCTCGCCCAGATCCTCCACGCCCCGCTGAATCTCCACCGACCAGCCGAGCCGTGCCACCTTGGCGAACAACGTCCGCCAGGACGCGCTACGATAGTCTTCCAGCGGCTGCCCGATCAGGTTGAGCCGAATGCCGACCACACCCGCCTCGGCCAGTTCGTCCAGCGTCTCCTCGGTCACGTCACGCGCCACCACCGCCGTGCCGCGCAGACGCTGCGGAAAGCGACGCAGGGCATCGACCAGATGTCGGTTATCGGTACCCAGAAAGCTCGGCTGTACCAGCACGCCATGAGAAAGGCCGCAATGATCGAGATGCGCCAGATACTGCTCGACGGTCGCGTCATAATCCGGGCTGTAGCGGCGATTGCCGGCTAGCTCCAGCCCTTGGTGAAAGATATGCGCATGCGTATCGACGCCGGTCAGCGCGACGGAAGCGAGTTGCGTCATAGGTGGCCCCTGGTGAATGACATGAACACGTGACGGCGAACGAAACGTCCGGTCTCAATGAAAGATCTATTCATATAGTTGAATAACAGCGGGCGCAAGCATACACCGCATCGGACGCATTCTTCCGGGGTTACGACTAAAGATGAAAACAAAGGTGATACATTTGTCTGGAACATCGTGGAGGAAACATTCATGAAGGGAACAGGCTCCATGACCGACGAACGGCTGCCGCTCTACCAGCGCCTGCGCGACGACATGCTGGCCAAGATCGCCGCCGGCGAATGGGCGCCGGGCGGCGCGATCCCGACCGAAGCCGAGCTGACCAAGCACTACGGTGTCGCCGTCGGCACGCTGAGAAAGGCCGTGGACACACTGGTCCAGGATGGGCTGATGAAGCGCAGCCAGGGGCGCGGTACCTTTGTCCTGCGCCCCAACTTCGAGAGTTCGCTGTTCCGTTTCTTCCGCCAGGTGGATGCCAGGGGCGAGCGCCGGATTCCCAATGGCCGAATCCTGGCCCGGGAACTGACGTCTCCGCCGTCCTACGTGGCGGACGCGCTGGCACTGGCTGCGTCGGAGAACGTGATTCGACTGGAGAGAGTGCGTGAACTCGACGGGACGACGGTCTACCACGAAGAAATCTGGCTGCCGGCCGGCCGATTCGAAGCCCTGATGCAGATCGATCCCGACGATTTCGGCAATCTGCTCTACCCGTTCTACGAGACCCAGTGCGGGCAACTGATCGGTTCGGCGCGGGAAACCCTGACCGTCGAGACGGCCGACGCGACACTCGCCGGGGTTCTCGGTATCGGCGCCGGCCAGCCGGTCGTCATGATCGAGCGACTGGCGTTCGGCTACGACCGCACGCCGCTGGAATACCGGCGTTCACGCGGCGCCGCGAACACCTTCCGTTATCAGGTCGACATCTCCTGATCGACGGCCTCGCGGCAAACCGCCCATTCGGCATCTAGCCGGGTACGTGCAGCGTCAGCACCGCACAAGGAGCAAGATGCGCTACCTTGTGCGACACGCTGCCGACAGCCAGGCTTTTCAGATTGCTCAGGCCGCGGCTGCCCATGATGATCATGTCGACCCCGAGTTCGGTCGCCTGCCGCACGATGGTCTCGACCGGCCGCCCTTCCACGATGTGATAGGTCACCTCGTCCGAATCACCACACATCGCCTGCCAGGCTTCCTCGAGCAGCCGCTCCCCCGCCAGCCGCCCCTTCTCCGGCGTGTAGTCGGCTGGCGCGGCTCCCACCTTGGCGCCGAGCGCATCCTTGGCAACCGGCACCTCGGGCACGTGCAACAGGTGGATTCTGGCCTGGGTCGCACGCTGGACGAGACACGCATGCGCCAGCGCCTGGCGTGCGCTGACCGAACCATCGATGGGTACCAGTATCTGCTGAGTCATGACCGCCACCTCCTGATGTGATGACTGACTTGGTGTGATGACTGACTTGGCGTGATGACTGCCTGGGTAGGTAATCGACGCGATTCGACTACCCGGCGCGTTGCGATACCGGGTAGCGAACCTGACTACAGCGTAGACAATGCACGCCAGGAGGCGACATCGAGAGTGGCAGGATGAGGGCCGAGCGCCGACTGTCTTGCAGCAATCGGCGCTCGCATTGGGCGGGAGGCTTTCGGTTCAACCCGCCCGGGCGTACTTGGCGACCGCCTGGTCGACATGAATGCAGGCGACCTTGACCCGGTCGTTGACGCTATCCAGCGGCGGATCGGCCTGGGTGCAGGCCTCGGTCGCCAGATGGCAGCGCGGTGCGAACGGGCAGCCCGGCGGCGGCGCCAGCGGCGACGGCGGTTCCCCCTTGAGGTGGACGCGCTCGCGTCGGCGGTTGGGATCCGCCACCGGTGTGGCCGAAAACAGCGCCTGGGTGTAGGGGTGGCGCGGCGTGGTGAAGACCTCCTCCGCCGGCCCGGTTTCCACCGGCTGGCCGAAGTACATCACGATCACGTCGTCGGCGATGCGGCGCACCACCGACAGATCGTGCGAGATGAACACGTAGGCCAGCCCGAACTCGTCCTGCAGATCCGCCAGCAGGTTGAGCACCTGCGCCTGGATCGACAGATCCAGCGCCGAGACCGGCTCGTCCAGCACCAGAATCTTCGGGTTGAGCATCAGGGCGCGCGCAATGGCAATGCGCTGACGCTGCCCGCCGGAGAACATGTGCGGGTAGCGATCGGCGTGTTCCGGGCGCAGCCCGACCTTGGCGATCATGTCTAGCGCCGCCTGGCGTCGCTCGGCGGCGCTCATCTCCTTGCGGTTGAGCTTGAGCGGCTCTTCCAGCATGGTCGCCACCGTCTTGCGCGGGTTGAGCGAGCCATACGGGTTCTGGAAGATGATCTGCACCTCCCGGCGCAGCGCGGCCGGCGGGCGCTGCCCTTCCTTCAACGATACCTCGTGCCCGCTGATCGTCAGCTTGCCGCTGGTGGGCGGCTCGATCATCGTCAGCACCCGGGCCAGGGTCGACTTGCCGCAGCCGGACTCGCCGACCACGGCCAGCGTCTGGCCGGGATAGAGTTCGAAAGTGGCTTCGTTGAGCGCTTTCACCGTCGCCGGCTTGGAGAACGGCCCACCCTTGATCTGATAGTGACGGGTCAGATTGACGGCGCTCAATACGGCATCGCGGCTCATGGGCGCACCTCTCTATGCGGGCTGGATTGCGGGTTGTCTCGCGCCACACCCGCCGCAGCCGGCGACGGCGAGATCCCATCTTCCAGGGGATAGTGACACAACGTACGGGCCGGATCGTCCGGCGCCGCCACCGGCTCGACCTCGCGGCAGTGCTCGGTGGCATAGCGGCAGCGCGGGTTGAACAGGCAACCCGTCGGGCGATCATGCTGACCGGGCACGACGCCGGGAATGGTCGGCAGGCGATCCTGATCGCCGGCGCGCTCCGGCAGCGCCGACAGCAGCGCCTCAGTGTAGGGATGACGCGGATTGGCGAACAGCGACTTCACGTCCTGCTTCTCGACCTGGCGGCCGGCGTACTGCACCACCACATGCTTGGCCGTCTCCGCGACCACGCCCATGTCATGGGTGATCAGGATCAGCGCCATGCCGGTGTCTTCCTGCAACCGCAGCAGCAGCTCGAGAATCTGAGCCTGGATGGTGACGTCGAGCGCCGTGGTCGGCTCGTCGGCGATCAGCAGGCGCGGATTGCAAGAGATCGCCATGGCGATCATCACCCGCTGGCTCATGCCGCCGGAGAGCTGATGCGGATACGCCTTGATCCGACGCGCCGGGTCGGGAATCCCCACCTGCGCCAGCAGATCCAGCGCCCGCTCGTGGCGCTCCTTGCGCGATCCGCCCAGGTGCTGCTTGATCATTTCGTCGATCTGGGTGCCGACGGTGAAGCAGGGATTGAGGCTGCTCATCGGTTCCTGAAAGATCATCGACATCTCGCCGCCGACGATGCGCCGGCGCTGGCGCGAGCTCAACTGCTGCAGATCCTGGCCGTCGAAGGCCATCTTGTCGGCGGTGACCTGTGCCGTCCACGGCAGCAGGCCCATGGTGGCGAGCATCGACACGGACTTGCCCGAACCGGACTCGCCCACGATCGACCACACCTCGCCGCGGTCGACGTTGATATTGACGCCCTCCACGGCCGCGAACAGTCCACTGCTCGTCTGGAAGCGAACGCTGAGCCCTTCGATATCTAGTAGTGCCATGAAAGAGCCTCCTGCGTCATGAACGCTTCATTTTGGGATCGAGCGCATCGCGCAAGCCGTCACCCATCAGATTGATCATCAATACCGTGAGCAGAATGATCAGCCCCGGGAACGTGACCGCCCAGTAGGCGCTGCCCATGAACTCGCGCGCATTGGCCAGCATCGCGCCCCACTCCGGCGTCGGCGGCTGGACGCCCATGCCGAGAAAACCCAGCGCCGCGATATCGAGAATCGCGGTGGAGAAAGAGAGCGTCGCCTGCACGATCAGCGGCGCCATGCAGTTGGGCAGCAGCGTATTGAACATCAGCCGCAGGTGCCCGGCGCCGGAAAGCCGGCTGGCGATGACGTACTCGCGATTCTTCTCGCCGATCACCGCGGCCCGCGTCAGGCGCACGAAATAGGGCAGCTGCACCATGGCGATGGCGATCATGGCACTGGTCAGGCCGGGACTGAGAATGGCGACCAGGCCCAGTGCCAGCAGCAGGCTGGGGAATGCCAGCACCACGTCCATCACGCGGGTGATCACGGTCTCGATCCAGCCGCGGAAATACCCGGCCAGCAGGCCGAGGAAGATCCCGGCGCCCATCGAGATGATGACCACCATGGCGCTGATCGAGAGCGAATAGCGCGCCCCGTAGATCAGACGTGAAAGAATGTCGCGACCCACGGCATCCGTACCGAGGAGATAGTCCCAGCTTCCTTCGGCATGCCAGACCGGCGGCACCAGCAGCGCCGAACGGTCCTGCATCGCCGGGTCGTGCGGGGCGACCCAGGGCGCGAACAGCGCGACCAGCAAAATGAGAACGATGAAGATCAGGCCGACCAGCGCACCGCGACTGGCGCTGAAATCGCTCCAGAAGGAGGCCAGCTGGTAGCGGAACGTCCCGGGTGCGGCGGGGGTGGAAATTGCAGCCATTGTCATACCCCCTTAATGGCGAATGCGTGGATTGATGACGCCATAGGCGATATCAACCAGCAGATTGACGATCATCACAATGAACGCGATCAGCACCAGACCACCCTGCACCGAAGGATAGTCGCGCCGCGAGATCGCATCGATCATCCACTTGCCGATGCCCGGCCAGGAGAAGATCGTCTCGGTCAGAATCGCCCCCGCCAGCAGCAGGCCGACCTGAAGGCCGATCACCGTCACCACCGAGATCAGCGCGTTGCGCAGGGTGTGGACCATGATCACGCGGAAGCTCGACAGCCCCTTGGCGCGAGCGGTGCGCACATAATCCTCGCCCAGCACCTCGAGCATCGACGAGCGCGTCTGGCGCGCGATCACCGCCAGCGGAATGGTGCCGAGCACGATCGCCGGCAGGATCAGATAGTGCAGCGACGACAGGAACGCCCCCCAGTCGCCGGCCAGCAGGCTGTCGATGGTCATGAAACCGGTGACCGGCTCGATGAAGTACATGAAGGAGATGCGTCCGGAAACCGGCGTCCAGCCCAGGGTGCTCGAGAACAGCATGATCAGCAGCAGGCCCCACCAGAAGATCGGCATCGAGTAGCCCGTCAGACTGACACCCATGACGGTATGGTCGAGCGTCTTGCCACGCTTGACCGCCGCCAGCACGCCGGCCGGCAAGCCAATGATGACAGCGAACGCCAAGGCGAACAGCGAGAGTTCCAGCGTGGCCGGAAAGCGGCTCATGAACTCATCCATCACCGGCGAGTGGGTCACCAGGGAATTACCGAGATCGCCGTGCAGCAATCCCTTCAGGAAATCGAAATATTGGGCCACCAAGGAGCGGTCGAAGCCCATTTGCGCCTTGAGCTCGGCATAGCGCTCGGCAGAAATGCCGCGCTCGCCCGCCATCAGCAGAATCGGGTCGCCCGGCAACAGGCGAATGAAAGCGAACGCAACGATGGTGACGCCAATGAACGTCGGGACCAGCTG
Organism: Salinicola peritrichatus; assembly: GCF_003206715.1. Taxonomy (GTDB): domain Bacteria; phylum Pseudomonadota; class Gammaproteobacteria; order Pseudomonadales; family Halomonadaceae; genus Salinicola; species Salinicola peritrichatus. The sequence goes on along the minus strand of NZ_PZJU01000087.1, from coordinate 5,291 downwards.
CGCCAGCTTGACCAGGAGGAATTTGAACATTTTGGAGTACTAGCTAGTCGCGCGATAAGAGACGGGGCGGCTTCAGAGCCGCCCCGTGTCCTCGCTAGGAGAGTGTCACTTGATGTCGACGCCTTCGAAGCTGTGGCCGCCGAGCGGATCGATCTTGTAGCCGGTCACTTCCTTGCGGATCGGCATGAAGACCGTGGAGTGGGCCAGGGTGTCCCACGGTGCCTGCTCCTTGAAGATCTCCTGCGCCTGCTCGTAGAGCTTGGCGCGCTCGCCCTGATCGCTCAGCGTGCGCGCTTTCTGGATCAGCTCGTCGAACGGCTGGTGGCACCACTGCGAACGGTTGGCACCGCCGACACCATCACAGCCGAGCAGCACGCCCATGAAGTTGTCCGGATCGCCGTTGTCGCCGGTCCAGCCCAGAATGACCGCGCCCTCGCGCTTGGTATCCGAAGAACGCTTCAGATACTCGCCCCACTCGTAGGTGACGATCTCCGCATCGACACCGATCTTGGCCAGATCCGACTGCATCAGCTCGGCGGTACGCCGCGCATTCGGCATGTACGGACGCTGAACCGGCATCGCCCAGATGTTCATCTTCAGGTTCTCGACGCCCGCATCGGCCAGCATCTGCTTGGCTTTCTCGGGATCGTACGGATCGTCCTGGATATCGTCGTTGTAGCCCCACATGGTCGGCGGGATCGGGTTCTTGGCGACTTCGCCAGCGCCCTGGAACACCGCGTCGATGATCGCCTGCTTGTTGATCGCCATGTTGAGTGCCTTGCGCACTTCCGGCTTGTCGAATGGCGCCTGCTGGGTGTTGTAGGCCAAGTAGGCCACGTTCAGACCCGCTTCCTGGAGTACGTTGATGTCGTCGTTCTGCTTCATCTCTTCGACATCGGACGGATTCGGGAACGGCATCACATGACACTCGCCCGCCATCAGCTTCTGGTAGCGAACCTGGGCATCGGAAGTGATGGCGAAGACCAGGTTGTCGATCGGCTGCTTGCCGCGGAAGTAGTCCGGGTTGGCCTGATAGCGAATGGCCGCATCTTCACGGTAGTTGACGAACTGGAACGGACCGGTGCCGATCGGCTGCTGGTTGGCCAGCTCCGGCTTGCCCTCGTCGAGCAACTGCTGCTCGTACTCCTTGGAGTGGATCGAAGCGAAGTCCATTGCCAGATTGGCGACGAATGGCGCGTTGGGCTTGGTGAGCACGAACTTCACGGTATGATCGTCGACCTTCTCGATCGACTTGATCAACTCGCCCATCGACATCGAATTGAAGTACTCGAAGCTGCCGTTGGCGAGCTTGTAATACGGGTTGTTCTCGTCCATCTGACGCTCGAACGTCCAGATGACGTCGTCGGCGTTGAGTTTTCGACTCGGCGTGAAGAAGTCGGTGGTCTGGAACTTGACGTCATCGCGCAGATGGAAGGTCACTTCCAGGCCGTCGTCGGAGATTTCCCAGCTCTTGGCGATGGCCGGTTCGACTTCGGTGGTACCCGGCTTGAACTGGACCAGACGGTTGTAGACCGTCTTGCTCGACGCGTCGAAGGTGGTCCCCGCAGTGTAGAGCGAGGGATCGAAGCCTTCCGGAGAGCCTTCGGAGCAGTAGACCAGCGTCTTGGCCATGACCGGGGTCGCGCCCAGCATCATGGCGGCGATGCCAGCCGCAAGCAGCGTCTTCTTCATGATCAATCTCCTGCACAGCAGCACGCTGTTATTGTGATATCGGCTTGTGGCCGATTGTCATTGTGTTACCGGTCTGTCAGGTATCCGGTAATCGGCACAGACTAGAGCGTGAAGCAGCGTTTAATCAATTGTCCAATAGCGTAACCCGCAGTGGTTGCACTGACTGACCGTTCCGTTTAATAGAAGCGGCCAGCCACGCAGGACAAGACGCGATCGCCGCTATCGCTACGGTTGAATCTGCTCGCCGGCCGCCAGCCATTCGTCGACCTGATCGCGGTTTTCCTCGAGCCAGGTCCGTGCGCCCGCCACCGGATCGTCCTGAGACTCGATCTCCGACATCAGCTCGCCGAGACTTTCATCGCTCATGTGCCAGGCATCGAGCACCGCCGTCAGCCACGGATCGTCTCCCGAAAAGCCCTCGCGGGAGAACCAGTAGATCGTGTCACCGTCGCCATAGACCTTCTCGGGATCCTTGAGATACTTCAGATCGTAGTCCGCGAAGGCCCAGTGCGGATTCCACAGCGTTACCACGATCGGCTCTTCACTCTTGTAGGCGCGGTCGAGCGCGGACATCATCGCCGGTTCGGAGCTGTTCACCTGGTTCAGAGGCAGATCGTAGGTTTCGATAGCGTCGTCGGTCATCCCGGCGATCGCCGAGCCCGGGTCGATCCCCAGAATCGTCGGGCTGCCCTGGTATTCGAACTCGTCGGCACGCTTCGCCAGTTCCGGAATGGAATCGATGTCGACATAGCTCGGCACCACCAGGCCCAGCCCGGTCCTGTCATACCAGGCGTCGTGAACCTCGAGCGTATCCTTGTACGGCTCGAGAAACGCCTTGTCGGTATACGGCAGCCACAGTTCCAGCGACAGATCGAAATCGCCGCTCGCCAATCCCGCAAACAAGGCACTCTTGCCGACATCCGATAGCTCGACGTCATACCCCTGACCATCCAGCACCAGCTTCCAGAGGTTGGCGACGGCAACGTTCTCGGCCCAGTTGTTGGTGCCGATGACCAGCGGCTTTTCCTGGGCATGAGCCATAGCCGAGGCGGTCGAGCCGACGGCGAAAAGAGCGGCAGCGACTGGAACCACAAAAGCCTTTTTCATAATTTTTTATCCCTGCTTGTTGTTAGAAACAAAAACACAGCGTTATAAGTATCCGGATATTGGCGAAGATTGCTACCGCCAATCCTCGGGGAGCATTCATGAAGATTCAGCTCAAACGGATTTACGACGCCGCCGCCCAGAACGACGGCTATCGAGTTCTGATCGATGGCATGTGGCCGCGTGGCATCGTCAAACGAGATGCCAGGATCGATGCGTGGTACAAGACGCTCGCACCCAGCAAGGCACTACGCCAGTGGTTCGGCCATGACCGGGAACGCTGGCAAGCGTTTCGAAAGGCGTATCTCGCGGAACTCGCCGAGGCCGACACCACCGCTCTCGACGAGCTATGTGAGATCGCCCGCCAGCAGCAGCTGACGCTGCTGTTCGCTGCGAAAGACGTCGAACGCAATCATGCCGTGGTGCTTAGGGAGTACCTGCTAATGCGCGATGGACGATTGGAGAAGAAGCGATGAACGAGACGGAAGCGCTGCAGCTCGCCACGAAAGTCCAAAAAGCCTGCATCGAGGCCGCACTGTCTGGCTATGAAAATGCCGCCCTGTCCGGCTTGTGCCAGGAAGGCGCCATCGAGGCCGCAATCAGCGTGATCCAGATGCTCGATCTGAACGCGCTGGCGGTGCCGGGATCGCATCAGGATCCGACCTAGCCCGACATGCAACCACACCATTCGGGGCATCACGCTCGACGAACTATCACTTTCGTCTAACAGGCGCTGACGTTTCAGACGTTTATGCTGGCTTCCTGCTTGTATGACAAAGAGCCGACTCACTGTCTGGCGTCTTTGCATGCCAATGTCTGATGCACCCGCCGAAGAGCCCGATCATGGAACAAGACATTACCCTTTCGCTTCGAGACGCCGAAGCGCTGAGCCTGCGCATCCTCGGCAATGCCGGATTCAGCGATGCCCACGCCGGCGCAATCACGCGCAGTGTGATCGCGGCGCAACGTGACGAATGCCATTCCCACGGCCTTTATCGCCTCATCAGTTGCGTGGAAACCGCCAGAAAAGGCGGCGTCGATACCCAGGCCGAGCCGGAGATCATCGATCAGGCACCCAGCATCGTGAGGATCGATGCGCATCGGGGCAACTCGCTGCTCTCTTTCGAACGAGGCAAGTCCCATCTCAAGGAGAAGGCCGAACGTAACGGCATCGCCGCGCTCGCCATCAACAACTGCTTTCACTTCTCCGCGCTCTGGCCCGAGGTCGAAACACTCGCCGAGATGGGGCTGGTCGGCCTGGCGATGAACCCGACCCACGCCTTCGTCGCCCCCACAGGCGGCAATCGCCCGCTGCTGGGAACCAACCCCATCGCATTTTCCTGGCCGCGACCGGGCAAGCATCCTTATACCTTCGATTTTGCCACCAGCGTCGTCGCCCGTGGCGAGATCGAACTGCACAAACGCGCTGGCGACTCGATCCCCGAAGGCTGGGCACTGGACGACCAGGGCAACGCGGCCACCGATCCGGCAGCCGCGCTCGAAGGCGCCATGCTCCCCTTCGGCGGCCACAAGGGCTCCGCGCTCTCGACCATGATCGAACTGCTCGCCGGCCCCTTGATCGGTGACGTGCTCAGCCACGAGACCCAGCCCGCCAACGATCAAGGCACCGGCAAGCCCTACCACGGCGAGATCATCATCGCCCTCTCCCCCGCCACCTTCCTGGGCGAACGTGCCGACGCGCATCTCGCCCACGCGGAAGTGCTGTTCGAGCGCATCCTCGACCAGGGCGCCCGGCTGCCCTCGCAGCGTCGTTATGAAGCGCGGGAACGCAGCCGCGTCAATGGCGTGAAGATTCCCTTGGCGCTGTATGAAGAACTGCAGAAGCTGGCGTGAAATATGAGACAGCGACATGAGAGGGATTCAGCTGCAAGTTAGGCGGAGAGAAGCGGATACGGCGGTTCGTGCCGAGGGCGACATTGGCGCCGCCCTTCTGGTTACCTGGCTCGATCAAGCTACCCGAGGGCGAATCCCCTCGTAGTGACCGTGGCGTCTGGCCTCATCCAGATCATAGGAATTCTGTAGCCGCAGCCAATAGCCCGGGCTGGTGCCGAAGTAGATCGACAGGCGCAAATCCGTGTCTGCCGTGATCGCCCGCGCCCCGCGCGTGATTTCGCCGATACGGGTCGCCGGCACACCAATGGCCATGGCATTGTTGGTCAAACCCAACGGCTCGATGACATCCTCCAGCAGAATCTCGCCAGGATGGATATTGGGGGTCGCTCTTCGGTCATCGTTCACCTCCTGTACCTTCCTGAGTATTACGGTCTCGAACGCAGACCCAATGTTTGATTTCGAAAGCCCTCTCCTCGCCCCGTCCGCGCTTCCATCCGCCCCAGGCAGGCCTATCGCGAGTCGTCATGATGACCGCCACCAGCCCCTCCCTCTGACACTTGTCTCTACACGATTCAAGCTCATGAAATTCGGATAAAAACTTCTGACCCAAGGAATTTTCATTGATGAAAGGGCGGTCTCAA
>NZ_PZJU01000086.1 GCF_003206715.1 Salinicola peritrichatus | reverse complement strand
GTAACTATTCAGGTCACGCTGCCTGATCCAGGCCGTCCCGACGCATGAATTCGGGCACTTCACCGGCAAACAACTGTTCTAGTGCGGTGTGCGCTGCCAGGCCCTGCTTGACCGCCGTCGAGAGGAAGCTGCGCATCCGGCAGAAGATCTCGGCACCTTCCCAGGAGCGGAAACAGCCTGAAATCTTCTGCTGGACCTTGGTCATCCGCAGGTCACGCTCCCCTTGGTTATTGGTGAAGGGCGCGGCGGGGTCGTCGAGGAAACGCAGCACGTCGTCCTCGTACGCCTGGAGACGTTCGAGCAGGTTACGTGCCTTGGTACGTTTGGCACGACCGCGCTTTCCCGGTGGTGGTGGGATCGGTGGCGGACACTCGGTCTCACCCTCTGTCAGGCACTGCCGATAGCGGACTCGCCAGCGTTGCGCCTCTTCGGGCGAGAGCGTGCCACCGGCAGCGTCAACGGCCTGATGCATCTCCAGCAGCAGATCATGCAGCGCCTTGGCCCACTTTTGGTGGTCATTTTCCCAGGCCGCAGTCAATTCACGCAGGTGATGGGCGTTGCAAAGTGCGTGGCGGCAATCCGCGTAGCGGTAGTAAGGCTTCCAGTGATCATGCACCAGCACCCCCTGGACATAGGGCAGGATGCCGATGGCATCCATGGCCTCCTGACCTCGCTTGGCGTGAGGCGCCAAGTAGGTCAGGGCGTCATTCGAGGCGCTGTGCAGCCAGTAGCGCTTGCCGCCGACCTGCATCCCGGTCTCGTCGGCATGCACGGTCGCGGCTTGCCTCAGCGCCGGGATCGCCCACTCGGCAAACGCCTCGGCGCGCTGATAGGCCTCTTGATTGAAGGCGAACAGCGTGCCGGTGCTCAGCGATAGATCGCACTGTGAGGCCAGCAGCGCCTGGATGCGGGCATAGGGCAGCAACTGATACTGCGAGAGATAGACGACATGCGCCTTGAGACGTGGGCCATACTGGATCGGGCGGGTCACGCCGTCGGGAAACGGCGCCACATGGCGCCGCCCGAGATCGTCCTCCAGCACCTCGGCGCGATACTCGGTGACGACGGCCTGGATCACGATGTCTTGCACCTGGCGCGTTTCGATGCCGACCGAGCGATAGGTGCGCCCTTTGGGCAAGGTGCGGCGATCGACGCGCAACGACACGATCTCGTCGGGATCGGTGACCGGCGCCAGCGTCTTGCCTTCGTGACCCGGTTGCCCGCCAGGGCGACGCTCGCCCTTGGCCCGGGAACGGCGTTGGCGGTTGGGGTCTTGTGACGGCGGCTTGCTGCTGTTGCGGCTGCTGGTGGCCAGTCGGTCGGCCATCAGCTTGACCAGCAGCATCAGCACGTCGATGGCAGCACGCAAGGAAGGCGAGACCGTGTGGTCTTCCTTGAGCTGCTGCCGGACCCGTTCCAGGGCCTCGTCGACGTTGATATCGCTGATGGTCATGTCACCGCATAGACGTGCCGAAGGATCAGGCACACTATGCCAAAAAAATCAGGTGGTTGGCGACATGCCATCCGCAGCCACCTGAATAGTTACGATGTCGGTTACTCGGCGGGGTTTCACGAAAACTGGGATGCCGAGCGGCGCGTCTGCCTGAGTAAGCATTTCGAC
>NZ_PZJU01000085.1 GCF_003206715.1 Salinicola peritrichatus | reverse complement strand
TCGGGGGGATTACCCCTCAACCAGATCGGCAAGCTCTACGCCATCGACAAGCGCGCCAAGGATCTCGATCCTCGAGCTCGTCACGCCCTGCGCGAACAGCAGAGCCGACCGTTGATCGGCCAGCTACGACGTCAGCTCGACAAGTCACTCAACCAGGTGTTGCCGAAAAGCACGCTGGGCAAGGCGCTGCACTATCTGGATCACCAGTGGCAACGCCTGACCCGCTTCCTCGACGACGGCCTCATCCCGTTGGACAACAACCCGGCGGAGAACGCCATCCGCCCCTTCGTGGTGGGGCGCAAGAACTGGCTGTTCAGCCAGACGCCACGCGGCGCCCACGCCAGTGCCGCCATCTACAGCCTCGTCGAAACCGCGAAATCCAACGGTCTCTCGCCATACGAGTATCTGCAGTTCGTGTTCGAGACGTTGCCGATGCTCGACGCGGAAGACGATCTCAGCTCCCTACTGCCCTGGCGGTGGAAAGAGACGCTACCGGTCTGAGCGTGGATCACATCACTGCAAACTGTTCAAGATGGGGTTCGTGGAGCGCTTACGTTCCGAAAGGGAATGATACCGATGCTCGATAACCATATCACCGAGCGAGAACTACAACCGTGCCACTGCGCGATCCTTGAAAGCCTGTCCGTACCTTGCCAATGCTCTGCTCCTCGCCCCCCGGATGGAGTCTATCGGGGCGACAACTAGTCTGACGCAGGGGGTCTTCCTGCCGGTGCATGCGCTGTAACACCCGGTACTGAAGGCGATTGAAGTAATCGAACCCGAGCCCGGGCAAGGGAAGGAACGGATTGGTGCGGCTCATGCCCCACAACGCCAGGCGCTCGCCCCAATCCTCCCTGACGAAGCCCGTCAGCAGATCACGGACGTTCCTCGGCTCGCTGAACAGAAGTTTGTAGCCGTTATCGTGCTGGTGCAGTATCAGTCTGCCCCCACCGGCCCCGAGCCGCCGGCAATTAAAATTTTTATAACAGCTCATTCCACGTCAAAGCGCTGGCCCACGCGAGCAATATGCTCTCTCAGGTCGTTATCGTCGATATCCTCGTAACGGCTCACATCGATAAAATAGGGAATATTGAGATCTTCAAAAGCTTCACGAAGCCGGGCCATGTCAGCTTCGGAGAGCGTACCATGCACAACCAGATCAATATCCGACCCCGGTTTGAAAGTCCCTTTGGCGCGAGAACCATAGATCTCAACTTTTTCGATGCCTGAAAAGGATGAGAGTACTTGTCGAAGGTCAGCCAGCGTCTTCTCAGGCAAGCCAAACATTACCGATACCCTTCCATGACAGATTCGAACTGCCGCAACGCCATATAATATCGATTAACGATATTGTTAAATTCTTTATCCAGGATACTATGCCGATAAGCATGCACCGTGGCATTACGTGTCTCTATCATATCCATCCAGACTTGGCCATCTTGCACCAATCCAAGATTGAAAGCCGAGCGTGCCGCACTCCGAGAGCCCGTGATATTTTGTATTCCTTCATGCTCCAGGTAATCTTTCATGACTTTCCAGGCCAGCTCATGGGTAAATTCAAAACGTTGGATAACACCTTCCTTGATGATGTCCTGAGTGGTATCACCGTACTCTTCTATGGCACTGCCAAGCTGACTTAGCGCTTTGGTATAGTTCGAAAAGCGTTGCTGCCAACGGATGTCATTAACCATTTTATCCTTCCCTTACCTGCTATCAGTTGCTAGTCGCAAAGCCCATTCGTTCACAGCGATAGCTGCCATCCTGCACGCACTACCACCATTCGCGGTTGTGGAAGGCTTTGTATGTATGGTTACTCCAAACCAAAGGTAACCAAGCAATCGGCAGGCCATTGAAATAGTTAGAAGAACTACAACCGCCGCTGCTCGATCACATGCCAGGAAGACTGCCCGCCCTTCGCCGCCGCCCTGGCGTCTTCCTGCCGGCGCATGCGCTGTAACACCCGGTACTGAAGGCGATTGAAGTAATCGAACCCGAGCCCGGGCAAGGGAAGGAACGGATTGGTGCGGCTCATGCCCCACAACGCCAGGCGCGAGCTACCCGGCTCCGCGTTGCCCCGCGCATGCACACCGAAGGTATTGGCGATCAGCAGCGTATTGGCCTTGACACGGAACGGCTGCGGGCCGGACACACCCAACTTCCGGGCATCCTCCTCGCTCACGCGGAACGAGCCGCGGGCGGTATAGCGGTCCGCGTGCGCCTTCGCACGCAAGCTCATCTCGTATTCCCACTTCAGCCGCTCACGGTGCGGGCGGTTGGAACCCGGCACAAAAACGAACGGGCCGTTTTCGTCGGTCACGTCTTCCAGATAGAGCCAGAACTTCATGGTCGGCTGGAACGTATCGACGTGCAGATTCTTCTGCGGATCGCGCGCGGTGGCACTATCCCGGCTGCCGTTATGCACGTTCTCGACATGGCAGATCGGCAGGCGCGCATGCCCGGCACAATAGCGGAACAGCCGCTTCAACGCGGAATCTTCCAGCACCGCCTTCACCGCGGGCAACTGCTCCAGCACTTCCGGCGCGAGCAGAATCCGGTGCGTGTTGGTATCGCCCTGGCAGCACTCGCGGATTTCCCCTTCGTACTCACGCACCGCCTTGACCAGTGCCTGAAATTGCGCTTCAGGCAGATAGTCTTCCTTGAGCACGTAACCGTACCGCTGGAACTGCTCGCGATCCGCCCTGGGCACGCCCGGCGCCAGCATCGCCATGCGCAGCCGGGACATCCAGTACGCCAGCCAGACACGCCCCACATGGAGCCCATAGCGATTGAGCCGGTCGCTGCCGATGAGCGGGTTGGCCTTGAAAGATTTAGCGCCGGTGAAAAGCTCGCCGAACCAAAGCGGAAATCTCGTCCATTGCATGTCGGTGCCCCACTTATTCGTGAGAAATCTACGAGAGTTTAGCCAAATGCTTCTCCCACTCCCAGGCATGTTTGAGGATCGTGGGAAGATCGGCGTATTGCGGCGTCCAGCCCAGTTCATTCTTGGCTCTCTTGGCATCCGCTACCAGAACGGCTGGATCACCTGCCCGGCGCTCTCCCTCTTCGACGTGGATACCCCGCCCTTCTTCGGCAACCAGACTCTTTGCCGCATCGATGACTTGCTGCACGGAAAATCCGTTGCCGTTGCCCAGGTTATAGGCTGCGGCACCTGACACCTTGCCACTTACGAGGGCCTCCAGCGCCAGCGCATGTGCCGCGCAAAGATCCTCGATATGGATGTAGTCGCGAATACACGTGCCGTCTTCCGTTGGATAGTCGCGCCCGAAAACGGTGATGCTTTCACGCCGCCCGGAAGCCGCTTGCAGGATCAACGGAATCAGGTGGGTTTCCGGGTCGTGGCATTCACCCAGCTCACCTTCCGGGTCCGCACCGCAGGCATTGAAGTAACGCAGGGAAACCGAGTTAAGCCCATAGGCCGTGGCATAGTCCTGTAGGGCCCGTTCCACCATCAACTTGCTGGCACCGTAAGGATTGATTGGCTTCTGCGGATGGGACTCATCTATCGGCGTATACTCCGGCTCGCCGAAAGTCGCCGCAGTAGAGGAGAAAATGAAATGATGCACATCGTGGCGCACCATTACATCAAGCAGATTCAGCGTATTGGAGACATTGTTGCGGTAATATTTGGCGGGATCGGCCACCGACTCACCAACCAAACTGCAAGCCGCAAAATGCATCACAGCATCAAAGGCATTTTCTCGGAATAGTCGCTCAAGCAACGCTGTATCCGCCAGGTCACCCACAACTAAATGACCATGGCGAGCAAGTTCACAAAAGCCCGTGCTCAGGTTATCCAGCACTAAAACATGGTGGCCCGCATTAATGAGTTGCTTCACCATATGAGAGCCAATATAACCGGCTCCTCCAATGACTAGTATCATATCCATTCCAATTGCTGTTTCGGCTTGACATTAGGCCAATGAATGTTTCGGTCAAAAAGGCTCCTCGCAGCCGCCTCCCTCGAAGCTCTTTTATATTCTAAGTATGTGCCGCTGAAATCCAATAGGTTATCTTCAGAAGAAATATACTCAACTATATATGACAAAGAACTTATCGACAAAATATCATTCAACCTGCTTGGAGTCACATATGAGTATACATATACATCAGGATATTGTTTTACAGCATTGATCAAGTCAGCCGCATCATAAATAGAGGCAGGACCAATGTAGACATCATCAGGCTTTAAATTATCGCGAATATATTTCTCAGCCTTTCTTCTATCCAGAGAAGAAACGAGATGAAGCTCCCCTACCACACTTACATCGGATTCTCTAAAGCCGCCCTCTCTATTCCAACTTCCTTCTTTATTAATTGTCATTGAGCTCATGAATTGGCTCTGCGAAAAAATACATTTATATACGTAATCAGCATCTACAGGAGAGATGACTTCACGGACACCATCAACACTTGAATATAAAAAACAAGCTTTAGAATTCCAACGCAAGACATCTAAAATAAAAGCCTGATCGCCTGAGACTTTTAAAAGCACACCTTGGAAGCCTTTGCTTCTATTAAGTAACTGAGCAACAATAGCTCCAATGACTCTGGAAACTAGGCTATACGACTTTCCATTTTCATATTTTCTCAGGAAAGACAAAGATACAGCATCAATATCCAAAATATTTATTTTTTCTTTAATGTTATCATAATCATGTTCAAAGCATACGTAGATCAGACCGGGAATCCGCTTAACGTATTCTGTATAATGTGTTTCATGCGGCATGCATGAATTCCAGATAACAGACTCGTGTTTTACCTTTGCCAAATATTTTTTCTGCTCGCTCCGGGTTTCTATTTCCCTAGGAATGATCCTCTCGTACTCTGACTTAGACATTGAAGCGAGCCGGCATAGCTTTTTTCTCAAACCTAGAGCATGATAAGATATCTTCCTGGCAAAGAATTTATCTTGGTGTAGAAGCTCTTCATAATCGTCTTCATAGTAGACACGAGGCACTCCCCAGCTATTAAAATTATACTTTGTAAGCAAATATGGCTCTAATTCTTTATTAGGAACAAGGTTCGCAACAAGGGTCTGAAAAAAATGCTCATCAGGAACACATGTCCTTCTATAAAATTTTTCTATCCCGCTATCCTTATCTAAAAGTCCAAGAATTTTCTCAACAGTAGAACGCCTTAGGCACCACCATTGAGAGCCTATATGGGGCGTATGCTCATGAGGCAGTTTCCTTTTAGGTAAAAACTTTTTCTGAAATTTTAACGACCAGTAGAATTTTTTGCGCTCAAACCTGTAATTAAAATAATGACGATACTCCCAACGCTCATTCTGTATTCCACCCGCAACCCAGCGAGATGTCCTGGCATCAACAGCTTCTATAAAATCTTTATCTGTATTAGATAGAAAATCGGCCAATTGATAGATAGGTTTTGTTGGCATGCACGAACCAGATAACAAGACAAACCTGGTCGCACCATTATATTCTTTTTCTCTAGCCAATCTCAGACAATTTAAAGTGGCTTGAACGATGGACCATTCTCCCCAAGCAACCTTGACTCGTTTAGCGAAATATACCCCACCTGGATATTGCTCTATCCCCCATGTGCCAGACTCATTCTCTAAATCATATGGAGAGTTCTGATCATAGTGCACATAAACATCATGTCCAGAAGAAATCAAAGATATTACTAACTCTTTTATTAGTGTCGGCTTTTCATGAGCTAACAAAATAAACGCAGGAGTTTCTTTCATTCTGACCATTCCCCATCATTAATGAGTCCTTTAGCCATTAATTTATACCAAATTTCACGGACGGAAATGTTGTCGCTAACACCTTTCCTCGCCGGAACGTTTGCTCCCAAAACCTTGTTCATGGCTAGGCCATTTTCGATCCTTCTTGGCGAAAAAGAAGAAAAAGGCTTTAAAAAGAAAAAAGTCTTTTTCCATCTAACGAGACAAATTTGAGCCACTGTCTTGCTTGATGAAGAAACAAGCTCTTCGTACAAATTAGCGACTCGGTTATTTCTATATCTTTTATTGTAAGAACGAAAATAGGTCTCTTGGAGAAAAGATAGTTCATCATCATTTTTATATTCCCCCCAGATTTCAGGGAGATATTTAGGTGAAAGGTTGATCGCCGACATAGCATACTCACGTGTCGACGATAAATATTCTATTAACTCCAAAATAGTCCGAGAATCATTATAAGGATATAAAAACAAACTCAAGTCATATCCCAGTAAAGTCCATTTTCCAGCTCTCAATTTATCGAGGTAATAGTTAAGCACATGTTTAAGTTTGGACATATCATTTATAACAATATAACAAATCCCTTTTTCCACCATCAAATTTCTCATGGTGTCATCAAAGGCCTCATTATCGACAACAAACAAAAATCCGCTAACACCCACCGATTCATAATAATTTAAATAAACATCTAACTCCTCAGGGTTAATTTTTTTCTTTATAACCGAGAGTGCGCAAAGATTACCCTCACAGTTATGAATAGATTTTTCCGTCGCATTATTAGCAATAGTTTTTCGCTGCAGATATTTCTGTATTACATAACGCTTCAGCCAAAAAAATTCGGCTACAACTTTTCTAATGATTCCATTCATATAGACACCGATGGAAATAAACATGACCGCATATCACTTTCAATCTATGCTAACCAATCAAAGATTTATATTCATACATGAGTAAGGCTTTTAAGAACAACCATTTTACTTTATAATTAGTAGGTTCTGCCTTAGGAGCGAATCAAACACATTATATGAATTAATCGCTCGTCAAGCTATAAATTTGTTTTGCCAATCTCAACTTCTCATGGTGAAAATATTTATCTCTTTTAGAGAGATAGGAGCAACCGCCATTATCGTCACCGAATGAAACATTAGCGAGATCGGAAAAAATAAAGTCAGATCCTCTGTCTATGATAGACTGATGTTTTATATCGTAATATCCAGCACCTTGATTACGAGAACTGCATAGACCAGAAATGCCATAACGAGCAAAAACAAAGTGAACATGAAAACGACTGCAAATAACTCTATCCTGTCTATTTACACTAATTGGCTTTGCTAGTGAATCAGCAACTTTTTGAACATCTATTTTTTCCCCAACCTTCTGTTCAACAAACCTGATCACATTTTCGTCTTCTCCAGGGGAGCTTTCAAAATAAACAATCTTATCAAATCGATTGCTACTTTCTCTACGTAAATCTTCCCAAAACTTCTCCGGTATTTTATTTACACTATTCCCTAACAAGGATAAATAGAGATTACGTCCTCCTCCTTGCCCCTCGCAAAAAATATCGTTTATGTCCCTTAAAAAACAATCATCCAACCCATATAAAAAATTAGGCAAATTAAACTCTTGTCTTAAAAACCTAAACCCCTCTATATCTCTAAGTTCAAAAACACTAAAACGAGAGAAAATTTCTAATAATTTCTCTCTCTTCGGATCTGGTATGTCACAAACCGGGCCAAACCCGATTCCAGTAGCAGCTATTTTTATTCCATATTCTTTATTCATCGCAGCCAAAAATCCAAGAAAGAACCCTCTCTCCGGCCAAAAGTCATTCAAATAGCCCCCGCCGTGCAAGTGAATATGCTTAGCAACTCTAAAGACATTAAAATCAATATGGGAATATCTTTTTAACCCATCATTTTCGACAAATTGGTATCCGCGTAAAACTTGATCCCAAAAGTTCAATCCTTTTCTAGAATGGGCTATACGTTCAAGATCAGATTTAAAAATCAAATTTGTTTGTGTTGTCGTTTCTCCATGGAGGCTTCTTGCCTTCTCCGAGGTTCCCTCATAGAAATGTATTTCATCCGCTACATTATTCTTTAGCAGAAACCTTTTCCAAGCATCCAATATTAATTCATCGCCATAGTTTGGCCAACCAGCACCACCAACTAGAACTACTTTTCTTACATCTTCAGTTTCATTCGCCATAGTATCAATCCTAAAAAATTCTGAAATAGTATATTGCAAATACAGCACTCAATAACAAATCACTCCAGCCAATTAACTTCACAAGCAAATTTATTGCTATTGATATATTCGATTTCTCTTTTATATTTTCGCGAGAAAAATTCTCTCTCGCCACTAGAAAAAGGCATAAAGGGAGTCACCGCTGTATCTTGAGGATTTTCATCCATCATATGAATCAACTTTTTTGTCGTCTTTTTTGAATACAATTCAGAGTAGAGCTTTGCAACCTGATATGCTTGCTGAGAAAGTTTACTTCTTCTTATTTTTGCCCCTTGGTTAGCTTCCGCTAAATCTAATCCTTTCCCAAGCAAGAGTTCAAAATATTTCTTTTCATTAAGTACAAATTCAAAGTCATTTATATATATTTTTTTACAACCTATAGAAGACACATCCTCTAACAAAGGCAACCAACTAATGTTCTGAAATTCAATATCTTCCAGGTACTCCTCAAATAGACAAAACTTATAGTGTCTAAGAGACTCTGAGTATCTGGAAATCAAATATTCTGAAAATTCTCTAAGTGTTATATAGACTTCTACTTCATACCCTTTCAAAGCATCAACTATTTTCTTAATCTTGTACTTGGCGCGTGGATAAAGTAATTGCTTACGTGGAGCATTGGTACCCCCAATAATATTTTCATCCGAGATGATTAGACGATTACAATTCATATATGGAAGTAAAAAATCAAGAATATCTTTCTTTCCGAAATCCTCATTATGCAATCTAGAAGTAACATTCTTCCTGAGTTCTGAAAGCTTAATGTAATTTATTTTATTTTCGGTAAGTGTTCGTCGGCTATTCCAGAGCTTGGACTGTATATGCGTAGTGGCTGTTTTGTGAACTCCCAAATGAAGAGCAATAATAGGGGTTTCCTCTACGACCATTATTTCGATCTCATAATTTGATTTTTAAAAGCATTACGACTTCATCAGATGTAATACCATATTTGAATACCATACAACCACTTATCAGTAATAACGCGAACTATCCATAGGACTCCTTTCTTTGCACCGTATATACAGCACCTGCCGCGGCCTGTAGTAGCGAGTACGAGCTTTCTTATCACAGCACCTTACCATCACATTAGTCCAGTCGGTACATAGCCAAGAAGTATTAGATGCCAGTAGTAGCTCTCCCGAGTTCGACAG
>NZ_PZJU01000084.1 GCF_003206715.1 Salinicola peritrichatus | reverse complement strand
CGGCTATCCCGATGTCGCTGCGGCGAAGCGATCTGTCACTGATTATATGATCGGTTACTACAGCAGCCTCAGGCCGCACAAGCATAACGATGGGATACCGCCGAACTTGGCAGAAAAGAACTACTGGAATGCTCAAAGCTCGGTGGCCAAAAACACTTGACCACTACATCCCAGCCATTCGCCCAGGTCACCACTTCAATGAGGCCGCTGCAGCTTACGGCAAGCTCCGTCTTGATCCGTGTCAATGGACAAGGTTCGAATCTGCGCTAGGTTAAGATATACATCACTCTGCAGGAGCCCTGCCGCATGGCCAGGCACACGTCATTTCCTAAGCAATCCTCGCGGTCTGCCACCGCCTGGCATCGCTTTGGTCTGGTCATCCTGCTGGGCATGGTGCTACTGCTCTCTAGCGCCGCCACAATGGCAGATGACCCCTCCTCGGCAGATGCTCCCTCCTCTACTGAGTCTGGCCAGGTTGGCGTTGAGCCTCACGCAGATACGCACTCGAACGCCGAACGCATCCACACGGCCCCCCCCTCGGCCGCACTGCCACCATGGCCATGGCACTCGCCAGGCCGGCAGCGCCCTGTTACGCCTGGAGCGCCAGGACCTGGAGTTCGAGCCCCTTCCCTTAGCCATGGCGATTCCCGGCATGGCACCGCCTGCGGCACGCCAAGTGCCCTTCCCGCCCCATCGCCGGTTCCGCTCTACCTATTGACTCGACGCTTCAGGGTCTAAGTCATCCCCGTTTCCCTAGCCCCGCGCGATTCCAGACATCGACGCGCGGGAGGAACCCGTGCCCCGCCAAGAGAAAAACCTGAACATTCGCGAGCACGCCCGCGGGCTCGGTGAGGGGCACAACTTAGCGGAAGTCACGATGAGGCATTTATGAACGCACTGTTTTACTTCCTGCTTTGGGGAGCGATCCTCTTTCTGATGATGCGCTTTGGCTGTGGTGCCCACGTCATGGGGCACCGCCATGGCAGGAGCAAGCATGGCGGCGATAGTCCAGAGGATCCAAACGCCACCGAGGGGCTGAAGTGGATTCCGCCAGCCGAGGACGTCGATCCCGTCTGCGGCAAGACCGTCAGAACCGAAAGGGCCAAGCCGAGCGTCCACGATGGCCACGTCTTTTACTTCTGCTCTCGTGACTGCCGGGAGCGCTTCGAGGCCGCGCCCGAACAGTATCTCGCACCTGCAGCAAAGACCTTGCCTACCCAACCGGAGAACGAAGATGCCTGATGCCGATGTTCCGTCGACAGCCAAGCCGCGTTACGGAACCCGCTTGCCGGTTCAGGCCACGCCACGGATTCCCGTGATCGCACTCGGGATGAGCCTGGGGCTGTTCCTGGCCGTGACCTTCATCCTGTGCGTCGGCTTCGGCCTGCTGTTTCCCGACCGGGCAATGTATGAGAGCTGGCTGCGCCTACTGCCTGGCTTCACCTGGTTGAGTTGGCCAAGCTTCTTCCTGGGCCTGGCTGAAAGCTTCGGCTACGGCTGGTACGTGGCCCTGGTCTTCGGCCCGCTCTACAACTTCTTTGTCACACGCCTCAACCGGCACAGCGGAGCGTAGACCATGAACGAATCCATCAATCATACCGGAGCCTGGGGCCTCGCGCTGATCGTCATCGTCTTGGTGTCCTGGTTCTTCTATCGCTATTTCGCACCGAAGAACTGGCGCGAATGGGCCGGTGCCGGCGCGGTGCAGGCCTTCATCATCGCGCTCTACGCCGAGATGTATGGCTTTCCACTCACTATCTACCTGCTGGTGCGTTTCTTCGGTCTGGATAGCGAGTATGTCAGCGCCAGTCTCTGGTCGACGCTGGTGGGGCTGGGAGAAACCGGCATGCTTGTCTCCATGCTGCTCGGTTACGGCCTGGCGTTTACCGGCATCGGGATCTTTATCCAGGGCTGGCGGCAAGTCTACAAGGCACGGCGCGAGAACCACCTGGTGACCGGCGGACTCTATGCCCTGGTACGGCATCCCCAATACACCGGCTTGTTCATCGCCTTGTTCGGCGAAGGCGTGGTGCATTGGCCGACGCTATTCTCGATCGGCCTGTTTCCAGTGATCGTGCTTGCCTATACCTGGCTGGCCCACCGCGAGGAACGGCAGATGCTGGCCTGGTTCGGTGACGCCTATCGCGCCTACCAGCGGCGGGTGCCGATGTTCATTCCTCGCTGGGGACAGTGGCGGAAGCTAGCGGGTAGCTCACGCAATACTCACGATGAGCCGGGGGTTCACTGACATCCTGGATTCACACATCAACACACGCGGGCGGCGTTGATTTCATCCCACTGAAGATGCCGAACGTTGACCGGGATCAAGAGCCGCATGCTTTCACCTCATATTATCTTGACCCTTGGGTCTCCCACAGGTTTTAGCCTGATATCAGGATGATTCAACTTGAAAGGAGATCCGACCATGTGGGGCGACATGATGGCGTATATGGGGAGTTACGGCTGGGGGCATATGCTCTTCGGCGGGCTCATGATGGTGTTGTTCTGGGGCATCGTCATTGCCTTGGCCGTTCTCCTGGTGCGTGGCCTGACCCGAGGCCGGGGCGAGCCATTTTCTCAACGGCGGCCAACGGCCCTGGACCTTCTTCAAGAACGCTACGCCCGGGGAGAAATCGACCGCGAGGAGTACGAGCAACGCAAGCGCGATCTTCTGCTTTGATCGCACCTCCTGATTATTGGATACGGCACTATTAGTTTCGACCCTATCGAGATAGGGCCACGAGGTTGAATCAAGACGCGGAAGCGACGGAGACGATTCCATGACGCAACACCAACACGACCATTGTCACGGGCACTCCTCGCACGAGGCACCGACACGAGGCAGCGGCGATACGGACCAACACGCCGCCGGCAGCCAGGGTGGCGCCCAATACACCTGCCCGATGCACCCGGAGGTCGTCTCCGACCAGCCGGGTGACTGCCCCAAGTGCGGCATGCACCTCGTGCCCGTGGGAAGCGACGACTCGCAGACGCATGACGGGCATGGTCATGGGGCCTCCGCGCCGGCCCACGGCGGCCAGTACGACAAGGTGCCGGCCGGGCATGCCGGCGCCGTCTACACCTGCCCCATGCACCCGGAAGTGCGCCAGACCCAACCCGGCGCCTGCCCGCTGTGCGGCATGGGGCTGGAGCTCGAATCGGCGACGGTCGGCGATGAAGGGCCGAATCCCGAGTTGATCGACTTCACCCGCCGTTTCTGGGTCGCGGCCGTGCTCACGCTGCCGGTGCTGGTTCTGACGATGAGCCCCTTTCTTGGCCTCACGGCGATCCGCGAGTTTTTCGGCGAACGCACAGCGATGTGGATCGAGCTGGTGCTGAGCACACCAGTCATCCTGTGGGCTGGCTGGCCATTCTTCGTGCGCGGCATCAACTCCTTCCGCACCTGGAACCTCAACATGTTCAGCCTGATCAGCATGGGGGTTGGTGCCGCCTATCTGTTCTCGATCGTCGCGCTGCTGGTCCCCGACATCTTCCCCGACGGCTTCCGCCGGGAAGACGGTACCGTGGGTGTCTATTTCGAGGCCGCGGCGGTGATCGTGACCCTGGTGCTGCTGGGGCAGGTGATGGAGCTGCGCGCCCGGGAAGGCACCGGCAAGGCGATCCGTGCGCTGCTCGACATGGCCGCCAAGACCGCGCGGGTGATCCGACCCGACGGCAGCGAGGAGGAGGTGCCGCTGGAAGAGGTGCAGGTGGGCGATCAACTGAGGGTACGGCCCGGTGACAAGGTCCCGGTGGACGGCGTGGTGGTCGAGGGCCGCTCCTCGGTCGACGAGTCGATGATCTCGGGCGAGCCGGTGCCGGTGGAGAAGGTCGCAGGCGACAAGGTCACCGGGGCCACGATCAACGGCACGGGCAGCCTGATCATGGAGGCCACGCGGGTCGGTGCCGACACCATGCTCAGCCAGATCGTCGAGATGGTCGCTGCGGCACAGCGATCTCAGGCGCCGATCCAGAAGTTCGCCGACAAGGTGGCGGGCACCTTCGTCCCCGCGGTGATCGGTGTCGCCATCGTCGCCTTCATCGCCTGGGCGATCTGGGGCCCGGCGCCGGCGCTGTCCTATGCGCTGGTCTCAGCGGTCGCGGTGCTGATCATCGCCTGCCCCTGTGCCCTGGGCCTGGCCACCCCGATGTCGATCATGACGGCCACCGGGCGCGGCGCCCAGGCCGGCGTACTGATCAAGAATGCCGAGGCGCTGGAGCGTTTCGCCAAGGTCGACACCCTGATGGTCGACAAGACCGGCACCCTGACCGAAGGCAAGCCGAAGCTGGTGGCGGTGCTGCCGGAGGAGGGGCATGACGAGGCCGAAGTGTTGCGCCTGGCGGCCAGCCTCGAGAAGGGCTCCGAGCACCCGCTGGCCGAGGCCATCGTCGCCGGCGCCGAGGAGCGCAGCGTCTCCCTCGCCGCGGCCAGCGATTTCGAGGCGGTGACCGGCAAGGGCGTCACAGGGGTCGTGGACGGCCACTCGGTAGCACTAGGCAACGCCAAGCTGATGGCCGAACTGGGCCTCGACGGCGGCCGGATCGCCGAGACCGCGAACGCCCGCCGCGATCAGGGCGAAACGGTGATGTTCGTCGTGCTCGACGGTGCCATCGCCGGCCTGGTCAGCGTGGCCGACCCGGTGAAGGAGACCACGCCCGATGCCCTGAAGGCGCTGCACCGACTCGGCTTTCGCATCATCATGGCCACCGGCGACAACGAGCGCACGGCCAAGGCGGTGGCCGGCCGGCTGGGCATCGATGAGATCCGCGCCGACGTGCTGCCCGAGGACAAGGCGCGCATCATCCGTGAATTGCAGGAACAAGGCCGCAAGGTGGCCATGGCGGGCGACGGGGTAAATGACGCTCCTGCCCTGGCCCAGGCCGATGTGGGCATCGCCATGGGCACCGGCGCCGACGTGGCGATCGAAAGCGCCGGTTTCACCCTGGTCAAGGGCAACCTCGACGGCATCGTCCGTGCCCGCAAGCTGTCGCTGGCCACCATGCGCAACATCAAGCAGAACCTGTTCTTCGCCCTGGTCTACAACGGGGCCGGCGTGCCGATCGCGGCCGGGCTCCTCTATCCGTTCCTCGGCCTTTTGATCGGGCCAATGTTCGCCGCCTTTGCGATGAGCGCCTCATCGCTGTCGGTGGTGATGAATTCACTGCGCCTGCGCCGAGTGAGGATCTGACCATGCATGACGAGAAAAACTGGCTGGACCGCAGACCGAGCAAGGGCACCTTCTGGCTGATGGTGGCGATCGCCCTGGCGGTGATGGGCTTCCTGCTCTGGGAGGAGCACAAGGTCCACCTGCTCGGTGCCCTGCCCTGGCTGATCCTGCTCGCCTGTCCGCTAATGCATGTGTTCATGCACGGCGGACATGGAGGCCACGGGGGTCATGGCGGGCATGATGATCACAAGGGAGGACGCGATGAGTGATGACGTACCCGCCTATGGGCTGTGGGGCCTGGTCATTCTCAACTCGGCGATCTTCATCTTCTTCGCCTTCAGCTTCTTCAAGCCGCAGACGCGCCGCGACTGGCGCTCGTTCGGGGCCTTCAGCGCCTTCCTGGTGGCGCTGTTCACGGAGATGTACGGCTTCCCGCTGACCCTCTACTTCCTCTCCGGCTGGCTGCAGTCGCGCTACCCGGAGGTGGACTGGTTCAGCCACGATGCGGGCCACCTGCTGGAGATGCTGTTCGGCTGGCAGGCCAACCCGCATTTCGGGCCGTTCCATCTGCTGAGCATGGTGTTCATCGCCGCGGGTTTCTGGCTCATCGCCGCCGGCTGGCGGTCACTCTATACCGCCCAGCGGCGGGGAGAACTGGCCACCACCGGGCTCTATGCCCATGTCCGGCATCCCCAGTACGCCGGCTTCGTGCTGGTGATGACCGGCTTCCTGCTGCAGTGGCCCACCCTGCTGACCCTGGTCATGTTCCCGGTATTGGTGTGGATGTACTCACGACTGGCGATCCACGAAGAGCGCGACGTAGCGCGCCAGTTTGGCGACAAATGGCAGACCTACGCGGCCCGCACGCCACGCTTCATTCCGCACCTGCGGATGGCGAGTACGAGTGGCTGGCGCCTGTAAGGACAAAATCCCAGAGGTGCAGTCATGAAAAGCAGACGTTTTTCTCGTCGGCACGATCGTGGTCGTCAGCGACGACTCGCCCGGGGCTTCTTCTGCCCCTGCCACGGCTCCCAGTTCGACTTCGCCGGACGCGTGTTCAAGGCGGTGCCGGCGCCGATCAACCTGAAGGTTCCGCCGTACCGCTTCCTGTCCGAGTCCCGGATCGAGATCGGCGCCCACGACATCCTGACACTGAGAGGTATCCACTATGACCGCCAAAACATCCACCACCAAGCCACCCACGGCTCATAAAACCCCGCGCAAGCGCCAACCCACCGCCCCACCAGAGATGGACGCCCCGATGACCGCACCCGAGCCCGAAGGAGGCACCCTCCCGAGCCACCCGGCCACGGAGCTACTCGCCTATCAGACCGACCTGTGGCGACGCGGCGTACGCTACCTGGACACGCTGTGTGAGCGCGCGGACAACATGCTCGAGCATGAGCAGGCGGGCAAGCCGCCACTGCTCGACTTCGATTACGAGATGCTCGTGGATGGCCGTCGACTGGCGCGCCCCGCCAACTATGCCCTGCTGCGCATCACCCGGGTCGGCGAGGACTGCCTGGAGGACTGCCTCGACGAGACTAGGCCGCCAGTGATGATCGTCGACCCGCGTGCCGGCCACGGCCCAGGCATCGGCGGCTTCAAGCGCGACTCCGAGGTGGGCATGGCGCTCCACGAGGGACACCCGGTCTACTTCGTGATCTTCTTCCCCGAGCCCGTCCCCGGCCAGACACTGGAGGACGTGCTGCACGTCCTGCGCCGCTTCGTCGAGACGCTGGCCGAGCGCCACCCCGGCCAGCCGCCGGTGCTCTACGGTAACTGCCAGGCGGGCTGGGCCATCGCGCTGCTCTCCGCCGACTGCGAGGGTCTGGTCGGGCCGGCGGTGCTGAACGGCTCGCCGCTCTCCTACTGGACCGGCGAATCCGGCGTCAATCCCATGCGCCTCGCCGGCGGCCTGCTTGGCGGTGCCTGGCTGACGCACCTGATGGCCGACCTGGGAGACGGGCGCTTCGACGGTGCGAACCTCGCCACCAACTTCGAAGCCCTCAAGCCTGCGAATACCCTGTGGCAGAAGGACTATCAGCTGTTCGCCGACATCGACGGCCAGCGCGAACGCTTCCTCGAGTTCGAGCGCTGGTGGACGGGCTTCTATAGCCTGAGCAAAGAGGAGATCGTTGCCATCGTCGAGAACCTTTTCGTCGGCAACAAGCTGGAGCGTGGCGAGCTCGAGGTCTGCCCCGGCTGTAGCGTCGACCTCAAGCGCATCCGCAACCCCCTGGTGATCTTCGCCTCCGGCGGCGACAACATCACCCCACCCATCAGGCGCTCAACTGGATCCCCGCGGTCTATCCCGATACCGCGGCACTCAAGGCCGCCGACCAGCGTATCGTCTACCTGCTCAATCCCCACGTCGGGCATCTGGGCATCTTCGTCTCCTCCAAGGTGGCGCGCCTCGAGCACCGAGCGATCCTCGAGAGCGTCGGCAATCTGAATGACCTGGCCCCTGGCCTCTACGAGATGCGCATCGACAACCCCACCGGCGACCCCGACTGTCACAAGCCCCAGTTCCAGGTGCGCTTCGAGGAGCGCCGCGTGGAAGACCTGAACTTTCCCGACCAGGCCCCGGCGTTCGAAGGGGTGCGAGCGCTCTCCGAGCACAATGTGGCCCTCTACGAGACCTTCGTCGGGCCCTGGGTGCGGTTTTACACCACCCCCTGGTCAGCCGAGGTGCTGCGTCAACTGCATCCGGCGCGGACCAGCCGGCTGATGTACTCGGAACGCTTCTCCCCCTGGATGACCGGTGTGAAGTGGCTGGCCGAGATGGTAGAGACCGCACCGGCGCCGATCGATAGTGACACCCCCTATCGGCAATGGGAGACGCTGTTGAGCGACTCTATCGCCTCGACGCTGGAGCTTGCCGGCACGACCCGCGACAGCATGTACGAGATGGGGTTTCGCAGCCTCTACGGCGGGGGATGGTGGAGCGAGAACGAGTGACCCAGTCGAAGCCGACCCGGTTTACAGCCAATACCTATAGAGCAACCCACTAATGGAGAGCAATAAATGAAGATCGAGACCTTTCATGACCTGATCGACTGGACTCGCCAGCTGCATGCCCAGTTGGCCGAGTGCTTCAGGCACTGTGCCACCCGGCAGGAGGAGGCACGGGCCAAATCACTGCTGGAGTATCTCGCCGATCACGAGGCGGTCCTGGAGCACACCGTGGCCAGCTTCGAGAAGCAGGCCGACCCCAAGGCCCTAAACACCTGGGTCTACGATTATCTGTCGCATGCGCCCATCAAACCCCATCAGGCGTGCAATTTGCCCTATGCCGAGATGGGCTTCGAAGACATCAGCCGGGAAGTCTTCTCGCTGCACGATCAGGTCATCGCGCTATACCGCTACCTGGAAGGACGCGCCGACATCCCCGAGGCTCGGGATCTCGTTCGCGAGCTCTTGAAGCTGGAGGAACACGAGGCGATGCGTCTGTCCCAGCAGATCAACCGGGCTCGGGATCTATAGATGTCGACGCTACAGGGCCGTCTAAGCAGAGGTCGTAGCCACTAATGAAGAACGGATGATCGCCCGGCACGTGCAGCGCACATTAACCAACACCCAGGAGGTGACATGACCCAGACGGCAACGCCAGTGGCCCTTGCGACGCTCGATGATCTGATTCAGCGAGCCGGTGGCGGTAACCCGATCCGCGTCGCCGTGGTCAACGCGGCCCAGGCCGCCGTGCTGGAGACGCTTCGCGAGGCGGCGAGGCTGGGCATCGCCGAGCCGGTGCTCATCGGCCGTCCCACCGAGATCGTCGAGGCCGCCGCGGCGATCGGGTGTGTAGTGGCATAGTGAATCTGGCCACCTGATTTTGAGTGTATGATC
>NZ_PZJU01000083.1 GCF_003206715.1 Salinicola peritrichatus | reverse complement strand
GTTGACCACTACAGATAGCCATCCGGGTGGTTATCGCGGTAGCGCCGGTAGAAGTTGGTGATAACCAGGCCAATGCCCAGACCGATCATGGCCTGCCCTATGGCCATGCCGAGGATGAGCCCACAAAAGATGGGAGCCATCTCATCCAAACTCCACATCAGGAGGTGGACCGGGTCATCGATCCGGCTGGGGATTTTTACGGGTTGCATGCTTAGGTTTTGTCTGAAAAGTCGTCGAGCGAAGGTCAGACAAGGCAAAAATCGGTGAAAAGACGGAGTTTACGCGGTGTAAATGAGTACTTTGAGCCGATTTTTAACGCCGTATGGCCGAGCGCAGGCAGTTTTCAGACAAAGCCTAGATTATCTCTCTGAGCTGGAAAGAAGCACGAATGTCATTCGGATCGGCATCAGGGATATTTTCTGCGACAGTCAAGAATGTTATGCGGTCAGGAATGGGAAAGCGTTGTACCAGGATGATGACCATCCCACGCCTTTTGCCACCGATAAAATCGCTCAACGGATTCTGATGTCCATGCGACCGTAATGCTCCCTGCTTTTGGGAGCGGGGCAAATTCATGGCCTGACCACGAGCACGAGCGCTTGTCGAAGGCGCTGCTGAACCGACAGCATCTGGTCACCCGCCCACTGAGCCGGGTCTGTGCTACCGGCGATCATCGGCGGGGCCTGATACTGGGAATCGGCATGGTCGAAGGCGAAGCACTGGAACGTCAGGGCCGACGCCTGGCCGAGGGCATTCGCGAATTCGTCGGGCAACAGCGCTGACCGAACTCGCGATGTCTCTCTTCCCCTCCGCCTTCTTTCCGCGTCAGGCCGTCTCCTCCAGCGCCGAATCGACCACTTGTTCATCGCGGATTCGTCTCTCGGACTCGGGATCGAACACCACCATTCGTGAGACGTCGAACGCGAATCGAGTCCGTTCTCCCGGCCGTAGCGGCGTGCCGGGACGCATTCGCGCGTTGACGCTGGCGTCGCCGAGCGTGGTGACCACGTACAGATCCGCCCCGGTCGGCTCGATCAGATCGACCGGCAGCTCCGCTTCATGAATGTTGCCATCGCGATGGTTGGCGCTGGCCGGATCGGTGATCGCCTCCGGCCGCAATCCCAGGATGACATCGCGCCCACACCAGTCACTCAGCGCTTCACGATCGCGCACGATGGGCAGTGCCAGTGTCGTATCGCCCGTTGCCACCTGTGCCACCAACACACCATCGTGCTCGACGATTCGCGCTTTCACCAGGTTCATCGACGGTGAACCCATGAAACCGGCAACGAACAGGTTGTTGGGGTCATCGTAGACTTCGTGGGGCGTCCCCAGCTGCTGCAACTCACCGACGCGCATGACCGCGATACGAGTTGCCAGCGTCATCGCCTCGACCTGATCGTGCGTCACGTACACGATGGTGGTCTTCAGTCGCTGATGCAGTTGCTTGATCTCGCTACGCATGTCGACCCGCAACTTGGCGTCCAGGTTCGAGAGCGGTTCGTCGAACAGGAAAAGTTGCGGGTCGCGCACCAGCGCCCGCCCCATGGCCACACGTTGGCGCTGCCCGCCGGAAAGCTGACCCGGCTTGCGATCGAGCAGGTTCTCGATCTGCAGCAGCTTCGCGACCCGATCGACCGCCTCGCGCCGCTCCTTGCGAGGCACCTTGCGCATTTCCAGTCCGAAGCCGATGTTGCCCGCCACTGTCATGCTCGGATAGAGGGCGTAGGACTGGAAGACCATCGCGATATCGCGCCGGGAAGGATGTACGTCATTGATACACCGTCCATCGAGCAATAGCTCGCCCTCGCTGATCGAATCCAGCCCGGCGATCATGTTCAAAAGCGTCGACTTGCCACAGCCGGACGGCCCCACCAGTACCAGAAAGTCGCCCTGCTCGATCGCGATGTCGACCCCTTTCAGGACGTGAGTCTCGCCGAAGCGCTTGTGTACGTTGTTGATATGCAGAAAGCTCATGTGATCCTCAGCCCTTGACCGATCCCGACATCAGCCCGCGCAGGAAATACTTGCCCGCGAGGATGTAGACGATGAGTGTCGGCACGGCCGCCACCATCGCCGCTGCCATGTTGACGTTGTAGGCCTTCACCCCGGTGGAGCTATTGACCAGATTGTTGAGCGCCACCGTGATCGGCGCGCTGTCGCCAGAAGCGAACGAGACGCCGAACAGGAAGTCGTTCCAGACGTTAGTGAACTGCCAGATGATCGTGACCACGATGATCGGTACCGACGCCGGCAGCAGTATCCGGAAGAAGATGGTAAAGAAACCGGCGCCATCGAGCTGTGCCGCCCGCACCAGTTCGTCCGGGAAGCTGGCGTAGAAGTTGCGGAAGAACAGCGTGGTGAATCCGATACCGTAGACAATATGAACCAGTACCAGCCCGCCCGTGCTGTTGGCCAGATGCAGAAGCCCCAAAACCCGGGCCATCGGCAACAGGATGATCTGGAACGGAATGAAGCAACTGAACAGTATCAGGCCGAACACGACCTTGTGGCCGCGAAACTTCCACTTGGTCAGCACATAGCCGTTGAAGGCGCCGAGCAGGCCGGAGATCAGTACCGCGGGTACCACGATCTTGATGCTGTTGAAGAAGTAACCGTGGACACCGTTGCATTCGAGGCCGATACAGGCACTTCCCCACGCTTCCCGCCAGGGCGCCAGCGTCCATTCGCCGGGCAGCGCCAGCATGTTGCCCTGATGGATTTCCTCGAGCGTCTTGAACGACGTGGTCAGCATCACATAGAGCGGCATCAGATAGATGACCGCGAAAACCAGCAGAATGGCGTACAGTACGGCACGCGTGGCAGCGCCTCGGCGTGCGGCAGGAGATGCGGCACTCATGATCTGGGCTCCCGAAGCTCGGAGTAGAGATAGGGGATGATCAGCGCTGCGATCACCGCCAGCATGAACACCGCGCTGGCCGCGGCGATGCCCATTTCGTTGCGCGAAAAGGCGTAGGAGTACATGAAGGTCGCCGGCACCGCGGTGGCATTGCCCGGCCCGCCGCCGGTCATCGCCACGATCAGATCGAAGCTCTTGATCGCCAGGTGCGCCAGCACCACGACGGCGCTCAGGAAGACCGGCCGCAACTGCGGGATGATGATGCGCGCGTAGATCTTCCAGGCCGGAGCACCATCGATCTGGGCCGCCTTGATCATCTCGCCATCGATACCGCGCAACCCCGCCAGAAACATCGCCATGACGAAACCGGTCGCCTGCCAGACTGCCGCGATCACGACCGTATAGATCGCCATGTTGGAATCGATCAGCCAGTTGAAGCTGAAACTCTGCCAGCCCAGGTCGTGCATGGTCTTCTCCAATCCCAGGCCGGGATTGAGAAACCACTGCCAGGCGGTACCGGTAACGATGAAGGAGAGCGCCATCGGATAGAGATAGATGGTGCGCAGCACGCCCTCGGCTCGGATGCGCTGGTCGAGCAGGATCGCCAGTATCAGACCCAGCACGATGCAGCTGACGATATAGAGAAGCCCGAAGACCCAGATATTGTGAAGGGCGATGCCCCAGGTCCAGGAGGTCCACAACCGCGACCACTGATGCAACCCGACCCAGGTATAGTCCGGCATCATGCCGGAGTCGCTGAACGAGATGTAGCTCGTCCAGGCGATGAAGCCGTAGACGAAGAACAGGACCAGGACGCAGGATGGCGACAGCACCAGCTTCGGCAGCCAGCGCTGAAGGCGCTCCCGCGCTCCACCGTCCCGATCCGGGGAAGCATTGGACATCGGATCACTCTCGATTCGTGAATGAGAAGCCCCGCCGAGAGGCGGGGCAGATCATCAGGACGTGGCGCTCTGTATCGCCGCGGCCAGCTGCTCGGCGGCGACATCGCTGGGCATGTCGCTGTTGACGAAGGAGGAAATGATGTCGAAGACGGCATTCTTGACGGACGCCGGCGCGGCGTAGCCATGCGCCATGCTGCCCATCAGCGTGTGGTTCTTCGCGGCAGCCTGAACCTGCTCGTAACCGCTCTGGGCACAGGCATCCAGCTTGTCGGCGGAAAGATCCATGCGCGCCGGCACCGAGCCCTTGATCTGGCTGAAGGCGATCTGGAACTCGGGTGAGCCGATGATCTTGGCCATGGTCTGCTGCATCTTCTGCTGTTCGGCGTCATCGGTATCGAACATGATCATCAGATCGCTGTTGAAGGTCACGGCATCCTGCGTGCCTGGCGTCCGGAAGCACATGAAGTCCTTGCCCGGCTCGAGGTTGGCATTGAGGAACTCGCCCTTCGCCCAGTCACCCATGATCTGATAGAGCGCCTTGCCGTTGATGACCATCGCCGTAGCCAGATTCCAGTCGCGGCCGGGAGAGTTGTCGTCTTTGTACTTCAACAGTTCGCGCAGATGATCGAAGGCCTGGGTCATGGTGGCGGAATCGAGCGCCTGCGGGTCGAGATCGATCAATGCCTTGCGATAGAAATCGGCACCGCCAGTCGCGAGGACCACGTTCTCGAACACCGTAGAGTCCTGCCATGGCTGGCCGCCGTAGGCCAGACCGATATAACCCGCGTCCTTGGCCTTTTTCATCGAGGCGATGAAATCGTCCCAGGTCTTGGGCTGCTCGATGCCCAATTCGTCCATCAGCGACTTGTTGGCCCAGACCCAGTTGGTCGAATGGATCTCGAACGGCGCGCCGATCCAATGGCCATCGTACTTGGCGAATTCCTGCAGTGGTTGCGGAAAGACTTCGTTCCAGTTTCCTGCCTTGGCAACCTCGTCGAGCGAACTCAGCGCATCGCGCTGGGCCCAGTCCTGCGCGTCGTAGCCGAGTACCTGCGCTGCCGTCGGCGGATTGCCCGAGGTGATACGCGAGCGCAGCACAGCCATGGCGTTGGTACCGGCACCGCCAGCTACCGGCATGTTCTTCCAGCCGATGCCCTGATCCGACAGGCCATCCTTCAATGCGCCCAGCGCCTTGGCTTCACTACCCGAGGTCCACCAGTTGAGAACCTCGACCTGATTATCCGTTGAAGTATCAGCCGCCATCGTATTCGTGGATAGCGCCAAAGCGAATGGAAGTAGCGCAAATCCCAGACGATTGACGAGGGCCCTATTGTGATTGCTGTGCATCCCTTAATTCCTCTTTTTGTGGGGCAACATCTAGTTCTTTTACGAAACGACCCACCTCATTTGGCGCACCAAGTGGGATAATTAAGACTATTACCTAACTGCGTTTACCTAACAATACAACCATGGACGCACACTCGATCGCTGTGATCCCGGTTCGATAACGCCGCCACGCATGCAATGCGGTTTATGGGTGACTATTGCCTGGTTCTACGTCCTAAGTCGTATCGACTAATGCGCTATATCACGAGGCCCGAACTCCTCGATCTTTCTCTCGCACCCTACCTCTCTCGCCTTGCAACAGCGCACAAAAAAGCGGCCCATCCCGAAGGATGAGCCGCTCTTTGTTGATCAGGCTCGATTGGCCAAAGGAACATTACACGTCCAGATTGGCCACCAGCGCGAAACGCTCGATGAAGTCGCGTCGCGGCTCGACTTCGTCTCCCATCAGCGTGTTGAACATCTGATCGGCGGCGACGGCGTCCTCGATCGAGACACGCAGCATGCGCCGCGACTGCGGGTCCATGGTGGTTTCCCACAGCTGGTCCGGATTCATCTCGCCCAGCCCCTTGTAACGCTGGATGCTGAGTCCACGCTGCGCTTCGAGCATCAGCCACTCGAGCGCGTCGTAGAAATTGGCAATCGGCTTCTGGCGTTCGCCACGGGCGACATAGGCACCCTCGTCGATCAAGCCGTCCAGGGTCTCGCCGAGTCCGGCCAGCGCGCGGTAGTCGGCACTGCGGAAGAAGTCGATGCCCCACACATAATCGGTGGTCACGCCATGGGCGGTCAGCGCCACGCTGGGCATCCACAGGCCGCGTTCGGTATCTTCCTGAAGCTGGAAGGTATAGCGCGGGCCGCCTTCATGGGCGATCAGCGAATCCATCTCCTGCTGCAGCGCCTCGATCCAGTTCTGCATGGTGATGCGATCGCCAAGACTGCCTTCATCGAGCTTGGTGGCATGCACCATCTTGCGCAGGACCGCATTGGGATAGACCCGCGACAGGCGATCGATGCGCTTCATCACGTCGCGATACTGATTGACCAGCGACTCGAGCTGCTCGCCGGCAATGCCCGGTGCGTCGGCATTGACGTAGAGCCGGGCCCCATCCAGCGCGGTGGTGGTGAGGTAGTCGGTCATCGCCTGCTCGTCCTTCAGGTACATTTCCTGCTTGCCGCGCTTGATCTTGTACAGCGGCGGCTGGGCGATGAACACGTGGCCGCGCTCGATCAGCTCCGGCATCTGGCGGAAGAAGAAGGTCAACAGCAGGGTGCGGATGTGCGAACCGTCGACATCGGCGTCGGTCATGATGATGATCGAGTGGTAACGCAGCTTGTCCGGGTTGAACTCCTCGCGCCCGATGCCACAACCCAGCGCGGTGATCAGGGTGCCGACCTCGGCCGAGGAGAGCATCTTGTCGAAACGCGCCTTCTCGACATTGAGGATCTTGCCCTTGAGCGGCAGGATCGCCTGGGTGCGACGGTCACGGCCCTGCTTGGCGCTGCCGCCGGCCGAGTCACCCTCGACC
Organism: Salinicola peritrichatus; assembly: GCF_003206715.1. Lineage (GTDB taxonomy): Bacteria > Pseudomonadota > Gammaproteobacteria > Pseudomonadales > Halomonadaceae > Salinicola > Salinicola peritrichatus. The sequence goes on along the minus strand of NZ_PZJU01000083.1, from coordinate 11,495 downwards.
AGATAGAGTTCGGAGAGGCTCGGATCCTTCTCCTGGCAGTCGGCCAGCTTGCCCGGCAGTCCGGCGATATCCAGCGCACCCTTGCGCCGCGTCATGTCTCGCGCCTTGCGCGCGGCTTCGCGGGCACGCGCGGCATCGATCATCTTGTTGACGATCGCCTTGGCCTCGTTGGGATGTTCGATCAGGTAATCCGAGAACTGCCGGCTCAGTTCCTGCTCGACCGCGGTCTTGACCTCGGACGAGACCAGCTTTTCCTTGGTCTGCGAGGAGAACTTGGGGTCCGGCACCTTGACCGAGATGATCGCGGTCAGGCCTTCGCGGGCGTCATCGCCGGAGGTCGCCACCTTGGCCTTCTTCTGGATGTCCTCGGCCTCGATGTAGTTGTTGAGGCTGCGCGTCAACGCGGCGCGGAAACCGGCCATGTGGGTGCCGCCGTCGCGCTGCGGAATGTTGTTGGTGTAGCAGTAGACGTTCTCGGTAAAGGTATCGTTCCACTGCATCGCCACTTCGACCGCAATGCCGTCATCGCGCTGGGTCTCGAAGTGGAACACCGGGTTGAGCGCGGTGCGATTGGTGTTGAGATGGTCGACGAACGCCTTCAAGCCGCCTTCGTAGTGAAACAGCTCTTCCTTGGCATCGCGCTCGTCGATCAGCCGGATCGCCACGCCGGAATTGAGAAACGACAGCTCGCGCAGGCGCTTGGCGAGAATATCGTAATGAAACTCGATATTGGCGAAGGTCTCGGAGGACGGGCGGAAATGGACCCGGGTACCGCTCTTTTCGGTCTGACCGACGACGGCGAGCGGCGCCTGCGGCACGCCGTGACGATAGATCTGCTCGTGGACCTGGCCGGCGCGCCAGATGGTCAGCTTGAGTTCTTCGGAAAGCGCGTTGACCACCGATACGCCGACACCGTGCAGGCCACCGGAAACCTTGTAGGAGTTGTCGTCGAACTTACCGCCGGCGTGCAGCACCGTCATGATCACCTCGGCAGCGGAGACGCCCTCCTCCGAGTGGATGTCGGTGGGAATGCCGCGGCCATTGTCGCTGACGGTCACCGACTCGTCGGTGTGGATGATCACCTGGATCTCGCTGCAGTAGCCGGCCAGCGCTTCGTCGATCGAGTTGTCGACGATTTCGAACACCATGTGGTGCAGCCCGGTGCCGTCATCGGTATCGCCGATGTACATGCCGGGACGCTTGCGCACCGCGTCCAAGCCCTTGAGGACCTTGATGCTCGATGAATCGTAGGCCTGTTCGCTCATTGCTCACTCCATGGTGAAATCATTCCGAATGCAGCCGCCCGTCGGCGAGTCTCGATGCCACGACATCCGTGCGTGGCTGCCAGACGTCGGCCAGCGCCGCATGATCGACGCTGGTGATGAAGACCTGGCAGTCGAGCCGTTCGAGCCACCGGCAGAAGATCCGCCGGTGGTCGCCGTCGAGCTCCGCCGGCAGATCGTCGATCAGGTAGAGGCAGGTGCGTTCGCTCAACTGCTCGAGCAACTGCCCCTGGGCCAGTTTCAGCGCACTGACCACCAGCTTCTGCTGGCCGCGCGAGAGCACCTCGACCGCCGGATGCCGCCCGACCCGGATGCGCAGGTCGGCGCGCTGCGGGCCCTGCTGGGTAAAACCCATCTGGCGATCGGTCTCCCGACCGCTCTCGAACACATCGAGCAGATCCCGCTGGCGATCCCAACCGCGCGAATAGCGCAACGTCAGATCGGGCAGCGGCAGCAACGCCGCCAGGGTCTCTTCGAACACCGGTGCGAAACGCGTCATGTAGGCCTCGCGCAGGCCATCCAGACGCTCGCTCCAGTGGGCCAGTTCCTGCTCCCAGACACGTATCGACTGGAGGTCAATTCTATCATGTCTGAGCAGGGCATTCCGATGTTTCAACGCCCTTCTGACGCGCTTCCAGGCGTCGAGAAACTCCCGCTCGGCGTGGAAAACGCCCCAGTCGAGAAACTCCCGCCGTGCCGCCGGCGTACCCTCGAGCAAGCGGAACGCATCGGGGTTGATCAATTGCAGCGGCAGCGCCTCGGCCAGCTGCGTGATACGCGCGGCACGCTCGCCGTCGACGCGGATATCGAGTTCGGGTGTATCGCGTCGCCGCCGTACGCCGATGGGTAGCGGTGGATCGCCTTCGAGCCGCCCGAACAGCGTGACCTCCTCGCCATCGTGGGCAATCAGCGACTTGAGCTTCTGGGTGCGGAAGGAGCGCGCCATGCCGAGAACGTGAATGCCCTCGAGCAGCGACGTCTTGCCGCTGCCGTTGGCACCGCTGATCAGATTGATGCGCGGCCCGGGCGCCATCTCGAGCGCACCCAGATTGCGCAGGCCGTGGAAACTCAACCGATCGAGCGGCATGGCACTTGACAACTCATGGCAAGAGACGAGAGGAAACGCCCGACCACTCGCCCACCGCGGAAGACGTTGGCGAGCGATGATCAGGCGCGGCAAAAATCGGCGAACCGGCGGAGCTTATGCGGGTATAAGTGAGCAAGGTTCGCCGATTTTTAACAAAGCATGATCGATGCCACGTCCCTGCACTCAAAGGCGCATCGGCATGACGACGTAACGGGCATCCCCACCGCCCGGCTCCTCCATCAGCGCGCTGCTGTTGGCATCCGACAGCGTCATCTGCATGCGATCGGCATCCAGCACGTTGAGCACGTCGATCAGATAGCCGACGTTGAAGCCGATCTCCAGCGCGTCGCCTGAGTATTCGATGCTGACGTTCTCCTCGGCCTCTTCCTGCTCGGGGTTGTTGGCCATCACCTTGAGGTTGTTCTCCTCGAGGTGGAGACGCACGCCGCGATACTTCTCGTTGGAAAGAATCGCGGTACGCGCGAGATTCTGACGCAACTCGTTGCGCTCGGCGATGAAGACCTTGTCGCCACCCTTGGGAATCACGCGGTCGTAGTCGGGGAACTTGCCGTCGACCAGCTTGGAGGTGAAGGTGAACTCGCCGGTATTGGCGCGGATATGGTTGGAACCCAGCATCAACTCCACCGGCTCGTCGCTGCCATCGAGCAGGCGCGCCAGTTCCAGCACCCCCTTGCGCGGGATGATCAGCTTGCGCGCGCCACCGAGTTCGATCTCGGCGCTACGCTCGCATACCGCCAGGCGGTGGCCGTCGGTGGCCACGGTACGCACGATGTGATCGGCCAGCTCGAGCAACATGCCGTTGAGGTAATAGCGCACGTCCTGCTGCGCCATGGCGAACGACGTGGCATCGATCAGGTATTTCAGCGTGCCACGCGGCAGCGACAGCGTAGTGTCGTTCTGTCCATCCTCGATATTGGGGAACTCCGCCACCGGCAGCGTCGACAGCGTGAAGCGCGAGCGGCCGGCACGCAGCACCACGCGGCCGTCTTCCAGCGAGAAACTGATATCGGACTGATCCGGCAACGACTTGCAGATATCCATCAACTTGCGCGCCGGTACCGTGACCGAGCCGGGCTCGTCGACCACTGCCGGCGTGGCACGGCCGATCAGTTCCACCTCGAGATCGGTACCGGTCAGCGACAGCCCGTCATCCTGGACTTCGATTAGTACGTTGGAGAGCACCGGCAACGTCTGGCGGCGCTCGACCACCCCGGCCACCAGGGTCAGCGGGCGCAGCAGGGCTTCGCGAGAGATGGAAAATTTCATTGGGGCTCCGTAGTCGAATCAGTAACCTGGATTGAATCAAGAAATCGGAAAATCAAGAAACCGGTGGATCAATCCTGCCAAACGATCGATCGTTCAAGGCGGTCTAACTGCGCGCCGTCCCATTCTTGCCTCGCCGGACGCCAGTCGCAATCCCTGCCTTGCGGTAATTGAGGTTCAGCGAATCAGCTCGTCAGCAGCCGCAGCAGATTCTTGTAATCCTCGCGAATGTCCGCGCTCTCTTCCTGCAGCGCCACCACCTTGCGGCAGGCGTGCAGCACGGTGGTGTGATCGCGCCCGCCGAAGGCGTCGCCGATCTCGGGCAGGCTGTGGTTGGTCAGCTCCTTGGCCAACGCCATGGCGACCTGACGCGGACGCGCCACCGAACGCGAGCGGCGCTTGGAAAGCAGATCGGCCAGCTTGATCTTGTAGTACTCGGCCACCGTACGCTGGATGTTCTCGATGCCGACCTGCTTGTCCTGCAGCGCCAGCAGATCCTTGAGCGACTCGCGGATGAAATCCTGGGTGATCGGCTTGCCCATGAAGTGGGAGTCGGCGATCACCTTCTTCAGCGCGCCCTCCAGTTCACGCACGTTGGAACGGATCTTCTGGGCGATGAAAAAGGCGGCGTCGTGGGGCAGATCGACCTTGGCCTGGTCCGCCTTCTTCATCAGGATCGCCACTCGGGTTTCCAGCTCCGGCGGCTCGATCGCCACCGTCAGTCCCCAGCCGAAACGTGACTTGAGACGCTCCTCGACGCCGCTGATCTCCTTCGGATAGCGGTCGGAGGTGAGGATCATCTGCTGGCCGCCTTCCAGCAAGGCATTGAAGGTATGGAAGAACTCCTCCTGGGAGCGCTCCTTGCCGGCGAAGAACTGGATGTCGTCGATCAGCAGCGCATCGACGCTGCGATAGAAGCGCTTGAAATCATTGATCGCATTGAGCTGCAGCGCCTTGACCATGTCGGCGACGAAACGCTCGGAGTGCAGATAGACCACCTTGGCGTTGTCGCGCAGACCGGCCAGGTGGTTGCCCACGGCGTGCATCAGGTGGGTCTTGCCCAGACCGACGCCACCGTAGAGAAACAGCGGATTGTAGGCCCCGCCGGGGTTTTCCGAGACCTGGCGCGAGGCGGCGCGGGCCAGCTGGTTCGACTTACCCTCGACGAAGGTTTCGAAGGTAAAGTTGGGATTGAGGCCACTGCCGTGTTTGAGACTGCCTTCGACCTGAACCTGACGTTCGCCGCCGCGCTCGCCTCCCCGTTCGTTGGAGCGTCGACCACTCTCCTCACGTTCACGCGCCTGATCCTGCTGGCGTTCCTCGACCGCCTCGCCCGAACGCGAGGCCGTCTGTACGCTGGGCGCCGCCGGGCGTTGCGGCGACCGGCCGGGCGCCGACACCGGCGCACCCAGATCGCGTGGCGAAACGGCGGCAGCGCGCCGGCTGCCCACGGTCAGCCTCACCTTGGGCGGCTTGCCGCTGGAGCCCACTTCACGCAATAGCTCATTGATGCGCTTGAGGTACTTGTCGCTGACCCAGTCACGCACGAAGCGATTGGGTGCCAGCAGACAAAGCTCATCCGTCTCGCCGTCTTCCGCCTGCAGCGGACGGATCCAAGTGTTGAACTGCTGCGAGCTCAACTCGTCCTGCAGCGAATTGAGACATTGTTGCCAGAGTGCGACCGACACACGACCTCACGAATCTCGAGAGATGAAAAGGAAACGGCCACATTGTAGCGTCGAGTGGATAGGTTATCCACACGAGGTCGGTCGATCGACACGTTGTGGATAAGCTTATGACAAGGCGTTGGCAATCCTGGGAAAAGCTCTGAGGAGATCTACCGCTGGCTGCACCAGCGCAGGCCAAAAATTTTTCCTGCCACTGACTTTTGCACCACTCTTGAGCATCTTTCCCACAGCCCTGAAAAAATTTTATCTCTCTGATTTAAAATGGATAAATTGGCTTATTCACAATCCTTATCCCCACCTTTAACCACATGGTGTTATTGACAACCCGTGGCAGCCGGGGGCCACCAGGGCGACCGCTGCGGGAAACCTATCGAGGCGAGAGCGGCAGCCGGCGCGAAGCGAAATTCACGATACATCCGCCGGCCTCGGTATTTTTCGCCCACAATGGGGTGTGGATAATTCAGAGAAAAATTGCACCTGACCCGCGGATTCACTAGAATTCCCGCTCTTGAGCCGAGTGAGCCCGGTTTCGTTGAGCGTGTCGGGCATCCCGTTTCGAACCAATTTCCCTTGCTACTTCAATAGCTTAACCACTCAACCAATTGGGAATCAGCAGCCATGAAACGTACTTTCCAGCCGAGCGTTCTGAAGCGCAAGCGCGTCCACGGTTTCCGCGCCCGCATGGCGACCAAGAACGGCCGTCAGGTCCTCTCCCGTCGTCGCGCCAAGGGCCGCAAGCGTCTCAGCGCCTGATCGGACATCGGGTGTCCGATCAGGGTTTCCCCCGGCAACTGCGGTTACTGAATGCCGGGGATTACAAGCACGTTTTCGACCACGCTCCCTACAAGGTCCACGGTAAAGGAATGCTGGCGTTGGCACGCCCCAACACACTGGGCCATCCACGGATCGGGTTGATATTCAGCAAGAAGAACGTGCGTCGTGCCGTCGATCGCAATCGCCTCAAACGCCTCGTGCGCGAATCCATTCGTCAGCAACAGCACCGTTTACCGGCAGTGGATATCGTCTTGCTCGCTCGGCGGGGCGTACATGAGTTGGACAACGCCAGCGTCTTCCGCCAGCTCAACGGCATGTGGCGACGTCTGGAAAAGTCCGCCCGCCAAACGCGGCACGACTCATCGTCGTCGACCTGATCGGACATCCCTGCGCTGCAGGCCGGGGGAGTCCCGGCGTTCGTCGCCGGATGACCGCCGATGCCCGGCGCCCACCGAACCATTCCCTTACCGGGCAGACCTTTTATGGACTTGAAACGACTCCTTTTCGTGATTCCGCTGGCCGTGCTCGCCTACCTGCTGATCATGCAGTGGAATCAGGACTACGGCCAGACCGCCGTCGAGACCCAGGCGCCCTCCTTCAGCGACAGCGCCGGTAACGATGCGAGTGACCCAAGCGCCGACGATCAGGGCCTGGCGGCCCCCGCGAATCAGGCCAAGTCATCGGCCGACGGCGACAGCCCGGCCATGGCCGACGCAGGCGCCGCCGACAACCGGCGCAGCCTGATCAAGGTCACCACCGATGTACTCGACGTGCGCATCGACCCGCGCGGCGGCGACATCGTCTACGCGGCCCTGCCCCAGCACAAGATGAGCCGCGACGCCGAGCGTCCCTTCGTGCTGCTCTCTGACGGCAAGACCCGCAGTTACGTCGCCAAGTCGGGGCTCCAGCTCGAGGGTCATCAGGGACGGATCGTCTTCGAGCCCGACAAGACCCGCTATACCCTTGGCCAGGATCAGAAATCGCTGACCGTCGACCTGCATGCCACCGTCAACGGCGTCGATGTGATCAAGCGTCTGGTCTTCAACCGCGACAGCTACGCCGTCAAGGTCAGCTATCACCTGGCCAACCGGAGCGAGACCCCGGTCACCGCCCGCTTCATCGGCCAACTGGCCCGCGACAACAGCCCCGATCCCTCCACCGGGGGAGGCGTGGGCATGAGCTCGTACCTGGGCGCCGCCTACTCCTCGCCCGACAATCACTACGAGAAGATCGACTTCGAGACGATCCAGAACGGTCAGTTCAACAACCGTGATGTCCAGGGCGGCTGGGTCGCGATCATCCAGCACTACTTCACCTCGGCCTGGGTTCCCGACCAGGATCAGCAGAATCTCTACTACGCCACGACCGATTCCCGGGACCGCAACGTGGTGGCCTTTGCCGGCCCTAGCGAGACCGTCGCTCCAGGCGGCGAGACGACGCTCGATGCCACCCTGTACATGGGGCCCAAGGTCCAGGAACGCCTCGCCGCGGTGGCCCCGAACCTGGAGCTCACCGTCGATTTCGGCTGGCTGTGGTTCCTCGCCAACCCGCTGTTCTGGCTGCTCGACAAGATCCACAGCGTGATCGGCAACTGGGGCTGGTCGATCGTGCTGCTGACGATCACCGTCAAGATCATCCTCTTCCCGCTCTCGGCCAAGGCCTACAAGTCGATGGCCCGGATGCGCAAGATGGGCCCCGAAATGCAGCGGCTCAAGGAACAATACGGCAACGATCGCCAGAAGATGTCGCAGGAGATGATGAAGTTCTACCAGAAGGAGAAGATCAATCCTCTGGGAGGCTGCCTGCCGATGGTGATCCAGATGCCGGTGTTCATCGCGCTCTACTGGATGCTGATGGAATCCGTCGAACTGCGCCATGCGCCGTTCATGCTGTGGATCCAGGATCTGTCGGCCAAGGATCCCTACTTCATCCTGCCGATCATCATGGGCGGCACCATGCTGCTGCAGCAGCTCCTGAACCCGACTCCGCCGGACCCGATGCAGGCGAAGATCATGAAGATGCTGCCCATCGTCTTCACCTTCTTCTTCCTGTGGTTCCCGGCCGGCCTGGTGATCTACTGGATCGTCAACAACAGCATTTCGATCCTGCAGCAGTGGTTCATCACCAACAAGGTGCTCAAGGATGACGCAGGGGGCGGCAAGGCGGTCAAGGCCAAGGGCTGATCCCGCCAGTCGATCCTGCTTCTCCCCAGACCCCCGCGCCGCGGGGGTCTGGCGTTTTAGACCATGCCCCCGGACAATATCCGGCGATTGTCATCCCTTCCTTCACACGCCGACGGAGATCGCGATGAACGCACCGCTCTACCGCCAGGACACCATCGCAGCACTGGCTACGCCGCCGGGGCGCGGTGGTGTCGGCATCGTGCGTGTCTCCGGGCCGTCAGCGGCGAGCCTGGCAGAAACCATACTCGGTCACCAGCCGACGCCGCGTTATGCCCATTACGGCCCTTTCCATGGCGCCAGTGGGGTGATCGATGAGGGCATCGCGCTCTACTTTCCGGGCCCCCACTCGTTCACCGGCGAGGACGTGCTGGAGCTCCAGGGCCATGGCGGCCCGGTATTGATGGACATGCTGCTGGAGCGCTGCGTGCAGTTGGGCGCGCGCCTCGCCCGCCCCGGCGAGTTTTCCGAGCGCGCCTTTCTCAACGACAAGCTCGACCTGGCCCAGGCCGAGGCGATCGCCGACCTGATCGACGCCAGCTCCCGCGCCGCCGCCGAAAACGCCCTGCGTTCGCTGCAGGGCGAATTCTCGCAGCGCGTCTCGCGGCTGGTCAGCGAGCTGATCGAGCTGCGGCTCTACGTCGAGGCGGCGATCGATTTTCCCGAGGAAGAGATCGACTTTCTTGCCGATGGCGTGGTCGCGGCCAAGCTGGCCACGTTGCGACAGACGCTGGAAAGCGTGCGCGCCAGCGCCAACCAGGGTGCGCTGATGCGCGAGGGCATGAGCGTGGTGATCGCCGGACGCCCCAATGCCGGCAAATCGAGCCTGCTCAACCGCCTGACCGAGCGCGACAGTGCCATCGTCACCGAGATCGAGGGCACCACCCGCGACGTATTGCGCGAACACATCCACCTCGACGGCATGCCGCTGCACGTGATCGATACCGCCGGGCTGCGCGATACCCCGGACGCCGTCGAGCAGATCGGCGTCCAGCGCGCCTGGGCGGAGATAGAGAAGGCAGATCGCGTGTTGCTGCTGGTCGACAGCAGAGAGACGGACTCGCTCGACCCGGTGAAGATCTGGCCGGAGTTCATCGAGCGCCTGCCCGATCCCGGCCGGCTGACGCTGGTGCGCAACAAGATCGACCAAAGCGGCGAGAGCAATGTCGCCGAACTATCCACAACCCCGCCGGTGATTCGCATCTCGGCCCGGACCGGAGCGGGTGTGGATAACCTGAAGGAGCATCTGAAAGCGGTGATGGGCTTCGACGCCACCACCGAGGGACGATTTTCCGCCCGCCGCCGCCACCTCGATGCTCTCGAGCGCGCCGCCCGGGCGCTCGCCAATGGCACGGCACAACTCGAAGGCGCCGCCGCCGGCGAACTGCTCGCCGAGGATCTGCGTGACGCCCAGAACGCGCTCAACGAGATCACCGGCGAATTCACCGCCGACGACCTGTTGGGCGAGATCTTCGGCAGTTTCTGCATCGGGAAGTGAAACGGCCAAAAAGATCGAAAAGCATCCAATCAAATACAAATAATCCATTGTTTTATAAAGAAATTTATTCTATTTCTTTGCAGGCAATTTGATCCGTTTTGCCCCCTCTTGCTCCGTGTGTGCTCCGAGTATAAGTTTTCGGAGCACTCGGAGCACAAAAGGAGCAAAACATGAAAATCACTATCCAGAAACGCGAACCAGACAAGAACGGCCACCGTGCCTTGCGACTGGTCTACTATCACGGTTCCAAGACGGGTCAGAACGGTTCTCGGGCGCAGAAGCGCTCATATGAGCCCCTGAACCTGTTCCTCTACGACAAACCCCGCCTTCCGGCGGAGCGTGAGCACAACAAGACCGTGAATCAGAAGGCTGAGGCCATACGGGCAAAGCGGCTGTTGGAAATCGAGTCGTCACGACATGGATTGGACGATCGGACCAAGCTGTCTGCCAGCTTCTTCGATTACTTCGACCAACTCACCGACGAGAAGGCTTCCGGAAGCAAATCCAACCATTCGATCTGGATCTCCACCCGTCATCACCTGCACCGTTACCATGGCTTGTCTGAACTTACCTTTGAGCAAGTCGATAAACGATTTCTGGAGGGGTTCCGGCATTACCTTCAGCATGAAGCCACTACCAAATCGGGTACCAAACTGGCCAAGAACACGACCAGCAGTTACTTCAACAAGGTTCGGGCAGCGCTCAACCAGGCCTATCGGGACGGCATTGTCCGCGACAACCCGGTTCAACAGGTTAAGTCCATCAAGCCGGAAAACACGAAACGGACTTACCTGACCTTGGAAGAGGTCCGGGCTCTGACCAAAGCCGAATGCCGGTATGACGTGCTGAGGCGGGCTTTCCTGTTTTCCTGCACTACTGGCCTTCGCTGGTCAGATATCCACAAGCTGGTCTGGGGTGAGATAGAGGAATTCGCCGATGGCCACTACCGCATCATTTTTCGGCAGAAGAAGCTGATGAACGCGGGGAACTCACTGCAATACCTGGATCTTCCAGACTCAGCGGTGAGATTGTTGAACCTGGAGAGTCGCGGTAAGCCAGGTGATAGGGTATTCAAGGGTCTGAAGTACGACTCCTACACCAACGTTGCATTAGCGCAGTGGGTCATGCGGGCAGGAATCACCAAGAACGTCACTTTCCATGCCGGACGGCACACCTTTGCGGTCAATCAACTGGCCAGGGGTGTGGATATCTACTCGTTGTCCCGGCTTTTGGGCCACAGCGAGCTCAGAACCACGGAGATCTACGCGGACATACTCGAAACTCGCCGTACAGAGGCCATGAGGAGTTTTCCTGACATATTTGAGGAGACACTGGACGAGGTTGGGGAATGTGCAGCCTAAGTGACGAGAGGGGCTTTCACAGCCCCTCTTTAAACCTGCCCCACATCATAAACTCCGTCGTCCTGGTCTTCGATGGCTCACCAGGTGCTGAGCAGCCGCCTTTTCGATTTCGTCCGCTGTCGCGATCCGGTTGGACTGGAGCCACTTCAGGATATCTGCGCGGCGAAAGAAAATCCGGTGACCATTTGGCTTGAAGTGTGGGATCTTCTTTTGGGAGGTTAGCTGGTACAGGGTACTTTTCTTCAGCCCCGTATATTCCGCACAGCCTTCAAGACTCATGATCTCCTTGTCGGCCTCCGAGGCCTTGCTGCCACTGTAGTGGTCAAGTGTAGTGGCACAG
>NZ_PZJU01000082.1 GCF_003206715.1 Salinicola peritrichatus | reverse complement strand
ACTTGACCACTACACAACAATCAGAATAATTAGGCGTACTTTGCAGAATTCGCGTGCTCGCGCATTTTGCTCGGCCCAATACAGCTGTGCATAGATACAGTCATGTGATGGAGGGCCGTTCGGTTGCCTTCTGGAGAAATCCGCCACGCTACCGCCCGCCATGCAGTGTAATGATCTCCATCATCCCTGCGCGGCTGTCCCTGTGAGCTTCTGACTATGTAAGCCATCTCTTGAGTTTATCTGTTCACAGTAACCAAGCGTTACATTAGAAACAACGCCACGAAAGCATTAATCAACGGTGGCTTGAGGGGCCGGCGCTGTTGCGTCAGAAGCCGAAGATCATTCAGGAAGTAGGAGGGTCACCGACCGCTTGCCGTCACGAGAACGGCCAGATTGAAGCGCTATGCAGGTACTCAATACATCGGATTTCCGTTTTTGGTTTCATCTGGAATTCTTTGAATGGAATCCCAGTGTTCTACGATCTTGCCGTTGTCGTCGAAACGGAAAAAATCCATCGTGACGTATTCATCGCCGTCGGGCCAGCTCTGGTGCGTGTGTAGAGAGACTAGATCGGCTTCGGCCACCACGCGCACGAACTCGATTTCTTTCCCGGGATACTGTTCAGCCATTGCCGTGAAGTAGTCGATGAGCGCTTGCTTTCCATTACCCAATACCGGGTTGTGCTGGATGTAATCGGCGCCGACGTACGTCTCGACGGCAAGGGTAGGATCACCGAGATAGGCCGTGCGATAGAAGGCGATCGCATTGTGCTTGTTGGCTTCCAGGTCATGTTGCATGCCGTGGCTCCGTACAGATTGACCATCATCATGCCGAATCTCTAACAGCGGTTAGCATAGCCATGTTGCTGAGCCTCGGCCTGATCAATCATGACTCAAGGCGCGTGCCGCCGATGGGCTGCGCGTTCCTGCCGCAACGCCCTGGGGCTCCGCTTGCATGCCATGTATATTATGGCAATATACAAAATATGATCGATTTGGCGCAGATAACCGGCTTCGACTGGGACGAGGGCAATGCCCGCAAAAGTGCGGACAAGCACGGCGTGCGCCAATCCGAAGCGGAACAAGTGTTTTTCAATCAGCCTCTGCTGCTGGTCGAAGACACCAGGCACAGCCAAGACGAACCTCGATATCATGCCCTCGGCATCACGGACGACCATCGGCAGCTACACATCACGTTCACCTTACGCGCGGCCGGTACGCTGATCCGAGTTATCTCGGCCAGAGCCATGCACCGTAAGGAGAGGAGTATTTATGAGCAAAACCAAGACGACGCCTGAGTTCAAGAGTGAAGCGGAAGAGCGCGCGTTCTGGGAAAGCCATGACTCCACGGACTATGTGGACTGGAACCAGGCTAAGCGTGCCGCGTTCCCCAACCTGAAGCCATCGACCAAGACAATCTCTTTGAGGCTGCCGGAATCGTTGCTAGATCGCATCAAGATCGAGGCCAACAAGCGAGATATGCCGTATCAATCGCTGATCAAGGTCTGGTTGGCTGACGATGTCGAGGAAAATCGTCGATCCTGACGACAGGGATTGCTGAGGTAATCTCTGGTCAAGAACGCGTTTCCGCCGCCCTCAACTCCCCCAACGCACCTTTGCACCGTTCTTCGACCTGATCCAGCTCGCGCTGCATGACGCGGAGGTCTTCGAGCTGGCGTTCGAGGTTGGCGCGTTTGTCGGCGAGGATCTCGAGCAGGCGTTCGAGTTGGCGGACGCTGCCGTCGTGGCGGGTGTCGTAGAGATCCAGTACCTCGCGGATCTCAATCAGCGAGAAGCCGGGACGTTTGCCGCGCAGGGCGAGCTCACCGATTCGGCCGCATGAGCGCCATGTCCATGTCTTGTATCCGGTAGATACCGAGCAGTGCCATGTCCCGCTGTACTTCTTCCTTCATCAACTGGATCGCATGTTTCACACCTGCCTCGCCGGCGTAGGAAGCGGCGTAATTGAACGGCCGGCCGATGAACACGAAGCTGGCCCCCAGCGCTAGCGCCTTGAGGACATCGGTGCCGCGCCGAAAGCCGCTGTCGATCATGACCGGCAGGCCCTCGACCGCCGCCACGACTTCGGGCAGGGCACGCAGCGCGGCGATGGTGCCATCCAGTTGGCGCCCTCCATGGTTGGAGACGATGATGCCGTCGGTGCCCAAGTCCCGCGCCTGCCGGGCATCTTCAGGATTCACGATGCCTTTGACGATCAGCTTCCCCGACCAGACCTGGCGAACTTTTTCCAGGTAATCCCAGTTCAAATGGCTGCGCCCCGAAAAGTCACGGTTGACGTTTCTGGCGATGACCGCGATGCCTCGCGTGGCGTAGTTGTTCTCGAAATGGGGGATGCCGTGGTTGACCAGCGTGCGCAGGAATGTGCCGAACAGCCAGCGCGGCTTGATCAGCCCGTCGAAAGCCAGCCTCGGGCTAGGTCGCAGCGGGGAAGAGAAGCCGGAACGTTTGTAGTTGTCGCTGTTGGGCGGGACCGGGTAATCCACGGTAATCACCAGCTTGGTGAAACCCGCGCGCTCGACCCGCTCTATCAACGCTTCGATGCTCGGCAGATCCCCCGGCAGATAGGCCTGGAACCAGTCGGTGCCCGTGGGACCGGCGACCTCTTCCATGGGAATCAGCGACGTGCCGCTGAGGATCATCGGTATGCCGGCGGCCTTGGCGGCGCGAGCCTGTACGATATCCCCGCGGTAGGCCGAAAGCGCGCTGAGACCCATGGGTGCGATACCGAACGGTGCGGCATGTCTTTCGCCGAACAGCTCGGTCTCGAGCGAGATTTGTGAAACGTTGACCAGGGCTCGCGGCATGAAACAGTAGTCGTCGAAGGCATTGCGGTTGGCGTCGAACGTCTTGCGGTCTTCCGCCGCATTCGAGACATAGCCGAAAACCGGGCGAGGCAGGTGCCGCCACGCGGCGCGTTCGAAATCGTCGAGGTTGTGGATGCGGCCAAGCCGCCGGGATGACATGGTCACGCATACTCCTTGCAAACATCGTACAGACGGCTTTCATCCATATCTTCGATGGTCGTGATGCCCAGCAATGCCATGTTTCGCCTGATTTCCTCGCCGATCAATCGGATGCCATGGGAAACACCCGCTTCTCCCGCACATGCCGCAGCATAATTGAAGGGCCGGCCGATGAAGACGAACTTCGCCCCCAGGGCCAGTGCCGTGAGCACATCGGTACCGCGCCTGAAGCCGCTGTCGACCATGACCGGCATGTCACCGACGGCTTCGACGACACTGGGCAACACGCTCAAGGGCGAAACGGCGCCATCGATCTGCCGCCCGCCATGGTTGGAGAGGATGACGCCATCGACTCCGGCGCTCCTGGCCTGTATCGCGTCGTCGACGTGGAGGATCCCCTTGATGACGATGCGGCCTTTCCAGCGCTCGCGAATCGCCTCGACGTGACGCCAACTGAAATGGCTTCTGCCCGAGAAGTCCCTGTTGACGTTCTTGGAGAGGACAGGAATGCCCCGCGTGACGTAGTGATTCTCGAAGTGGGGAACGCCATGCTTGTGAAGGGTCTTCAGCCAGGTTCCGAACAGCCAGGCCGGATGGCTAACCCCTTGCCATGCCAAGCTCAGGTTCGGCCTCAACGGTGACGTGAAGCCCTGCCGCTTGTAGTTCTCCTTGCTGGGCGAGGTCGGATGATCCACCGTGATGACCAGGTTCTCGAACCCCGCGCCGCCGACCCTGTCGAGCAACGCCCACATCTTGTCCATGTCGCCCGGCAGGTAGGCCTGGAACCACTTGCCTCCCGCCGCCGCCACCTCCTCCAGGGGAATCAGCGACGAGCCGCTCATGATCATGGGCACGTTGTGCTGGCTGGCCGCACGCGCCAGCACGATGTCTCCCCGATACGTGGAGAGCGCACTGATACCCATCGGCGCGATGCCCACCGGAGCCGCATAGTCCGTACCAAAGAGGGTAGTCCTGGTGGAGACATGGGACACGTCGATCAGTGCACGATGCACGAAACGGTACCGATCGAACGCATCGCGGTTATAACGCATGCTGCGTTCTCTTTCCGCCCCCCGTTGGATGTAACCGAAAATGGGCTTCGGCAGATGGCGGCGCGCCCTGCTCTCGAAGTCTTCGAGACACAATATCGACGACAGTTTGTTCTCTTTCATGATTCACCTTGCGTACGAAAACGGCATGACATCAGTGCCGAGCTACATGGAAAAACCCGATGCCTTCAACGCTTCCATGAGCGACTGGCGTTGTTTCTCGGCAAGGTTCACCAGCGGCGGACGCAAGATTTTCCAGACATCGTCGTTGCGATGATGGGCAATGATCTCCTTCAGGGCGGGAATCACGGGAACGCTCTCCAGAATATCCCGAATGTCGTTCAATGCCGCCTGCCGTTCGTCGGCATCGTCTTGCTGCCAACGAGCGGCGAGTTCGGAAATGGCCTTCGGGTTGACATTGGCAGTAGCACTGATACAGCCCGACCCACCCGCGCGCAGCGTCGGCAGCAGAAAGCGCTCGCTCCCCGCGTACACACGGAACCCCGTGCCAGCGAATGCATCGATGACCGCCCGGGTATTGCTCCAGTCCCCGGAACTATCCTTGATACCGGCGATGTTGTCGGGATAAGCCTTCAGCAACCTTTCGATCAGCGACACGCTGATCGGTACCTGGGAAACGGGCGGTATGTGATAGAGAAAGATACGTAATGCATCGCTGCCCACCCGCTCCACGATCTCGGAAAAGTAGCCATACAGGCCCTCTTCGGAAACGCCCTTGTAGTAGAAGGGGGGCAACATCAAGACGTTGTTAATTCCCACACCCATGGCATGCCGAGTCAACGCCACGGCGTCGGGAATCGCGCAACTTCCTGTGCCGGGCATCATGCATTCCCGCGGTAGATTCGCCTCGCCAAGACAATCCAGAAGCTGCATCTTTTCCGCTACCGACATCGAGTTGGCTTCGGAATTCGTACCGAAGATCGCCAATCCCACGCCATTGTCCAGCAGCCAGCGGCAATGAGACAGGAAACGCTCCGAATCCGGGGTCAGGTCCGAATCGAAGGGCGTCACGACAGGGGCCCATGTGGAAAGCAATTGCGGCATCATTTCGCTCCTTGATGGAAATGTGAAAGCGAGTTCGGAAAGGCAGGCTTCAACTCGTTGGACTCGATGTGCTGCCTTTTCTGTAGAGTTTCTTCGCTTTCTTGATCAGTAATGGAAGGAAAATGACCAGCCCGGTCAGAATCATCAATGACAGCGAAATGGGTCGGTTGAAGAACGTATCCACTCCACCCTGGGATATGATCAAAGCCCTTCTAATACCTTTTTCGAGCATGGGACCCAGCACCAGGCCGAGAATGAGCGGGACGGGAGGATAGTCCAGCTTGACCAGCACATAACCGACGACACCGTGAGGTGGTC
>NZ_PZJU01000081.1 GCF_003206715.1 Salinicola peritrichatus | reverse complement strand
ATTAGACCACTACACCTTCTCCGCTACAGCCTTAACTTCATTGGGCGTTGGGTCGTCAATCGCTTCATACCCATCGCCGTCGGCATCGCAACCCACCATGGCTAGGCCACACAGTGCCGCTAGCAGCCATTTGCTCATACTGCCCCTCGCTTCAACTGCTACTAGGGTAAGGAATTACCAAGCTTCATGCACAGGGTTCTATGGCTGGCAGACGTAAACGATAACGCAGGTCACTACCAGTGAAGCGGATAACGACGATGACGAGCCAGATTGTTGACCAAGATGGCAACGAAGAGCATCAGTACGCACCCCGCCCCGACGGGAAAAAAGGCGTCCCCCCATCCCAAATGATGCAGTTCATCGGAGCCGATGACGGCTGTCAGCCGCGACGCGCTTTCGTCCGACCCGGCCCGAAGCCCGTCTTCATCCGGCACCGGCAAGCCAATTCCAACCTCTCGCCAGCTCGGGATACCTGGACGTTAGCTATCATGCCTAGCTACGGGGGATTTCGGAACCGTTATAGTCCTGGGTATCGTCCGGCTGCGACCCAGGCTCGTCAGAGGTATCGCGTTCGTAATTGCGTGCGGCCTCAATTGCCTGCGGCTCGGTGTCGTGCCGAGAGATCTCGCGTTTCCCATCAGGATCCGTGACGTCTACCACGCGCCAGCCAGACACAATAATACTCTCTTGAGTTTCTTCCTTGATGGGTTCGACACGTGCTGTACGGGTCATATAGCCTCCTGCTTGCCATGCAATCTGCTTCTCTGTATAGCTCACAACCACCCGGGTTGCGATGCTCGCCTTCCGTGAAAATGGCGACTTCGACATGACCCAGGCGGCCAAGCCGTTCGATGAGGACCCATAAAACTTCAGGCGCACCGCAGGGAATCAGCAATACATGGAAGCCTTGTGCGTAAATTTCACGGAAGAGGATTTAATGATCGTCAAAAAAGGCAACGGCGACCGGACTCGAAGCTCGCGGCATTCTTTACCCGCTGACCAGACGTGCCTGCCGTGGAGCCAATTGCTCTCCAAGGGGGGGAGAGCCAATAGGAAGAGTATTCAATAGATGCGGATGGTGCCGGCGGTCGGACTCGAACCGACACACTGTCTCCAGCGGCGGATTTTGAATCCGCTGCGTCTACCAATTCCGCCACGCCGGCAGCGGGAACGCATTATACGGACGCGCCGGTTGGCGTCAATCATCACGCTGACTTAATCCGGCGCGTGCTTTATGATGGCGCCCTCGCAACGAACGACACCGGGCGAAGAGCCCACCTCAGCCGATCCGTGACCCATACCATGCAGCGCGCCGACTTCCATTTCGATCTGCCCGACGAGTTGATCGCTCGTTACCCTTCAGAACAGCGCACCGATTGCCGCCTGCTATGCGTCGACGGCGAGGATGGCACGCTCGAGCATGCTCGCTTCCCCGACCTTCTGGATCGGCTGGAGCCCGGCGACGTGGTGGTGTTCAACGACACCCGCGTGATCCCGGCGCGCCTGTTCGGCCACAAGGCGAGCGGCGGCAAGGTCGAGATGCTGCTGGAGCGTCCGCTCGACGCCCACCGCGGTCTGGCACACCTGCGTTCGAGCAAGTCTCCCAAGCCGGGCACCGAACTGATCTTCGAAGGCGACGTGCGTGCCGTGGTGGAAGGTCGCCGCGATGCGCTGTTCGAACTGCGCTTTCTGGGCGAGACGCCACTGATCGAACTGCTCGAGCAACATGGCCACATGCCACTACCCCCTTACATTACCCGTGAGGATGAACTGGCGGACCGGGAGCGCTACCAGACCGTCTATGCGCGTCGCGAAGGTGCCGTTGCCGCGCCCACCGCCGGGCTGCACTTCGATGAGACGATGATGGCGGCCCTGCGCGACAAGGGCATCGAGACGGCGTTCGTCACCTTGCATGTCGGCGCCGGAACCTTCCAGCCGGTGCGCGTCGATAATATCCGCGAACACCCCATGCACAGCGAATGGCTGGAGGTGAACGCAAGCGTCTGCGATCAGGTCAACCGCGCCAAGGCCGCGGGCAAGCGTATCGTCGCCGTCGGCACCACCAGCGTGCGCTGTCTGGAGACCGCCAGCCAGAGCGAAAGCGGCGAACTCATGCCCTACCGCGGCGAAACCGACATTTTCATCTATCCCGGTTATCGCTGGCGCTGCGTCGACGCCTTGGTGACCAACTTCCATCTGCCTGAATCGACGCTGTTGATGCTGGTCTCCTCCTTCGCCGGCTTCGATACCGTAATGCACGCCTACCGCGAGGCCGTGGCTGCGAAGTACCGCTTCTTCAGCTATGGCGACGCGATGTTCTTGACCCGTCGGCCCAGCTGAGCCACCAACGCCTTGCGCGGCTTCGGGCGTGTTACAGGACAAGCGCTTTTCGCGCGGCTTCGGGCGCGTTATAGAGAGACACCATGCGAAACGAATGCTTCATGAAATTCGAGCGACTGGGCCAGGACGGCCGCGCTCGCCGTGGCCGCCTGACCTTCCCTCGCGGCACGGTGGAAACACCGGCCTTCATGCCGGTGGGCACCTACGGCACGGTCAAGGGCATGACGCCGCGGGACGTCGAGGCGATCGGCGCCGAGATCATCCTCGGCAATACCTTTCATCTGTGGCTGCGCCCCGGCACCGAGGTGATCGAGGCCCATGGCGACCTGCACGACTTCGCCCAGTGGCACAAGCCGATCCTGACCGATTCCGGCGGTTTCCAGGTGTTCTCGCTGGGTGCGATGCGCAAGATCACCGAAGCGGGCGTTCACTTCCGCTCGCCGGTGGATGGCGCCAAGGTGTTCATGGGCCCGGAGGAGTCGATGGCGGTGCAGCGCTCGCTGGGTTCCGACATCGTGATGATCTTCGACGAGTGCACGCCCTATCCCGCCACCGAAGCGGAGGCCGAGAAATCGATGGCGCTGTCGCTGCGCTGGGCAGAGCGCTCACGCGCGGCCCATGGCGAGTCTCCCTCGGCGCTGTTCGGTATCGTTCAGGGCGGCATGTATCCCGAACTGCGCGAACGCTCGCTCAAGGGCCTGCTCGAGATCGGCTTCGATGGGCTGGCGATCGGCGGGCTTTCGGTGGGCGAGCCGAAAGATGAGATGCTCGGCGTGCTGGACTATCTGCCGACCTGGATGCCGGAAGACAAGCCGCGTTATCTGATGGGCGTCGGCAAGCCGGAAGATCTGGTCGAAGGCGTGCGCCGCGGTATCGACATGTTCGACTGCGTGATGCCGACGCGCAACGCCCGCAACGGTCATCTGTTCACTGCCGAAGGCACGGTCAAGATCCGCAACGCGGTGCATCGCTTCGACACCCGCCCGCTGGAGGACGAATGCGACTGCTATACCTGTCGCCATTTTTCTCGCGGCTACCTGCATCATCTGGATCGGTGCGGCGAAATGCTTGGATCGATGCTCAACACGATCCACAATCTGCGCTACTACCAACGCCTGATGGCAGGTTTGCGTGGGGCTATCGAAGCGGGTACATTGGCCGACTTCGTAGCACAATTCTATCGGCGGCGCGGACTCCCCGTGCCGCCCGGGGTCGACTGATACGATTCGAACCGGCCGTCGGGCAGAATCACCGACGAGCCGGTCCAGCCAGTCTCATTACGCAACCTTTTGGAGAGTCATCTCATGCTGGACTTTTTCATCCCCGCGGCTCACGCCCAGGATGCGGCAGCTCCTGCCGGTGGTGGTATTGCCCAGATCATCATGCTGGTCGGTTTCGTGTTGATCTTCTACTTCCTGCTGTGGCGTCCGCAGTCCAAGCGCGCCAAGGAGCACAAGAAGCTGATCTCGAACCTGTCCAAGGGTGACGAAATCGTGATCGGTGGCGGGCTGCTCGGCCGCATCACCGAAGTCACCGATGACTTCATCAGCATGGAGATCGCCGAAGGCACCGTGGTCAACGTTCAAAAGAGCGCCGTCGCCTCGGTTCTCCCCAAAGGCACACTGAAGTCGCTGTAACTCTCCCGGCTGTCGATACCAATCGGCAGCCGCTTTTTCCTCCGCGACAGTCATAGCCACGACAGTCATAGAAAGGACAGGGCTTCCATGCTCAATCGTTACCCCCTGTGGAAGTATCTGCTGATACTCATCGTTTTCGTTGTCGGCGTCATTTACGCGTTACCCAATCTTTATCCGCAGGATCCCGCCGTTCAGATCAGCACCACCAATGGCACCCTGGACAGCCAGCAACTCGACCGAGTGACCCAAGCCCTCGCCGATGATGGCATTGCCGTCAAATCGGCCGCCATGACCGGCAACAACAATGCCCTGATTCGGCTCGACGATGCCGAACAGCAGCTTCCCGCCCGCGATGTGATCGACGACATCCTCGATAACGACTACACCGTGGCGCTCAACCTGGCCGACTCCACGCCTGACTGGCTGACCAGCCTGGGCGCGACGCCGATGAAGCTCGGTCTCGACCTGCGCGGCGGAGTACATTTCCTGCTCGAAGTCGATATGGACGCCGCCGTCCAGCAGCGTCTCGAGGCCACCGCCAGCGCCATCCGCGCCGATCTGCGCGACGAGCGGATCCGTTACCGCAATACCCAGGTCGACGACAATGCGTTGCATATCGAATTCGCCAACGCCGAGGAGCGTGACGCGGCCCGCGACCAGATTCGCCAGAGTTTCACCGAATTTCAGATCCAGAGTCGCGAGGAAGGCCGCCGCGCCTTCCTCGACATGACCCTGACCGAGCAGTCGATTCGGGATATTCAGGACTACGCGGTCAAGCAGAACCTGACCACGATCCGCAACCGCGTCAACGAACTCGGCGTGTCCGAACCGCTGGTTCAGCGCCAGGGACCCAACCGCATCGTGGTCGAACTGCCCGGCGTGCAGGATACCGCCGAAGCCAAGCGCATCGTCGGCGCCACCGCCAATCTCGAATTCCGCCTCGAGGCGCGCCCGGACGCACCGGCTTCCGAGACCGAAACCTTCCCGTTCCGCAACAATCCGCAGCGCACGGCGGACTTGTCGCGTGACGTCATCATCACCGGTGACCGGGTCTCCAGTGCCAGCCAGAGCTTCGACGAGAACGGCCGTCCGCAGGTCAATATCAACCTCGACGGTACCGGCGGCTCGCTGATGAACCAGGCGACCCGGACCAATATCGGCCGCAACATGGCGGTGCTCTATATCGAGCACAACACTCAGACCCGCACGGTGATGGAAGACGGCCAGCAGGTCGAACAGCGCATTCCGACCACCGAGCGCAGCATCATCAGCCTGGCAACGGTCCAGAGCGCTCTGAGCAACCGTTTCCGCATCACCGGCCTGGACTCCCCCACCGAGGCCAGCGAATTGGCATTGCTGTTGCGCTCCGGCTCGCTCGCCGCGCCGATCTATTTCGTTCAGGAGAGCACCATCGGGCCGAGTCTCGGCGCCCAGAACATCGAGCGCGGCATCTTCTCGGTCATCGTTGGCGGCCTGCTGGTGGTGGCCTTCATGCTGATCCGCTACAAGGCCTTCGGTGTGATCGCCAACGTGGCCTTGTGCGTCAACCTGGTCCTGCTGTCGGCCGCGATGTCGCTGCTGGGGGCCACCCTGACGCTGCCCGGCATCGCCGGTATCGTGCTGACACTGGGCATGGCCGTCGATGCCAATGTTCTGATCTACGAGCGCATACGCGAAGAGCTGAGGCGGCACACGCCGGCGCAGCAGGCGATCCATGCCGGTTACGGGCGTGCCTTCACCTCGATCGTCGACGCCAACCTGACCACGCTGCTGGTCGCCGTCGTGCTGTTCTCGATCGGCACCGGGCCGGTCAAAGGCTTCGCCGTGACGCTGTCGCTCGGCATCCTGACCTCGATGTTCACCGGCATCCTGGTGTCGCGTGCCCTCGTCAATCTCTCCATCGGCGGCAAGCCGGTGAAGAAACTCTGGATCTAGGAGACGCGAGCAATGCGCCAATTCGACTTCATGGGCAAGCGTCGCATCGCCTTCATCGTCTCGATCGTGTTGACGATCGTGTCGATCGCGGCCCTCGCCCTTCTCCATCTCAGTCTCGGTCTCGACTTCACCGGCGGCACGGTGGTCGAGCTCCATTACGCCACGGCGCCGTCGCTGGACGACGTACGCGCCCTGCTTGCGGGCCAGGGTTTCGAGAACTTCTCGGTCCAGACCTTCGGCGCCGCCAACGAAATACTGGTGCGCCTGCAGCAGAGCTTCGACAACAACGTTGGCAACCAGGTGGTTTCGGCCTTGAACGCCGGCGGCGCCCAGGTCGACCTGGTCCGCGCCGAGTTCGTCGGCGCCCAGGTCGGCGACCAGCTACGCGACCAGAGCGGTCTTGGCATGCTGGTCGCCATGGCGGGCGTTGCGATCTACGTCGCCTTCCGCTTCCAGTACAAGTTCGCCCTGTGCGCGCTGATCTCGCTGGCTCACGACGTACTGATCGTGCTGGGGCTGTTCGCGCTGTTCCAGTGGGAGTTCGACCTCACCGTGCTGGCCGGCATCATGGCGGTGATCGGCTATTCGTTGAACGACACCATCATCGTCTATGACCGCATTCGCGAGAACATTCGTCTATCTCGCAGCGATGACATGGCGCAGATCTTCAACGACGCCATCAACCAGACGCTGTCGCGGACCTTGGCGACCTCGGGTACCACCTTGCTGGTACTGTTCGCGCTGTTCTTCCTCGGCGGCGACATGATCCACAATTTCTCGATCTCCTTGATCCTGGGCATCGTCGCGGGAACCTTCTCCTCGATCTACGTCGCCGCCGCGTTGCTGCTGGTGTTCAAGCTCGAGCGCCAGGATCTGATTCCGGCCAAGAAAGAGAACGTGGAAGAAGAGCTGCCCTGATTCCGACCAGGCGATTCATCCAGGCTTCTCCATCGCGGGAGGCCTTTTTCGTTGCATGGCGACCTTGGATCAGGAATTGAGCCCAATGCCGTGACGCTTGAGCTTGCGCACCACGCTGGGCTGGCTGATCCCGAGTCGCTCGGCCAGGGCATAGGTGGTGCGATGGGTCGCCGCCAACGAAACCAGAATCTGGCGTTCGCAGGCATCCAGCGCCGCCTTCAACCCTTGCCCCGGGGCGAGCGCATCGGGCTCGGTTTGCGGCGCAACCGTTCCTTGCCCGGCTTCGGATGCTGACGGCCTCGTCATTGTCGGCGCCGACATGGCCGGGGCACCGATGAGTGCCTCGTCGGCGGACAACCAGGCGCGCTCCAGCCAGTTTTCCAATTCCCTGACGTTGCCGGGCCAGTCGTTGCTCATCAGCTCGGACAGTACCCGGGGATGCAGCA
The DNA here is from genome assembly GCF_003206715.1 of Salinicola peritrichatus. Classification (GTDB taxonomy): domain Bacteria; phylum Pseudomonadota; class Gammaproteobacteria; order Pseudomonadales; family Halomonadaceae; genus Salinicola; species Salinicola peritrichatus. Next base: position 41,243 of record NZ_PZJU01000081.1, on the reverse strand, counting down.
TCTTTTCGCCGCCGTAGCGCCGGTTGAGCCGCGCCAACTGGCGTTCGGCCAGCCCGGGAATGTCCTCACGGCGCTCGCGCAGCGGTGGCAGCGTGACCGGGATCACGTTGAGACGGTAGTAGAGATCGAGCCGGAAACGCCCCTCCTCGACCCGCTTGGCTAGGTCCTGGTTGGTCGCCACCACCAGCCGGAAATCGACTCGCCTCGTCCTGGTGTCGCCAAGCCGGGTCAGCGAGCCATCCTGAATCACCTTGAGTAGCTTGGACTGCATTGCCAGCGGCAGCTCGCCGATCTCGTCGAGAAACAGCGTGCCCTTGTGTGCCTGTTCCAGCAGGCCGGCCTTGCCCTGTCGGGCCGCGCCGCTGAAGGCGCCGGGCTGATAGCCGAACATTTCGGATTCGAACAGCGACTCCGGAATCGCCGCGCAGTTGACGTCGACGAAGGCGCCGTCGGCCCGCCGGCTCCAGCGATGCAACTGGCGGGCGAAGGCGGTCTTGCCGACGCCGGACTCGCCCAGCATCAGCACGGTGGCGTCGGTGACCGCAACCCGCTCCAGCAACTGGGCGACTTCCCGCATCACCTGGCTGCGCACTTCCAGGTCCTCGAGTCCTGCCGCCGGTTCCGGCGTCGCGCCGCCACGCGCCAGATGCTCGCTGAAGCGCCGCTGCAGCAGCGCGTACTCGTCCTGCAGCAAGCGCACGTCGGTCATGTCCATCGAGCGACTGACGATACACTTGAGCCTGCCCTGCCAGTAGACCGGGTGCGCCTCGGCGACCACCTGGCGCCCGGTGGCGGTGCGTTGCAGCAACTGCGCCGAGCGTCCGGTACGCATCACTTCCATCGACACCGAGGGGGTCAGCACCCCTTGGGACTCCAGCGCCTGGACCGTGGTCGCGCACAGTTCTTCGCGGCTCATGCCGTAGACCGCTGCACTGCTGGGGCTGACCGCCAGGATTCGCCCGCTCTCGTCGACGATGAACAGGTGATCCTGGGCCGTCTGTATCAGTGTCTCCAGAATCCGCTGTTCGAGAGTCTCCTGCACATCGATACGGTTTTGCATCATCGATACCAAAATGAATCATTGTCGGTCCAGTTTGATCCATTAATGGATCGAAAAGAAGCCCGTACGACGATTCCCGCCCCTGAAAGCGCCAGATCACGCGCTGACGGCAGTTGGCACGCTTTCTGCTTTAGTCGTAGAGGCGAGACGCCGACCATGACAACCACAATGACAGGAATCCAAGCCATGGCCGACCAGCCCTTCGAGCTGGAAATCTTCCGTACCCTGTGGGGTTTTCAGGGTCGCTGGCAGCAAGCCTGCGACGAGCTGAGAGCCGCCGGTTTTGACGGCATCGAGGCGCGCCTGCCGGCCGACGCCGGGACGCGAACCGCGCTGGCCGATTTCCTCCAGGCCGAGCGCCTGCCCTACATCTGCATCCTGTTCACCTCCGCTCCGGTGTTGCCACGGCAGAGCGATACTCCCGCCGATCATCTCGACGATTTCGCCCGCCAGTTGGCCTGGTCCCATGAACTCGCACCGCGTTTCGTCAACGTGCTGGCCGGCAACGACCGCTGGCCGCTGTCGAGCCAGGTCGAGTTCTTCGGCCGCGCCCTGGAGATCGCCGCCGACAGCGGCCTTACCTGCGTATTCGAAACCCATCGCGCACGCTCGCTCTACAGTCCGTGGGTGACACTCGAATTGATCCGCCAACTGCCCGAGTTGCGCTTTACCAGTGACATCAGCCACTGGGTGGTTACCTGCGAGCGCCTGCTCGACGATCCGGCGGACGATCTCACCGCGTTCATCGAACGCGTCCACCACATCCAGGCCCGGGTCGGCTACGACCAGGGGCCGCAGGTGCCGCACCCGGCCGCACCGGAGCACGCCGAAGCCCTGGCTTTTCATCAGCGCCACTGGGCCGCGATCTGGGAAGCCCAGCGCGCCCAGGGCCGCGAGATCACTACCCTGACGCCGGAATTCGGCGCCGATGGCTACCTGCATCATCTGCCTTTCACCGATGTACCCGTCGCTAACCTGTGGCAACTCAACCGCTGGATGGCCGACTGCGAACGCCGCCACTTCGATCGGTGGTCCACTCACCAGCCCCTATCCATGGAGCCATGAGCATGCCTGACAACGACAACATCAAGCGCTTCACCGAGATCCCCGTGATCGACATCGGCGGGCTCTTCAGCGACCGTCTGGAAGACCGCCAAGCGGTCGCCGAGGCGCTGGGCCGCGCCGCCCGCGAGGTCGGCTTCCTGCACATCGTCGGCCATGGTATCGACCCGGCGCTGATCGAAGGGCTACATGAGGCCGCACGGGCCTATTTCGCCCAGCCGCTGGCAGCCAAGATGCGCCAGTACATCGGCGACTCCCGCAGCCACAAGGGCTTCGTCCCGGAAGGCGAGGAAGTCTATTCCAAGAAGACCGACCACAAGGAAGCCTTCGACGTTGGCTTCGAGGTCGCCGAGGATCACCCGCTCTATGTCGCCGGGACGCCGCTGATCGGCCCCAACGAGTGGCCCGATCTGCCCGGTTTTCGGGCAGCGGTCAAAGCCTATTACGACGCCGTCTTCGCCCTCGGCCGCCGGCTGTTTCACGGTTTCGCCCTGGCCTTGGGGCTGCCGGAGACCTATTTCGACGCGCTGGTCACCGCGCCGCCCTCCAAACTGCGCCTGATCCACTACCCGTTCGACGACGAGGCCCGGGACGCACCCGGCATCGGCGCCCATACCGACTACGAATGCTTCACCATTCTCTACTCGCGCAAGCCGGGACTCGAGGTGATGAACGACCTCGGCGAGTGGATCGATGCATCGCCGGTCGCAGGAGGCTTCGTCGTCAACATCGGTGACATGCTGGAGGTGATGACCGACGGCGCCTTCGTCGCCACTGCTCACCGTGTGCGCAGCGTTCAGGAGGAGCGCTACTCCTTCCCGCTGTTCTATGCCTGCGATTACCACACCCAGGTCAAGCCGCTGCCTCAGTTCGCCAGCAGCGAGCCCCACTACGAGGCGATCGCCGTCGGCGATCACATGTGGGGTCAGGCCCTGCAGACCTATCGCTATCTTCAGCGCAAGGTCGAGGCCGGCGAACTGGCATTGCCGGATGGCGCCCGCAAGCCATCCAGCTTCGGCCATCTGAAGCATGCACAAGAGCAAGACTGAAACGTTGCCCACGACAACCCAGAACAAACCCAACAGGAACGACCGACATGACCTTCAACGTCCGCAAGATCGCTGCTTCCACCCTGACCGCCACCGGTCTGTTCGGTCTGATGGCCGTCCAGCCTAGCCAGGCGGTCGAGACGCCGCCAACGCTCAACGAAGGCGTGCTGACGGTGGGCATGGAGATCGCCTATCCGCCCTTCGAATCCTATGACGGCGACAAGGTCGTCGGCTTCGACCCGGATGTCGCCAGCGCGCTGGCCGAGCGCATGGGACTCGAGGTCGACTACTTCGATACTCGCTTCCCCAATCTCATCCTGGGGCTCAACAGCGGCCGTTTCGATACCATCATCTCCGGCATGTACATTCTGCCCGACCGCCTCAAGCAGGCCGACGCCATCCCCTATGCCCAGACCGGAGCCGCGATCATGGTCACCGCCGACAGCAAAGTGATGCCCAAGGAGCCAGAGGATCTCTGCGGCCTGACCGTCGGCCTGCAGCAGGGCACTTCCTGGGTGGCCAAGCTCAACGACCTCTCCACCAGCTACTGCGAGGCCAATGGCAAGGGCGCGATCACCCTGCGCGAATTCCCGACCACGTCCGAAACCTCGCAGGCGCTGCTCTCCGGCAACATCCAGGCGCACATGGAGATCGTCAGCGCCTCGCAGTCGATCGCCGACAAGTCGCGTGGACGCATCGTCATCAGCTCCGAGCACGCGCTCTATCCGGAAACCCTGGGCATCTACGTCAAGAAGGGTAACGAGGCGCTGTTCCAGGCGCTCGAGGCGGCGGTGAACGAATTCAAGCAGACCGACGAGTATCAAGCGCTGCTGGACGAGTACAGCCTCGAGGCCGCCTGATCCGGCGTGTTCGCCCAACCCTGACGCTGTTCATGCGCCCAACGCCGGCGCTTCCGGCACCGCCTGAATGCAGCAGGCGGTAGCCGGCTCCCGGACATTCCGACGCTGCCCGAGGTCGCTGATGCCATTCGACTGGCCCTATTTCTTCTCGCTGTTCTCGGTGGGCGCGTTCTGGCGCGCCTGCCTGACGGTCATCCAGTTGAGCCTGCTCTCCTGGCTCATCGGCATGGCCATCGGTTTTCTGCTGGCCCTGGCCAAGCAGTCCTCCCACGCCTGGCTGCGCTGGCCGGTATCGATCTATGTCTGGTTCTTCCGCAGCGTGCCGTTGCTGGTGCTGCTGATCTTCTTCTACAACCTACCGCAGCTGGTGCCATCGCTGCGCTGGCTGTTGTCGCAATCCTTCTATGCCGGCCTGATCTCGCTGATCCTGACCGAAGCTGCCTACATGGCGGAGATCCATCGTGGCGGGCTGCTGTCGGTGCCCCAAGGCCAGCGCGAAGCCGCCCGGGCGCTCGGTATTCGCCTGATCGGTACCCAGCGCCTGGTGGTGCTGCCACAGGCATTCCGCATCGCCCTGCCGACGCTGACCAATGAGTACATCACCATCGTCAAGCTGACCTCGCTGGTGTCGGTGATCTCGCTGACCGAGATCCTGCTGGTTGGGCAGCGTCTCTACGCCTCCAACTTCCTGGTGCTGGAGACCCTCGCCGCGGTGGCGATCTACTACGTGATGATCGTCACCCTGTTCGGCTGGCTGCTGCAGTGGCTGGAACGCCGGCTCGATCTGCAACGCCGTCGCGCGGCGACACTGACTGACGACGAGGTCGCCGATATCCGCCGCCGGTTGCCGCCACCTCCGACCCCGGCCCGCGCAGTCCAGGTTCCCGGCCAGCCGCCGGCACTGCAACTGCGTGATATCCACAAGCGCTACGGCGACCATGAGGTTTTGAAGGGAATCGATCTCAAGGTGGCCAGTGGCGAGGTCATCGTCATCATCGGCCCCTCCGGCAGTGGCAAGACCTCGCTGATCCGTACTGTCAACGGCCTGGAGACGCTGAACCAGGGCGAGATCGTGCTGTTCGGCGAGAGCTTCCTGCGCGCCGGCGAGCGCCAGTCCGCCGCCTTCCACGCCGGCATCCACCGCATCGGCATGGTGTTCCAGAGCTTCAATCTGTTCCCTCATCGCACCATCGTCGACAACGTGCTGATGGGGCCGCGTTACCACGCTCTCGGCGACGGCGCGGCAGAGCGCCCGGCAGCGCTGGCACTGCTCGACAAGGTCGGCCTGCTGGCCCATGCCAACAAATATCCGCACCAGCTCTCCGGCGGCCAGCAGCAGCGTGTGGCGATCGCCCGGGCATTGGCGATGCGCCCCGAGATCATGCTGTTCGACGAGCCGACCTCGGCGCTCGATCCAGAACTGGTCGGCGACGTGCTCAAGGTGATCCGGGATCTCGCTGACGAGGGCATGACGATGCTGATCGTGACCCACGAGATGGAGTTCGCGATGTCGATCGCCGACCGGGTGGTGTTCATGGAACACGGCCATATCCAGGCCGACGCCTCGCCGGCAACCATTCGCGCCGGTGGCGACGAACGCCTGAAACGCTTTATCGGCCTGTCGCCGGAGCCGCCCCAGGGCTGAGCGCTTACATGGCCGACATCGCAAGAAACGGCATCCCGGATGCCGCTACCCAGCAAAAGAAGGAGCATCTGATATGGATACGCCACACGCTCTCAACCCGCCGCTCAACCAGCCCCTCGGCGGCAATGAGATGCCACGTTTCGGCGGCCCCGCCACCATGATGCGCCTGCCCACGCAGCAGAGCGCCGCCGGGCTGGACGCCTGCTTCGTCGGCATCCCGATGGATATCGGCACCTCCAACCGCCCCGGTACCCGCTTCGGGCCGCGCCAGATCCGCGACGAGTCGCGCATGCTGCGACCCTACAACATGGCCACCCGCGCCGCGCCCTTCGAAAGCCTGCAGATAGCCGACATCGGCGACGTGCCGATCAACACCTTCGATCTCAAGAAGAGTGTCGACATCATCGAGCGCTATTACGACGAACTGCTGACCCATGATGTGATCCCGCTGACCCTGGGCGGCGATCACACCATCGCGCTGCCGATCCTGCGCGCCATGGCCAAGAAGCATGGGCCGGTGGGGCTGATCCATGTCGATGCCCACGCCGACATCAACGAGCACATGTTCGGAGAAGCCATCGCGCATGGAACGCCGTTCCGTCGCGCGGTGGAAGAAGGCCTGCTCGACGGCAACCGCGTGGCCCAGATCGGCCTGCGCGGCACCGGCTACTCCGCCGAGGAGTTCGACTGGGGTCGCGCACAGGGCTTTCGCGTGGTGCCCGCCGAGGAGTGCTGGCACAAGAGCCTGACGCCCTTGATGGCCGAGATTCGAGAAAAGGTCGGCGGTGGCCCGGTCTATCTGAGCTACGACATCGACAGCCTCGACCCGGCCTATGCCCCGGGCACCGGCACGGTGGAGATCGGCGGGCTGACCATTCCCCAGGCGCTGGAGATCATTCGCGGCGCCCACGGGCTCGACATCGTCGGCTGCGACCTGGTCGAAGTCTCGCCGCCCTATGACGCCCACGGCCAGACCGCGGTGGTCGCCGCCAACCTGCTGTTCGAGATGCTTTGCATACTACCAGGGGTGAAGCGCCACGCCTGAGCGACGGCGGTGCGTCGATATGCGCACCGCCAACCGAACCCCCGCTATCGACAATCGTCGCCATCGAACAAGAGGAACAACCATGGCTCACCTCGATACCTCAACGGCTTTCGGCCAGGATGCTCTCGACGATAATGTCGAGCGCAGCCTGGGCCTGTCCGGTACCTTCGCCCTGTGGCTGGGCGCCAACGTCGTCGTCACCACCGTGCTGACCGGCATGCTGCTGGTACCGGCACTCTCCTTCGTCACGGCGATGTGGCTGGTATTTCTAGGCTCAGCCATCGGCATCGTGCCACTGGTACTGATCGGCGTGATGGGCTCCCGCACCGGCATGACCACCATGGTGCTGGCGCGCGCCGCCTTCGGTCGCATGGGCGCCGGTGTTCCGGCCTGGGTCAATCTACTGGCGCTGATCGCCTGGAGCTGGATCCAGGCACGTCTGGCCGGCATGAGTCTCGACTACGCAGTGAACTATCTCACCAGCTACTCCAATGTGGCGTTGTTCACGGTGATCTGCGAAACCCTCGTGGTGGCGATCGCGTTGCGCGGCCATCTAGGCATCGAACGCGCCGAGAAGTGGGCGGCGATTCTGATGCTGGCTCTGGCGGTGGTAGTGCTCTATGCCCTTGGGCGCTACTACGACCTCCCCAGCCTGCTCGAGGTAGCGCCACAAGGCGACATGACCCCGGGTGGCGCCTTCGATATCGTCATCGCCACCGCCTTCTCCTGGATCCCGCTGGCCGCCGACTACAACCGCCATTGCAAGAGCAATCGAGTGGCCATGATCGGTACTTGGAGTGGTTATGTTGCCGCCACCATGATTGCCATGGGGCTGGGTGCCGCGGTGGCCGGGCTATCGGTTGCCCACGGCATGACTGCCACCTACGACCCAACCCAGTTGCTCAGCCAGTTCGGCTTCGGCCTGCCCGCCGCCCTGGTGATCTTCTTCTCGGTGCTTACCACCAATGTCATGTGCGTCTATAGCGCCACGCTCTCCTACATGAGCGCACGACGCCGTTCAACCTTCTGGAAACCGGCACTGGTGATCGGCGTGATCACCGTATTCGGATCGCTGATTCCCGGCATTCTCGATAGTTTCCAGACCTTCCTGCTGATCATCGGTAGCGTCTTCATCCCGGCCTTCGCGCTGATGATCGTCGACTACTACCTGCTCGGCGACCGCCATGCTCGCTACACTTCCGAGTCGCTACTCGGCGAGCAGTCAGCACTCCCCGGGATCAATTGGCAGGCGGTAGCGGCCTATGCTATCGGCGCCGTGCTGGCCTACTACTGGAACTGGGTCGCGCCGCTGTCGATCGGCGCTTCGCTGCCTGTGTTCGTACTCACCGGCGCACTCTACTGGGTGGTGGCACGGGCCAGCCATGCAACCCGTCGCACCGCTACCGGGAACCGGGCATGATCCGTTTCTGTCACCGACCGCTTGAGGAGTTCCCTTGCAACGTTTGATCCAGCAGTTTATCGACAACCGGTGGGTCGCGAGCCATGGATCACGCTGCCTGCCGGTCCTGGACCCTTACCGCCAATGGCAGATCGCGGAGGTTACCGCCGGCGCCCCCGCCGATGTCGAGGCCGCCGTCACGGCCGCCCGTCGTGCACTGCCCGCCTGGCAGGCCCTCGGCGGCGAGGCGCGCGCCAGCTATCTCGAGGCCTTCGCCAGCGCACTGTCCGAGCGACGCGAGACGCTGATGCATCTGTCATCCATCAACAACGGCAAGACACTGGCCGAAGCCGCCATCGACCTGGACGACGCCATCGCCTGCTACCGTTACTATGCCGGACAAGCGCGAGCGCTCGAAGCCCGCCAAGGGCGCCTGGTGGAACACGACGTGGACGGTGTCGCGGCGCGTATCTACGAAGACCCGGCAGGCGTGGTCGGGCTGATCACGCCCTGGAATTTCCCGCTGGTGACCAGCGCCTGGAAGATTGCTCCGGCGTTGGCCGCCGGTTGTACCGTGGTGTTCAAGCCTTCGGAAGTGGTGCCACTGCCGGAGCTGGCGCTGACCGAGATCGCGCTGGAGATCGGATTGCCACCGGGGGTGTTCAATCTGGTGCTCGGTGATGGCGAAGGCATTGGCGCCCCGCTGTGCGCCCATGCTGGTATCAACAAGCTATCGTTCACCGGCAGCAACGCCGTGGGCGAGCGTGTCATGCAGGCCGCTGCCGAGGGGAGTCGTGGCGTTTCGCTGGAGCTCGGCGGAAAGTCGCCGATCCTGGTGCTGGACGACGCCGAGATCGACCAGGCCGCCGACTGGGTGATGGCGGGCATCTACTTCAATAGCGGGCAGATTTGCTCGGCGACCTCGCGACTGATCGTCCATCATTCGTTGGCCGAGCCTCTCTATGCGGCTCTCGGTCAACGGATCGACGCCTTGCGCCTGGGCGACCCCCTAGCCGATGACACCGACATGGGGCCGATGACCAGCGTCCGCCAGCGCGAAAACGTGGAACGTTATCTCGCCATCGCCACCGAGGAAGGCTTGACCGCCGTTCGCGATGCCCGGCATCGCAAGTTGCCCGCGCAGGGCGAGTTCGTCGCCCCCACGCTCTACCGCGACGTGCCCCACGATAGCCGGCTGTGGCGCGAGGAGATCTTCGGGCCTGTCCTCTGCGCACGCAGCGTGGTCAGCGAGGAGGAAGCCATCGAACTGGCCAACGACTCCGACTTCGGGCTCGCTGCCACCGTGATCTCGGGCGACACCGAACGCGCCCGCCGTGTCGGCCGGGCGCTACGGGCCGGCAGCGTGTGGTTCAACAGCGAACAGGTGGTGATGCCGGAGGCCAGTTGGGGCGGTTTCGGGCGCAGCAGCATCGGACGCGAACTCGGCCCCTGGGGACTCTCCGCTTACCTGGAAATGAAGCACTTGATTGGACCGGCCTGAGCATCGTCGACCAACGCAAAACGCCCTGCCGGCAGCGAGCCGACAGGGCGTTTGAAGTTCAGCGCGGAGACGTCGTTCAGAGCCCGCTCACGATCTCGCGAGCTAGAGTCAAACTAGGCGAAAACGGCTTAGGACACGGAGTTTACATCGGGGTAAATGAGTATTCCTCAGTCGTTTTATTCGCGTTGCTCACCCTACGGGCCAGCCTTCGGCTGTTGTCTCCGCTGCGCTCCGGCTCAACAACGTTTGGCCGACGCGCAGCAGATTGTGAGCAGGCTCTCAGACGCCGGCCTTGAGCTGCTGCGCCAGCACCTTGTACAGACGCGGACCGGCGGCCATCAGCGTGCCGCCCGCTTCGATGCTGGGCGAACCGTCGATGGCACCGGAGAGCGCGCCGGCCTCCTTGAGCAGCAGCGAGCCGACCAGGCGATCCTGCTCCTCGAGGCCGAGCACGAAGGCGGCATCGGTACGTCCGGCGGCGAACTCGACCAGATCCAGCAGCGTACAGCCGCTGCCGACCAGGGTATCGATCTGCGGGCCGAGGCGCTCGACCACGCGGAGGTATTGCGGCAGCCAGCGTGCACGGTACTCCTCGCCGGGCCAGGCGAGCGCGATACGCGCGCCGTTGACACCGGTCGCCTTGGAGACGCGCATGCGCTTGCCGTTGCCCTGGGCGCCACGGCCACGGCTGACGAGGAATTCGTCGTCGCTGAACGGCGAGACGATCACCGCATGTTCGGGACGCCCCTTGACCAGACAGACCATCGAGAGGGCGAACTGACGACTCCCCACGCCGAGGTTGGACTCGCCGTGGAAGGGCTCGATGTGCCATACGGTATCGTGTTCGTCGCCCTTGCCTTCGCGGTAAGGCGTGAAACGACCGGAGACGCCGTGTTGCGGATAACCGCGCGAGAGCTGATGCACGATCAGCGTTTCCGCGTTGCGCGCGGTGTCCTGGAGCAGGCTGGCGGTGGCCTGCTCGTCGTGACTGACCTCGAGACGGTCACGGATACGAACGAACTGCTCTGCGGCGCTGCGAGCGGCGCGCAGCGCGAATTGAACCATCGGGTGCATGGATCGGGCCCTAGGGAAGTCGAAAGCTGTTAAAGAACGCCGCGCAGTCTAGCAGAAGCCTGTCTGGCCAGCCATGCTAGACTACGCGTTTTCCCGCTTTCGCCAGACGCTTTCAGCAGACCAGCAGACGCTCATGCTCGACCGTATCCGTATCGTATTCATCGGCACCAGCCATCCCGGCAACATCGGCGGTGCCGCCCGCGCCATGCGCAACATGGGCCTGGACGACCTCGCGCTGGTGTCGCCGCGCTGCGAACCGCACGACAGCGAGGCCTACGCCCGCGCCTCCGGCGCCGACACCATCGTCGATCGTGCCGCTATCTTCGAAACGCTGGAGGACGCTGTCGGTGACTGCACGCTGGTGGTCGGCGCCAGTGCCCGCTCGCGCCATCTGCCCTGGCCGCTGATCGCCCCGCGCCCGCTGGCTCAAAGCCTGCCGCAACTGCTGGCGGCCGAACAGTCCCGCGTGGCGCTGGTGTTCGGACGCGAGGACACCGGCCTGACCAATGCCGAGCTGCAGCGCTGCCATCGCCACGTGCATATCCCGACCAACCCCGAGTTCAGTTCGCTCAATCTCGCCGCCGCGGTCCAGGTACTGGCCTATGAGTGTCGCCAGGCCTTCCTCGAGGCCGCAGAGAGCCCCTCCACGGCGGAAAATGACGATTCCCGGCCGTTTGGCGTGACCTGGGACAATCCCCCCGCGACCCACGCCGACATGGAACGCTTCTTCGCCCATCTGGAAAGCACGCTGACCACCCTCGAGTTCCACGACCCGGACAACCCGCGCCAGTTGATGGCGCGCCTGCGCCGGCTGTTCATGCGTGCCCATCTCGACACCATGGAGATGAATATCCTGCGCGGCATCCTGGGCACCATCGACAAACGACTCGGGGACAGATCCTGAACCGCCACGTCATGGCATAGACACATGAATGACATAGGCAGAGAGATAGCGTCTCTCCCACGCTGCTGTCGCCGCGGCGGAATGGTTGACCACGATACTCGGTTTTTCCATAATGCCGGCAACCTCGCGACCGCCGAACTCCGCCGATGCGTCTGACCACCAAGGGCCGCTATGCTGTCACTGCCATGCTCGATCTGGCGCTCAATGCCGATCAGGGGCCGGTTTGTCTGGCGGATATCTCCAAGCGCCAGGACATTTCGCTCTCTTATCTCGAGCAGTTGTTCGCACGCCTGCGCCGGGCCAAGCTGGTGACCAGCGTGCGCGGTCCCGGCGGTGGCTACCGGCTGGGACGTGAGCCGGCGGCGATCTCGGTCGCCGGGGTCATCGACGCGGTCAACGAATCGGTGGATGCGACTCGTTGTCACGGCCAGGCGGACTGTCAGCAGGGCAGCAAGTGCATCACGCATCATCTGTGGTGCGATCTTTCCGACGAAATCCAGCGTTTCCTGAGCGATATCAGCCTGCAGGAACTGGTGCGGCGGGAAGAGGTTCGCACCATCGCCCAGCGTCAGCGCAAAGCCGAACTCCCCACGCTCGAGGATGATCCCGCCACCATCACGGTATCGTCGCACTGAGCAGCTACGCTATAGGATGAGCCACGTCATAGAGTGGCGCAGCGCCTCCTATTTCGATCGACTTTCAGAGACCTTTACGTGCCATGAGCGCTCCAATCTATCTCGATTACGCCGCCACGACGCCCGCCGATCCTCGAGTGGTCGAGCAGATGGTGCGTCATCTGACACTCGATGGCGTCTACGCCAATCCGGCCTCGCGCAGCCACATGCCCGGCTGGCTGGCCGAGCAGGCGGTCGAAAACGCCCGGCGTCAGGTCGCCGACCTGATCGGCGCCGATCCGCGCGAGATCGTCTGGACCTCGGGCGCCACCGAGGCGGACAATCTTGCCCTGACCGGCTTCATGCGTGCCAATCGTGCCCGCGGGCGCCACCTGGTGACCTCGATCATCGAGCACAAGGCGATCGTGGATACCGCCATCGCCCTGGAAGCCGAGGGTTTCGAGGTGACCTGGCTGACACCGGGACCCGACGGGCGCGTCACGCCCGAGCAACTGCGCGAGGCGATGCGCGAGGACACCGTGCTGGTATCGCTGATGGCGGTCAACAACGAGCTCGGCAGCGTCAACGATCTCACCGCGCTCTCCGCCGTCGCGCATGAATTCGGCGCTCGTTTTCATACCGATGCGGTGCAGGCTGCCGGCCGGCTGGCGCTCGATGTCGAGGCCATGGGTATCGATCTGATGTCGGTTTCAGGACACAAGGTCTATGGTCCCAAGGGCATCGGCGTGCTCTACGTGCGCCGCGATCCCGATCTGCGTATCGAAGCGCTGATCCACGGCGGTGGCCACGAGCGCGGCATGCGCTCGGGGACGCTAGCGACGCATCAGATCGTCGGCATGGGCGAAGCGTTCGCGCTGGCCCTCGATCAGCGCGAGGCCGACGGCGAGCACGCCCATGCTTTGCGGCAGCGTTTTCTGGATGGCCTGTCGGCTTGCGACGGTATCCACATCCATTCGCCGCTCGAGCAGGCCGTGCCCAATATCGTCAATCTGGCCTTCGATGGCGTGGATGGTGAATCGCTGCTGATAGCACTGCGCGGACTGGCGGTTTCCACCGGTTCCGCCTGCAACTCCGCCAGCGTCGAGCCTTCCTACGTGCTCAAGGGAATCGGCGTACCCCATTCGCAGGCGCTGGCGTCGATCCGCTTTAGTTTCGGCCGTTTCACCACCATTGAAGAGATAGACGGCGCGGTCGAGGAAATCCGCCGCGCGCTGAGCGGATTGCGCCAACCGGCCGAGGCCACCATGAATCATCGTTGAGATGAAGGCTCCATTGCCCTTCATCCACGGCAGGGAGAAATGCCATGCAAAACATCACCATCAGTGAAGCCGCCGCCAATCAGATCCGTCACGTGCTCGAGGAGCGCGGCAGCGGCCTGGGGCTACGCGTCGCGGTCAAGCCCAGCGGCTGTTCCGGCTACAGTTACGTGCTCGACATCGCCGACGAGGCGCGCGAGGACGATGTCGCTTTCGAGGAGCGCGGCGTGAAGGTGCTGGTCGACAAGGATGCCCTGGCGATCCTCGACGGCACCGAGGTCGACTACGTCAGCGAAGGGCTCAATCGCTTCTTCCGCTTCAATAACCCCAACGTGACCGACGAATGCGGCTGCGGCGAGAGCTTTAGCGTCTGATAAGCTTCAGCGTCTGAACGCAGCCCCACGGCTTCGCCGCGCGAGATGCGTCGGCTGCGGGCTTGCGCTACAATGGCGCGATTTTTCGGCCGGGGCCGATCCTACTCGGCACCGGCCAGCGATGACTCCGGACGACGCGCCACTCCTTCGTGGCGCGTCGTCTCGCATCACCCGTTCGAATTCCGACTGCCAATCGCAGTCGTTTCACCATTATCAGCCAGGAGACCGAAGTCATGGCCACCGAGCGCACGCTTTCCATCATCAAACCCGATGCCGTTGCCAAAAACGTGATCGGCGATATCTACAGCCGCTTCGAGAAAGCCGGTCTGCGCATCGTCGCGGCCAAGATGCTGCACCTCTCCAAGGAGCAGGCCGAAGGCTTCTATGCCGAGCACAAAGAGCGCGGCTTCTTCAACGACCTGGTCGCTTTCATGACCTCCGGTCCGGTGATGGTTCAGGTCCTCGAAGGTGAAAGCGCCATCGCCAAGAACCGCGAACTGATGGGCGCGACCAACCCGCAGGAAGCCGCGCCGGGCACCATCCGCGCCGACTTCGCGTCGTCCATCGACGCCAACGCCGTGCACGGCTCCGACGCGCCCGAATCCGCCGCGCGCGAGGTCAGCTATTTCTTCAGCGACGACGAAATCTGCCCGCGCGGCTGATGCGTCATCCGACCGGCCAATCCGGCCGGTCGGGGCCTTCCTTCCACTCACAGATACCCATCCTCGAGCCGACTCCGTTGCCATGAGCGTTGCCACCGCCACTCCCCGCACCAATCTCCTGGGGCTCTCTCGCGAGCAGATGGAGGCGTTTTTCGTCTCCTTGGGCGAGAAGAAGTTTCGCGCCGCCCAGGTCATGAAGTGGATTCATCAGGAAGGTTGTGACGATTTCGAGTCGATGACCAACCTCTCCAAGCCGCTGCGCGCGCGTCTGGCCGAACACGCCGAGATCCGCGGGCCGGGCGTGGTCTATGAAGGCACCTCCAGCGACGGCACGCGCAAATGGGTACTGGAAGTGGAGGATGGCAGCTACGTCGAGACGGTATTGATTCCCGCCGACAACGGTACCCGGCGCACGCTGTGCGTGTCGTCGCAGGTGGGCTGTTCGCTCGATTGCAGCTTCTGCTCCACCGGCAAGCAGGGCTTCCAGCGCAATCTGACCAGTGCCGAGATCATCGGCCAGGTCTGGGTCGCCCAGCAGCGCGCCGGTGGCCGCATGAGCGCCGCCGATGGACGCAAGGCGATCACCAACGTGGTGATGATGGGCATGGGCGAGCCCCTGCTCAACTACGACAACGTAGTGCCGTCGATGAAGCTGATGCTCGACGACAACGCCTACGGCCTGTCCAAGCGACGCGTCACGCTGTCGACCTCCGGCGTGGTGCCGATGATCGACAAGCTCGGCGACGAACTCGACGTCAGCCTGGCGATCTCGCTGCACGCCGCCAACGACGAGCTGCGCAACGAGCTGGTCCCGCTCAACCGCAAGTACAACATCCGCAAGCTGCTCGATGCCTGCCAGCGCTATCTCGAGAAGTGCGGCGACACCCGCCACATCACCATCGAGTACACCCTGATCAAGGACGTCAACGATCAGCAGGAACATGCCCGGCAACTGGCGACACTGCTCGATGAGCTGCCCTGCAAGGTCAACCTGATTCCGTTCAATCCGTTCCCGCATTCGGGTTACGAAAAGCCGTCGCGCAATCAGGTCATGCGTTTCCAGCGCTGGCTCTATGAACTGGGTTACACCGCTCCCGTGCGCACGACCCGTGGCGACGACATCGATGCGGCCTGCGGCCAGCTGGTCGGGCGCGTCAAGGACCGGACCCGGCGGCATGAACGCTACATTCAATCTATCCAGCTCGATGCCGATTGAACCAGAGGATGGCAGGACACTTACCGAGGCTGATGTTGAGCCGCCATGTCTCGCGGCGGTTGCCTTGACTTCAACCCGGCGCGGCGCTTTGATGGGAGCCCCAAAACCGCTTCATTTTCAGCCGTTCGGGGTTCGATCGGCCAAACATCGACAGCCCAAGCCCTGGGAGAGCCGTACATGACCCGCCAACCCCGTCCCTACCCGATACGTGCGCTGTGTATCGCTATGGGCATGGCGTGTCTGCTGAGCGGCTGTGCCACGCCCGTGGCCTCCAACGGGCCGTCCCGAAGCGATCCCGAAGACGCGGCGGCAGCGTATACGCGTCTCGGCAAGGCCTATCTCGCCGAGAACAACCTGCCACGCGCCCAGCAGGCGCTGGAACATGCCCTCGAGCTCGATGCCAAGGACAGCGACGCGCTCGAGGGATTGGCGCTGCTGTATCAGCGTCAGAACGAACTCGATCTGGCCGAGACTTTCTTCCAACGAGCACTGCAAGCGGATCCCGCAGCGACCCGGATTCGCAACAATTATGCCGCCCTGCTCTATCAGCGCGAGCGCTACGCGCAGGCCTGCGAGCAGTTGGAACTCGCCAGCCGGGACATCACCTATACCAATAGAGCCCAGCTGTTCGCGAATCTGGGCCAGTGTAAAACGGCCACGGGCGACACGAGTGCGGCTCGAGCGCACTATCAGCGGGCACTCGATATCGATCCGCGCAATGCGCGCAGCCTGCTGGCCCTGGCACGAATCGATCATACGCAGGGTAACGACCAACGCGCCTGGGAGCGTCTACAGCGCTATTTCACCGTGGCTGGCACGAATCCCGAGAGCCTGCGCCTGGCGAGCGAGATCGCCGCGGCTCAGGGAGACTCGACGCGTGCCGCCTTTTACCGTCAACAGCTTGGCGCTCCCAAGGTGAACTGACCCTAGAATTCAGAAGGATTTTCGCTCATGAGCGAAATGGACCAGCAGCAGCCGAAGCATCAAGAAGCACCACGGACGCCAAACGAACCGGCAGGCGTCATGTTACGTCGCGAACGCGAGCGTCAGGGCCTGAGTCTCGAAGACGTCGCGCTGCAGCTCAATCTGCGCCCGACGGTCGTCGCCGGACTCGAGGAGGACCGCTTCGACCAGGTGCCGATCGCCGCCTATCGGCGCGGCTACGTGCGCGCCTATGCGCGCCTGATGGGGATGGACGAGACGGCCGTCGTCAACGCCTATGATGCCACCCATGGCCGGGCGGACATCGAACGCAAACTGGTGCCGGTCAACACCGCCAAGCCCCCCTCCCGGGTGGGTGCGTGGCTATTCCGGCTCTTTACCCTGCTGGTGATCATCGGTCTGGTCGCGCTGACCCTGTTGTGGTGGCAAAGCCGTGAAGGCAACGATGTCTTCGGTGGTGGCGACGATGCCCCCGTCGCCGTCGACTCGTTCAACGACGACGACACCACCGGCAGCGACGACAACGGCCTGGAACCCAATGCCGACACCGTCCTACCTCCGGTGCCGACCCGACAGAATACGCCGCAGGTCGACAACGAAGCCTCCTTGCCGGCCGACGACACCGCCTCCGACGCTGCCAACAGCGACGGCGTCTCGGCCTCGGCGGAAACCTCGACGCCCGATGCCGACGAGCGACAGGCCCAACAAGTCGCCACCCTGGCGAATACTGTCGAGCCATCTTCCGAGACGCCGCCGAACACCGATTCGGCAACCTCCGATTCGGCTGCCGCGAGCGATGACACGACCTTGTCGCTGACCTTCAGCGAAGAGTCATGGACCGAAATCTATGATGCCAACGACGATCGGATCTTCAGCGGCCTGCAGCCCGCCGGCAGTCAGGCAACCGCGGAAGGCGAGCCGCCCTTCCGCCTGACCATCGGCAACGCCAGCGGCGTGACGCTGGACTACCGCGGCGAGCCGATCGACCTGAGTCAATACACGGGCGGCAACAACGTTGCCCGCTTCACATTGGGAGACTGAGAGCGCCATGCATACGCCATCTCCGATCACCCGCCGTCCCTCTCGACAGATCCATGTCGGTAACGTGCCTGTCGGCGGCGGTGCGCCCATCGCCGTGCAGAGCATGACCAATACCGACACCAACGATGTCGCTGCCACCGTCGCGCAGATCCAGCGTCTGCAGCTGGCCGGCGCCGACATCGTGCGCGTCTCGGTGCCCGACATGGATGCCGCCGAAGCCTTCGGCAAGATCAAGCGTCAGGTCAGCGTCCCGCTGGTCGCCGACATTCACTTCGACTACAAGATCGCGTTGCGCGTCGCCGAACTCGGCGTCGATTGTCTGCGCATCAACCCCGGCAACATCGGCCGCGAGGATCGCGTGCGCGCCGTGGTCGATGCCGCGCGCCATCACGGCATTCCGATCCGCATCGGCGTCAACGCCGGCTCGCTCGAGAAGGATCTGCAGAAGAAGTACGGCGAACCGACGCCGGAAGCGCTGGTCGAATCGGCCATGCGCCACATCGATCACCTCGACCGCCTCGACTTTCCCGATTTCAAGGTCAGCGTCAAGGCCAGCGACGTCTTCATGGCCGTCGCCGCCTATCGCCTGCTGGCCAAGCAGATCGAGCAACCGCTGCACCTCGGCATCACCGAGGCCGGCGGCCTGCGCTCGGGTACGGTCAAGTCGTCGATCGGGCTGGGCATGCTGCTGATGGACGGCATCGGCGACACCATCCGTGTCTCGCTCGCCGCCGATCCGGTCGAAGAGGTCAAGGTCGGCTATGACATGCTCAAGAGCCTGCGGCTGCGCTCGAAAGGCATCAATTTCATCGCCTGCCCCAGCTGTTCGCGCCAGAATTTCGACGTCATCGGCACCATGAACGCGCTCGAGGAGCGCCTCGACGACATCATGACGCCGCTCGACGTTTCGGTGATCGGCTGCGTGGTCAACGGCCCCGGTGAAGCCAAGGAAACCGACATCGGTCTCACCGGTGGCAGTCCGGCCAACCTGGTCTACATCGACGGCAAACCGGCCAGCAAGCTGCGCAACGATCATCTGATCGACGATCTCGAGGCGTTGATCCGCGAAAAGGCGCGCGAGAAAGAGAATCGCGACGACGCCGTCATCGCCCGCGAGGCTTGATGACGCCTCGGCACCCGCATCCAGAGTAACCGACGAACGCCCGGGCCGCCCGCCCGTGGCGCTTCGCTATAGGCAGGAGTGTCAGTTGAGCAACAAGATACAAGCCATTCGCGGCATGAACGATCTGCTGCCGGATCAATCGCCGGTGTGGCAATACGTCGAGCGCCAGTTGCGCTCGCTGATGGATCGCTACGATTACCGCGAGATCCGTACCCCGATCGTCGAACAGACCGCGCTGTTCGCACGCTCTATCGGCGAGGCTACCGACGTGGTCGAGAAGGAGATGTACACCTTCGACGACCGTAACGGCGAGAGCCTGACACTGCGCCCCGAGAACACCGCCGCGGTGGTACGCGCAGCCATGCAGCATGGCCTGCTGCACAACCAGACGCAGCGACTGTGGTACATGGGGCCGATGTTCCGCTACGAGCGCCCGCAGAAGGGGCGTTATCGTCAGTTCCATCAGATCGGGATCGAAGCCTACGGCATGACCGGGCCGGACATCGACGCCGAGATCATCCTCCTCTCCGCCCGCCTGTGGCGCCAACTCGGCATGGCCGAGCACGTCACGCTCGAGCTCAACTCGCTGGGTTCGCCGGAGGCCCGCGCGGCTTACCGGCAAGCGCTGGTAGCCTATTTCGAGACCCATCGCGAGGTGCTCGACGAGGATTCCCGGCGCCGCCTGATCAGCAATCCGCTGCGCATTCTCGACTCCAAGAACCCGGAGATGGCCGACATGCTGGCCGGCGCTCCGCAGTTGCTGGATCATCTCGACGAGGCGTCCCGCGATCACTTCGAGCAGCTCAAGGCCACGCTGGACGCCGCCGGCATCGGCTATCGCATCAACCCGCGGCTGGTGCGCGGTCTCGACTACTACTCGCGTACCGTGTTCGAGTGGACCACCACCGCACTCGGCAGCCAGGGCACGGTCTGCGGTGGCGGTCGCTACGACGGCCTGGTCGAACAGCTTGGCGGCAAGCCGACGCCCGGCGTCGGTTTCGCCATCGGCCTCGAACGCCTCATGCTGCTGCTGGAAACCCTCGAGCTGATTCCCGAGGAAGCCAAGGGCGGCGCCGATGCCTACCTGCTGGCCATGGGCGAAGCGGCCGAGCGTGAAGCCCTGCTGCTCGGCGAGCGCCTGCGCGACGCTCTGCCCGCGCTGCGTCTTCAGGTACACTGCGGCGGCGGCAGCTTCAAGAGTCAGATTCGGCGCGCCGATCGCAGTGGCGCCAAGGTCGCGCTGATTCTCGGCGAGGACGAAATCGCCAATGGCCGCCTGACGCTGAAACCGCTGCGTGACGATGGCGACCAGCAGACGCTAGCGCTGGACGACGCCATCGCCTGGCTCGCACGGCTTTTATAGCGACCCGATTACAGCGCCCCGAAGCCGGCGCTAACCGCGTAGCTCGTAGCGGCTTTTTACAGCGCCCCGAAGCCGGCGCCAGTCGTAAGCAATAGTGCAAGGAGACCGCCCGTGGCGGAGCTGAGAACCGAAGAAGAGCAGTTGGATGCGATCAAGCAGTGGTGGAAATCCAACGGCACCGCCCTGCTGGTCGGCGTGGCCATTGCCGTGGCCGGCGTGTTTGGCTGGCAGGCGTGGCAACGCTATCAGAATACTCAGGCCGCCGAAGCCTCGGTGACCTATCAGCAACTGATCGCCATCGCCGGCAGTGACAACATCGACGACAACGCCCGTCAGCAGGCGTTCACCTTCGCCGACAAGTTGCAGAGCGATCACGGCGGCTCACTGTACGGCGATCTGGCCGGGCTCATCGAAGCCAGGCTGGCCGTCGACAGCAGCGACAACGAGCGTGCCCGGCAAGCCCTGAACGAGATCGTCGAGAATAGCGACCGCCCCTATATACAAGGTCTCGCCCGCCTCGATCTGGCTCGGCTGCAGATCGCCGACGGCGATCCCGACGCGGCGTTGAAGACGCTCGACCAGACGATACCCAGTGCGCTCGAGGCGCAGCGACAGGACGTTCGCGGTGACGCTTTCGCCGCCCTTGAACGCCCCGACGATGCGCGCGAAGCCTACCAGCAGGCCCAGACTCTGGCGCAGGACGCGGACCAGACGATCTACGGCCTTCAGCTCAAGCTTGACGATCTCGGTGTGGAGGACGCCACCTGATGAAATTGATCCGCCTACTCCTGCCCCTCGGGTTGACCACGACGCTGCTGGCCGGCTGCGCCGGTAGCGTCGAGCCGCAGTATCCCCCCAAGGAGCTCAAGGACTTCACACCGAAGGTCGAGCTCGACGAGCGCTGGGACCAGAGCATCGGCGAAGGCCTGGGACGTGCGCAGTATCCGCTGACGCCGATCGTCGACGACGGCACCATTTACGCCGTCGACCAGACCGGCGATCTGCGCGCGATCGACACCGACAGCGGCGACACCGAATGGGAAGTCGAACTGGGTACGCCGATCTCCAGCGGCATCGGTGCGGATACCAGCCGTCTCTATATCGGCACCCGCAACGGCGAAGTGCTGGCGGTGGATCGCGAGGACGGCAGCATCGACTGGCGCTCGCGGGTCTCCAGCGAAGTACTGGCGCCGCCGCAGGTCAACAGCCAGCTGGTCGTGGTACAGAGCGTCGATGGCGCCGTGACCGCCCTCGACCGGCTCGACGGCAACGAACAGTGGGTTTACACCAGCGCGCAGCCGGCGCTGACGCTACGCGGCACCGGCGCGCCGAGGGTGATCGAACCGGTCTCGTTCGCCGGATTCGCCAATGGCCGCCTGGTCACGCTGGACAACCGCAGCGGTCAGACCCTGTGGGACATGCGTGTCGCCGTGCCCAAGGGGCGCACCGAGGTCGACCAGTTGGTGGACCTCGACGGCCAGCCGGTACTGACCCAGGACGGCCGCCTGTTCGTGACCAGTTACAACGGTCGCCTGCTGGCGCTGGAGGCGACTTCCGGCAAGATCCTGTGGGAGCGTGAGGAGTCGAGCTATCTGACGCCGCTGGTGGTGGGCAACTATCTGTTCACGGTCAACGATGCCAGCCATGTTCTCGCCATCGAAGCCGATACCGGCCGCGTGATGTGGGATTCCGATACCCTGGAAGGTCGCTGGCTGACCGCGCCCTCGTTCGTCGACGGCAACATCGCCGTGGGCGACTACGAGGGCTATGTGCATCTGCTCGACGCCTCCACCGGCGAGATGAGTGGCCGCGTCCATGTCGATGACAGCGGCCTGACGCTGCCGCTGCTGACCGGCAACCAGCGGCTCTATGCGCTGACCAACGACGGCACCCTGGTTGCCTACGACCTGAAGGATGTCGCCGACTGATCGCCAGTCTTCGACAGCGACACGCTTCTCATCGGCCCCGCTCCGGCGGGGCTGATGGCGTTTACGGGAATGTTCGGACTTCCCCGCTTTCGCATGCTAGAATGCCGCGCTACTATCTCCGGTCACATCGGGCGTCGGCCACATCGGGCCTATCGCCGCACTCTTCGATCGTCTCCCTTGCCACCGCCTTTTTCTGCGAATCGCCATGACCCCCGTTATCGCCCTGGTTGGCCGACCCAACGTCGGCAAGTCGACACTTTTCAACCGCCTGACCCGCTCCCGCGATGCGTTGGTGGCCGATTTCCCCGGCCTGACTCGTGACCGCAAGTACGGCAATGGCCAGTTGGGCGATAAAGCCTATACCGTCATCGATACCGGCGGTATCAGCGGCGACGAACACGGCATCGACGCCGCCATGGCGGAGCAGTCGCTGACCGCCATCGACGAGGCCGATATCGTGCTGTTCATGGTCGATGGTCGCGCCGGCCTGACCAGCGCCGATGAGGCGATCGCCAATCATCTGCGGGTCAATCAGAAGAAGACCTATCTGGTGGTCAACAAGACCGACGGACTCGACGAGCACGCCGCGATGGCCGATTTCTGGGCTCTCGGCCTGGGCGACCCGCGCCCGATCGCCGCCGCCCATGGGCGCAACGTCACCGCGCTGATCGACGAGGTCCTGGCCCCCTTCCCCGAGCGCGACCCGCATGCCGGGCCGGCCGGCGACTACCCAGGCGTGCACATCGGCGTGATCGGCCGCCCCAACGTGGGCAAGTCGACGCTGGTCAACCGCATGCTGGGCGAGGACCGGGTGGTGGTGTTCGACGAAGCCGGCACCACCCGCGACGCCATCGAGATTCCCTTCGAGCGCCGCGGCAAGCCCTACGTGCTGGTCGACACCGCGGGCATCCGGCGGCGCAAGAACGTCAGCCTGACCGCCGAGAAGTTCTCGATCATCAAGACCCTGGAAGCGATCAAGGAGTGCCATGTCGCGATCATGGTGCTCGACGCCCGCAGCGGCCTGGTGGAGCAGGATCTGCACCTGCTCGATTACGTGCTCAGCAGCGGTCGCGCGCTGGTGCTGGCGGTCAACAAGTGGGACGGCCTGGAAAGCGAAGTGCGCGAGAAGATGCGTGCCGACATCAAGCGCCGCCTGGGCTTCGCCGATTACGCCGATCTGCACTTCATTTCGGCACTGCACGGCACCGGCGTCGGCGATCTCTACAAGTCGGTCGACAAGGCCTTCGACAGCGCCAACAGCCACTGGTCGACCAACCGCCTGACCACGATCCTGCAGGACGCGGTCAGCGAGCACCAGCCACCGCTGATCCACGGCCGCCGGATCAAGCTGCGCATGGCCCACCAGGGCGGCAGCAACCCACCGATCATCGTCGTGCATGGCAACCAGACCGCGTCGCTGCCGGAAGCCTACAAGCGTTATCTCACCAACACCTTCCGCAAGGTGCTCAAGGTACGCGGCACGCCGATCCGCTTCGAATTCCGCTCCGGCCACAATCCCTACGACAGCAACGCCGGCGCCAGCGACCGCGAGAAGGCCCGCGCCCGCCAGCTCGATCGCACCCGCGAGGCACGCAAGAACCGCCGCTAGCGATCTTGGTTCGAGATCGCGCGAGACCCCACCCAATGGCAGGCAAACTGCCATGCCGCACGACCGCTGCGCACGCCCCGCAGCGTGGCGTAGCGAATTGCCTCGGCTCTCGCGGCCTCGCTCCAGGCCGATTCGCCGGCAAGATGCACCACCCAGTGACGACAGGTCTCGAGATAGGACTGCTGATCGAACGGATGAAAGGCCAGCCACAGGCCGAAACGGTCCGACAGCGAGATCTTCTCTTCCACCGCGTCGCCGTGATGCAGCTCGCCTTCCACCAGCCTCGTTTCCTGGTTGTCGGACATCGATTCCGGCAGCAGGTGACGGCGATTGGAAGTCGCATAGAGCAGCACGTTTTCCGGCGGGCCGGTCAAGGTGCCGTCGAGCACGCTCTTGAGCGCCTTGTAGGCATCGTCGCTGCCCTCAAAGGAGAGGTCGTCGCAGTAGACGACGAAACGCTGGGACTGATCGCGCAGGCGCTGAACCAGCACCGGCAGCGCTACCAGGTCGTGGCGGTCGACCTGGATCAGGCGCAAGCCCTCATCGGCCAGGGTATTGAGCAGCGCGCGGACCATCGACGATTTGCCACTGCCGCGCGCCCCCCACAGCAGCGCATGGTTGGCGGGATGCCCTTGCAGAAAGGCGCGAGTGTTCTCGAGCAGCGCGCGCTTCTGGCGTTCGACGCCGATCAGATCCTCCAGCCGTACCGCGTCGCGGGGCGAAACCGGCACCAGTTGCCCGCCGAGCGGATGCGACTGCCACAGGGCTGCGATGTCACGATTCCAGTCCACGGCTGCCGGCTGGTCGGGCAGCCAGGCTTCGACACGGTCCAGCAGGCGATTCAGGCGTTGAGCCAGATCTCCATCCATCTTCGATTCTCCTCGGGTTGACGCATGATGCACTCGGCGATGACAGGAATGGCGAATAGCCGGAATGGCGTATCTTGGGCTCCTTGAACCGGCGGGTCCAGCATTGCACCTTCGCCTCATGCACGGCACGCTTGATACCCAGCGGAAAACCCCGACCACGAGACACAACGATCCGGAGACCACCATGTCAGGAAGACCCTCCCGCCGCGTGCTCGGCATCCTCGGCGCGGCCGCGCTGCTCAGTGCTTGCAGCACTTCGCCGTTGGGCCGCAACCAGCTGGCTTTCTATTCCGATGACGAGTTGGCGCAAATGGGCCAGCAGAGCTTCGAACAGTACCAGCAGGAGTTGCCTAGCGTCAGCGGCGCCCAGGCGAACTACGTACAGTGCGTGGCCAAGGCCATCACTGCCGAGGTGCCTGCCAGCGAGGGTATCGGAGAGTGGCAGGTGAAGCTGTTCAAGGACGACACCGCCAACGCCTTCGCCCTGCCGGGGGGTTATATCGGCGTCAATACCGGTTTGCTGGACGTCGCCACCAACCAGGACCAGCTCGCCGCGGTCATCGGTCACGAGGTAGGGCACGTGCTGGCGCATCACGCCAACGAGCGCGTCTCGACACAGGCCGCAACGCAAAGCGGTCTCTCGGTGCTACAGACCGTGGCCGGACTGCAGGGGGCCGGTGGTGAACAGGTCATGGGCCTGCTCGGCGCCGGTGCGCAGTACGGCGTGATCCTGCCCTTCTCGCGCAAGCAGGAATCGGAAGCGGATCTGGTCGGGCTGGACCTGATGGCCGATGCCGGCTTCGATCCGCGCGCGAGCCTCGACCTATGGGAAAACATGGCCGCCAACAGCCAGGGCGAGCCGCCGGCGTGGATGTCCACCCACCCCAGCAACAGCCAGCGCATGGCAGGCTTGCGCGATCGCCTCGACGAAGCCGTGCCGCGCTACGAGCAGGCCAGGGCCGAGGGCAAGCAGCCCAACTGCAAGGCTTAAATGCCTCTGCTTGCCAGCATTTTCAGGACAGGTTGCTGGCAGGTAGCACCGATGGGCTTGAATCCGCCACCCTAATGACGCCTTCCAGACGGCGCTGGACGACGATCGCCCGTGCCGGGTCTTGCAACAGGGATGTTGCAAGAGGCGCGTTGGGCAGGATGCCCTTTCGCGCCGACCCGAGCGCGGGCGATTGGCGTTCAGGGTTTCGCCGTCTGTGGCGTCAAAAAGGGGAGCGCGAGGGGCTTGCCCCTCGCAATCACGAGCAAGAGGGTCGTTGAGACTCAGTCAGTAGTAAGCTGATTCTGCTGGAATTCGTTGCCTTGCCGAACCCCAAGTTACAACTCCCGCCGCAATATCTCCCGCAGCGGCGCCGTCTCGGGTCGCACCTGACGCCAGAGCCAGAACGACTCGGCGGCCTGCTCGATCAGCATGCCGAGCCCGTCGACGGTACGTGCCCCCCTTTCGGCCGCCCAACGCAGGAAAACGGTCGGTTCGGCGGCGTACATCATGTCGTAGGCGAGGCCATCAGCGGCAAACAGGTCGTCCGGCAACGGCGGCAAATCGCCAGTTAGGCTGGCGCTGGTGGCGTTGATCACCAGATCGAACGGCCCCGCCACATCATCGAAGCCGCATCCGGACACCTCGCCCTTTCCGGCAAACAGCACGGCCAGCTCCTCGGCCTTGGCGACGGTGCGATTGGCGATCGTCAGCGAGCCGGCACCGGCTTCCAGCAGCGGCTCGATCACGCCCCGCGACGCACCGCCAGCGCCGAGCAGCAGCACACGGGCACTCCGCAGCGGCGCGGCGTGGGCTTCCAGGTCACGCACCAATCCCACGCCATCGGTGGTGTCGCCATAAAGCCTGCCATCACGACCGACCATCAGCGTGTTGACCGCCCCGGCCAGTCTGGCCCGTGGGGAGAGAACCTCCGCCAGCGCGAACGCCTCCTGCTTGAACGGCACGGTGACGTTGGCACCCTTGCCGCCCGCTGCGACGAAGGCACGCCAGGCGCCGGCGAAATCCGACCTGGGTGCCTCGATCGCTTCGTAGCGCAGCGATTCGCCGGTCTGCTCGGCGAAGGCGGCATGAATGCGCGGCGATTTCGAGTGGCCGATGGGATTGCCGAAAACGGCGTAACGGTCGGTCATGTCGGCAGTGGCTCCTGGGCTGTGTTCAACCAGTCGCGGGGTTGGAGATAAGCATTCAAGCGCGCCTCAATGCTGTCGGCTTGCGGCGCCCACTGATATTGCCAGCGCGCCAGTGGCGGCATCGACATCAGAATCGACTCGGTGCGTCCACCGCTCTGCAGGCCGAACAGAGTACCGCGATCCCACACCAGGTTGAACTCGACGTAGCGCCCGCGCCGGTAGGCCTGGAAATCCCGCTCGCGCTCGCCGTAGGCATGATCGCGGCGACGCTCGGCGATCGGCCGATAGGCATCGAGAAAACTGTCGCCGACGGCCTGCTGGAACGCGAAGCAGCGCTCGAACGGCCACTCGTTGAGGTCGTCGAAGAACAGCCCGCCGACACCGCGGGCCTCGTTACGATGCTTGAGATAGAAATAGTCGTCGCACCACGCCTTGAAGCGCGGATAGACGTCTTCGCCGAACGGCCCGCAGGCGCGTCTGGCAACGCCGTGCCAGAGCTTGACGTCGTCGAGATAGGGATAGTAAGGCGTCAGATCGTAACCGCCGCCAAACCACCAGACCGGTTCCTCGCCGGCCTTGTCGGCGAGGAAGAAGCGCACGTTGCCATGCACCGTGGGCACGTGCGGATTGCGTGGATGCAGCACCCAGGAGACGCCGACGGCATGAAAGCTGCGCCCGGCGAGTTCGGGACGGGCGGCACTGGCCGATGCCGGCAGTTGCTCGCCGTAGACATGGGAGAAGTTGACCCCGCCCTTCTCGAACAGCGCACCCTCTTCGATCACCCGCGAGCGACCGCCGCCGCCTTCCGGTCGGTCCCAGACGTCTTCGCGGAACCGCTGCTCGCCATCCAGCGCCGCGAGTCCGTCGCACAGCGTGTCCTGTAGCGTGAGCAGATAAGCCTTGACGCGTTCGAGATGGGGATGTGCCACGGTCGGACTCCTTCTAACGATGGACGGGGCTGCAGTGCGCATTCAGGCGCGCAGGATTCGGTTGGTCATCAGATCGCGAATGGTGCTGGGCCGGTCGCGTCCGCCCAGCGGCCCCTCGACGATGGCGTCGATGGCATCGCCGAAGGTTTCGCGAACCGCGTCGGCGCTCATCGCCGGCGCCTCGCCGGCGCGATTGGCCGAGGTCGAGACCAGCGGGCCGCCCCAGCTTCCGCACAGTTCCTGCACCAGCGGATGGTCGCTGACGCGCACGGCAAGCGTCGGATGGCTGCCGCGCAGCAGCGGTTTGGCGCGCCCGTTGTCGGGCACCAGCCAGGTATTGGGGCCCGGCCAACTGGCATCGAGACGCGCCATCGATGCCTCGTCGAGGCCCTCGAGCCATGGGCCGAGCTGCTCGATCGTCCCGGCGATCAGGATCAAGCCCTTGTCGCTGGCGCGCCCCTTGAGCGCGATCAGCGCCGCCAGCGCCCGTTCATCGTCCGGATCGCAGCCCAGCCCCCATACGCCCTCGGTGGGGTAAGCAATCACTCCGCCGCGCTCGAGTGCCGCCATGGCGTTCGCCCATTTGTGCATAACCCAGAACCTTCCTGGCGGAGAATCCGCCGTCTCACGATGGACGAATTCTATCACGCCGCCTGGACCGCGAGCCGTGCCCAAGCGTCGCACCCGCTGGCGCGCACCGGACTGGCGAAGCCGAGCGTCGCCGGCCATAGTGACTCGTCGGGAACATTCATCGACAGAGACTCGACAATGAAACGTTCATTGCTATCCCCCTTGCCACTGATCTGTGCCATCGGACTCACCGCCTGCGCCCAGCAGCCCGCGCAACCGCCCGAGCCGCAAGCGTCGCTTGCCGATGAGTTGGTGATGGCGACGCTCTGGATGCAGTCTTCCGGCGAATACGCCGCACTCAGCCATCAAGCGTTCAATCTCGCACGCATGAATCTCGACCGGGCACTGGCCGCACCGGAAGGCAGCGATCGACGCCCGCCGGCGATCATCGTCGACGTCGACGAAACCGTGCTGGACAACACACCCTACGAGGCATGGCTGATCGCCAATGACGAGAACTACGCCAGCGACAGCTGGGCTGCATGGGTCGACAAGGCCAGCGCCGTGGCGATGCCGGGCGCCAAGGCATTTCTCGATCATGCGGCCTCGCGGGGAGTCGAAGTGTTCTACGTCACCAACCGGGACGACGATCAGCGCGATGCCACCTTGCGCAATCTCGCCCGGGTGGGCTTTCCCGACGCCGACAGCGAGCATCTCATGCCGCGCACCGACGCCAGCGACAAGACAGCCCGCCGCCAGCAGGTGGCGCAATCGCACTGGATCATTTTGCTGATGGGCGACAACCTGGGCGACTTCTCCAGCGGTTTCGATCGCGCAACCGCCCAGGCGCGGCGGGCCGCGGTCAATGCCCAGGCCAACGCCTTCGGCAGCCGCTACATCATGCTGCCCAACCCGGCCTATGGTGACTGGGAAGGCGCGCTCTATGGCGGCGACTGGAGCCTCAGCGACGAGGAAAAATCCCGCGCCCGCCGCAACCATCTGCAAGTCTGGGGCGGACCGGCAACGCACTGAGTCGTCGCAAGCGAATCAAAGCCCCGCCCGGAATGAACTGCGTGGAGACATTCACTGTCCCCGCCGCACCCAGCCGCCGGCGGCTTGCGCCACCTGGCCTTCGAGCTCCAGCTCCAACAGCGCCAGTTGCAGCTCGGCCACCGATTGCCCGGTGATCTCGACCAGCAGATCCAGGGGCGTCGGTGCGTCGCTGAGCGCGGCCAGCAACGGGGAATCCGGTGGCCTAGCGGGCGACACTGTCGTGGAAACTTGCGCCGGGGCCCGGTCGTCGGCGGGAGCGGCCTGCCAGTGGCCGAGTTCGGCGAGCATGTCGTCGACATGGCGCACCAGCGCCGCCTCGCCCTGCTGGATCAATCGCAGGCAGCCGCTCGCTTGTGGATTGTGGATCGACCCGGGCAACGCGAATACTTCACGCCCCTGCTCCAACCCCAGCCGCGCGCTGATCAACGAGCCGCTCTTTTCGGCGGCCTCGACTACCAGCACGCCCAATGACAGACCGGTAATCAGTCGATTGCGGCGCGGAAAGAAACGCGGGTGAGCGCGTGTATTCGCCGGATGTTCGGCAAGCAGCAGGCCATTGCCCGCCAGCAACTCGCGGTAGAGCCCGGCGTGACGCGGCGGATAGACCACATCCACCCCGCAGCCGAGCACACCGATGGTCGCCCCGCCGGCCTTGAGCGCGGCGCGTTGCGCGGCGCCATCGATCCCCAGCGCCATGCCGCTGACCACGCAGAAGCCGCGCTCGACCAGACCCCGGGCGAAATACCCCGCGTTGTCCTGGCCTTCGCGGGTCGGCCGCCGCGTGCCGACCATGGCCATGGCCGGCAACGCCAGCGTCCCAATCTCGCCCTTGGCCCACAATACCGTCGGCGGATCGGGAAGCTGATCGAGCAACGCCGGCCACGCCGGATGGCCGGGATAGAGCAAGTGGTGACGATCGTTCGACGCTTCCCACGCCAGCGCGGCGTCGACCTTGGCGGCGAGCGGGCTGCGCGCGGGGTGATCGAGCCACAGCCGCAGCGGCTGAGCGAGATTCGCCGGCAGCGCGGCCAGCCAGCCCTGAGGCCAACTCGGCTCTCCGGACTCACGCCAATGCCGGAGCAGCGGTGCGAGTTTTCCCGGCCCCAGACCGGGCAGCGCCTGCAGCGCGAGCCAGTCGCGAACGCCCGGCATCATCGGCCGGCTCCGACGCGGCCAGCAGCGCTCAACGGCTGCTCCCGCGGGTCACTACCTCGCGCAGGTCTCGCGGCACGACCAGCCGGTCGCCCACCGCCAGCGTCTGGGACGCTCGCATCACCAGGGCGTAGCTGACATGGTCGAAAACCCGAAACACCATGACCGCACCGGCTTGCGTGTCCGGCAGCGTCACCCAGGCATCGTGCAGATCGTCGCGGACGCGCTCGCCCTGGCGCATGACCTGGAGGACATGGCCGGTTTCGAGCCCGTCGGCACTGCCGCGGTCGATCGCGATCACATCGAAACGGCCGATGAAACGCACGCCCTCCGGCACCGAGAGAATCGTGGCGACCACCGGCGTCTCCGGCGCCCGCGGCATGAACTGCGTCGCGATGCCGCCCTCGTCGAGGGCCAGCAGATAGTCGCCGTTGCGAATTTCCTGGACCGCATCGAGTACCGTGAGTTCGCCCACCTCGCCCACGTTGCGGCGTACCCGCACGTGCCCCAGGCGCTGCAACTCCAGGCCGAGGGACTCGTCGGCTTCGGGGGAGCGATAATCGGTACCCGGACGGTAGACGCCGAGGGTGGTCCCGGCGGCGGGCAGATTGCCGTGGGCATACAGCGTGTCGCCCGGCCCGCTCAGCAGGCGCTGGGCATCGCCGGCAATCACCGTCGGCGCGCCCTCGAGCACGCCGGGGTCGACGATCCGATAGGCCTCGAGAAAGACCTTGATCCTATCCAGCGGCAGGCTTGGCACGGCGTCCCGGGCCGGCGCGCGACGCACGCTGGGCGAAAGTCGCACCGTTTGTCCCCGTGCCCGCTCCAGCGAGATCCGCGGCGCGCCATTTCCGGGTCCGCCGAGCACGATGACGTCGCCCGGGTAGAGCCGCTCGGGCGCCGCCACTTGCGGATTCTGCCGCCATAGCTCGCGCCACTGCCAGGGTTGGTCGAGAAAGCGCGCGGCGATGCCCCACAGCGTATCGCCGGCGCTGACGGTATAGCGCGCCGGCGCGTCGGGCTTGAGCGTGAGTGCGCTTGCCGGCATGGCGATGAGCGCCAGCCATATCAGGCCGGCGCCGAGGAGCGGCGTCCGCCGGGCAGCGCCTGCTCCCGACCGGCGCCCGCTGCGCCGAGACAGGGTTCGAATCATCGCCATCTTCGGTTTCCAACAGGAGATCTCCGTCTAGATCGGCGGCGCGCGGCGAGACTTGAGCGTTCACGTTCCCGGGACGAGCCGGATGCCAACTCAGGCCCTAAGGAAACGCTGAATAAATCAGCGAGCAGGATGAAGNNGACCGGGCTGGCGCTCCAGTACCATGCAACGCAGCGATTCGCCTGCGCAGACATTTATGCAGTGTTTCCCTAACAGTTTCCCCGCCGGCGTCGGCGCACTACAATGGAAGGTCACGTCACTCATGCCGACAGGCACCAAAAACGCTATGGCCATCAGAACCATTCTCGAATATCCCGATCTGCGCCTGCGCACCAAGGCGGCGCCGGTCGAACAGGTCGACGACGAGATCCGCGCCCTGGTCGACGACATGCTCGAAACCATGTACGACGCTTCCGGCATCGGCCTGGCCGCGACCCAGATCGATGTCCACCGGCGCGTGATCGTCATGGACGTCAGCGACGAACGCAATGCGCCGCTGGTGCTGATCAACCCCAGCTACGAGCCGCTGGACGACGAGCGCCAGCCGCTGCAGGAAGGCTGTCTGTCGATCCCCGACTACTACGCCGAGGTGCCGCGTGCGCTGCGCGTCCATCTCAAGGCGACCGATCGTGATGGCAACGCCTACGAACTCGATGCCGACGGTTTGCTGGCCCACTGCATTCAGCACGAGTGCGATCACCTCGAGGGCGTGCTGTTCGTCGACTATCTGTCGCCGCTCAAGCGCGACCGCATACTCAAGAAGATGCAGAAGCGCCACAAGCTGGGGCAGGACGCCTGAATCAGGCTCGAACGCCATGCTGTCAAGGCCGGTCGTCCTCGTGACGCCGGCCTTTCGTCATTCATCAGTGGAATACTCTCGCATGAGTCATAGACAGGATGATCGAGCGCTGCGCATCGTCTTCGCCGGCACCCCCGACTTCGCGGCCGCCAGCCTCGTGGCCCTGCTCGCTTCTCGCCACCGGGTCGTCGGCGTCTATACCCAGCCGGACCGCCCCGCCGGGCGCGGTCGCAAGCTCACGCCCAGCCCGGTCAAGCGGTTGGCGTTGGCGCACGGCCTGCCGGTGGAGACGCCGGTAAGCCTCAAGGATGGCGAGGCCCAGCGGCGACTGGCCGAGTTCGACGCCGATGTCATGGTCGTGGTCGCCTACGGCCTGCTGTTGCCCCAGGCGGTGCTTGACCTGCCGCGCCTCGGCTGCCTCAACGTGCATGCCTCGCTGTTGCCGCGCTGGCGTGGCGCGGCGCCGATTCAGCGGGCAATCGAAGCCGGCGACGACGAGAGCGGTATCACGCTGATGCAGATGAATGCCGGCCTCGATACCGGCGACATGCTGCTGATTCGGCGCACGCCGATCGATGCCGCCACCACCGGCGGTTCGCTGCACGACCGGCTTGCCGAACTCGGCGGCCGCACCCTGGTCGAGGGGCTGGACGCGCTGAGCGAGGACGGGCTCGCGCCGACACCACAGCCGGAGGCGGGCGTCACCTACGCCAGCAAGCTTTCCAAGGCCGAAGCGGAGCTCGACTTCAGCCAGTCGGCGGCGTCCCTGTCGCAGCGCATCCGCGCCTTCAATCCCTGGCCGGTGGCGTGGACGCGCCTCGACGACGATACGCTGCGCCTGTGGTTTGCCGAGCCCGATGCCGCTGCTGTCGACCGGGACGCAATACCCGGCACGCTACTTGAACCCGCCCAGGATGCCCTGCGCGTCGCCTGCGGCGAGAGCGGCCGCGAGGTGCTGCGGATCACCCAGCTACAGATGCCGGGGGGCAAACCGCTCGCCGCGCGGGATCTACTCAACGCCAACCATCCCCGTTTGCGTCCCGGCCAGCGTCTGGGCCGTCGCACCGAGGAGTCCGCACGATGAGTGCCGGCGATTCTCGCACTGTCGCCGCAAGAGCGCTGGCACCGGTCATCAGCGGCCAGGGCTCGCTGTCGGCGCTCGATGCACAACTGGCCGCCAGCGCACTCCCCGAGCGCGATCGCGGCTTCGTCAAGGCGCTCTGTTTCGGTGTCTGCCGCGCCCATCCGCGCCTCGACGCGCTGGCCGCGCGGCTACTGCGTCAACCTTTCAAGCGCCGCGACGCCGATGTGCAGGCGCTGCTGCTGATCGGCCTCTACCAACTGCTGCATATGCGCGTGCCACCCCACGCCGCGGTCAGCGAAACCGCCGGCGCCGCCCGCGCCCTGGGCAAGGCGTGGGCGACGCGCGTGTTGAATGGCTGTCTGCGGCGATTCCAGCGCGAATCGGTCGCGCTGCAGGCCCAGGTCGATCGCGATCCGCCGGTGGCGCTGTGGCATCCGGCCTGGCTGCTGCGCGAGTTGCGCGACGCCTGGCCGGTAGAGTGGCGCACACTCTGCGAGGCCAACAACGAGGCCGGCCCGATGACCTTGCGCGTCAATCGTCGGCGCGGCTCTCGCGGTGACTACCTGAAACGCCTCGACGAGGCAGGCATCGCCGCCACCCCCTGCCGTTTCTCCCCCGACGGTATCCAGCTGGAAAGCCCTTGTGACATCAACCAGTTGCCGGGATTCCAGACGGGTGACGTCAGCGTGCAGGATGAATCGGCCCAGCTCTGCGCCGAGCTGCTGACGCCAGCACTGGAAGGGAGCGCGGGCAAGCGTGTGCTAGACGCCTGCAGCGCCCCTGGCGGCAAGACGGCGCACCTGCTCGAGCGCTTCGACCTCGACCTCACCGCACTGGACATCGATCCGGCACGTCTGGCGCGCGTTGGCGCAACGCTCGAGCGGCTTGGCCTGAATGCCCGACTGCACGCGGCCGACGCCGGCGACCGGGCCGATAACGCTGAGTGGGATGGCCAAACGTTCGATGCCATTCTGCTCGACGCGCCCTGCTCCGGCACCGGCGTCATCCGCCGCCATCCGGATATCAAGCTGCTCCGACGCTACAGCGACATCGCCGAACTGGCCGCGCTGCAGGCGCGACTGCTCGACAATCTATGGACCAGGCTCGCCCCCGGCGGCACCCTGCTCTATGCGACCTGTTCGGTGTTGCCGGCGGAGAATGCGGATCAGATCGCCGCCTTTCTCGCGCGCACCCCGAACGCCGTCGCCGAAACGCCGAGCGACCTCGAGTGGGGCCGGCCGGCCGGCGCCGGTCGCCAGTTGCTGACGCAGCCCGGCGGCCATGATGGGTTCTTTTATGCGCGGCTACGCAAAGGAAACGCTGCATAAATGTCTGCGCTTCCCCAAGCCATGTGACGCGACACCGGACGGTGTGACTTGCGCCCGGCCGAGCAGGCTTCGATACTGAATCGACACTCTTGGTGAGGAAGTGCCGGCCGTGCCCGAGAACGACGTCATCGATCCCACGCTTCGTCAACAACCCCAGCCCGCTGCCCTGGCGCTCGACGGCGTCGCCGTCGAGAGCGCGTTGATCG
This sequence comes from Salinicola peritrichatus, assembly GCF_003206715.1. Classification (GTDB taxonomy): domain Bacteria; phylum Pseudomonadota; class Gammaproteobacteria; order Pseudomonadales; family Halomonadaceae; genus Salinicola; species Salinicola peritrichatus. The sequence goes on along the minus strand of NZ_PZJU01000081.1, from coordinate 6,210 downwards.
TGGTCGACGTGCAGCCGGACTTCATGCCCGGCGGCGCGCTGGCCTGTGCCGAGGGCGATGCCATTCTACCCGGGCTCGAGTGGCTGCTGGCACAGCACGCCTTCGGCCATGTGGTGGCAACCCAGGACTGGCACCCCGACGGCCATGTCTCCTTCGCCTCGCAGCATCCGCCGCACCAACCGTTCGAAGCGATCGAGCTTTACGGCCACAGCCAGACGCTGTGGCCCGATCACTGCATCCAGCGCACCGAGGGCGCGGCGCTGCATCCGGCGATCGACTGGTCGCCCTGCGACGTGATCATCCGCAAGGGCACCAATCCCGGCATCGACTCCTACAGCGCCTTTCGCAACAACATTGGCCCGGACGGCCATCGTCCCGCCACCGGCCTCGCCGGCTGGCTGCGCGATCGCGGCGTGACCGATGTCTACGTTTGCGGTCTGGCGCGCGACGTCTGCGTGCTATGGACGGCGGAAGACGCCGTGGCGGCCGGCTTCCGTACGCATTTTCTCTGGCCGCTGACGCGCCCCGTCACCTTCGATACCGATGGCGACACGCGCCAGCGGCTGTCCGAGTTGGGCATCGCCATCGTCGATGCCTGACAGCGACGCCCCACGGAACACAAGGGGGCGGACGATTGCCGGGGCTGACGGCACCGGCATTCATCATCCAAGGAGCTTTCCAAGGAGGTACGGCATGAGCGACCACGTCTACAAGCAGATCGAAATCACCGGCTCGTCACCCAACGGCATCGAGGACGCGGTGCGAAACGCGTTGACGAAGGCCAGCAAGAGCCTGCATGGCATGCGCTGGTTCGAGGTGACCGAAACCCGGGGTCACCTGGAGAACGACCAACTGGCGCACTGGCAGGTCACCCTCAAGGTCGGCATTACGCTGGATTGATCGAACCCATGACCACCGTGGGCGTTGCATCGCCCGCGGTGGTGTCATTCGGCCGTCAGGGTGGGTATGCTACGCGCTGATTTCGGCGTCCTTGGAACACTCAAGGCAACACGATGACATCGACGAGCGGAAACCTGCGTCTAGCATGAAGATCATCATCCTGGGGGCCGGTCAGGTCGGCGGTACACTGGCCGAACATCTGGCCAACGAAGAAAACGACATCACCGTCGTCGACATCAACGAGGAGCGGCTGCGCGAGCTGCAGAACCGCCTCGATATCCGCACCGTGATCGGTACCGCGTCCTATCCCAATATTCTGCGCCAGGCCGGCGGCGAAGACGCCGACATGCTGATCGCGGTGACCAGCTCCGACGAGATCAACATGGTCGCCTGCCAGGTCGCGCATACCCTGTTTCGGACGCCGACCAAGATCGGCCGCGTGCGTTCGACCGCCTATCTGACCCGCAAGAGCCTGTTCTCCAACGACGCCATTCCGGTCGACGTGCTGATCAGCCCGGAACAGGTGGTGACCGACCACATTCGCCGCCTGATCGAATACCCCGGCGCTCTGCAGGTACTCGACTTCGCCGGCGGCCTGGCCCAGCTGGTGGCGGTGAAGGCCTACTACGGCGGCCCGCTGGTCGGCCAGGAACTCGGTTTCCTGCGCCGTCACATGCCGACCATCGACACCCGGGTGGCCGCGATCTACCGTCGCGACCGGCCGATCATTCCGACCGGCGATACCGTCATCGAGGCCGACGACGAGGTCTTTTTCATCGCCGCGCGGCGCGATATCCGCACCGTGATGGGCGAACTGCGCAAGGTCGATCGCGACTTTCGCCGGGTGCTGATCGCCGGCGGCGGCAACATCGGCGAGCGCCTGGCCGAGACGCTCGAGCACAAGCACCAGGTCAAGATCATCGAACATGATCTCCACCGCTGCGGCACGCTCTCCGAAAAGCTCGATCGCACCGTGGTGCTGCACGGCAGCGCCACCAGCAAGCGGCTGATGCTCGAAGAGAACATCGAAGACTGCGACATCTATTGCGCGCTGACCAACGACGACGAGGTCAACATCATGTCGTCGATGCTGGCCAAGCGCCTCGGCGCCAAGAAGGTGCTGACCCTGATCAACAATGCCGCCTACGTCGACCTGGTCCAGGGCGGCGAGATCGATATCGCCATTTCGCCGCAGCAGACCACCATCGGCAGCCTGCTGACCCATGTGCGCCGCGGCGACATCGTCAACGTCCACTCGCTGCGCCGCGGTGCCGCCGAAGCGATCGAGGCCATCGCTCACGGCGACAAGCGCTCCTCCCGCGTGGTCGGCCGCACCATCGGCGAAGTCGATCTGCCCAGCGGCACCAGCATCGGCGCCATCGTGCGCGGCAAGGAAGTGCTGATCGCCCATGACGATGTGATGATCGAGAGCGGCGATCACCTGATCCTGTTCGTGATCGACAAGCGGCGCATCCGCGACGTCGAGCGTCTGTTCCAGGTCGGCTTGACGTTTTTCTGATGACGACCACGTTGCGCCCTCTCTTGCCGCCACAACCGATCGGGGACGCCTCGCCGTGAACCTGTTCGTGATCCTGCGCATCGTCGGGCTGCTGCTGATGCTGTTCAGCCTGACCATGGTCCCGCCGATCGTCATTGCGCGGATCTTTCACGATGGCAACTGGTACGCCTTCGGCGCCGGCATGGCGATTTCGGTCGTTACCGGCGCCCTGCTCTACTGGCCCAATCGTCACGCGCGACGCGAGCTGCGCACCCGCGACGGCTTCCTGATCACGGTGCTGTTCTGGAGCGTGCTGGGATCGTTCGGTGCGATCCCGTTCATGGTTTCCGCGGATCCGTTGATGTCGTTCACCGATGCCGTGTTCGAATCGTTCTCCGGGCTCACCACCACCGGCGCCACGGTGCTCAGCGGCATTGATCACCTGCCAGCCTCGATCCGCTTCTACCGCCAACAACTGCAGTGGCTCGGCGGCATGGGGATCGTCGTGCTCGCGGTGGCGATCCTGCCGACGCTGGGCATCGGCGGCATGCAGCTCTACCGTACCGAAATTCCCGGGCCGTTGAAGGACTCCAAGCTCACCCCGCGGATCACCGAAACGGCCAAGGCACTGTGGTACATCTATGTCATCCTGACGCTGATCTGCGCCCTGGCATACTGGCTCGCCGGAATGAACTGGTTCGACGCCATCGGCCACAGCTTTGCCACTGTCGCCGTCGGCGGCTTCTCGACCTACGACGCCAGCATCGGCTATTTCGATAGCGCGGCCATCGAGCTGATCTGCGTGTTCTTCATGGTCGTGTCGTCGGTCAGTTTCGGCCTGCATTTCGCCGTGTGGCGCGAAAAGCGCCTGTTGCAGTACATCCGCGATCCGGAATTCCGCTTCTTCGTGACCTTTCTGGCTTTGTTGATCGCGATCACCATCGTCACGCTCTTCACCACCGGCACCTACCACGACGCCACCGGGATTCGCCATGGGCTGTTCGAGGCGGTCTCGGTGGCGACCACTTCCGGTTTCAGCGTCGCCGACTTCACGCTGTGGCCCGGCGTGCTCCCCATCATGCTGTTCATGGCGGCCTTTGTCGGCGCCTGCTCCGGCTCGGCCGGCGGTGGCATGAAGGTGATTCGTATCCTGCTGATCCTCAAGCAGGGGATCCGCGAGATCCACCGGCTGATCCATCCCAACGCGATATTCGCGGTCAAGGTGGGGAAGATGCGGATTTCCGAGGGCGTGGCGGAAGCGGTATGGGGCTTTTTCTCGGTCTACCTGATGCTGTTCGTGCTGATGCTGCTGGTGCTGCTGGCAACGGGGCTCGATCAGGTCACGGCGTGGTCCGCCGTGGGCTCGGCGCTCAATAATCTGGGCCCGGGACTCGGCGCCGTTTCCACCGACTACGGTGACATCCCCGATACCGCCAAGTGGGTACTGGTATTGGCAATGATGCTCGGGCGCCTGGAAATATTCACCGTCCTGGTGCTGTTCACTCCCGCATTCTGGCGTCGCTGATCACGAGTTTGTCCGCCGCCACCGCTTTCGCGATAATTCAGCCACCATTCGGCCGCCGGCATGCTCTGCCGGCGCTCCCATCGATAGCGAGACACCATGACCGACTCCAGTCAGGGACCGCGTGAGACCGTCGATCTCGCCGCACACCAGTTAACGCTCCTGGGCACCGCCCACGTTTCCCAAGCCAGTGCCAATGAAGTTCGCGAATTGATTCGTTCCGGCGAATTCGACGCCGTCGCCATCGAACTGTGTACCTCCCGTTATCAAAGCCTGACCCAGCCGGACGCCATGGCGAAGCTGGATCTCTTTCAGGTACTGCGCCAAGGCAAGGCCGGCATGGTCGCCGCCAGCCTGGCGCTGGGAGCGTTTCAGCAGCGCATCGCCGAGCAGTCCGGCATCGAGCCGGGAGCGGAGATGCGCGCAGCGGTCAAGGGCGCCCAGCGCGCCGGCCTGCCGCTCTACCTGATCGATCGCGAGATCGGCGTGACCCTCAAGCGAATCTACCAGAACGTGCCCTGGTACAAGCGCTTCGGGTTGATTTCCGGCCTGCTCGGTAGCGTCCTGTCGCGCCAGAAAGTGTCGAGCGAGGAGATCGAAAAACTCAAGGAAGGCGACGTGCTGGAATCGACCTTCGCCGAATTCGCCGAGCAGTCGCAGACACTCTATGAACCGCTGATCACCGAACGCGACCGCTACATGGCGCTCAAGTTGGTGGAGGAACTTCCCGATGGCCAGGCCCTGCGCGTCCTGGTGGTGATCGGCGCCGGCCACCTCAAGGGCATGAGCGACCATCTTCATTCGCTTGACGCACAGCCACCGGCACGCGACGCCGTGCGCCAGGAACGTGAGAACCTCGAAGCCACTGCGCCACGCTCACGCTGGTGGAAAGCCGTCCCCTGGGTGATCGTAGCGCTGATTCTGACCGGCTTCGCCATCGGCTTCAGCCGCGACACCTCCCTGGGCTGGTCGCTGGTGGCCGAGTGGGTGCTGATCAATGGCGGCTTGTCGGCGCTCGGCACGTTGATCGCGCTGGGGCATCCGCTGACCATCGCCGCGGCCTTCGTCGCCGCCCCGCTCACCTCGCTCAACCCGACCATCGGCGTCGGTTTCGTTACCGCCGGGGTCGAGCTCTACCTGCGTCGGCCCACGGTGGGCGACTTCTCCAGTTTGCGCCGGGATGTCAGCCACTGGCGAGGCTGGTGGCGCAATCGGGTCGCTCGTACGCTGCTGGTGTTCCTGCTCTCGAGCCTGGGCTCCGCCGTCGCGACCTGGGTAGCGGGGCTGCGCATCGCCGGGCAGTTGTTGGGTTGACGAGAGAAACGCCACGCCGCGATTCCGCCCCTTGAATCCCATCGCTTCACCGCCATATTGCCCTCGGACGCGACGTGGAACGCCTTCAATCCTGCATCGTGTTCGGGGCGTCTCACCGCTTTTTCAAAAATTGCTTGCGCAAAGCAAGTCCACCCTTGAAAAGCGATTCGGCGACCCTATTTAACATAATGTCGAGAGACGGCATCAGCGATGCGTCAGCCACTCGACGGCGGATGCCGCCAAGCGGATCCGTCAGGAATCTCAAGCTTCGCTGTAATCAGGAGGTGAGTATCATGAACACGCTGTCACTTTCACCGCTGTTCCGTCGTTCCATCGGCTTCGATCGTCTCAACGATCTGTTCGAGACCGCCATGCAGAGCGACGTACCCAGCTATCCGCCCTATAACGTCGAGAAATACGGCGACAACGACTATCGCATCGCCGTGGCTGCCGCTGGCTTCAGTGAGAGCGAGCTCGACGTCAACGTCGAAAATCGCGTACTGACCATCAGCGCCGGCAAGGGCGAGCGTGACGAGGCCGAAAAGGTGCAGTACCTGCATCAAGGTATCGCCCAGCGCGCCTTCAAGCTCTCGTTCCGTCTCGACGAGAACATCGAAGTCCAGGGCGCTCGTCTGGAAAACGGCCTGTTGATCGTTGACCTGCTCCGTGTGGTGCCGGAAGAACAGCGCCCGCGTCAGATTCCGATCAACGGCAACCAGCGCCGCCTGAGCGACGCCTCCCAGACGGAAAACGCCGAAGCGACGACCGCCGAAGCGGTAACCGTCTAAGGCGAATCCGGCACGCCGCATTCTCGGATGCGGCGGATGACGACAGCAGCGCCCCCGGTGTTCACCCACCGGGGGCGTTGTATTTAGGAAACACTACATAAATGTCTGCGCAGGCGAATCGCTGTGTTGCGCGCTGCTGGAGCGCCAGCCCGGTCAAAATCCTCACCTATACCCCATAGGCTCCGGTT
>NZ_PZJU01000080.1 GCF_003206715.1 Salinicola peritrichatus | reverse complement strand
ATTAGACCACTACACGTGTGGTTTTCGAGCCCTGAATATCACCGGCCAACAGGGCTCGAAGCAGAGCATGAGATATGGTTTCACTAGGCCACTCGCTTTGGGGTCAGCCTTATCGGATTTCTCGTCGATATTCTCTTTATGTGCCGTCTTGTCCTTGGCTACCTGGGCGCCGGGAAATGGGGCTTCCTTGATGGAGCTATTGTGGCCCGGCTCCTTTCTGGATTTTTCGGATTTCTGATTATCGACGTTCTCGTCTGGACGATAAGGATGAGGCTCTTTCTGGTCCGCCGCTTTTCGGGAAGTTGTCTCCGTGGAACTGGGCGTATCCTTGTCCATGGTGTTCTTTGCCTTGTTTACTTCCTCGTCGGATTTCTTTTGGCTATCCGCGTTATCGTTCATGACTTGTCTCCTGATCTGAAGTCAGCCTGCTTGATAGTGTGTGATAGCGATGCGGGGATGAAATTGACAGCAATGAGAGCATTTCTTGCGGGAATCAGTGTGTCGATATGCCCTTAATCGACATGTCTCTGATCGACCAGGGAGCGATGCAGATCGGGAATCCGTTCCAGTGCGTAATGAGCTGCCTTGAGGCGCACTTCGTTCCGATCCCCACTGAAATGCACCGTCTCGGTAATGCGCTTGTCCTTTCTATCGGCCAGGCGGAAAACCCAGGCAAAACAGAGCGTCCCCGCCGGAATGCCATCCTGATCGTCGGGTCCGGCAACGCCGGTATTGGCAATGGCGAGATCGACCATTTCGTTTTTCAGCGCACCCAGCGCCATTTCCAGCGAGGTCTTTTCGCTCGTCAGGCCGCAAGCCTCGATCGTTTCGCGTTTGACGCCGAGGTAGTACTGCTTGGCTTGCGGTGAGTAACAGCTCAAGCCGCAAATGACACAGGATCCACAACCGGGAATGCCACCGAGTTCGGATACGATGAGCCCCGCGGTGCATGACTCCGCCGTTGCCAGACGAATCTCGTTGTCGATGAGGTATTGAGCGGTTCTTTCGACTGGGCCCATCTCCGTCTCCTTAAAGATAGGCGGGAAGAAAAGAGGGGCTCTTTCCGTTGAGCCCAGTGGAGGAGAGTTGCTCAGTTCAGCGCTTGCCTTGTAACTCATCGCTCTCTGCACGGGCCAGAAAGGCTCTGGTGACTTCGTCGAGGTTGTCCTCGAGCCATTTGGCCATGGCCATTTCCTCTTTCAATATGCCTTCGCAGACTTCCCGAATACGGTCTTGACCCAATTGGTCCGCCGCCGCGATAAGTGCCCGATAATTGGCGATTTCGAAGTGCTCGAAGGCATAGCTGGCGATACCGCCCTTGACGACCTCGTCGGAAGCCATGGAACCGCCGATGGCTTGACCCATCGCTGCGAACTTGGCGCCCAGGTCCTTCATCGTCGATGTGCTGGTATCCATCGACTCCAGGCACTCGGTGATCCGCGATGCCTGAGACCGGGTTTCTTCGATATGCTGAGTAATTCGCTCCTGCAGTTTCGGATAATGCTCCAACCGCTTGGCTTGCGCTGTCAGCATCTGTTCTGCCTGCTCTTCCATGGCATGAGCATCTTTGAGCCAAGAGTGAAGCTGCTGCATGGGATCGGTGCTCATCGGACATCTCCTTGAAAATTTTGCCCGCTGTCGATGAAGTGGTTCACGAAGCGGATCATTCGACTTCGCCGACGCCTTTCATGACGTCGGCCATGCTCTCGTACTGGCCTTCCGGTAGCGCCTCGATGACTTCCATGACATCCGATTCGGCACTGTTTTTCTTGGCGTGCTCGACGAGATCCTGTTTATCCGCCGGGAAATCGATGCCGCCAAGATAGTTGGAAACATTGGCTGGGGAATGCCCGCCTAGACCGCGAGTCATGATCGATCCTCCTCTCGCTGAATTGCTCTATTCGAGCGTAGCCCCTATCAGGTTGCCCTCAAGGGCAACCGCTCGTGGAATTGACGCCGGTTAACGGAGGAATGGCGGCTCTGTCGGAAACCCTTCACGGCCGAAGTGGGGCGGAGCGAACACGGATGTCGCTTGTCGATCATTCAGGCGGAGCTTGAGGCTTGAGGCTCATTCGTCAATCAGGTCGCCACCCTCATGAAACGGATACGGCCCCGAATAGTCGCCGAGCATGGCCTGGTGGGTAATGAGCTCACCCTCGCGCCACAGGTGGAGATGGTAGCCCGGCGGCTCCATGACGAAGGCGGAAGGCGCATCGTCGCGCAGGTCCAGCGCCACCTGGTGGGCAACGCTCGGGCAGCAACTGGCGATGGTGCCGGCGAAGCGCCGGAAGATCGTACGGTGAACATGGCCGCAGATGATGCGCTCGACGTTGGGATGGTCGCGGATGATCGCTTCGAGCGCGGCGGCACTGGTCAGGCCGATGGCGTCCATGTGGGCGATACCGGTGGCGAACGGCGGATGGTGCATGAAGATCAGCGTCGGACGACCGGGCCGCTCGTCGAGACGAGAATCCAGCCACGCCAGACGCTCCTCGCACAACTCGCCACGGCTTTCGCCGGGAATCAGTGTGTCCAGCCCGATCAGACGTACCGGAAAATCCTCGATGACGTACTGAATGAAGCCGTCGGCATTCAGCGGTGCCCGATCGGGGAACGCCTCGTACATGGCGCGGCGGTCATCGTGGTTACCGGGAATCAGGAACCAGGGGGGCTCGAGCGGTTCCAGCAGCGCGGCCAGCGCGGCGTATTCGCTGGGCGTGCCCTTGTCGGTGGCATCGCCACTGATCAGCACCAAGTCCGGGCACGGATTGAGCCGGTTGAGCACCTCGACCGCCGATGACAGGTAGCGGCTGGTCTTGATCGCGCCGAGCACCCGTTGACCGGGTTCGCGAACGTGTGGATCGCTGATTTGCGCTATCAGCATGCTGATCTCCGGCGTCGGACCATCGTCCATATTGGCAGCAAGAGAGTGGTTAGTGGTAGGCGATCGGTATGGCAATGGTGTGACGATGGAATCGAACCCTCAGGCCCGCCAGCGCAACGGATGGTCGGATCTCAGCACGCCCTGTGCGTCCCAGTCTGCCCAGCCACTCATCGGAATGGGCGTTTCCTGATCGATACTGGTGATCCGGTCATGCCAGTATTGCTTGGCATTCTCGAGATGATGGCGGAACTCGGCTTCCTGCTGGTAGCTCAGACCGCCGCCTTGCACGCCGAAGGTCAGATGTGGCGATAGAACCGATAGCCCGACGTAGTAAAGAGAGCAGTGTATGGGCCACATCAGGTTGGCAATATCCCCACTGCGCCCGAAGGGACCGAATGTCGCTTCCGGCGCGCCGGTGGTGACAGAACATATTGCCCGCCGCCCGAGCAGTGGACCGCGGTCGAATCGTCGACTCCCGGTGTAGAGACCGCCATAAACGAAAACGCGGTCGAACCAGCCTTTCAGCATCGCCGGTACACCATGCCACCAGAGGGGAAACTGCAGGATGATGAGATCGGCCCACTCGAGGCGAGCGATCTCGCGCTGGATATCAGGAGGTAGAGCATTTCGGTCAAAATGATGGCGTTGTTCGTCCAGCGCTTGGAAATAGTCCTGGCGCAGACGTGCCCGATAATGATACTGACCTTCGACCGGATCGAATTCTTCTGCGTAAAGGTCACTCATCACCACTTCATTGCCCTCGCACTCCAGGCTCTCTTTGGCAATACCTGTCAGTCCCGCATTGAAAGAGTGCGGTTCAGGATGGCAATGCACGATCAGCACATTCATGGTTGGTTCTCCCATGTCTGACTCTTCGATTGATGTCGGCTCGCAGGCTATCCTTTGCGGTGGAGCAATGTAATTCCCGATATTGGCAAGTGGTCCTTGCAAAAAAGCACAGGCGCAGTCATGAACACATCGAGTCAATGGGACGACTTCCGCGTGGTACTCGCCATAGCCGAATCCGGCTCCCTATCGGGGGCGGCACGCATCCTTGGCGTTAACCATGCGACGGTCTATCGTCGGCTCGAGAAGCTCGAAACCCGTGCTGGCGTGCGTTTGTTCGAGCGGGCTGCGAGCGGATACGCAATGACGCCAACGGGTGAAGCGATCGCCGAGCGGGCAAAACGTATGCGAGACACCGTGGCCGATGCCGAGCGCTACCTGCTCGGCCAGGCTGCATCGCTGACCGGCACGTTGCGCCTGACGACTACGGATGCACTGCTGAATGCCGCAATGCCGGTGCTCGCTGAATTTCGGCGCGCCCATCCCTGCATCGTGCTGGAGATAACCACTTCTTCCGAGCGCCACAATTTGACGCGGCGTGATGCCGATGTCGCGTTGCGTCCGACCGCTAACCCACCGGAACATTGGATCGGTAAGTCGCTCGGGGTGATCCGGCAAGCGATCTATGCGGCTCGGGGCATGGCGGTAAACGCAGATACTCCCTGGGTCGGGCCTGATGTCGTTATGGGCTATCGGACTCTGGAGCGCTGGATGGAAGACGAGGACGTGGCTAGCTTGGTCGGAGTTCGTGCGGACTCGACGATCGGTATGGCCTCGGCGATCCGGGCCGGCATGGGGCAGGGCGTATTGCCCTGCTATCTGGCCGACCCGATTTCGGACCTCCAACGACTTGGCAAGCCGATCCCCGCGCTGGAAACGCCGCTTTGGTTACTCACGCATCCGGATCTACGTCGGGCCGCCAGCGTTAGAGCCTTGTTCGAGGCGTTTTCCCAGTCGTTTTCTCTGCCCTAATTCTGACGGCCTCACTCATCGATAGACCCACCCTCCTCGTGAAACAAGTAGGGCCCGTCGTAGTAACGTCTCTACCAGTGCTCGGGCAGCATCTGGGCCACATACTGGCGAATGATTTGGGCAAGCCGGCTCACGGCGGGAGACGGTGCTTCATCATTGAGTTCGATCAGCCTGCGTGCATAGCTCGGTATGACTTCACCCGTGTTTCGGTAAGCGCCAGGTGGCGTCCGATCTTGCTCATCTATGGCCTTCCTTGCCCCATGGCCCCATGGCGGATATCGACTCTTCTCGAGCCATTCAGTCGCATGCTGCGACGCGGCTCCTGTAACCCAGGCGGAGCACGACGTAGAGACCCGCCAGCGCGGCGACGCCGCCGATCAGAAATGGTGCGTCATAACCGGCTCGCGACGCCAGGAGGCCGGCGAGGGGACCGGTCAAGCCATAGGCCAGATCCTGGAAGGCGCTGAACCCACCGATCGCCACGCCGCGCAACTGGGGTTCGACGAGCTTTACGACCTCGCGTCCCATGGCCGGGAAAATCATCGAACAACCGAGCCCGGTCAGGAAAGCCCCCATCAATGCGACACTGGCCTCGGGAGCGCTCCAGATCAGGAACTGGCCGATGCCTTCGATCGCCAGTGAGCCTATTGCCACCGGTATTCCGCCGATCCTGTCGGGCAAGTTGCCGCACAGAATGCGCACAAGCACGAACCCTGCGCCGAATGCAGTGAGCCCGAAGCCGGCGTGCTGCCATCCGTGTTGAAGAAAACGGAGGGCGAAAAAGGAACCAATCGCGGCGAAGCCGATACCCTGCGCGCAGACGACGAAGCCATGTGCCCAGATCCTGCCGATGACCGTCGTGAAAGCGGGGCGGGGGCCACCACCTTGCGGTGCCATGCCTGCCATTGGCCATATCGCGATCAGTCCGAAACATGGCAATAGCGCAGCGATACCCATGGTCGCCGCGAAACCGATATGCGATTCGAGCACCAGTCCGAGTGGCCCGCCCAGTGCCAGTGCCGCATAGATCGCAATCCCTATGATGGCGATGACCCGTCCGGAGTGCTGCGGGCCGACCGTCCCGATGCCCCAGGCGATGATGCCCACACCCACCAGGCTCTCGCCCAACCCGAGGAGCAGCCGTCCCAGGATGAGCACCCCATAGGCCGAGACGGGATCCAGCGCAGACAAGCCTGAGATCAGGGAGCACAGTGCCCCCGAGACGTAGAGTGTCAGTCCTCGCACCACCGCTATCTTGGCGCCGTGGCGGTCGGAAATGGCGCCAGCATGGCCGCGGGTCAGAATGGTGGAGAGAAAAGCGATGCCGACGGCCAGGCCCGCCCAGCCGGCGCCGAGATGCAATCGATGGGTCACGTAGACTGGCACCGTGGCCAGTGGAATCGCAACGCAGAGATAGGCAACGAAAAGTACAGCGGTCAGCGCCAAGAGCTTGAACTGGGCCGAGTCACGTTGTGCCGAGGTTTGCATGGAAAGTGTTCCCGTGATGAGATTTCCTGGCGGACCGAGCGATTTGGCCCGATACGGAGGAGACAACGACAGGCGTTGGCTGACGTGAACGCTTACGGCCGGATGCATTCGGCGGACGAGGGAATGGACTCAGCTGGCGTAGTAAGCCGGTTGCTCGAGATCCTCGAGCAGGCCAGGCCCTGTCGGTGTCCAACCGAGAACGGCGCGGGTCTTCGCGCTCGACGCCGCCATTTCGCCGCCGACCATGTTGGCGAAGCCGCCAAAATGCTCGGCCGGGCGTGATTCCGTGGGGAGGCCCAAGTGACGTCCGATCACTTCGGCGATCTCGGGAAACGGCACGGATTCGTCCGCTACCGCGTGATACACCGTCTCCGGCAGGCCTTTTTCCAGCGCAAGGCGATAGACCCGAGCCGCGTCGAGGCGATGAATGCCGGACCAGTGGTTATCGCCCTCGCCGACCCAGGCCGAAACGCCGGTGCGCCGGGCAAAGCCGATGACGGCTGGTATGAAGCCGTGGTCACCGATGCCATGGACCGATGGTGCCAGCCGGACGATCCCGACGCGCACGCCACGTTCGATCAGCGCTCGGGCTGCCGCTTCGGACCGGCGCGGAGCGGCGGGGTTCGGTAGGTCGGCCTCGGTCGCCCCGCGGGGCAGTCCCGACAGGCCGGTCGTCACGATGAGGGGTTTTTGCGTGCCTTCCAGCGCCGCCCCCATGACCTCTATGGCGCGTGCATCTTGCGCGGCGCTCTCGAGAAACCGCGAGAAATCGTGATGAAAGGCGGTATGAATCACGGCGTCGGCGCTGGCGGCGGCTTGCGAGAGCGTGTCGAGATCATCGAGCGTGCCCTGTAGGCTCCCGGCACCCATCGCCTCAAGCTCGGTGACCTTCTGCCGGCTGCGAACCAGGCCGATAACCTGATGGCCCTCCGTCAGCAGGTCGTCGACGACGGCCGAACCGACCCAGCCGGTAGCCCCTGTAACGAATATATTCATGTCATTCTCCTTTGGATGGGAAATGCGGGATGGGAAATGCGCCGGTGGCGCGTCCTTAGCCGAGCTTCATCGACAGTTCGATATCCTCGGCGAACGGGATGGAGAGATAGCGCCCGGATGCCGCGAGAATCCGTTGCATGTATTCGGGGCACATGTCCGCGTCGTCGGCGAGAATCAGTGCGCCGGGGCGAAGTCTGGCTTCGACGAGGTCGAAGATATCGGCGTACAGCGCCTTGGCGCCGTCGAGCAACAGCAGGTCGATCGTTTCCGGCAGATTGTTGGCCAGCGTCTCGAGCGCGTCGCCGGCGCGGATCTCGACCAGATCGGCGAGGCCGGCTTCCTCGAGATGGTGCCGGGCGCGAGCGATCTTGCCCGTTTCGAACTCGCTGGTGATCAGGCGGCCACCACCGTTGTCGCGCAGCGCGGCGGCGAGATGAATCGTCGAGAGACCAAAGGAGGTGCCGAATTCGACGATCGACTTGGCATTGCTAGCGCGTGCCAGCATGTAGAGCAGCTTGCCGGTCTCCCGTGAGACGGGTAGCCAGAGATCCTTGATCCGGCCATAGAAATCGAGGTATTCGGTCTTGCTCCGCAGCAGCCTTTCCCGTTCCTCGCCGGACATGTTCTTCATCGCGGGACTGCTTGCGCGCTCTGCCTCCGCGAACAGATGGTCCAGCAAAGGCGCCACAGGGGCCGTCGTCAGTGTGTTCATGTCTTTTCCGTCAGGTAAGGTTCTCGCTGAAATAGCGATTTTCAAAAGGTTGATAGGCACCGGCCGGTGTGCAGGAATAGAATGCGACGAATTCATCGCATTTTCTATTCGCATTGAGAGATGGCCATGAGCGAACAGCAAAGCCCTCAAGTTTCCCTGAAAAAACAGCCCAAACAGGCGCGCTCGGCGGAGTTGATCGAGAGCATCCTGGAAGCGGCCACTCAGGTTCTGGCGGCGGAAGGCGCACGCCGTTTCACCACGGCGCGGGTCGCCGAGCGGGCGGGTGTGAGCGTGGGTTCGCTCTATCAGTACTTCCCCAACAAGGCAGCGATCCTGTTTCAGCTTCAGCGGCGGGAGTGGCAACAGACGAGCCGGATGCTGCAGCAAGTGCTGATGGATGGCTCACGGTCACCGCTCGAGCGGTTGCGGAATCTTGTCCACGCCTTCATCCGCTCGGAGTGTGAAGAGGCAGAAATGCGGATTGCGCTGGATGATGCCGCGCCGTTCTTTCGGGAAGCCCCCGAGGCACGGGAAGCAAGGGATTCAGAGGATCGCTTCATGGTCCCCTTCATGCAGGAAGCGCTGCCCAACGCAGCAGAAGCGACACGGGTCATGGCCATGGATTTGATCACGACCACGCTGAGTGCCGGCGGCAAGCAGTTCTCCCAGCAACCGCGGACGGAAGACGAAATCAGAGCCTACGCCGACGCCATGGCCGATATGTTCTGTGCTTATTTGAACGAGATCTCTGCCTAGGTCCTACACTATGCGCCGCATGAATAGCGTGAACAGGGCCCTATACCGGTCAGACTAGGTATTTCCCCGGCAGCCGTTCGGCCAGGAAATCCATGAACAACCGGGCGCGCTGGGAAAGCGCCGTCTGACGATAGTAGACGACACTGATGCGCTGGGTTCGGAACTGGGTCTGGTTGGGCAGGACGTCGACGAGGTGGCCTTGCTGGCGAGGCGCGATCGTCATGTAATCCGCCAGGCAGACAATGCCCTCGCCAGCCAGCGCGAGCTGCAGCAATGTCGGGCCGCTGGAGGCGGCGAGGGTCGGCTTGATGTGAATCGGCTGGCCGTGAGCGTCGAGCAGTGGCCAGTCGTTGAGGTGATCCAACTGGCTGAAGCCGAGCAGGCTATGGCGGGCGAGATCGTCGACGCCCTGTGGGGCGCCGTGGCGTTCGAGGTAGCCCGGGCTGGCGAGAATGCGCAACGGGCTATGGCCCAGCAGCCGCGCATGCAGCGAGGAGTCTTCCAGTTCGCCGATGCGGATGGCGAGATCGACGCGCTGCTCGAGCAGGTCGATGAAACGGTCGTGGGTATCGAGTTCCAGCGTGATGCCGGGATAGCGGACGCGGAACTCGCCAATCACCGGCACGATCGCTAACTGCATGAAGCTTGGCGCGGCATTGACGCGCAAGCGCCCGTGAGGCTGGCTGTGGCGATCGACGATGGCCTCTTCGGCATCGTCCACCGCCGCCAGGATGCGGCGCGCGTGGTGCAGAAAGGTTTCTCCCTCCTCGGTCAGTTCCAGCCGCCGCGTGGTGCGTCGCAGCAGCGTGGTTTCCAGCTTCTGCTCCAGGCGGTTGAGCGCCCGGCTGACGCCCGACACCGTCATGTCGAGCCGCTCGGCGGCGCCGGTGATCGAGCCGCTGTCGACGACGGTGACGAACGCCTGCTGCTCTTCCAGGGTACTTTTCATGCCTCTATTGCCATCCTTGGGAGCTTTGTTGATTCTAAATCAAGAGTGACTTGCTGCCATCCGGGTTTTTCTTTGTCGGGCAAGCCCCACAATACGCACCATCGACAAGTGGCTCGGCAGTGCCGGGCCACGCAATCTTGATTTCGGAGAAGCTCGAAGCATGAAAATCCTATTGATCAATGGCGGCAAGCCATTCGCCCATTCCGGCGGTGAGCTCAACAATACGCTGCATGGCGTGGCGCGGGAAACGCTGTCCGAACTGGGCCATGAACTGCGCGAGACGGTGATCGAGCAGGGCTACGATGTCGATGCCGAGGTCCAGAATTACCTGTGGGCGGACGTCATCGTCTACCAGATGCCCGGCTGGTGGATGGGCGCGCCCTGGAGCGTCAAGCGCTACCTCGACGAAGTGCTCACCGCCGGTCACGGCTCGCTCTACGCCAGCGACGGACGTACGCGCAAGGACCCGACCAAGCAGTACGGCAGCGGTGGCCTGCTGCAGGGGCGTCGCTACATGCTCTCGCTGACCTGGAACGCGCCGCGGGAAGCTTTCGACGAGCCGGGCAACTTCTTCGAAGGACGCGGCGTGGATGGCGTCTACTTCCCGTTCCACAAGTCACAGGAATTCGTTGGCCTGAAAAGTCTGCCGACCTTCATTGCCAATGATGTGATCAAGGCGCCGGAAGTCGAGCGCTACCAGCGTGAGTATCGGGAACATCTGGCGCGGGTGTTTGGGCCAGCGGAGGCAGCGCAGTCCGTAGAGGAGAAGAAATCCGTCAGTGTCTGAATCGCCGGTTCGGGTTTCAGGTACCGCTGTACTGCCTTGGGATGGCTACAGTCGTGGATCGGGTTCGAAGAGTAGGCGTTCGGCGGTGGAAACGGTGCGTTGGAAATCCGCGTGCGCGGGATTCAGCAGGTAATTGGCCTCGCGCGGGACGACTACGCTGGGCAGGGCTAGTGCCAGACTTTGAGCCGATTCAAGCCAGCCGTCGCCGAGGTCCGCCGTCTCGGCGGGCGGTGGCATTTCCCGCCAATTGTTGGGAAGGTTGCTCTCGCCGAGACGCAAAACGCTATCGCCAGGCAGCGAGATACGTAGCAGTACATAGTGCCGCAGCAATCGATGGTCGTTCAGATGCACCATGGTCTCCAACAGTGCCAGCGATTCCGAGCTTGCCAGATAGACGCACGCTTTTCCCGGACTGTTCCAGCGTCCCCCGAAGAGCCGGGCGTCTTCGCCATCGAAGGCGCTGTCTTGATACTTCCGTTTGATCAGCCGGTAAGCGTGAACGTCTGTCACGACGTTACCCCGTGCTCCAGACGCCCGATCAGGTTGAGCACGGTCTGGAACTCGGCCGAGGTCGTGATCATCTCGATGGGTCTACGCTCGCCGAGTCCGTAATTGGGTTTGAGTAGCCAGTCGCGCGCGCTTGATGTATCGCCTTCGAACAATTCCGTGGCGGCCCGGAATAGCTCGGCAAAGCGATAGAGACGGTCGCTTTCGGCGACCTTGAATCGCCCTGATTTGACGCGCCGGCTCAGAGTGGCTGGCGGAATCTCAACGTAACGTGCCAGTGCCTTCTGTTCGATGCCGGCGAGCTTGGCCAGCTTGGGATAGACCGTATATGCCATGCCTTCGTGCAGGCGTTCATGAAGTTCGCGTCCCCGTGCCGGCAGGCCGATCTGGCGCCAGAAATTGGCGTCATGACTTGCGGTGGGCTTGTACTCTTCGAATGGAGTATTCATTCGGGTTTCTCCATATGATATATTGGCATTGTATCATATGATTTGGCTTGCCGTATCTGGAATGAATAGGATCGGGCCAGGCCCCAATGGAAATCGGGTATGCTGGGAGGGTCGATAGCGTGCTCACTGTCGATCCTTTCGATCTTCACCCGAGGTGTCACCCATGTCTTCCACTGCCGCGCTTCCTGCCGATCTTCCCCCGCGTCCCGATGCCGCCACGCTCGCGGCGCTGCTCGCCGATCTCGAACCGATTCTCGGCGCTCGCATCACCACGGCGATGGGCATTCGCGAGCAGCACGGGCATGACGAGTCCTGGCACCACCCGGCGGCGCCGGACGCGGTCTGCTTCCCGCACTCGAGCGAAGAGGTCGCCGCCGTGGTCCGCGCCTGCGGCGCGCATCGCGTGCCGGTCATCCCCTACGGCGTCGGCACCTCCATCGAAGGGCAGGTGATCGCCGAACGTGGTGGCCTCTGTGTCGATCTCTCGCAGATGAACGCCATCCTCGAGGTGCGCCCGGAGGACATGGACGCCACCGTCCAGCCCGGCGTCACCCGCACCCAGCTCAATACCCACCTGCGTGCCACGGGGCTGTTCTTCTCCGTCGATCCGGGCGCGGACGCCAGCATGGGCGGCATGGCCTCGACCCGCGCCAGCGGCACCAACAGCGTGCGCTACGGCACCATCCGCGAAAACGTGCTGTCGATGACCGTGGTGATGCCGGACGGGCGTATCGTCGAGACCGGCACCCGGGCGCGCAAGTCCGCCGCCGGCTACGATCTCACCCATCTGATGATCGGCGCCGAGGGCACGCTCGGCATCATCACCGAGCTGACGGTCAGGCTGCACGGCCTGCCGGAGGCGATCTCCGCGGCCACGGTGGCGTTCGAGGATGTCGCCGGTGCGGTCGACTGCGTGATCGCCTCGATCCAGTACGGCATTCCGATGGCGCGTATCGAGCTGATGGACGCGCTGGCGATGCAGGCGGTCAACCGCTTTTCCGGGCTCGACTACGCCGAGAAGGCGACGCTGTTCCTGGAATTCCACGGCACCCACGCCGGCGTCAAGGAGCAGGCCGAGAGCATGGCGGAGCTGTGCCAGGAGTTCGGCGGCAGCGACTTCGCCTGGGCGACGAAGGAGGAGGAGCGCCAGGCGCTGTGGCAGGCCCGCCACGACGCCGCCTACGCCGCCAAGGCGCTGCGCCCGGGGATGGAGTTCCTCGCCACCGACATCTGCGTGCCGATCTCGCAGCTCGCCGAGTGCATCGAGGCGACCCGGGCCGATGTGGCCGAGAGCGGCCTGGTCGCGCCGCTGCTCGGCCACGTCGGCGATGGCAACTTCCATCTGGTGGTGGCGGTGGATCGCGATAGCGAAGTGGAACTCGAGACGCTGGCCGCCTTCAACCGGCGCCTGATCGAACGCGCCTTGGCTGCCGGCGGCACCTGCACTGGCGAACACGGCATCGGCAGCGGCAAGCGCGCCTACATGGAAGCCGAACACGGCGAAGGCTGGGCGGTGATGCGTGCGATCAAGGCCGCGCTCGACCCGCTCGGCATCATGAATCCGGGGAAGCTGGTGTAGCGTTCGTCGCGCCGCCGCCTCAGGCGCTGGTGCGGCGGCGCTCGGGCTCCAGCACCTGCGTGTGCAGCGCGTGGCCGTCGCTATCCTTGAGCATCACGGTGAGGACTTCACTCTCGGCATCCAGATCGGCCTGGCCGAAGAACTGATAGCCCGCCGAGGGCGGCAGGTTTTCCGAATCGGCTTGCGGGGCCTTCTGAAACACCACTTCGGGGCCGAAGGTGGCATCGAGATCGTTGGGGCCGAAGGTGCCGGCGTGGAGCGGCCCGCTGACGAACTCCCAGAATGGCTTGAAGTCCTTGAAGCTGGCGCGCTCCGGGGCGTAGTGATGCGCGGCGGTGTAGTGGACGTCGGCGGTGAACCACACCACGTTGGCGATATCGTCGTCGCGGATCGCCTGCAGCAGCCGGGCGATTTCAATCTCGCGGCCGAGCGGCTGGCCGTCGTCTCCATTGGCGATCGCCTCGAACAGCTCGCCATCCGGTACCACCAGGCCGATTGGCATGTCGGCGGCGATGATCTTCCAGGTCGCGGTGGAGTCGTTCAGTGCCTGGCGCAACCAGCGGAACTGATTATCGCCGATGAAGGCGGTCGTGGATGAATCCTCGCCTTGCAGGTTGGGGGTATTGGGGCCGCGATAGCTGCGCATGTCGAGCATGAACACCTCCATGCCCGGCCCGTAGGAGAAGCGGCGATAGATGCGTTGCGGCGCCGAGGCGGACATCCGGATCGGCATGTACTCGACGAAGGCTTGGCGGGCGCGAGCCGAGAGCAGCGCGACGTTCTTCTCGGTGTAGGCGGCGTTGTCGAGGATCTCCTGCGGATACCAGTTGTTGGTCGTCTCGTGGTCGTCCCACTGCGCCAGCATCGGTACTTCGGCGGCGAAGCGGCGGAAGTTGGCGTCGAGATGGTTGTAGGCGTGCTGGCCGCGATATTCGTCCAGCGTTTCGGCCACTTTCTGCTTGGCCGGCGTGACGATGTTGCGCCACACGCCGCCGTCGGGGAGTTCGGCCTGTGCCTCGAGTGGGCCATCCGCGTAGACGCTGTCGCCGGAGTGGATGAAGAAGTCGGGCCGCACCGTTCGCATCGCCTCCCAGGTGCGCATGCCGCCACGCGATTCATCGATGCCCCAGCCCTGGCCGACGACGTCGCCCGACCACACGAAACGCAGATCGCGCGGTGCGGATGGCGGCAAGCGCAGTTGCCCGACCATCGGCTCGCCCACTGCCCGCGAGTCGCCCAGCGCGGCGAAGCGCACCCGGTAGTGCACGGTATCCATGCCGGTCAGGCCGGTCGCGTCGATCTTGCCGATCAGATCGGTGCCGGGCAGCACGTCGACCCAGGGAAGCTGGCGGGCGCCTCGGAACTCCGGGTTGTCGGCCACCTCGACCAGCATCCGCGAGGGGAGGCTGGCACGCCCCCACAGCATGGCGCGGTCGGGCAACACGTCGCCGCTCATCACGCCACCTTCGACCGTCGGTCGTCGGCCTTCCGCCATGATGATCGCCGGCGCACTCAGCAGCCCGGTGCCGGCCAACCCGAGGCCGATGCCGAGACGGCCACTCGTGGTCAGGAAGTCACGCCGGGAAAAGCCCTTTCGATTCATCGTCATCGTGCCGTCTCCATCCGCTCGAGGTCATTGGTGCCAGTGACAACAGGCTAGGCGGCGCGAGTGACGAAGGTGTGAAGCTCGTGAGAAAGGGGATAGCGCGACACGATAGGCCGAGATCGGATCGCACCATGCTGCGGTGACGATCCCTGTGACCTGGAGTCGATTGCGGCCACCGACGGCGTGAACCATCGCTGACGCCGAAACGAAAAGCCGCCCGCTTGATCACTCGGCGGGCGGCTCTCCATGCGGGTTGCGTGAGCGAGTTCAGGCTTGCCGGGCCGCTCGCGCTGCATGCAGCTTCCGGTAGCTTTCGAGCAGGCGCTGGTGGCGATCCAGGCCCTCCAGTTGCACGCTGGTTGGCGTCAAACCCGCGAAGCGAACCGAGCCTTCCACGGAACCGACGACAGCCGTCATCGTTTCCTCGCCGAACATGCGCTTGAGGTTGTAGCGGTAGTCGTCGAGCTCGTGTTCATCGTCGAGCGTGATCTGCAGCACGGCAAGCAGCGCCTGATAGAACAGGCCGCGTTCGACGGTGTTGTCGTTGAACTGCAGGAACATCTCGACCTGGTCCAGCGCCTCCTCGAGTTGGCCGAGCGCCAGGTTGATCAGCAGTTTCAGCTCGAGGATCGTGAGCTGGCCCCAGACGGTGTTCTCGTCGAATTCGATGCCGATCAGGGTGATGATCTTCATCTGCTCGTCGAGCTCGCTCTCCTCCAGGCGCTCGAGCAGGTCGGCCAGCTGGGTATCGTCCAGCGCATGCAGGTCGAGGATGTCTTCGCGGAAGGCGAGCGCCATGTTGGTGTTGTCCCAGACCAGATCCTCGACCGGATACACCTCGGAGTAGCCCGGTACCAGGATGCGGCAGACCGGCGCGCCCAGGTCCTCATGGATCGCCACGTAGGCTTCCAGCCCTTCGGCTTCGAGAATGCCGAACAGTGCCGCTGCCTCTTCCGTGTTGGAGCCCGAGAAGTCCCACTCGACGAACTCGACATCCGCGTTGACGCTGAAGAAGCGCCAGGAGATCACGCCGGAAGAGTCGATGAAGTGCTCGACGAAGTTGTTGGGCTCGGAGACCGCCTGGGAGTTGAAGGTGGGCGGTGGCAGGTCGTTCAGGCCTTCGAAGCTGCGGCCCTGCAGCAGCTCGGTGAGGCTGCGTTCGATCGCCACCTGCAGGCTCGGGTGCGCGCCGAAGGAGGCGAAGACACCGCCGGTGCGCGGGTTCATCAGCGTGACGCAGGCGACCGGATAGCGACCGCCGAGGGAGGCGTCCTTCACCAGTACCGGGAAGCCCTGAGCCTCCAGCGCTTCGATGCCCTCGACGATACCGGGGTATTTCGCCAACACGGCCTCGGGCACGTTCGGCAGCACGATCTCCTGCTCGATGATCTGTCGTTTCACCGCGCGCTCGAAGATCTCCGAAAGGCACTGCACCTGCGCTTCGGCGATGGTGTTGCCCGCGCTCATGCCGTTGCTGAGATACAGGTTCTCGATCAGGTTCGACGGGAACCAGACTGTCTCGCCGTCCGACTGGCGCACGAAGGGCAGCGAGACGATGCCGCGATCCGTCCGGCCGGAGTTGGTGTCGAACAGATGCGAGCCGCGCAGCTCGCCTTCCGGATCGAAGATCGCCCGGCAGTGGTCGTCGAGAATTTCTACCGGCAGTTCGTCATTCGGCCCCGGCTGGAACCACTTCTCACCGGGATAATGGACGAAATCGCTATCGGCGATCTCCGGGCCGAAGAACTGATCGTTGTAGAAGAAGTTGCAGGAGAGGCGCTCGATGAACTCGCCCAGCGCGGAGCAGAGCGCGGCTTCCTTGGTGGCGCCCTTGCCGTTGGTGAAACACATCGGCGAGGCGGCGTCGCGAATGTGCAGCGACCACACGTTCGGCACGATATTGCGCCACGAAGCGATCTCGATCTTCATGCCGAGGTCCGCAAGGATCTTCGTCATGTTGGCGATGGTCTGCTCCAGCGGCAGATCCTTGCCCTCGATCCAGGTCGATTCGCCTTCGCCGTCTTTGACATGAGTCCCCGCCATCAGCAGCGCCTGGGCGTCTTCGTCGATGCTCTTGACCGTCTCGATCTGGAATTCCGGGTTGTTCTGGATCACCCGCTTGACCGAGCAGCGCTCGACGGAGCGCAGGATGCCGATGCGATCCTTCTCGGAGATATCGTCCGGCAACTCGACCTGGATCCTGAAGATCTGGTTGTAGCGGTTCTCCGGGTCGACGATGTTGTTCTGCGAAAGCCGGATGTTCTCGGTCGGAATGTCCCGCGCGTTGCAGTAGACCCGCACGAAGTAGGCTGCGCACAGCGCCGAAGACGCCAGGAAGTAGTCGAACGGCCCCGGTGCGGAGCCATCGCCCTTGTAGCGGATCGGCTGGTCGGTGATGACGGTGAAGTCATCGAACAGCGCTTCCTGACGCAGGTTGTCGAGATAGTTGACCTTGATTTCCATGGAGAAGGACCGCGTTGGTAAGTGGCTGCGCCTCGAATTCTGGACCCGGGCGGATGGCGGCCATTATCCGGATTTGGGGGCGCTGCGTCTTGGGGGTGTTTTGTCGGAGTGGCGTTTCGGCTCGAAGGCGTCCCGTTTCGACCGGATGACCATTTCGACCGGATGACAAAAGGCCCGACCCCCATCCAATGGGGATCGGGCCAGCTCTCTTGCTAACGATGCGTTGAACAGCATCGCCAAGCGGTCTCGCTGGGCGCGACAGTTGCTACGAGGCGACCTGAAAGGCCATGGTGGCCTGTACGGCTCGCTTCCAGCCGTCATACAGTTCATTGCGCCTGTCGTCGCTCATGTGGGGTTCGAAGCGGCGTTCGATCGCCCATTGCTCGGCGATCTGCTCGCGCGACTCCCAGAATCCGAGGGCGAGACCGGCAAGGTAGGCGGCGCCCAGCGCCGTCGTTTCGTTGATTTCGCTACGCAGCACGTCGACGTTGAGAATATCCGCCTGGAACTGAGCCAGGAAGTTGTTGGCGATGGCGCCACCGTCGGTGCGCAATTCGGTCAGATCGATTCCCGAATCGGACTGCATTGCCTTGAGGACGTCCGCCGTCTGATAGGCCATGGACTCGATGGCGGCGCGGATGAACTGCTCCTTGCTGGTACCCCGCGACAGGCCGAACATCGCGCCGCGCACGTTCGAATTCCAGTAGGGCGCGCCGAGGCCGGTGAAGGCCGGTACCAGGTAGACGCCGTCGTTGCTGCCGGCGCGCTCGGCATAGGCTTCGGAGTCCGACGCCTTGCCCAGCATCCGCAGCCCGTCGCGCAGCCACTGCACTACCGAGCCAGCGACGAAGATGGCCCCTTCCAGGGCGTATTCGACTTCGCCGTCGATCTCCCAGGCAATGGTCGTCAGCAGACCGTTTTCCGATTTCGTGGCCTCACTGCCGGTGTTCATCAGCGTGAAGCAGCCGGTGCCATAGGTGTTCTTGGCCATGCCGGGCTTGAAGCAGGCCTGGCCGAACAGGGCGGCTTGCTGGTCGCCAGCAATACCCGCGATCGGCAGCTCGTTGCCGAAGAAGTATTTCGGCAGCACGTTGCCATAGACTTCGCTGGAGGATTTGACCTCGGGCAGCATCGATTCCGGCACGCCGAACAGCTCGAGCAGCTCCGGATCCCACCGGCGTTCACGGATGTTGAACATCAGCGTGCGCGAGGCGTTGGTCACGTCGGTGACGTGTTCGGCGCCGCCGGTCAGGTTCCAGATCAGCCAGGAGTCCATGGTGCCGAACAGCAGGTCGCCTTTTTCGGCCTTCTCCTTGACGCCGTCGACGTTGTCGAAGATCCACTTGACCTTGGTGCCTGAAAAATAGGCGTCGATCACCAGGCCGGTCTTGTCGCGGATCATGTCGGCGTGGCCCGCTTCGCGCAGCTGGTCACAGATCTCGGCCGAATGCCGCGATTGCCAGACGATGGCGTTGTAGACCGGCTGGCCGGTGTGCTTGTCCCAGATCACCGTGGTTTCACGCTGATTGGTAATGCCGATGCCGGCAATTTTCGAGACGTCGACCTGGGTGTTGTTGATCACCTCGGTCAGCGTTGTCAGCACGCTGGTCATGATGTCGCGCGGGTTGTGTTCCACCCAGCCCGGTCGCGGAAAGATCTGTTCGAACTCGCGCTGGGCAACGCCTGCGATCTGCCCATTGTGATCGAACAGCATGGCGCGGGAACTGGTCGTACCCTGGTCGATCGCGAGTACGTATTTCTTTTCGTCGCTCATGGCGGTTGCTCCTCGTATTCGTTGCGGAAATCGATCAGTCAGACGGGTTAATAGATGTAGGCTACAAGCGCAGCCAGCGTGCTACCGATGACGGGGCCGACCACGGGAACCCAGGCATAGCGCCAGTCGTTAGGGCCCTTGTTCTTGATCGGCAGTACGGCATGGGCAATGCGGGGGCCGAGGTCACGCGCTGGGTTGATGGCGTAGCCTGTCGGCCCACCCAGCGAGGCCCCGATCGAGACCACCAGCAGTGCGACCGCCAATGGCCCGAGGCCGGATGGCGTGTTACCGAACATGATGATCACGAAGGTCAGTACAAAGGTGCCGACGATCTCGCTGACCAGATTCCAGCCGTAGGATCGGATGGTCGGTGCCGTGGAAAACGTAGCCAGTTTGATGGAGCTATCTTCGGTGTCATCGTACTGTTTTTTATAGGCGAGGTAGCAAACGACCGCCCCGAGAAAGCCGCCGACGAACTCAGCCACAAAGTACGTGACAGTCGTGACGACATTGATCGGAATACCATCGGCGTACTCCTGAGCCGGACCGATAAGTAAACTGAGAGTCACCGCTGGGTTGAGATGCGCACCGGTATCGTAGGCAACGTAGACCCCGCAGAACACGGCAAGCCCCCAGCCGAAGAAGATCACGATGCCATCGCTGCCGTTGCCGTTCGTCCTGTTCAGCAGGACGTTGGCCACGACGCCGCAACCCAGTAGCGTCAGGAACGCCGTTCCGGCGATCTCGTGAACCAGTATCGTTTCTACAATGCCCATGAATATCCCTTACTGTCACGAATGTCGTATCCGGATAAGGCCGGACTTGCATGCCCAGCAAGGTGAATGCCGATAAAAATGATGGGCTGGCGTGCCATGTGCTTCCTCCTTCGTGTTGCGCCTCTCGTATCGATGGCAGTTGGATTGATGCCGTCATTCGCGACGGCGGCGTTCGCTTATGGGGTCCGGGAGCGTACCTAGATTTCCGGCTCGGCCTTGGTGGGCCCGTCGGAAGAGCGAGCGAGGTAGTCGGCAAGCCGTTGGCATTGATCATCGTCGAGCCGTAACCCGAGCTTGGATCGCCGCCAGAGGATATCTTCGGCAGTTCGTGCCCACTCGTGATCGCGCAGGTAATCGACTTCGGCGGCATACAGGTCGGCGCCAAAATGCTCGCCCAGATCTTCCAGGCTTTTTGCACCCTCCACGATGTCGCGCACGCGGGTCCCGTAGTTGAAGACCAGGCGGTTGGCCATGCCCAGGGGAATGAAGGGGTGACTGGCCTGTAGCGACTCGAACAGATGCTGGGGTTTCGCTTCTTCTCCGCCGGGGAGCGGGTGGCCCTTGCCGGTCCAGGCTTTTCCCTGGTTGCCGAGCTCAGGGGCCAGTTGATCGACGGCATCCTCGGCCAGCCGCCGATAGGTGGTCAGCTTGCCGCCGAAGACGTTGAGCAGGACGGCGCCGCCGGAGGTATCGAGCTGGATGCGGTAATCGCGGGTGATTTCGCTGGCGTTGTCCTCGCGATCGTCGAGCAGGGGGCGCACGCCGGAGTAGCTCCAGACGACGTCGTCGGGACCGATCGACTGCTCGAAATAGCGATTGGCGGATTCGCAGAGATAGCGGACCTCGTCTTCCTCGATCGCCACTCTGCCCGGTGCGCCCTCGTGCTCGACGTCGGTCGTTCCGATCAGCGTGAAATCACGCTCGTAGGGGATGGCGAACACGATGCGGCCATCGGGCTGCTGGAAGATGTAGGCGTAGTCGTGGTCGAACAGCCGGTTCACCACGATATGGCTGCCCTTGATCAGGCGCAGCGAATACGGGTGCTTCTGCGAAGCGACCTCGTCGAGGAAACGTACGGCCCAGGGCCCGGCCGCATTGGCCAGCCCGCGCGAGTGAACATCGATTGTCTCGCCGTCCATCATCTTTAGAGTGACTTGCCAACCGTCGGCGTTGCGCACCGCCGTTTCCGCGCGGGTACGCGTCATGATACGGGCGCCGCGGTCGGCCGCGTCCATGCAGTTGAGCACCACCAGCCGAGCATCCTGAACCCAGGCATCCGAGTAGGCGAAGCCCCTGGCGAACTCGGGCTTCAGTGGCGTCCCGGCCGGGTGATCGGCGAACTTGACGCCATGCGAGCCCGCCAGCGTCTGGCGTCCACCCAGGTGGTCGTACAGGAAAAGCCCGGTTCGGATCATCCAGGCCGGCCGCAGATGTTTCTGATGAGGCAGGACGAAACGCATCGGCCAGATGATGTGCGGCGCAGCCTTGAGCAGTACCTCGCGCTCGGAAAGTGCCTTGGCCACGAGCTTGAACTCGTACTGCTCCAGGTAACGCAGGCCTCCGTGGATCAGCTTGGTCGAAGCCGAAGACGTATGGCTGGCAAGATCATCCGCCTCGACCAGCAGCACCGAAAGGCCGCGACCCGCGGCGTCACGCGCGATACCCGCACCGTTGATGCCGCCGCCGATGACAATCAGATCGTAGCTTTCGTTGGCCATGTTCGGATCTGCTCGATAATGTTCGAATTAGCTCATTGTGGCTCGCTATCGAACATTTTTAATTAATCAAAAAGTATTAGATGCTGGACGAGTCGTATGTCTGTTGTGGATTGCGAGAGCGGTAACTGCCTGATGAATCAATGGTCTAGAGCGACTTTATCAATTCGTTTACGAGACTTGGCGGTCTCAAGTT
>NZ_PZJU01000008.1 GCF_003206715.1 Salinicola peritrichatus | reverse complement strand
TGTGCCACTACACTACGCTCACCCTTCGGCTGTTACTCCCTACGGTCGTTGCGCCTTGTCTAATCATCGCTCGCCGACTTTTCAGACGAGGCCTAGAAAATAGAGCCACAGGTCATCAAGATCAGGCATAGTTTTATAAAAATCACTTCATAATCCACAGCACAGTTCACAAACCAGACTCAAAAGCGGGCGAAAAATCGGTCAAATCCCGACTCCTCATACCTATGTTCTTCCCCAAGGAGCGCCATGTTTCTACGGCCTCTACCACTTCATTCCAGACTGCCACCGCCTCCTGCTTGTTCAACCTAAAGTACGGCGCCCCCTCCATGAGTATTTGCCGACTATCGATCGGGCCAGAGTCTTCGGTCAACCATGTCTTGCTTTCGCGATGATCGCCCGGCATGGGATTGAGATCGAATGCCGGAGCGAGACGCCAACCACGACGCCGAGCGTCATAAAGCAGCCCTGTATTACGCAGATGGTCGTCCGTGTTGCAAATGAGGAAATTAAAAACCAGACGTCGCCACAGCTCGTGAATGTCGGCGATAGGATCGGAGCCGGACTGCAATAATATGTCCACGAGCTCGGTGTAGGCGTGATCCTCGTCGCGTCCGCTCGTCTGCAGCATGGTAGCGACCGACACGTACGGGATGCGCCCTCCACCCCCGGTACGGTCGAATCGGCGAATCACCGCCACAGCCGTGTCCTGGATGAGCTCCACACGCGCCGGCGCGGCACGAATGTTTGCCCGAGTCGCCAGGTTCATGGCCAGCACCTCCCCCCGAATCACGTCACGTTGGTCCGCCTGACTCGGGAACTTGCCTAGAGCCAACCAGCCATCGGTATCAAGGACCGTCGACTTCGGACGCGCGCCGCCCAACGATGTTCCCTGCCCGAGTAGATATTGCAGATCTTGAGTACTCTCCACACCCTCTTCCAGTGCCCGAGCGGCATGAAGAACCTTGTCCAGCTCCACCAGCGGCGGAACATGACGATGAGCGCCCTCAGTGTGCAGATAGATACCGCGCTGAGGATCGAAAAGGCGCAAGGCCCCGACACGTGCTTCATCGTCGACCCAGGTGAGAAAATCGACCGGCGCCAACGGCGGGACGTCACGCCCCTGCTGACGCGACTTGGCGTGCGCGCGGCGGATAACCCGCTCCCCCCAGGAATCCGGCGCCGTGTCTTCCAACGCCCGGAAAAACACGCCCTGTGGATATTGGACTCCGGGAACCGGCTGCAGGTCTGGTGATACCGTAAAGAACCGCGGGTCCTGCAACCAGCGTTCGTCGTAGCGGAAGGCGCTGCGCTTTCCGCTGCCCAGGTACAGGCGTCCGATAAGTTTGCCATCCGTACCGAGATGGATGTCGAGATCCTGGCGTTGTGCTTTCCTGGTCGCCATCAAAAGCCCTCGAGCTCATCGCCACCAGTGGCACCGCCTTCTCTCCCCGACTCCTCCGATGGCCTTGCCTTCTGTTTTTTTCCACCGGCTGCCCGTACCCGTTGGGGCAACTGTTCCTGCGCCAGTTCCAGGCCTAATGTGTCTTGTTCCAGCGCCATGACCCTGACCACATCCTCGAGGCGACCAAGCACATGCAGGGCGCGTAGGAACGTGTGCAATGCGGTTCCAGGGTAACCATCTTCCATGCGTCGGACCGTACTGAGTGATGTCCCCATACGCTGCGCCAGGTCTTCCTGCGTCAATCGACGCATGCGGCGAGCCGTTGATAGATCATGGCCGAGATTACTCAGGGCACGCGCCACGGGAGGCGGCATTGCAACCTGGCTGCCAGAGCGATTGGAACCTGAAGACACCATACCCAAACCATCCAAATATGAACTATAAATTCTTTTTAAGATTCAAATTTGACCACCTCAACAGAAGCAAATCAAGCGCAACGCTATACCAATATGCCATATTTGAACATTTATTGGATTTTTTACCTCAAATATAGATGATTACGAATAATCCCAAGCATTGCAGCTGGCGCGACGACATTGAAAGTTTTGGCAGCCTGCCGGCTGGCCACTTGCCGCCTACGTCAAGGGACCCCCTGATTATGGAACGTATTCGCTCAGCCGCCGTCGTGAAAATCCGAATCGTCTCAGTGCATGACAACCATCACCACCAGCACGACCGTCAGCAGTAACAGGTACACCCCGGCATGAATGCGATCGGGAATGCGCCCGATCCATCGCGACGCCAGGCGAATGCCGAGCCATGACCCCACCGCCAGCGCCAGCAAGGCACACAGATCCACATATCCCGCATACCAGGCGCCCAGCGGGGTATCGCCGGCCGACAACAGCACATAGGTGGCGGTGCCACTGATCGCCATGGGCAACGACAACGGATTGGCCATCGCCGTGGCCGCCGTCATGCTGGCCCCTCTGCGACGCATCAGCGGCACGGTCATCACGCTCCCGCCCACGCCCAGAAGGGCGGCGACCATGCCGATGAAGATGCCTGTCACCGATGTCACCAGACGGCCCATGGGGCGAACCTCCCCACTCGCCTGATGCAGAAAGCCGGGCCGCAGAATGGCATCCACGATCGTGATCGCCAGATAGCCGATGAATATCCAGCGCACCCACTCCCCGCTCAACGATACCGCCGCTGCCGCACCGAGCACGGCCCCGATGGCGATATAACCGACCAACGGACGCACCAGACGCCATTGCACGGTTCGCTGCCGATGGTGACGCCACGTCGATAGAGAGGCAGCGAAGATCATCAGCGCGGTCGAAGTGGCGACCGCGATATGCATGGCCGCCTGCCCGGCCGCGCTATCCGGCCCATGCACGGCGATCAGCAAGGTAACCATCAAGGGAACCACGACGAAGCCGCCACCGAAACCGAACAGCACGGTCGTCACGCCGGCCAATCCGCCGCAGAGAAGCAATAGGCCATACATCGGAACGCTCCTGATTGAACTCAACGACAGGAACGATATTCCGATGAGGGGTGGCCGACATTCGTCGTCTGGCCAATAATCGTCGTATTTCGGCCATGCTGACGACAATGCTCAATATCCCTCTGGCGGACGTGGATCATGTGGCTCGGCCCGTCGTGGCCATCGGCACCGACTACAGCCCCGGCACCCTGCTCGACTTTCATACCCATCGCCGAGCCCAGTTTCTCTACGGCATGACAGGATTGATGGAAGTGGACACCGATGAAGGCACCTGGGTGGTGCCACCTTATAGCGCTGTCTGGTTGCCGGCGGGCAAGCGGCACCGGGTGCGGATGAACGGCGTCAGTACCCGCAGCCTGTATATCGAACCGGTTGCGGCGCCACGCCCCTGTACTGGTCGTGTCGCCGCTGCTTCATCACCTGCTGCTGGCTTCGGCCAACATGCCCGCGCTCTATGACCAGAGCGATGGCGCCCTCGCCCAACTCCTGCTGTGCGAACTGCAACTGGCACCATCGTTGCCACTGTTTGCGCCTTTGCCCCGGGATCCCGAACTGGCGGGCCTTTGCAGAGACTTCCTCGCCCAGCCGCATATCCGTAGCCTGCCCGAGAACTGGGCACGGCAACTGCATCGCAGCCAGCGAACCTTTAATCGCTTGTTCCGTCAGCAGACCGGCATGTCGTTCGCCGTGTGGCGTCAGCAGGCCTGCCTGATGGCCGCCCTCCCCAGGCTGCTATCCGGTAGCTCCGTTACCCGAACCGCGCTGGAACTCGGCTACGACAGCCCCGGCGCCTTCTCCAGCATGTTTCGCAAGGTGCTCGGTCAATCCCCGACTGCCTTTGTCCGCGCAACGACTCGTCAGGGGAAAACGGCCAAACCATGGTTTGCTGACTGAAGCGTAACCGCGCCACCAAGCTCACAACGCGCCAAGGGCGACCCTGAATCTTCTCATCCGGCTCAGTTGGATGTTCGAATAGATCCGCGTAGTCGCGTCGAGCAAACGTCGCACTCGTGACCATGCCATGGCGGCCCTCAGTGCACTGACTCATCGCTTCGAGGATGGTGCGTGCAGACCCAGGCGCCGACCACGGAAACAAAACCTTTTCATCGCCATGTCATTGGGGAAATACTCGGCATAAATCTCCAAATACAGAATTAAGATCTAAATTATCAGCACGCAGCCGATTTTCTGGGAAGTATTGATAAACTCGCTGGTTTGACAGGCCCCGCAACGCGGCGAAGCTATCCATAACTATCGGCAGGGAGACTTTCATGGCCCGCAATATCATCGTTCTGGGTGCCGGCATGGTCGGCGTATCCGTGGCCTGGCATCTGGTGCGTCGCGGCCATGACGTCACACTGGTGGACCGCCGCGAGCCGGGGCTCGAGACCTCCTTCGGCAATGCCGGCATCATCCAGCGCGAGGCCGTGCGCCCCTACGCCTTCCCCAAGGATATCGGCACCCTGCTGCGGGTGCTGCCCAACCGCCAGGTGGACATCCGCTACCGCCCCACCGGCATGATGAGCGCGGCGGGCCCGCTATTGGACTACTGGCTGAACTCGAGTGGTGAGCGCTACGCGCGCATCGTGCGCGAGTGGGCGTCGCTGATCATGCGCTGCCAGGAGGCTCACGCGCCGATGATCGAAGCCGCCGGTGCCGAGGCGCTGGTGCGCAAGGGCGGCTGGCTGGAGCTTTACCGCACCCGCAAGGAGTTCGAGGAACGCCAGCAAGTGGCCCAGGAGAATCACGAGCGCTTCGGGGTCGAGTACGACGTGCTGGACGCCGAGGCGCTCTACGCCAAGGAGCCGCATCTGGGCAAGGGGCTGATCGGGGCGATCCATTGGACGCAGCCCTGGATGGTCTCGGACCCCGGCGGCCTGGTGCAGGCCTATGCCCGCAGCTTTGCCGAACAGGGCGGCCAGGTGAAGCAGGCCAGCGTCGAGGACGTACTCCAGGTCGAGGGCGGCTGGCAGGTCAAGACCAGCGAGGGGGATCTGGAGGCGGAGGAAATTGTCGTGGCCATGGGCCCCTGGACTGGCGAACTGCTGGCGAGGCTGGGCATGAAGGTGCCGCTGTTCGTGAAACGCGGCTACCACATGCACTACTCAGCCGAAAACGAGGCCAAGCTCAACCACTGGGTGATGGACGCCGAGAAGGGATTCCTGCTCGAGCCCATGCGAGCCGGGATTCGCCTGACCACCGGCGCCGAGCTGGCCGACCTCAACTCGCCGCCCCAGTACAAGCAGCTGGCCGCCGCCGAGAAGGTGGCACGCAAGCTGTTCCCGCTGGGCAAGCGTCGCGACAGCCAGCCCTGGAAAGGCGCCCGCCCCTGCCTGCCCGACATGAAACCGGTGATCGGCCAGGCCCCCGACAAGGCAGGACTATGGCTCGCCTTCGGCCACGGCCATCAGGGCTTTACCCTGGGCCCGGCCACCGGCGAACTGCTCGCCCAGATGATGGATGGCGAAGCGCCAGCGGTGGATATGGCCCCGTTTCGCGTCGATCGTTTCTGAAAGTGAAGTCAGTACGAAAGCGGGCGCCCTTGGGGCGCCCGCTGAAGTGCCCCCTCCATAGCTGCACAGGTTATAGTGCAGCCATCAGGTGGACAGGATGAGCGACGACAATCCCATCAAGCAATTGACCGCGAAGCGCAAGGATGAAGTGAGCCTTTACGCATCAGCCCCGATGACGGCACACTTGAGTGGACCGACACCGCCCCGACGGGCAAGAACGCCAATTAGGTCGCGATCGTCTCGTGCGACTGATATTGGAGGAGGGCCAACTGGAGAAGAGATATCGGCTAGCCCCCATGTAGTGCTAGCTTATGGGCCACAAAATATACCCAGCTTTAGCTACGTAGGTTGCACCGAAACACGGGAGGATTTATAAATTGACTCTTGGCCAGTCAAGGTAAGAGCCTAAAGCTTAGGCTTCCAACAAGCAAGCTTCCATTAAAATGGCCATCTCAATTACTCCATGAAGATTTAACCGACGCTCCAAGACACCTTTAATTTTTGGCACACACCAGAGGTCATGCACCAAAATCCTCCGAATCAAAAATGTGCGTCTCTTCCAAAGATCAAACCATCACCAACCAATCCCAGACGATCCTTAATGAAAAACAACATTTACCTTGCAAGCAAAATTGCCATTTACATATTAGGCACCATTGTCTTTTTAAATCTCTTGGGCTTTATGAAAAGCGTGCTATTAGGACTGATGGTAGCTGCTGGAACAGCCTGGATTCAACACCGCGGATGGAAAAACCAAGAAGAAACAAAGGCACTGGATAATGAAAAGAAAAAAGCTTATGAACTAATTGACGAAATTTCTAGAACTGTCGGGGCAAGAATATACCATCAAACTTCATTGGCTCAAGCACTCAGAACTAAAGACGCGCCTCATGACAGAGAAGCATATAAATCAAGCGTCAAAGAAATGAATGAGAAATATCATAGCATATGCTTAGGCCTCAAATACTCTTTCGGCTCGGAATCTGCTCTTAGTTATGAGGCACTTTTTCAAAACAGGTTGGCAAAAAACAACTCTTCCATTTCAAGTTCCGCCTCTCATTTTTCACCAAAAAATTTAGACAACGCAATAAATGAACTAAAAACCATAAACTGGGATTTGCATCAATTCTGCAACCATCTACTTAATAGAATAAGGAGTAATGAATTTTCTAAATTCACAGAGAAAAGCCCTCGAATAGATTACGCAAACAGGGAAAAGTTATCCGCTACCTATTTAGCGCTTCGTCTACTTAACATTAGAAAGTAGGTTTATCCCATAATTCATCCTGCGCTCTACATTGCACGCCCAAAAAGGCGCTTTATTTCGAGCATGCTCAAGAATCCGCTGGATGTTATTTTCACTGCCAGTCAAATCAGCTTTAATTGTTTTTGGAAGCGGATAGACAAGCAGGCTAGCTATAAATACAGATTGCTCTAAACTTAATTGATCAGACGCAAGACCGAAGATAGTCTGAGAAGCAGCATCGCTGCCATTCAACCTATATCCATAATACGCACAACCCAAATAAGAAATCAGGATTTTACGCTTACTCAAATGAAACCAAAGTAGCCTAGCAACCACGACCTCATTGATCTTTCTGCCTAAAGTACGCTCTTTCCTGTTGAGAACAGTCCTAACAAACTGCTGTTCTATAGTACTAACTCCACCTACCTTTTTCCTCTTTAAAACTTGCTTAAGAACCCTGTAAAAGCACCTAAAGTCCACACCTTTGTGCGAATAAAAATATCTATCCTCTAATGCAAGCACCGCTTTCTCTAATAAAGATTCATTAGTTCTGGAAAGCAAGCTGCTACATACTTTCCCTGAGCGCGAAAAACCTACTACCATATCCACTAAAAGGTTAAAATAAATCAACCATCCTTTCAAATCAAAAAGAGACTTTGGCTCATCCAGCGCCGCCATTTTCATGCTCAAAACCTTTTCACCAAAAGTCTAAAAAACCCGCCACACTCCAACGATAAATTAAAATACCAAAAAAATAAAGTCATTTTTTAACCTCATCCATCTTAAAAAGATACAAACCCTGTCGCCGTCAGGAAACAATATCTCTTCATACAATGTAACTCAAAAAAAACCTGACATACTGCAAGATGAGTTTTAGAGACCTCCCTTCGAAACAACCAATTACCCCACAAGACTCCATCTTATATCTTAACTCTCTGCCTGGCATAATCATAATAAGCCATACTCAGTCAAAGAAGCCTGTCCGAAGACAGGCTAAGTGCTGGTTCACTCCCACTCGATCATCAACAGGTCACGCAAGTCCGCATGGTTAAAGGATTTGGCTGTGATCGAAATGAGCCTCTACCGTCGCGTTTACCGTCAGAAAAACACACCCTTTGCTGGCGCGGGTTTGCGCGGCATCGGCCTATCATCAATCAGCTTCAATCATACCGAACCGGCGACCGCACTTCAGCTCCCTCAAGTCTATGCGTTCCGACATGCTCCACGGTGGGCAGTGTCGCGGGATGTTCGGTCAGATAGCCATTTTTACTGTTCAGCAAATAACGGCTGTTGCTCTGGTCGCCTTGTCCCAAGCCTTCAGTAATTTAAAATTGTTTCACCAGTCGTAGCCAGACTACGACAACAGCAACTCATCCAAAAACCACGAGCAGAAAAAACATCCGATTGCCCTCCTCTGCCTTGCTGCCTCGTCGTCACCCAAGTTCCTGTAGCAGCGTTGGGTAGCCTCGGTCACGCAAATCGGCGACCACCTTGTCGGTCGACTTCCACGGATCGCCACTGAGCCGGGATACCAGTTCGACCCAAACACGCTCGAAGGCACGCAGTGCATCGGCATCGTCGAACCGAACACCGGCCGGCAGCAAGGGCGCGACGTCTTCCGTAAGGCTGCGCGTCAGCTTCTCCAGCATGCGCTGCTCGGCCACCGCACGTGTAATTGGCTTGCCTTCGAGCGCGAGGTAATGATCGAAGCAGGCCACCAGTTGGTTGGCATCCAGTGCCAGCGCTTTCAGTCCTTCCCCAAGGTCGAATAAGTCGCGGTTCTTGCGCCGCTGCAGAAGTGCGCGCAGCTTGGTGCCAAACAGTTCCTCGGGCTCGAAGGAAGCAATCTCGGCCTTGCCCTGATACCAGTCGCTCTCTACCGTAAAGGGATAGTGGCGAATACCGAACAGGCTTTCGTGTTCGCGAGTGTTGATTTCAATCTTCAACTTCAACGTCGATTCCGCATCGACTTCTGGTGCGAACCGGAATACCAGATGCATCGAGTGCCCGGCCTGTTGCCGCTTGCACTTGCCCAACCACGACAGGGCGTCGCGGATCGCGTTGATCGTTGCGCCGATCGGCTCGGCTTGTGTCTGCACCAAATCGATGTCTTCGGAATAGCGCAACGGTTGCCGGAACAACAGCTTGTTGATCGCGGTGCCACCGCGAAAGGCAATTTTGCCGCGCAATGCTGGCGCGCTGAACACATCGCACAGTGCACGGCAGATGATCAGGTCCTGCTCGACCTGACGCAGATCCGGCCATGGCGCCTCCGCGCTCCAGGCCTGAAGATAGGCTCGGGGAATCAAAAGTCGATCTCCACGGGCTCATTGAGGATCAGCTTCCACCGGGGCTCTTTCTCGTGGAGACCGGACAGTTCCTCGATCAAAGGCTTGGCGGAAGGGTCCAGCAACACCGTCGTCTTGGCTTTTCTGGCAAAGGGTCGCAGGGCGTCGGCCTGCCGCGCATGACGCATGCACTCCAGCAAGTAGCCGAGGCGGCGCACGGACGAGTTTTCGTAATGCCAGCCCAGCTTGGCCAGCGTGTTCGCCCTCGCCTTGCCGCCCAGATCCTTCACGATCTGGGCCACGCCGTTGATGCCCCCCGTCTTGTGGAAATAACGCGCGCAATCGAGTAGCGTCAATTCGATGCCGGCGACCTGCGCGAAGCCTGCCTCGCTTTTCAGCGAGCTCAGCCAGTCCGGCCGGTTGACCTTGGCGAACACGGAAGGGGTCTGATAGACGAATTCCAGACGGTGCCGGCCCATCTCGAAGCTGCGCATCTGCCTGGGCACGATCACCTGGAACACCATGGACGCCTGATGCGTAGCCCCATGGAAAGCCGCCGCACGCAACAGTGCGACACGGTAGTCAAGCTTGAGGTACTTCATCAGATGATCGATCCAACGTGCCGGATCGGGCGCGCCGATAGCCCGGTCTTCCGGGCGGAGGATCAAGTAAAAGCCACGCCGGGGGCTCGCCAGGCGGTGCTTCTTCGCTTGCCGCATGAGAGCCATGCTCAGCGCCTCGGACGATGACCCAAGCGCGGCCAGCGCTTCTTCCCTCAGAAAGTAAGCGCGCCCTCGCGCGAGGCAATCCTCCATGTATTGGTCGAGTGTGGCCATTCCCAGATCATACACAAAAATAACGATTTGTGTAGATATTTGTATATGATCTGGGATTCTCGCCCTGATCCTCGTTTACCAAGGGTCTGGCGCCGAGGCTCACCCAGAGCCGATATCGACCGGTTAGCAGTGCTATGGAGACTTACTGATAACCGGGGCGACCGTAACTCTGATCCCGAGCATGCAAGTTGTTGTTCATGGCAGCAACCCCGGAGAATGGCAATTAGACGACGATATTCGCTGATTTCATCCAGAGTTTTTTTGTTTAGCAGCCTTTGTACGATTTTACCTCCACTCGCTATAGGAGTAGCAGGCTACTTCGTTTGCTTATTGGACACGCGGCAAAAGATCCCAGAACACCGGATCTCTGTCTATGAGGGCTTCGACCGAGAGCGATGCTAATGCCGAAAGATCAGAACGAAAATGAACGTCGCTGACACCGGCAGGCAATGACCCGCGTATTGCTGGTACGACTTCAAGGTCAAAGAATTGCAGCGACGCTTCTGCCAACCTCATATCAAAGCGCCGTGATAGGCCATCATTCAGGCTCGCGCCGAGCGTCGCTGCCACGGTCTCGTGCAGCTTGAGCACCAAGTCGGCATGTCCGGATATGCGGGACTCGATCTGACCTATGACAGAGCGAAGCGACGACCCGCCTGAAATTTGCTCGACATGCATCGATGCAACCACGGCGACGGTTCCCGAAGGCGGGTTGCATTGCTCGTATGAGAATGTGTGGACGCGGCTCCTTCCCCCAGCTGCCTTCACATCCAGCCTTGCATCGCCGTCGGCGAAGTCGAACCTGGCATTCTCATCAACTCGCCACGCTGTCAGCGCCCGGACAGCGTTGCCGCTGCGCAAGAGAAAATAAAGCTCGCCGAAAAGTCCGTTGAGCGATCGTGCGGGCGGCTGCCGGATCTTTTGGAAAATGGCGGCCAGCCGGTTAACTGCCGTGGCGATGTGCGCCCTCGTCGGATTGTCGCCAAGCATGCACAGGATCGTCTCGCAGACAGACAAAAAATAACGTGTCGTCTCGCCGTCACTTTCCCGACACCGGATGACTGTGAAACGGCCCTCCTGCTCTGGCTCGCCAGATTTCTTCAAACGGCAGTGCAACTCAAACTGTGCATCAAGGCTTTCCAGACGGATCGGCGGATGCGGCCTCCCGGTTCGATCGCTTGTCGAAACGAGAAGGCAGGCAAACGATTCCCGATCCTTGCCAACAAAGTAGCTGACACGACCAGGTACCGGCATGATGGCATAGAGGGGGCTGTCCGACGACTCCGAAAAAGGCGCTTGGATTCCTTCGAAGATGTCGGCAAGGCCGGCAAACATCATTGCCCGTCCTGAGTGATCCAGGCGCGAGCCAGCCGCGACGGCACCCAAACCGCGAGTACGGGAACGTTCTCGGCGACTACCTCATCGTCGCGCGTCAGGTTAAGCGTATGAATCTGAATCGTGACGTTGTCGGCATCCCGAATCGCGCGATCGCCCGGATAGATCTCGCCGCGACGCTCTCGCGGATGGACCGGAGCCTCACCTTGGAAGAGGTTAGTGACCTCGCCGTTTTCGTCGATACCACGGCGCCGCCTTGTGGCGGGGCTTATCCTGTAGATTGTGCAAAGTTCGTCGGCATCATCTTCCAGAGCTTTGCTGAGTTGGAGCAGCAACCCGGTGTTGCGCTGCGAATCCGTCGTGCCGGTTATCCGCATGTTTATAAGGAGTTGCTCGATCACTGTGCGCAGAGAAATGTCGTGACAGACGTGGTGGCGCTGAACGTCAGTGCGTTCCAGGTGACCGTCATCCTCTCCAAATACCAGCCCTTGAACGAAGCCGGCTACCGCCCGCCTGTTGGCCTGCACGACAGCATCTGAAGCGAGAACCACACGCGGGGCGACCCAGTCATTCGAAAAACGCCCGCGCATGTAATCAAATTCAAGGACGTGGTTCCGGCAAGGCCGCAAGGCCGTGTCGAGAACAAATGCGCGCTTCCAATCGTTCAACGGGTGACCGTTTACCTGAAACTCTTCAAGCTGACCGCGAATATCCTCTTCATGCTCGACATAGGTCTGAAAAGCGCGAAGTGTGCCTTGCTCAAGATAGACGCGGCAATAGCCGAGATATGATCGCTTATAGCCGAAGAACCGGGCGCGCTGCTGCACGGTGTCTGCATTGCCGACTCCAATGCCGCGCGGCATGTATGTGACGGTGAGACCCTCGACCGTGAAACCGCGGTCCATGGCCTGACCGCCGACAAGAATCCAGCCGTAGGCGCTACGCCAATCGACAGGAGGCGTGCGCCCGCCGCGGGCATTCACCTCAAGAACGCGCGTGTTGCGAAAGGCAAAGCGCAAAGAGGGCACGAGCGCGTCAAAGTCCGGCAGGGCATCGCCAACGGTTTGAGCGAGGCCATCATAGGCACCGCGAAAATCCTCGATTAGCTCCTGCTTGTCAGGATCGTTATCCGGCAGGTTCAGAATACGCTTCCAGTCGTCGAATATGTCACGGACCCAGTTGTAGAATTCCTGGTGCTGGGCCGTGCGGTGCGAGGGATGCACCAGCATCGAGCGGTTGCCGGTGTTGCGGCCTTCTCTGATTCCGGCCGTAACGCCAACCATGAAGACGCGCAGCGCATCCAGAAGCGACTCCGGTGGTTCAGTGAGAGGATTGGAGTTCGTGGGGACTTCCTGCGGCGGAATTACGCGGACATAGGTGAGGTTGTCGGCAAAAAACTCGCGACCGCCGACGTACGGTTCCCCTGGCTCAAGGACCTGAACAAAATTAGGCGACAAGGAATCGATGATGCTGACCAGCAAGGGCGCTTGCGGCGTTGCCGTGTACTGCAGGTACGTGTGAGACGGCAAAGCTTGCCTGAGCGCCATAAGGCAGCGGTAGGTCGTGCTTTCCTGCCCTTGGGCTACTTCAGTGTTCAAGCTGGCCTGGTCGGCCTCGTCGTCGATTATCAGGACGGGCACGGCCTGCGCGCCGACAGCCTGGACGAGGTCGGCCAGATTTTGCAGCCGACGATAATTCTTGAGGACGGTGATAAGGACGGTCTTCTTGTATTCCTCGGGCGTGCCGGGGTCGCGCCAATCGTCCAGCACATCACGGATGGTCTGGACGGTAGCGTCGTCTGCCGACGGGTTCTGAAACTGAATCCAGCGGCGCGCGCGATCGGGCTCATCGAGCCGCAGGTCGCGGCGCAATCGGCCCGTCGATTGATCGAGTAGAGGATTGGCAGTGCCTGCGACAACGATCACGATCTGAAATGCATTGTCGCGTGCAAGTGCGGCCACTGTCTCGAAGGACATTGTCTTGCCGCTTTGAACGTAGCCGACGATAAGGCCCGTTTCCTGACCTGCTTCGCCCGTTGGCGGGACGCTCTTGGAAAGAATCGATACGGCCGCGTCGCGCACGTCGTCTCGGCTCGCCTCGGGAACCACGGTGGAGAGGAAGTCGAGCGTCTCCGGCCCTGCGACCGGCGCCCATCGTCCAGCCGCCGGCGCGGCTACAGGCTCAACAATGATGGGGGTGTCGTCTGTCATGCGTATCCTCCTTCCCCCTATGGCTCTGAAAGAGCATCCCGGAGGACATCATTAACATTACGCCTCACGGTCCCGGCCTTTCTGACGCCAGAGTCTCTGGCAAGGACCTCAGCGACCGCAATGGCTGCGGCCACGCGCAGGAGAGCCTCCACATCCTCCGAATCCGTCTGCGCAAAGCGCACCATGAACGGGTGCACCATTGATACCCGGATATCCAGGCATCGTGGTTGCTCCCGCGATTGGGCCACGTCTGTCACAGCGAGCCACTGACTTTCCGCAGGATCGTCGGTGAGCTCGACGCAGACCGTCCACTCCCTATCCCGAAATCGAATATCAAAGCGCCGGCTTGCCAACGTTGATGTGTGGGGCTCTTCCTGTCCAGGCGTATCCACAGGCTCAGAGTCGGCAATAGCGGGGATCACTTCCGGCAGACGAGCTTCGAGCGCCTGAACGGTATTCTCCACGGCCTCTCGCGCGGACGCTGTCAGTCGAGCGCGAGCTACGCGCACACGGTATCCTTCCGCCTGCTTGAGCAGCGGCAATTCCTCGCTGTCCAGATGCTCGCGCAGCAATTCAAGAAACGGCTGCTCATTCTCATCCCAGCGAAAGCCGTCCTTGGTATGACTGACCTCAAAGCCGTCCAGATGAAGCTCCCCAAACAGACGCTGATAGCGGTAGCTGTTCGAACTGCCAAAAATGTAGGACGGGCGGTAACCCTCGTCGCCACTTCCTTGGATGACGCGACCTCGCCGAAACAGGGCGAAACCGGCCTTTGCTGTATTGGCCGTTTCGCGAAGCGCCGCGAAGCCATGCACAGAAAGCCCGTTGCCAAAGTCGAACGCGATCGGCTTGCGCCACTCCCTGATCGTTCCATCCCTGTCCTTGAAGTATGCGGCCTTGAGAACCTTCGGCTCCCGGTAGACGAGAGGTTCGCCGTTGAACCGCAACTCCAGAATACCGTCGCGCATGAACGCGCGGTAGATATCGGTCAAATGCTCTTTGAGCTTGGCGACAGTCCGTCCGACAGGCACATGGAACACGTCCTCTAGGACAATTTCCGTGTAGTGCCGGTCCGGAGATTCCTTCGCCTCGTGAATCGTAAGCTCTTGAATATCATCATTGACAATATTTTCGATGTCGAACTGCACGGTACGCGTCACCGGCTCGCCCAGGGCGGAGGTCCGCACTGTCCACCTTGGAGCGAACCAGCAAGCGGCGCTCTTCATTCCCATCCCGAACTCCGCCAGGCCGCTGCGGTTCGGTGGAACGGCCGCAGGACGGAAGGCCCGGCCGTATTCCGACTCGAATATGCCAGCGGCGTTATCGCGAATAGAGAGGCGCGGCGGCGTGGCGGTATCGATATCGATGTCAACGCGGAGCCTGAAATCTTCCCCGTGCAGCTTCAGAAGCGTCGTACGGTGCTCCGTAAAGCTTTGCACGGCGTTATCGACAAACTCTCCCAAGGCGTACCAGGGACGGTAATTCAGATGCCGCAGGACAGCTAAAACACTGACGCCCGGTCGTATGTCTACCTTCTTCACCCCCAACATCCCCCGTCCCTTTGTCTACGCGATCTTCACAACCTTATGCGATGGCTTCGAAACAGTTCGTGGTCGCTCACTGCATGCTGAAGCCTTGGATTGCAAAGGCATCGGGTCGAGCATGAGAAGATGTCGGGCAATCTCCTTCACGACATCCACATTGACGGCATTGCCCAAAGCCTTGAACGCTGTGGTCTGTGCCGACGGAAGATGCTCCAAGTCTCCCATGCTCTGAAGCCGGCTAGCCTCGCGGACCGTCATGTAGCGACGTTCCCACGCCACGACAGGAACCTGGCTCGTGGTCATTGCCACCAACGACGGCGCCGTAGTCGGACGCTTGACGCGGATGCCTGAAGCGCGGAACTGGATGATGTATTTCCAGATATCACGCTCCCCCCCTTTGCAATTCCACTCCAACTTCTGAAAGCTGGGAGTAAACTCGAGGATGGAAGGCAGCCATCCGTCGATCCACTTCTTATGTCGTTTGTAGAAATCGCGATTTTGGCGAATGAAATCGATCTTCCATCCCGGAAATTTCTTGGCAGGATCCCGCGCGTAAGGCGGCAGCGCAGCAAGAACGTCCTGCTTCGATAGGCTGCGCAAGGGTTGACCGAAGCGACCTTTGAACTCGCCGATGGCGTTTAGGCCGACGCCAGACGGCGACTGGTCGGCATACGGATAGGTTGCGCCGAACTCCATGGCCCAGATCGGAAAGGACGGGAGTTGCTCATCCTCTGGAAACAGGTCAAGGAATCTCTGCCAAGCCTCCAGATACTTGATGAAACTTTCGGACAGCACACGCGCATCATTTGGATTCTTGTCGAGAATAGAGCGGATGGAAAGCTCGCTGCTATCCAACTCATCCGGCCAAGCAAGCCCCTCAAGACCATCGCGCCTACCGACAATAAAGGCCCTCTCTCGAATCTGCGGAATGCCGAAATGATGAGGCGAAACCAGCTTATCCTTGACGCTATAGCCTGCCAACCGTAAGCGATGCTTGATTGTCCGCCAGGTCTTGCCCTGACGGTGGCGCACTAGATTGGGTACATTCTCGATGATGAAATAGCGGGGCTTATGCGTACGCAGAATTTGGATTACATAGTCGATAAGATCTCCCCATTGGGGACATTCAAACCCTCGTTGCCCGCCCGCTTTAGAGAAAGGCTGGCAAGGAAAACCGGCGCATAAAATGTCATGGTCCGGCACAGACAATAGGTCGATCGACCTGATATCACCGTGCGGACGCAATCCAAAATTCTTCTCATAGAGATCGGCCAGGTCCTCGTCGAGTTCGCAGGCAAACACGCATTCATGACCTAGAGCCTTCAGTGCCTGATGAAAGCCACCTAGTCCAGCAAACAAATCAATGAATCGATATCCTCCCAACACTACGCCCCTTTGACCTTTATTTTCTGTTGAGTGGCAATTGAAGTTGCTTGCCCTTGTGCTCGTCCAAAAATCTTTGCAAAGCATAGCGAGCGACAAATTGAAGTGAGAGCGGGGGCCGATTTGATTGCGCGATGCGACGCAACTCAGCATATTCTGCCGGCTCAAGCGATACGCTGAACCGATGCATCTGTGCTTTTTTCAACATCATGCCCCATTCAAAAAACCCCTTCCGATCAAGAAGATACACCTAAATGCACCAAAAATCACCTCATTGG
Organism: Salinicola peritrichatus; assembly: GCF_003206715.1. Lineage (GTDB taxonomy): Bacteria > Pseudomonadota > Gammaproteobacteria > Pseudomonadales > Halomonadaceae > Salinicola > Salinicola peritrichatus. Next base: position 320,584 of record NZ_PZJU01000008.1, on the reverse strand, counting down.
TGTGCAATGTATCGAAGCAGGAGAAATGCTGCTATAACAAGCGCTTAAGTACCTCTTGTCCGTCTACAAGAAATTCTTTAACCAGCGATCCGAGCAGCCCGGAACCTTCGTCTCACGCTCCCAGATCACCATGACGCTCCCCCGTCACCAAGCGCTCTCGCGCGCTTGTCTCGTTCGACCGGGCGAGCTTCGGTAGCCAATGCTCTGAGTTGGTAGAAGGCTGCTTGGAGCCGAGGCGGCAATTATGCTAGAGAGTCTGTCAGCCATAGACGTTGTCGCAAGTCCAACCACGAAACTGAAGTGTCTACCGTAGCCGGTCAAGCCCAGTATTCATAGGAAATGTTCATCCTCGGCGATTATCTTTTCTACCATGGATGAAACCCCGATCCCGCGCCATGAACGCCGCCAGCATGTGGGGGATCAGCGTCACCGCATCCACCGGCTCGCCGTAGGTCTCGGCATGCAGGGCGGCGTAGCGCTCAAGGTCGGCCTTCAGGTTGGCCGGGCAGGTGAAGGTCAGCTTGACCGTTTCGGTTCGGGGCAGCGGCCCCAGCCGCAGCTTGCGGGTGGTGGTCATGGTGGGCTTCCTCCGTTGACGAACAGCGGCTGATAGGGGCGCAGCACCAGGTCCCGGTCGACGATGATGCGTACCGGCAGGCCCGGGCGCTCGGTCAGCGTGGGCTGGATGTTGAGATTTCGCCGGGTCATCTCCTGCCCGGCCTGATTCACACTGTCCTGCAGGCTGTCGCGCCCGGCGATGATGACGTGGTTGCCGTCCCGGTTTTCCGGGGCGGCCAATTCGGCACCCACGCCCAGCAGCGTGGTCATCGCCGCACCGGCGACCAGGCGCTTCCAGTGCCAATCGATACCATCCTCGAGGCCCGCGTAGCCAGCCGGGTCGGTACCGGCCAGATTGTCGAGCGTCAACGAGGAGGTATCCGGCAGGATGATGCGGTTCCAGACGACCTGCACCCGGCTCTGCCCGTAGCTGACCTGGCTGTTGTACTTGCCAAGGATGCGCGAGCCTTGCGGGATCAGCAGGTACTTGCCGGTGGCCGTGTCGTAGACCGGCTCGGTGATCGTGGCGATCACATCGCCCGGCAGGTCGGATTTGATGCCGGTGACCAGGGCTGCGGAGATCACGGTTCCGGCCATCACCTCGTACGGCGAAACCGGCGGTTGCAGCGTGCCGGAATTACGGGTTTGTGCCGATCCGCCTTTCTGGAACGCCGCTTTCTGGGCTTGCTGGTTTTGTACTACCGTCGGATCGGTCAGTTTGGGCGTTGCCGCCGCTGTGCCTGCCGCCAGTGGGTTGTAGCCAGCGGGCATCGTGGGAGTCGCTGGGACAGGAGGCGTCGCTGATGTGTCCTCCACGCTGTTCTGACTGCTGGAGCGAAAGAACAACGGCGAAGAGGCCGCGGTCTCGGCCGGTGTGCGTCCATTATCCGGCCCTACCCCGCCACTCGCCGCGTATCGCGCCACCACCGGCGGCTTCGATTTGACGATCGCCGGTCCCAGATCGCCAGGCAGCGGCGGACCGAGCTTGGGCACCGGCTTGGACGATTCGGGGTGCAAGTCCGCATAGGACGCGGGCAGCTGGTCGAGGCCCTCGGTCGTGTGCACATGATCGACGTGATAGAGCTCCTTGCCCTTCCCCGCCTTGAAATCGGAAGGCGTTCGCAGCGACCACATCGTCGCACCGACAACGGCCACGGCTAGACCGCCGGCCAGGATCATCAGGGTCCGCCGGTTGAGGCGCGTGACCGGTTGCGGCTTGGCGCGCAGCGCCACCCGCTCCGGCGCGACTTTGGGGGCCGGCTCCGGGGCCGGCGACCCGGGTGTGGTGTCGTGGCTCATGATCCGGGCCTCTTCGCCGCGCTGTCCGTGCGCTCGATGCGCACCACCTGCCCTTTGGCCCCACCCAGCCGCAACTCCGCGGCGCCGAACAGCCGGTCCACGATGTCGTAGGGCGCATGGAAGCGGTAATTCACCAGCTGACCGTCACCCTTGGGACCAATGACGAACAGCGGCGGCAGATTCCCCTGGGCGATGCCCGCCGGGAACTGGATATAGACCTTCTTGCCGTCGTCGAAGGCGCGCAGCGGCCGCCATGGCGGATGATCACCACGGATCGCATAGCGGAAATGCAGGTCCGTCAGCGACAACCCGGTCGCCACCGGCGCAGTCGCCCGCGCCGCCTGCGCCTGATGTTGCAGCGCGAACAACTGGTCTTTGGGATAACTCCAGGACACCGACGCCATCCAAGTTTTTGGGGTCGAGGTCAGTTCCAGCAGATAGGTACGACGATCGGTGGTGATGACCAGGTTGTTGCTGAGCCCGGAACGCACGGGCTTGACCATGACCTCGACGCGCTTGTCCGCCCCGCTGCCACTGGAGGTGTTGCCCACGATCCATCGTGCGGTATCACCGGCGGCGACCTTGACCAGCGTCTCGCCGGGCTGCAGCGAAATGACGGTGACCCGGCCCGGCGTGGTATAGACCTGATACAGCGCGCCGTCGCTGAACGGCCAGACCTGGATGGCGTTGATATAGCCCTCGCGAGACGGCGGCACTCTCGCCTGCCGGTTGGCCTTCGCCACCTCGGCCTTTATATCCTTCACGGAAGGAGGCCTGGACAACAGCACCTTGGGCAAGGGTTTCAACTGCCCAGGCATCGGCAACACTTTTGGCATCTGCACGACCTTGATCGGCTTCGGCGGCGCAGGCAGCGGCGTGGCCTTGATCGGTGTATCGAGCGAAATCGCCGGCGGCGTCTTGCCCGTCGTGGCGCAGCCGGTAAGGGCAACGCTTATCCAGATACCGAGAGAACGACGCAGAAGACGATTCATGGTTTGGCTCCCTTGGACACATCGAGATCCCGGCTCCAGGACAGGCCGTTGACGTAGATCCCGAGCGGGTTCTCACGCAGCCGCCGCTCGGTATGCGGTGGCTGCAGCACGATCGACACCACCGCCGTCCACCGCTGCGTACCGGTGGCCGCGCCATGGGCGAAGTGGTGCTCGACCCAGCGCACGTCGAACGAGGACGGACTGGCGCGAACGATGCTGGTGACCTGGACCGTCACCGAGGCCTTGCCGACCTGGGCGAACGGATCATGATGTCGGGCATAGGCATTGAGTACCGCCGCGCCCTGATCGGTGGTGTAGTGGTAGGCCGTCAGCCAGTTCTGGCGGACCACCACCGGATCGATGGACAGCGAGCGCACTTGGCTGATGAAGCGCCCGAGGTAATAGGCGATCTCGGCATCGGTGGGCCGGTAGGGTGTGACCGCCTTGCCGACGGCGCGGACCTGCCCCAGCTTGTCCACTTCCACCACGTAGGGGGTGACCGTGGATTGCATCGAACGCCAGACCAGTCCACCGGCCATCACGACGGCCAGCGCCAGGCAGCCGAAGGCCATCAGCCGCCAGTTCCGGGCCTGCACCCGGGCCGAGCCGATGCGCTCGTCCCAGACCTGTGCGGCCGCCTGGTACGGCGTGGCCGGCTGCGGGGTATCGGCGTAGCGCACACGGGCGCGTCGAAATCGCATGACCTTTCCTCCTCAGGATTCCTCGTCGCGCAGGCTCGGACCGGAACCGGCGCTACCGCCATCGCCGCTACGCAAGGTATGTGCGGCCGTGGAAGCGGCATGAGTGATCTGCTGGCGACGATGCAGACGTTTGGCCCAGGCCGGCTGAGATGAGGCGTGGTGTTGGCCGGTATCACTACCTCGGCCTGCCGCCGCTTGTCCGCCACCGGGCTTGCCATTGTTGGACGCCGACCCTGGACCAACGGTAGGTCCCGGAGATCGCCGACCCGATACCATGGAGGCGGCCGACCGTACACCACTCATACCGGTCCTCATCGCCGTCGGCGCCATCCGTGCGCCGGCCGCGATGGCACTACCGACACCGGTGGCGGCGGCGCCTACGGCAACGGCGGTTCCGGCGGCACCCAAGGTGGCACCGGCCATGGCCCCGGCTCCGAGTTGCGGCGCACCGGACACCAACCCGGTGGCGATGCCCGGTCCGAAGATACCCAGAGCCAGCAATGCGAGCGAGGCCAGCATCACCACCAGGGCATGGTTGAGGGACGGCTCGGCCGGGGTGGTCTGGAACTGCCCGAACAGACCGGTGCCGATACCGACGATCACCGCCAGCACCAGTACCTTCACACCCGCGGACACCACGTTGCCGAGCACTTTCTCGGCCAGAAAGCTGGTCTTGTTCCACAGCGCGAACGGCACCAGCACGAAGCCCGCCAGCGTGGTCAGCTTGAACTCGATCAGGGTGATGAATAGTTGCACCGCCAGTACGAAGAAACTGACGATGACCACCAACCAGGCCACGAACAGCACCACGATTGGCGTCAGGTTGGAGAACACCTCCGGGAAGCCAGACATCTGGTTGATCTGCTGCAACAGGGGCGTGGCCGCATCGATCCCGGTCTTGGCCAAGTGTCCCGGCTGCAGGAAGGTGTGCAGGCTCAGCGTCGAGCCACTGGCCTCGAGCCCCAGTCCGGCGAACGAGCGGAACACGATCCCGGCCAGCCAGTTGAAGTGGTTGAGGATGTAGGCGAAGGCGCCAACGTAGAGCACCTTGCGGATCAGCTTGGCCAGCACGTCCTCGCCCTGCCCGGTGGCATGGGCCATTGCCCAGTAAAGACCGGCCAGGGTCATGTCGATGGCGACCAGCGTGGCGGTCAGGAACGCCACCTCGCCGTGCAGCAGGCCGAAGCCGGAGTCGATGTAGGTCGAGAAGACATCGAGGAAGTGGTCGATGACCGAGACGTCGTTCATAGCCGGCCTCCGCTCGCCAGGCCGGCCATGCCACAAACCCGCATGAGGCACGTCGCCAACGCGATGACCAACGCGCGGATATGAAGGAAACGGGCGAGCACCATGACCGACTCCCTCACTGCCCGTAGAAGTCGACGGTCTGCGGCGTGTACGGCGTACCGCTGCCCATGAAACGCTGCGTGATCGTGCGACCGCGCTCGGCCGCCGCAGCTTGCCGGGCCAGTTCTAGCGAGACGGCCCGTCCTTGGGTCAACTGCAACTGCTGCGCCTGGATCGCCTGCTTGGCCCGTAGGGCGAGCAGTTGATTGGTGGCCTGCATGGCCTGCAGCGCCCCGGTCGCGGACTGACTCTTTCCCACCAGATCGGTCAGCACGCCTTCGTCACTGGTGAGGTTCTGCGAGACCTGGGCCTGGACCTGCATCGCGGTGTGCAGGCCATCGAGCGTGTTCTGCCAGCGCTGCCGCGCGTCCTCGGCCATCTGGTCACCGCTGACCGTCGCGGCGTACCGGTCCGGATACAGCCGCGCGAACTCGCTGTCCATGCGCTGGACGCTGTAGGCCAGACCCTGGGCCTGGCTGATCAACTGGACGGTGGTCGCCAGGTTGGCGCGCAACTGGTCGACGACATTAGATGGCAGGCGCGCCAGATTGCGCGACTGGTTGATCAGCATCTGCGCCTGGTTCTGTAGCTGAGTGATCTGGTTGTCGATCTGTTGCAGGGCGCGCGCCGCCGTCAGCGTGTTCTGCACGAAGTTGGAGGCGTCGAAAACCGGAAAGATGGCCCAGGCGCTCGGGCTGACGAACAGCCCGACGGCCAGAACGGTAACCAGCGCGATGGACGACAGCCGGAAACTCATGACACGGCCTCCTGCGGGACCTGCCCGGCATCGGCCGAAGCCAGCAGTTCGCTCGCCCAGTCGAGACCGCGCCGCTGTAGCCACGCACCGGCAAAGTCCGAAGTACCGACCTCTGCCAGCACCTGATCAATGTCGCGCTGATCCTGCGGCGAGGACGCGCCGGCAAAGGCCAGCGTCACCGGTCCCAGGTCCAGATCGAACAGCCGGTTCCCGAGCCGCGACTGGTAGTAGTAGTCGCGCTTGGGCTCGGCGGTGGCGACGATCTCGATCTGCCGGGCATTCAGCCCGAAACCCTCGTAAATCGTGCGGATCTGCGGTTCGGTCGCCTGCGGATTGGGCAGGAAGATGCGGCTGGCGCAGCTCTCGACGATCGCCGGCGCGATGCTCGAGTCCTTCACATCGGCCAGCGACTGGGTCGCGAAGATCACGCTGACGTTCTTCTTGCGCAGCGTCTTGAGCCACTGACGGATGCGCGCGGCGAACACTGGGTCGTCCAGGAACAGCCAGGACTCGTCGAGGATCAGCAGCGTCGGCGAACCATCGAAGCGTTCCTCGAAGCGGGCGAACAGGTAGTGCAGCACCGCCATCGTGGCGGCCCGACTGGCCATCAGGGCTTCCATCTCGAAGCCCTGCACATCGGCCGTACCCAGCCGGTCGTGATCGGCATCCAGCAACGCGCCATGCGCGCCACCCAACACATAGGGTGCGAGCGCCTGGCGCAGGGCATTGGACTGCAGCAGCACCGACAACCCGGTCAGGGTGCGCTGCTCCACCGGCGCACCGGCCAGACTGCCCAGCGCCGACCAGATCGCCGCCTTCTCGTCCGGCCCGACGGCAACGCCTTCCTGCGCTAGCCGCCCTTCGACCCATTCGCTCGCCCAGGTGCGATAGCGCTCACGGTCGATGTGCGCCAACGGCTGAAACGCGATCGTCTCGTCGGCGCCCAGGTCATAGTGCTCGCCGCCGAGCCCCAGGATGGTGGCGCGCATCGAACGCCCCATGTCGAAGGCGAAGAGGCGCGAACCCGGGTAGCGACGAAACTGCATGGCCAACGTGGCCAGCAACACCGACTTGCCCATGCCGGTCGGGCCCACCACCAGGGTGTGGCCGACATCGCCGATGTGCGTCACCAGCCGGAACGGCGTGGCGCCATCGGTACGGGTCACCATCAGGGGCGGCCCGTCGAGATGCGCGTTCCTCTCCTGCCCGGCCCACACCGCCGACACCGGCATCAGGTGGGCGAGGTTCAGCGTCGAGACGATGGGCTGGCGGACGTTGGCGTAGGCGTTGCCGGGGATCGAGGACAGCCACGCCTCCACGGCATTGAGTCGCTCGGGCATGGTCACGAACCCACGGCCCTGGATGGCCCGCTCGACCAGTCGCTGCTTCTCGTCGGCCACCGTGGCGTCCGCGTCCAGGACGGTCACCGTGGCCGTCACGTAACCATAGGCTACGTGGTCGCTGCCCAGTTCCTGCATCGCCGCGTCGGCGTCGGCCGCCTTGTTGCCGGCGTCGGTATCAAGTAGCGGCGCTTCCTGCTGGAAGATCGTCTCACGCAGCAGCGCCACGATGTTCTTGCGCTTGGCGAACCACTGCCGGCGCAGCCGTCCCAGCGCCCGCTCGGCCTCCGCCTTGTCCATGCACAAAAAGCGCGTGGACCAGCGATAGGCGAAGCCCAGTCGGTTGAGGTCATCGAGAATCCCCGGCCAAGTCGTCGTCGGAAAACCGCGGACCGTCACCACCCGCAGATGCCGATCGCCGAGCACCGGCGCCAGACCACCGACCAGCGGCGTATCGGCCAGTAAGGCATCCAGATAGCACGGCACTTCCGGTACCACGATGCGATAACGTCGCGTCGAGATGGTGCCGTGCAGATAGCTCAACGTCTCGGCGTCATCGAGCCAGGCGAGCTCCGGCATCACGCCGTCGAGCAAATCGAACACCCGATCGGTCTCCGCTATGAAAGCATTGAGCCGTTCGCGCCAGTCGACGGCGCCGGCGGGCGCGTTTTCGTAGAGCAGCCGCCCTGCCCGCGCCCGCGATTCCTCGGACGGCAAATACACCAGGGTCAGGTGATAGATGCTCTCGAAGTGGCTGCCGGCGTCCTCGAACGCTGCCCGACGTTCCTCGTCGACCAGCCACGATAGTGGCTCCGGAAAGGTCGACCTCGGATAATCGGAGGTCGACCGGCGCTCGGCCTCGACGAACAGCGCCCAGCCCGAGCCGAAGCGACGCAACGCGTTGTTGAGCCGGGCGGTCGTGGCGACCAGTTCGCCGCGGGTCGCGCTGTCCAGGTCGGGGCCCCGAAAGCGCACGCTGCGCTGGAAGGAGCCGTCCTTGTTGAGCACCACGCCCGGCGCGACCAGGCCTACCCAGGGCAGCCAGTCGGCCAAGCGATCCGGATGCGGACGGTATTCGGCGAGGTTCAGCATGGCATCGCCCTCACACGTCCAGCAGCGGCTTGTGCTTGAGATGCCGGGCAAACACCGCCATGAACTGCGGGTCCAAGCGTGCACCCCACACCGCCAGCGCATGGCCGACCACGCCCAGCACCAGCCCCGGAATCCACAATTGCAGGCCCAGCCCCACGGCCGCGGCCAGCGTGCCGTTGGCAATCGCTACAGTACGTGGCGCGCCACCGAGCAGAATCGGCTCGGTCAGGGATCGGTGCAGCGGCACTTCGAAGCCGGCTACGTCGTTGGGCACCGTACTCATGCCACCACCGCCCCGCCGGAGAAGCTGAAGAACGACAGAAAGAAACTCGACGCCGCAAAGGCGATCGACAGGCCGAAGACGATCTGGATCAGCTTGCGAAACCCGCCCGAGGTATCACCGAAGGCCAGCGCCAAACCGGTGGAGATGATGATGATCACCGCGATGATGCGCGCCACTGGCCCCTGGATGGATTCGAGGATCGATTCCAGCGGCGACTCCCAGGGCATGTTCGACCCTGCCGCATGGGCGACCGCCGACCACAGCAGCAGGAAAGCCAGCAGCAGGATCACGGGCAAGGCCGACCGCCATGCAGGCGGCAACCGGAATAAGGGCGCAGATGTCATGACGATGCTCCGGGGGAATGGGAAGACGCAACAGAAGGCGATGGCAACGGCAGGCCCAACGGATCGCTGAGCCGGTAGCCGGCCTCGTCGAAACCGATCACACGGGCGATCCCGTCGATACGGCGCGAGCGACCGCGGCCGGCAATGAACACGACCACGTCGACCGCTTCGGCGATCAGGGCGCGCGGCGGGTTCACCGCCACTTCGAGAATGAGTTGTTCCAATCGCAACAGGGCGCCGAGCGCGGAGCCGGCATGAATGGTGGCGATGCCACCGGGATGGCCGGTGCCCCAGACCTTGATCAGATCCAGCGCCTCGCCGCCGCGCACCTCGCCGACCACCACGCGATCGGGCCGCAGCCGCATGGAGGCCCGCACCAGCTCGCGCATGGACACCACGCCGGCGCGGGTACGCAGCGGCACGTGATCGTGTGCCGCGCATTGCAGTTCGACGGTGTCTTCGAGCACCAGCACGCGGTCGCCGCTGCTGGCAATTTCGGCTAATAGCGCGTTGGCCAATGTGGTCTTGCCGGTGCTGGTGCCGCCGGCGATCAGAACATTCCGACGGGCCTGCACGGCATCGCGCAGGAAACCGGCCTGCACCGCCGTCATGATGCCGTCGGCGACATAGCGCTCCAGGGCGATCACACCGACCGCGCGCTTGCGCAGCGCGAACGCCGGTGCCGGGGCGGCCGGTGGCAGCACGCCCTCGAAACGCTCACCGGTTTCCGGCAGTTCAGCCGTCAATAGCGGCTGGCCCCGATGCACCTCGGCACCCACGTGCGCGGCCACCAGGCGAATGATGCGTTCGCCCTCCTCCGGCGTCAGAGACGCACGCATCGGGGCCCGGCCGCTGGAGAGCCGATCAATCCACAACGCGCCGTCCGGATTGAGCATCACCTCCACCACATCCGGGTCTTCCAAGGCGGCAGCGATCAATGGCCCCAGCGCCGTACGCAGCATGCGGGTGCGCCGGTCCAGCGAGGTGGCGGCCGACGATGCCGACACGGCGCTCATACGTCACGCTCCTCGGCCTGGGCCGCGACCTCGTCCAATCGCTCGCCGACCGCGTGGTCCGGTGGCTGCATTTCCTCAATGACGTCACGCACCAGACTGCGCCCGCGTAGCAGCCGGCGGCCGAGTTGCTCGATGAACTGCTCGAAGCGTGCCCGGCCCTGGGCCCGGGCCGCGTCCTGGTGCGCCTCGGGGACCGCCGTGCTGACGGTCAGGTAGTAGCGGATGAACAGCGCCAGCGTCTCGATCTGGATGGACTGGTCGCGCTCCAGCCGTTCGAACTGGCGCGACAGCCGATCCAGACGTTTGGCCATCGCCGCCTCACGCCGGTCGCCGGCATCCGGCGACAGCCAGGAGGCCAGCGCCGCGGCGACGATGGACGACTTCGAGACGCCCTTCTTCGCCGCCAGTTCGTCGAGACGCCGGGCGTGTTCAGGCTGAATGAACAGGTTCAGGCGATAGCGGCTCATAGCGGTATCCCGTCGTCAGGATCCAGCTCGGCCATCCGGGCATTGCGCTGCAGGCCGGAATCGAGCTGCGCCGGTGCCGACCACGCGTCGTCATCGAGCACGGCCAGATCGCCGACCACTGGTTGCGGCGTATCGGTGTCAGGAATGGATTCGGACAGCTCGGGTCGGCGGCGCGGACCGCCGTCGTCGCCAGACGCACAAGCGTCCCCTGCCGGCTCGTTCGAGCTATCCGACACCGGCGGCAACACCCGATCACGCCAATCATGCGGCCGCAGCGGTGGCGCGTCGGCATAGCCGTCCTCGCCCAGCACGGGCGGCGGCAGCACACGGCACTGGAAATTGGCATCCTCGTAGTAGCGCAGCTTGCGCGCCCGGATCGGCGCCACGCTGCCCACCATCACCACCGCCTCGTCCGGCGGCAGTTGCATCACCTCGCCTGGCGTGAGCAAGGGTCGCGCCGTTTCCTGGCGCGAGATCATGAGATGCCCCAGCCAGGGCGCCAGCCGGTGACCGGCATAGTTGCGCTGGATACGCAGCTCGGTCGCCGTGCCCAAGGTCTCCGAGATGCGTTTGGCGGTGCGCTCGTCGTTGGTGGCGAAGGTCACCCGCACATGGCAGTTGTCGAGGATCGAATGATTCTGGCCGTAGGCCTTGTCGATCTGGTTGAGCGACTGCGCGATCAGGAAGGCACGCAGGCCGTAACCCGCCATGAAGGCCAGCGCCGATTCGAAGAAGTCCAGACGCCCGAGCGCCGGGAACTCATCCAGCATCAGCAGCAGGCGGTGACGACGCTGGATGCCGTCCGAGCCGTCCAGCGACTCGGTCAGGCGTCGACCGATCTGGTTCAGGATCAGCCGGATCAGCGGTTTCGTCCGACTGATGTCTGACGGCGGCACCACCAGGTACAGCGACACCGGATGCTCGGCGGCGATCAGGTCAGCGATGCGCCAGTCGCAGCGCGAGGTCACCTCCGCCACCGTGGGGTCACGGTACAGCCCGAGGAAACTCATCGCGGTGGAGAGCACGCCCGAGCGTTCGTTGTCGGCCTTGTTCAGCACCTCGCGTGCGGCCGAGGCCACCACCGGATGGGGGCGCTCACCCAGATGCCGCGTGGTCATCATCCGGTGCAGCGCCAACTCGAACGGACAGGCCGGGTCGGAGAGGAAGTTGGCGACACCGCGCAGCGTCTTGTCCTCGCCGGCATAGAGCACGTGCAAAATGGCACCGACCAGCAGAGCGTGACTGGTCTTCTCCCAGTGGTTGCGGCGTTCCAGCGCCCCTTCCGGATCGACCAGGATGTCGGCGATGTTCTGCACATCGCGCACTTCATACGCGCCGCGCCGGACTTCCAGCAGCGGGTTGTACGCGGCCGAGGTCGGATCGGTCGGGTTGAACAGCAGACAGTGCGAGAAGCGCGAACGCCAACCCGCCGTGATCTGCCAGTTCTCGCCCTTGATGTCGTGGATCACGGCCGAGGCTGTCCAGCTCAGCAATGTCGGCACCACCAAGCCCACGCCCTTGCCGGAGCGGGTCGGCGCGAAGGTCAGGACATGCTCAGGCCCGTCATGACGCAAGTACTGCCCATCGTGCAGGCCGAGGAAGACACCACGGGGCGCAACCAGCCCGGCTCGGCGAATATCGGCCGATTCCGCCCAACGCGCCGATCCGTAGGTCGTAACCCACTTCGACTGCCGTGAGCGCCAGACCGACATACCAACGGCGACGGCACTTGCCAGCAGGCCACTGCCGCCGGCGATCGCCCCACCGGTGGCGAAGATGCGCGGCGCGTAGGCATCGAAGGCAAACCACCATTCGAACAACCGCCAGGGTTGATAGACCGGTGTGCCGAAAGCCTCGAACCAGGGCACTCCCAGGCGCAGTTGGTAGCCCAGGGCGGCTGCCGTCCACTGCGTCGCGATCCATACGCCGGCCAGCACGATGCCGAAGACGACACCCACCTGCCCGAACAGCACGCCCTGGCTCTGCATTGCCGCCACCGATTTTTCCTCCACGCTATGCGGCACAAGGACGTGCCGTATGGGGGAGATTCGGTTCCGAAATGAAGACGGTCAAAGGCCGTTATGGCCGTAAAAATGGCTGGAACAGCCGTAATTCAATATAGGGCGAAGAAAGGAAAAATACGGCGTACCTCAGCGTTTCTCATCGGTAAGGCCCGGATACGCAAAAATCGTGAGATTTGATGCCGATCAGAATTTCGGCGATGACTTGGGCGGCGTGTAGGGCGTTTTGCCCTTTCCGAAGAAACGCTGATTCGTGGCCTTGGCGACACGAACACAGACCGCATCGCCGACTTGGTTGCGGTTCTCATGGCACTGCTCCCGTAGTTCCTGCAATCGCTTGGGATGGGCTGCAAGGAATGCCACAGAAGTGTCGGATAACGACGAATCCGGACTACAGCCGGCCAGAACCACCAACAAAGCCAGCAGCAGTATTTTCATGTCATCGCTCCGATGCCGCATCGATCGACGCCACGCGTTCGACAAAACGATCAAGGCTTTCCGGGGCCTCAACATCGGGACGCAGCAGCCAGGTCGTCAGCACCGCCTTACGATCCAGCGGTCGGGCCACGACGCCCGATTCCCGGCTGGCCAGAATCTGCGAGGCACCGGCCAGGCCCAGGGCGTAGCCGGCCGCCACCAGCGCCATCATTAAATCCAGCGACTTGACCTGCTCGGTGACCAATGGCGTTTGGTCGACGCTTCGCAGGATGCGGTCGATCTGTCGGCAATAGCCTTCGTAATACTCCGGATCGCCCATCACCAGCGGGTAGCGCAGCACCTCTTCCAACGGAATGGTTCTGTGCACCAGCAATGGATGTCGTGCCGGTACGGCGACATGCAAGGGTTCGCTCCAGGCCTTCACCGCCAGAATGCCGTCGTCCACATCGGCCGATTGCGCAAAGCCAAGGTCGTACAAATCCTCGTGCAGTCCCTTGAGTTGCTGCGTTAGTGGTACCTCGAAGAAGCGAATGGCGACATCTGGTTCTTCCTGACGACACAACGCCATCAGGTGGGACAAGCGTTCCGGCGATAGGCCATCCGACAGCGCGATCCGTAGTTGGCTGTAGTAGCCAGCCGCGGCGTCTTGCACACTGGCCCGTGCCTGGTCCAGTGCGGTGAACACGTACGGGACGCGCTCCAAAAACAACCGCCCTGCCCGCGTCAGGCGCGTGCTGCGCGTGGTGCGGGCGAACAACAGCGTGCCAAGTTCCTCTTCCAGTTCCTTGATCGTGCGTGATAGCGGCGACTGGTCGACGTGCAAGCGTTCGGCAGCGCGGGCGAAATGGAGTTCCTCTGCAACAGCCAGAAAACAACGCAAATGGCGAATATCCATCGGAAGATCATCTAAACGACGGGCAAACCGATCCCGAACTGGCGCCGGTGCTGACAGTGATTTTGTTCTTCAGTCGCGTGCTGTCCATGTGCAATTTCCGTTGTCAGCGCTTCGGAGGCGCTTCCACGCCCGACATCTGCAACACGCCCGCAGGCAGCCGATCGCCCTGAATATGGACGGCGGCCACGGTGGCATTGAGGTCTCGCAACTCCTCGCCGGTAAAGATGATCGCGGCGGCGCCGAGGTTCTCCTTCAGGTGCGCGATCTTGGTGGTGCCGGGAATCGGTACAATCCAAGGCTTCTGCGCCAGCAGCCAGGCCAGTGCGAGCTGGGCCGGTGTGGCGTTCTTACGTTGTGCCCAGGTCTTGACCACGTCCACCAGCGCCATTTTCGCGCGCAGGCTTTCCGGAGCGAAGCGTGGCACATCTGCGCGGAACTCGCGCGAGCCGTTGAGAATGAAGCGCGTCTGGGCCGTGATCGTGCCAGTGAGAAATCCCATACCCAGCGGGCTCCACGGCACGAATCCGATGCCCAGTTCCTCGCACACCGGCAGGACGTCCGCTTCCGGCCCGCGCCAGAGCATGGAGTATTCGTTCTGGATCGCCGCAAGCGGATGCACCGCATGCGCACGGCGGATGGTCTGGATGCCCGGCTCGGAGAGACCGTAGTTCAGCACCTTGCCTTCGGCGATCAGATCCTTCAGCGTGCCGGCCACGTCCTCGATCGGCACCTGCGGATCGGCGCGGTGCTGGTACAGCAGGTCGATACGATCAGTGCGCAGGCGCTTGAGCATGCCCTCCACCACCTGCTTGATGTGTTCAGGCCGGCTGTCACGGCCACCGCGCGCTTGAACTACCTGCGGATCGAAACTAAAGCCGTACTTGGTTTCGATGACAACTTGGTCGCGCACGCCCTGCAAGGCTTCGCCGACGATTTCCTCGGAAAGGAACGGCCCATAGGCTTCGGCAGTATCGAACAAGGTGACTCCGGAATCGACGGCTGTTCTGATCAGATTGATCGCGGTTTTCCGGTCGATGGTGCTGCTGTAGAAGTCGGACACCGAGCCCTCGACTGCGGCGGACACCCACTGGCAGCCCAGGCCCATGGAGGAAACCTCCAACGTTCCCAGCTTGCGACGCTGGCTGGGCGGCAGGATTCCGCTGTTTGTGGCGTTACTGGCCGTAGAAGCCGATGGCACCGTGCAGACCGACAGCAGCCACGGCGCGACGGCGAGGACAGCCGCAGTCGCCAGTAACTGGCGACGCTGTGGGTTGGTCGGTGCATGGCCGTGAGCGTCGTGTAGATCGTTCTGCGACATGGAGGCGCTCCTGGGATGCGTAGGAGAAACTCGATCAACGGATGGGCGTAGCTGCGTTCACTCGTGCCATACGATGCTTTCCTCCAGCGGAATGCGGTCTTCTCGATAATTGAAGGCGGCGTGAGTGCTATCCGGCATCCCAAAGGAAATGCCGAACAGCAGCTTCAACTCGTCCGGTACGCCGAGAGCCTGGCGCACGGTGTCGGCGAAATAGCCCAGGACTGCCTGCGGCACGCCCGCATAGCCGCGTGCCGCGAGCGAAAGCAGGAAGGTCTGCGCGTACATGCCGACATCGGATGCAACGCGGACGTTGTCTCCCACGGCCGGCAGAAACAGAAAGGCCGCATGTGGCGCTCCGAAGAACCGGAGATTGCGCTCAACCACTTCCGCCCGGCTCAAAGCATCGCCACGCGCCACGCCCAATGCCCGGTAGTAGCGCCCACCCTGTTCCGCGACGCGCGTCTTGTACGGCTCCGGGTAGTCGTTCTTGTCGAAGCTGAAATCCAGCGTGTAATGCTCCGCTCTGAGCGCGTCGACAAGGATCGCGCTCAGTTCCTGGAGTTTCTTGCCGCTGACGACATGCACATTCCACGGCTGCGTGTTGCAGTTCGAGGGAGCGTACTGGGCCTCCCGAAGCATTTCCTCCAGGATGCCCCGGGGAATGGGCGTCGGCAGGAACCCGCGGGTGGAGTGTCGGGAGCGCACCACGTCCTGGAACGAGGGGACGGACCGATTCATCGCAGCAAGCTCTGCCATCATCACAGGCCGGTCATCTTGAGCACGGCTTCCGGAAGGCGCTCGCCCTGTACCTTGACCTTGGAGACCTCGGCGGCGATTTCGGCGAGATCCATGGCGGTCAGGTCGAGCGTGACCGCACCCAGGTTCTCTTCCAGGCGATGCAGCTTGGTCGTACCCGGAATCGGCACGATCCACGGCTTCTGCGCCAGCAGCCAGGCCAACGCGACCTGGGCCGGCGTGGCGCTCTTACGTGCAGCTACGGCCTTGACGACCTCGACCAGGGCCAGGTTGGCCTTGCGTGCCTCCGGCGAGAAGCGCGGCACGTAGTTGCGGAAATCGGTCGCGTCGAACTGGGTGTTCTCGTCGATCTTGCCGGTCAGGAAGCCGGCACCCAGTGGGCTGAACGGCACGAAGCCGATGCCCAGTTCCTCCAGCACCGGTAGCAGTTCCGCCTCCGGCCCGCGCCAGAACAACGAATACTCACTCTGCACGGCCGTCACCGGCTGCACGGCATGGGCGCGGCGGATGGTCTGCACACCGGCTTCGGACAGGCCGAAGTGCTTGACCTTGCCTTCGGCGATGAGGTCTTTCACCGCGCCGGCCACGTCCTCGATCGGCACGGCCGGATCGACGCGGTGCTGGTACAGCAGGTCGATGCGGTCGGTGCGCAGGCGGCGCAGCATGTTCTCGACCACGAGCTTGATATGTTCTGGCCGGCTGTTAGTGCCAGCGCCGCGTGCGCCGGTCTGCTGGTCAATGTCGAAGCCGAACTTGGTGGCGATGACCACCCGTTCGCGGATCGGTTGCAGGGCTTCGCCGACCAGTTCCTCATTGGCGAAGGGACCATAGGCTTCGGCGGTGTCGAACAGGGTGATGCCGCGATCGTGCGCGTCGCGGATGAGCTTGATCATCTCCTGCTTGTCGGATGCCGGGCCATACACGGCGGTCATGCCCATGCAGCCCAGGCCGAGGGCCGAGACTTCTAGGTTGTTTCCGAGTTTGCGAAGTTTCATGGGTTGGGTTCTCACGTTGTTTGGATAGAGGTCGCGTTCACTTGAACAGCGGACGCTCTGGTTTCAGGGGGCGATTTGCTTGACGGGGCGGACGAGGATTTCCTGCACCAATACGCGCGGAGGCTGTGCGAAGGCATAGACAACCGCTTGCGCGACGTCCTCCGCATGCAGGGCATCCAGCGCCTGACGACGCTGGCGCAGGGCCTGCTCAGGCACGTTGTGGCCGAACTCGGTCCAGACGGCACCGGGTTCGATGACCGATACGCGGATGCCGTCGGCACCCAGTTCCTTGCGCAGGGTCTCGTGGAAACCGACCACGGCGTACTTGGTGGCGCAATACACCGACCAGCCCTCGACGCCGTAACGGCCGCCCGTGCTGGAGATCGACGCGATCATCGCGCCCGGACGCCCCTTCATCAACGGAATGGCCGCCTGGGTGCAGCTCAGCAAACCGATGACATTGGTGTCGAACATGCGGCGCCACTCTTCCGGTGTGCTATCGACGAAAGCGGCGCTGAATCCCAGTCCGGCATTGTTCAAGAGCAGGTCCAGGCCACCGAAGGCTTCGCGAACCAGCGAGAACAATGGGCCAACCTGGCTTGCATCGGAGACGTCGGCCATCACAGCACAGGCTCGACCACCCAGTTCCTCGGCGAGTGCTTCGATTCGTGCGCGCCGACGCGCCACCAGGACGACATGGGCGCCTTCGGCGATCAGCAAGCGAGCAGTGGCCTCGCCGATGCCGCTCGATGCGCCAGTGATGACGGCGACCTTGTCGCTCAGACCCTGCATCTTCATACGTTCATTCTGCGGTTTCCCTGCTACGCTGGCCTCAACTGCCCTTCGGGAAGTCGGTGCTCGCGCTGATTTCCTTCCAGTCGGCAATTTCCTTGAGCTGGGCCGCGATCTCATCACCGACGATCTGGACCGCATCGCTGCCGAGCAGCAGCCGCACGGGCAGCGTCTTGCCGCCGATCACCTCGATGAGCAGTTTCGCCGCCCGAGCCGGATCGCCGGGCTGGGTGCCGTGGGTCTTGTCGTTCTCCTTGCGGCGAGGACCGACGCTTTCGTCATAGTCGGCAATCGTCGTTGCCGCGCCGTGCAGCGAACGACCTGCAAAATCGGTTCGGAACGCGCCAGGCTCGACGATCAATACCTTGATCCCGAGCGGCTCGACCTCGCGGCGCAGTGCGTCAGACACGCCTTCCAAGGCGAACTTGGTCGCCGAGTAATAGGCCGATCCCGGCATCGCCAGCCGTGCCGCGATCGAGGTGATGTTGACGATGGCGCCGCTGCGGCGCGCGCGCATGCCCGGAAGCACCGCCTTGATCATCGAGACGGCACCGAAGAAGTTGGTCGCGAAGAGTTCGGCGACCTGATCATCTTCACCCTCTTCGACCGCAGCGCGGTAGCCGTATCCCGCATTGTTGACGAGCACGTCGATACCGCCGAATCTTTCCTCGGCCAGCTTGACCACGCGCTCGACCGCATCCTTGTCGGAAACATCGAGCGCTGCCGCCAGAGCGGTCTGCGGGTAAACGTCGACGATGTCCTGCACCGTCGCAGGATTGCGTGCCGTGATCACGGCATTGAAGCCCGCATCGAGAACGGCGTGCGCGAGGTTGCGCCCCAATCCGCTCGAACAGCCCGTGATGAGCCAGGTTTTCATGATTTTCTCTCCTTGTTCAGATGTGCCTGCATGCCGATGTCCTTCTCAAAGTTCCTGGCTCGTCGGGCGGAACAGGATTTCCGAGATGTCGACGTTCTCAGGTTGGCTCATGGCGAACAGGACGCAGTGGGCAAAACTGTCGGCGGGGATGGCGTACTGCTGATAGAAGCCCGCGATGGCCTCATTGACTCCGGGCGCACCCACGGATGCCGGAAGCTCGGTGTCCACGGCGCCCGGTGAGAGGACGGTGGTGCGGATGTTGTAGGGCTTGACCTCTTTGCGCAGTGCCTCGGAGATAACGCGCACCGAATACTTCGTCGCCGAGTAAATGGCGCCGCCGGCGCTGATCGTATGGCCCGCGACCGAGGAGACGTTGATGAATTGGCCGCTCTTCTGCTCCTTGAAATAAGGCAGCGCAGCGGCGATACCCCAGAGCACGCCCTTGATATTCACGTCGATGCACTGGTCCCATTCGTCGAAGCGCATCAATTCCAGCGGCGCCAGCGGCATGATCCCGGCGTTGTTGATCATCACGTCGATTCGGCCGAAGGTCGCGACCGCATGATCGACGAAGGCCTTGACCTGCTCGCGGTCGGTCACATCCACCTTGAAGACGGTGGCGTTCTCGCTGCCCAACTCCTGGGCGAGCGCTTCGAGCCGGTCTAAACGGCGTGCGCCGAGCGCGACCTTGGCGCCGGCCTTGACCAGGTTGCGGGCAGTCTCGGCACCAAGGCCCGAACTGGCGCCGGTGATGACGACGATCTTGTTCGTGACGTTTTCCATGGATGATGTCCTCTTGAGTTCGGTGTCGACAGGTTTGGAAGGACGGCTACATCTTGACTTCGACGTCCTTGAGCCAGTCGTTCACTCGGTTCATCGTGCGCCGTTCCTGGTCGGCCTCCATGACGAAGCCCTTGAGCAGACGGGCCTTCGGCGCATGACTGGCAAGCACGGATCGGCTGTTTCCGAGGCCGTAGCCGCCATGGGTGACGAAGGGGATCAGGGTCTTGCCGGACAGGTCGTGCGCGGAAAGAAAGGCGCGGATGATCGGTGGCGTGGTCTCTCCCCAGATGGGGAAGCCCACGAACACGGTGTCGTAGTCCTCGATGCTGGAGACCATGGCCTCCAAGGCACGCTCACGACCGCTATCACGCTCCTGCCGCGCTTGCTCGACCGTTTCCAGGTAATCCTCGGGATACGGCGTGGCGGGCCGGATCTCGAACAGATCGGTGTGAAGCGAGCGATGGATCAGGCCCGCAATCACCCGCGTGTTCCCGGAGCGGGAAAAGTAGGCCACCAGCGTCCGAGACCCGACACGCCGCAACTCACCGCCCGCGCCAGGTGTTGCCGCGAAGCCACTCAGGGGCAGGGTCGCAAGTGCGGTCATGATCGTTCGTCGAAATGGGTCGGAAGGCGTTGTCATTGCGGTTGCTTCAGGTAAGGGTGAAGCCGCCATCCACGGTCAGAGCCGTGCCAGTGACATAGGACGCTGCATCCGAGAGCAGCCAGAGCGCGCCTTGCGCGACCTCGTCGGCCGTGGCCATCCGCCCGAGAACAGACATGGGATGCGGCATCGCATGTTCCGGCCCCTTGAGCTTGGCCTGCTGGGGAACCAGTGGTGTATCGGTCGCGCCGGGCAACAGCGCGTTTACCCGGATTTGATCCTTGCCGTAGTCGAGTGCCACGTTGCGTGTGAGCCCGAGAAGACCGTATTTCGACGCGTTGTATTCGGGTGCCACAGGGAAGGCGCTAACGCTTCCCACCGAACCCGTGTTGACGATAGAGCCGCCGCCGGTTTTCAGCATCGCGGCAATCTCATGCTTCATGCACAGGAACACGCCGGTCAGGTTGACATCGATCGTGCGTTGCCAGTCTGCGCGGTCCAACTCGTGGACCCGCTTGGCGGCGTAACCGATGCCGGCATTGTTGAAAGCACCGTCGAGGCGGTTGTGGCTCTCCAGTGCCGCGGCCACCATCGCGCGAACATCATCCTCGTCGGAGACATCGGTGCGAACGAAGCGCACTGTCGCTCCTTGATCGGCGAGTTCCTTGGCGAACACCGTGCCGCGCTCGGCATTCCGGCTCGCCAGAATCAACTGGGCTCCCGCCTTGGCGAACAGTCGGGCGGCCGCCGCACCGATCCCGCTGTCCGCGCCGGTGATGATGATGGACTTTCCTGCAAGAACTGCGGTCATCTCATACTTCTCGATGTAATGGATTTCGGATGGCACCGAGTGGTGCGCTCTAAACGCTCAACGGCCAGCGCGCGCCTTCAGGTGTGCGGGATAGCGGTCGCCTCGCACGACGATGTGAGACAGCGCGGTGTTGATACTGGCCAAGTCGGTTGCCGTCAGTTCGAGGGTCGCCGCGCTGAGGTTTTCTTCCAGGCGGTGCAACTTGGTGGTACCGGGAATCGGCACGATCCAGGGCTTCTGTGCCAGCAGCCAAGCAAGCGCTATCTGCGCGGGCGCCACGCCTTTGTCCTGGGCGATCTTGCCGAGCAGGTCCACCAGGGCCTGGTTGGCCTGCAACGCCTCCGGCGAGAAACGCGGCACGATGCTGCGGAAGTCGTCGCTGCCGAAGGTGGTACCTTGCTTGATGGCCCCGGTCAGGAACCCCTTGCCCAGAGGGCTGAACGGTACGAAGCCGATTCCGAGCTCTTCCAACGTCGGCAGGACTTCTTGCTCCGGCTCGCGCCACCACAGCGAGTATTCGCTTTGCAGGGCGGTGACGGCCTGCACCGCATGAGCACGGCGGATGGTCGTGACGCCGGCCTCCGACAGGCCGAAGTGCTTGACCTTGCCATCGGCGATCAGGTCCTTGATGGTGCCAGCCACGTCCTCGATGGGGACATCGGGATCGACGCGGTGCTGGTACAGCAAGTCAATGCAATCGATGCGCAGGCGCTTGAGAGAGCCTTCGACCGCCCAGCGGATGTGGTCGGGCCGGCTATTGAGGATCTGCTGCTTATTGTCGTCGCCGAAGGTGAAGCCGAATTTGGTGGCGATCACCACCTGGTCGCGGAACGGGGCAAGCGCATCACCGACCACTTCTTCGTTGAGGTAGGGGCCATACACCTCGGCGGTATCGAAGAAGGTCACGCCACGCTCGACCGCTGCGCGAATGAGGGCAATCGCCTCTGAGCGGTCAGTGGCCGGGCCATAGCCGTGGCTCAGCCCCATACACCCCAAGCCGATTGCGGACACTTCAAGTTGCGTGTTGCCGAGTTTGCGTGTCTTCATGATGTTCTCCCATGGATCGAAGCAAATTTAAACCTCAACGATTCGTGACACTAGACGGCATAATCGGAAAGGGTTCATAACTGGAGCGGATAAATGTCCACCGAGAGCTATGACCAACTTGCGATCTTTTCGGTCGTGGCGAGGGAGCGCAGCTTTACCCGAGCGGCGGCCAAGCTCGGTATGTCACAGCCCGCTTTGAGCCGGACCATGCGCCAGCTCGAAGAACGGCTGGGCGTCCGCCTCCTAGCGCGCACGACCCGCAGCGTTTCCGCGACGGAGGCGGGTGAGCACCTGCTGCGAGTGATCGCTCCCCGGTTTGAGGAAATCGACACCGAGCTGGCGATGCTCAGCGAATTTCGGGACAAGCCTGCGGGTAGGTTGCGCATCACAGCCGGCGAACACCCGGCGATCACGATCCTGCAACCCGCGCTTGCGAAAATCCTGCTCCAACACCCGGACATCCACATCGAAGTCACCGTGGACTATGGCCTCACGGACATCGTGGCCGAGGGCTACGACGCCGGCGTCAGGCTGGGCGAACAGGTCGCCAAGGATATGATCGCGGTGCGCATCGGGCCGGACGTGCGGATGGCTGTAGTCGGCTCTCCGCACTACTTCGCGCGGCATCGGCGGCCCAAGACCCCGCGCGATCTCGTCCGGCACAACTGCATCACGATCCGTCTGCCGACCTACGGCGGTATCTTCCCCTGGGAGTTCGAAAAGAAAGGAGAGGAGCTGAAAGTGCGTGTCGAAGGCCAACTCGTCTTCAACAACATCGCCATGCGTCTGGACGCCGCGCTCAAGGGGCTAGGGCTGGCCTATATGCCCGAAGATCTTGTCCAGGCATACGTCAAGGCGGGTCGATTGATACGTGTGCTTTCGGATTGGTGCCCACCATATTCGGGCTATCACCTCTACTACCCAAGCAGGCGCCAAAGCTCGCCCGCCTTCACGGTGCTGCGCGAAGCTTTGCATTACCTTGGCTGATGACTCGCTGGATACTGGGCATCCGTCACCGGCTCCATCCAATCGACTGACTTCCCATCCAGCGCTTCCGCGATCGCAATATGCGTCATGCCCGTCGTGCGAGTGGCGCCATGCCAGTGTTTTACCCTTGGCGGAATCCAGATGACATCGCCGGGCTGGATGACCTGAACCGGGCCACCCCACTGCTGAACAAGACCCGTGCCGGCCGTGACAATCAACGTCTGTCCCAGCGGGTGCGTGTGCCAAGCTGTTCGGGCCCCCGGCTCGAACGTCACGGTCGCCCCGCCTATGCGTGCGGGCGTCTTCGCCTGGAACCGAGAGTCCACCTGTACCGAGCCAGTGAAGTGGTCGGCAGATCCGTGTGTGGCAGCCTGAGAGCCCGCGTGCATCACAGTGATCGTTCGATCCTCCTGAGCTTGCACTCCCTGGCCGGGCTGACTCGCCGAAGCATCTGCTGCCCCGAATACCTCACGCGCGACCGGCACGGCTGAAACGGCATTGGGCCAGCCTGTATAAAAGGCGAGCTGCGTGATGGTCTCGACCAGTTCGTCTTTGGTCACGCCGTTCTGCAGGGCCAGTGCCATGTGCGAACGAAGCTGATCGGGGCGATTGAGCGCGATGAGCGCGGCAACGGTAATGAGGCTGCGGTCGCGCTTGGAAAGCTGCTTACGCTCCCAGACATCTCCAAAGAGCACCTTGTCGGTGAGTTCGGCGAGCCTGGGGTCGATGTCGCCCATCAACTGCTGAGCACGGGTAGGCGGCTGACCGGCGGCTGGCGTGGATTGTTCGGACACGGTGGATGCCTTTTCTTGAGCGTGAAGTGGAATGCTTACGCCTTGAGCCAAAACCGCTCCCGACAGCATCAGATACCACCCGAGGAACTTCATGGTGTTCCTCCGATTGCGCGCAAGATTTCATTCATCGCCGGTACGCAGCGCGGCCAGTTGGTTGCGAACCCGTGCGGGCTCTTTTTCCAGCGGCATGTTGTCAACGTCCCGCACCGCGTCTATGGATCCAGGCGGGTCGGCGGCCAGTTGTGCGAACAGCGCATCGAAATCCTCAGTCGCTGGCCCATGCTCGGCCACCAGTTCAAAGGTCTTGCGATTGGCTGCGGACGAGGCCAGCGAGGCAACCAACACCTGGGCGATCTGCGCACGAGACACTACACCGTCGGCCGGCGAACCTGCCCAGTGGGTATCACCCTGACGCAGCACCAGACGGTGCTGGTCGGGAGCGTTGTAGTCGAACCAGCCTGGCCGCACGATGGTATAGGCCAGCCCGCTGGCACGCACCAACCGCTCGCCACGACGCTTCCAGTCATGGCCGACGCTGGGCTTGGTGACACCGACGGCGGTCATCAGCGCGATCCGTGCCGGTGCTTCAAGGACGCTCAGCACGTTGCGCACCGCGCCATAGTTCACCTGTTCGGCCCCCTTGGAGTCATTGCCGCTGATGCCGTGGGTGAAGACGATGCCGGTGGCGCATGCGACGTCCTCAGGCAGGGTCTCGGCACGAGTCAGGTCGCCGACGACGACCTGTACCCCGGCAGGGAACAACCTTCCTTGCGCCGGATCGCGCACCAAGGCACGTGTTTCATATCCGCGCCTGAACGCTTCGGCGACAGCAAGCCTGCCGATGCTGCCGGTCGCGCCGACGACCAGCACGGTGGCAGGAGGAGCGACCACCTTCAATTCGCGATTCATGGGTGGCTTCGTCATCCACGTCCTCCAGTCAGAAGCGTTGGAGCGGATCGACGCGCGGTATGCAGGGTCATAAGGTTCTCGCGTAAAACGCCGTCAGCTTGTTGACGGTGGCGTCCATGTACTTTGGAACCCAGTAGGTCTCGATGTGCGTGGCGCCGTCGATGAGGAACAATTCCTTGTCGTTCGTGCCAGTGGCCTTGGAAAAGGCGTCCTGCGTCATGTAGAGACTGTCGGCCTTGCTACCGGCAATCATCAGCAGAGGCTGCTCGATCAGTTCGATCTGGTCGGTGGCGTCCCAGCGCATCAGGTCGAGCAGACTGCTCGTGGTGTACTTGAAGGTCGAGCCCGGATGCGCGTGCGTCCTCCAGTAATATTCGTAGCCTTGGCGGTACATCTCAAACGGCAGCGCGGCAATCTGCTCGTCGGTCATGTCGGCGTCGCCGGCGTAGAGGATCGTTCCGCCGGCCTTTTCCTGTGCACGAGCATCCGAGGCTTGCTTGAGGCGCTGCTGGATCGTGCTCAACTGCGACTCCGCGAAGCCGTTGCGGCGAACGTGACCGGAGTTGAACATGCTCAGTGTCGCCACCGCCTTGAAGCGCTTATCGGATTTGACGGCATTCAAGGAATATCCGCCGCCACCGCAGATGCCAAGCAGCCCCAGGCTGCTCGGGATCGACGCCCGGATAGCGGGTGATGAAGTCCGCAGCGCCGTGGACATCCTCGGTGCGGAACTGCGGCTTGTCCACGCTGGCAGGCTTGCCGCCGCTCCCGCCTTGATAGGCCGCATCCATCGCGACGGTGATATAGCCCAGTTCGGCCAGACGATGGGCATGCAGGCCGGCCGTTTGTTCCTTCACGCCGCCGTTGGGATGGGCGACCACAATCGCGGCGTACTTCTTTTTCGGATCATAGTTGGCCGGCGTATAGACGTTGGCGACGATGTTCAGGCCGTTGATGTCTTAGTTGACCGGGTGGATATTGACTTTTCCCGGCTCGTTCTTCGTGATCGCGCCCTCATAGACCAGCGTGAACGGATGCTTCTTGTAGTCGAAGGCGGCTGCGGCTGCGGTGGTGGTCATTGCAGAAACTCCTATGGTTGCAACTGAGAGGACGATCGCGGAGCTTCTGAGGAACTCGCGCCTTGTTTCGTCGATGATTTCGTGGCTCATTCAAGCTCCTTTCTTTTCTTTGATCTGCGAACGCAACGCCTGCGCGGCATTGCGCACCACCGGATCAATCCAGTTTCTTCTCGGCCAGAAACTTCGATATGAGATCAGCGATCTGGACGTTGTTCAGGTCCCACATCAGGAAGTGTGTGTTGCCGCGAATGCCAATGTCCGGCAGATGCACGAGTTGTGCGTTGCCACCATGCTTGTCGATCGTCTCGACCCACAGCTTTGCCATTGCGAGACGAACCCGCCAGTTGTCTTGCCCGCGCTCCTTGGTTGGCTCGATTGGGAAGTTGTCGCCGTAGTAAATGATGATCGGGATACGGGTTAGCTTCTCGAAATCGGCGAGTGGCACAGGCTGGAGCGACAGTGTGCCGGCCGTGCTCGGCATCGCTGGGGGCAACTCGCCTTCTGGAAAGATGAAGCCGCTGCCAGGTTCAAGAGTGACGATGCCCTTGACGTTCCTGCTCTTGATCGCCGTCAACCAGCCAGGTTCGCCACCCTGGGAGTGGCTGATGAGAATGGCAGGGCCGATTTTGTCAAACAGTGCCGCCATCGCATCTGAAATGACGCCAGCGTCGTAGGAGCCGGTATTTGGCGTGATGGCGCGAAAGAACTGATCCAGCGTCTCCGGCTTGCGGTCGAACTGGACGTTGTCAAAGTAGTTCGGCCACTTGCCGAGACGGAATTGATCGAAGAAAAGCTGGTCGTTGGGCGTCGGCTCGATCGTTGCAGCGACTGTGCTGTTGCCGGCTCGGCCACGACGCGGCTGATCGCCGATGTAGACCGAAAAAATGCCGGCGCAGGAAAAGGGTCTGAAATCCTTCTCGGCCGTCAGGGGTAGTTTCCCAACTGCGACCCGACTCGTAGACGCCGTGCAACATAACAAGGGGCAGCGGCTTGGAATTCAGGGGGATCTGGTAGAAGGCGTAGAGATGGTCGCCGTGGAAGGTCTGCCCCGCAGCGGTCGGCGCATTGTTGTTGTAGGTGCCGGCCGTACTGACGACCGTTCCGCCGACAACGAAACTGCCTTGCTCTTGGATCACCAAGGGACCGCGATCGGCCGCAGTCGCGATAGCGCCCATACTCAGCACAACACAAACGATGCCTGCCATGATCGTAATTCCGCATCTGCGGAAGATGCGCTGGTTCATGGATTACCCTCGGCGCGAAGTCACGAGGAGAAATGTATTGTCCAGCTATTGATTAATAAATATCACCAGTTGGATAGAACTCATATCAAAATCACATAAACGAGACTCGCGGAATCGCGAACAGCAACGAAGCTACCCGATCGCAAGGCTCCGTATTCGTCCAAGATCCCAAGTCACGTCCACGCCACGCACCGTCACGGCGAGTTGCTGCCCTAGCCGCTGGTCGATCACCGGCTTCCACGGCACCAGCGAGAAGCCCATGCCATCGTCGAGCATCGCGTAGCGCCCGCTGGCGAGCATGACGTTGCGCCGGTAAATGCCGACCACGCGCTGCCCATCGGCGACGGGCCGATGCTCCAGCCCGGTTTCGGCGGCAATGTCTTTCGTGGCCTGTGCCAGCTCGCGCCCACGCAACGTCGCCAGCAGATTGCGCGCGAGAATCACGCGCTGCCCGCGATGCTCGGCCAAGCCCTGCTCGACGAGGAAGTCAGCACGCTCGTGTAGCGCGTCCTTGACCTCGGCCCCGAAGCCCAGATCAACCAGTTCCTTGCCACCGCCGATTAACCGCTGATCGAGCCAGGTGGCACCGATCACGCGGGCCTGCCGCTCGATCGGCAGGTGCGATTTCAGCGCCACGGCCACACCGCCGCCCAGGCGCTGAGTGTCGTACTGGCGGCCACGTTCGGCCAGGTCGTTGGGGACGCGCCACACGCCTTCAGCCTCGCGCTCCACAATGCCGGCGCGGCGCAGGGCTTCAAGCCGGCGCACATGCGCGGCCACCACCTCGCGCGGATCGCGGTCTGGCATCGCCTGACCTCGGGCGACGGCCAGGTGATGATCGGTGCGATACACGCCGTCGACGGCCAGCGTAGCGATGTTGCGATCGGCGGCACGCACGCCACCCGAGCTTTTCACCTCCACCACCGCCCCGGTTGGGTACTGCGCCAGTTCCGCACGCGGCGGCAGCGCGACGTAGTGCGCCTTGCCGTCGGTGCCATCGACGATCAGATAGCCCTTGTCATATAGCTCGTCGGCCAGCCCTCTGCCAACGACGCGGCCGACGATGGCGCGCCCATCATCCCCGGGCTGGAACACAGCCAGCTCACGTTGTTTGCCGTTCATGGCGCGTTGCATCGTGCGGAGGATGTCGCCGCGCTCACCCATGGTCCGCAGCGTGGGTTCGGCGTTGGCGTGGATGGCCCAGGTGCCGGGCTTCTGCTCGGTCGCCAGACCCATGCGCTGCAAGTGTTGCAGGCGGCTGATCAGGGCCTGTCGCTGGCGTTGCCATCGAGGTTCAGCGAAGCGTTCGACGCGCACCAAGCCATCGACGCCGGCCTCACGTTGCAAGCTGCGATCCAGCCCCGTCCATCGTTCCTGATCGACTTCGCGCTGCATGGCGCGTTGCATTTCCAGTTCGGTGCGCGGCCCCAGCCATTCGATCGCCAACTCCGATGCCCGAAGGCGCATCCCCTCGGCGATGTAATCGCGGGAGATAATGAGGTCTTTGCCGGTGTCGTCCTTGCCGCGCAGGACGACGTGTGTGTGCGGGTTGTCGGTGTTCCAATGATCGACCGCGACCCACTCCAACCGCGTACCCAGGTCGGCCTCCATGCGTGACATCAGGTGCCGGGTGTAGGTACGCAGGTCGTCGAGCGATTCGGCGTCTTCAGGCGAGACGATGAACCGGAACTGGTGGCGGTCGCCTTCGCTGCGCTCCTTGAACGCTTCGAGGTCGGCATCATCGGTCGTCGGCCCGTAGGCATGGCCCGACCCGCCCTGGCGATCGACGCCTTCGCGTTCGATGTAACGCAGGTGCGCGGCGGTCGAACGCGGCCCGGCCTTGGCCAGATTCACCAGTCGGGCCTTGATCGTCACGCGTCGGGCGTTGGCGCCAAGCCCCCGGCCAGCGAAGCGCGCTGCGACATGGCCGCGCCCGAGTCGGGCACCGGGGCGCGGCCCGACCTTGCCTGCCGCCTTGCCGAGCTTCGCACCGGCCTTGTTGGCTTGGCGCAGCACCCTGTTGATGTAGGCATCGCCGCGCTGTTTCGGCGCACCGGGCCGGAGGCGGAAACGATCATCGTCGCGCTGGCTCATGGGGCGACTCCATCCAAGGCCATCGCAGTCCAGCGGATGAAGCACGCGGTTTCGCCAGCGCCGATGCGGCATTGCGCACTTTCGCGGCACGCGGCCACCCCCTGGCGCGTGCCGCGCCACCCCCATGTGCAGACAAGGTTTTCAAGCGGTCCTGTGCCGCGACCTTTTATCTTGCCTTCCGCCTTTGCCCTGCGCTGTCGCTCCGGGCCTCGGCGGCCCGGCGGCGCGGTGCCGCTTGCAGCCCGCGCGCCGGCGAACGCGGGCAGAGCCCTTGGCCGGGCGCGTTCGAGGCCAGACGCCTGCACGTGGGAAAACGTCACCGGAAGTTGCGCGATGTACAGTGCGAATGCGCTCGCACGACATGCGCAACGACACGGCGACGGCCAGCCGAACGACACGCCGGATGGCACGACGAAGCGCAACGCATCGGCAGCCCTCATCGGCGTGTCTCCAGCCAAACCGGATGCGCGATGCCGACCACGCTAGATGTAGCAACCGGCCCGAAATATCGACTGTCGAACGACGCTGGATTGGTGGTGCTCAACAAGAACAGCTCTCCCGGCCGCAGGCGCCGGCAGTGTTGCCAGGACGGCAGCCGCCGACCCAGGTGATCGACGGGAAGGATCGTCGCCACCGGCACGCCATCGATGCGCACGCTGTGACCGACGACGCACACCCGCTGCGGCGCGACGGCGGCCACGGGTTTGAGCAGCGGAATCCCCAACGGCAGATAGCCGCGCCGCGCGGCCAATGCCGCAGCGTCCGCCGGTAGTGGCACCAGCACGAGGCTCCCGACAGGCGGTGCAGCGCTGTCGCGAGTGTGCGGGTCGACGCGATACCAGCCGACCGCCACGCTGTCGGACGGGTTGTAGATGAAGCGCGGCAGTGGCGACACGAAGGATGCCCAGGCCAGTGCCGCGAAACCGACGACGGCCAGTGTCGCCACGACGAGGCGAATGCACCGGCGCGAGCAAGCACACGGCGCGCTGCGGGACCAGGGAAGCGCCGTCATGACAGCGCCCTTCCGGCCCGCCAGGCGGCGTGTCGTTTCGCGGTGTAGACCGGCAACGGCAAGCGTGCGGCGAGCCGGTTGCCGAGCGTGCGCCAATACGCGGGCGAGACGTCGATCGCGGCGATGCCCCGTGCTTCGATGGCGTCGAGCTGCGCCAACACGGCGCGCACGGCGGATTCGCCTTCGGCGTGCAGCAAAAGACGTGCGCCGGGCCGTACGCCGGGAATACGCTGCATCGCATCCCACGGCGTGCACGCCTGCATCACCATGAGCTGCCAGCGGATGGTGCCATAGGCGTTGGCTTGCCAACGAATACGGCAGAACATCGCCCCTGGCAAGAACATCGCGACGCGCCGCCAGCGGTCGAGTCGAACGATGCGTATCGGTGCTCCGAAGCGCAGATAACAATTGAATCGCGGTTCGAGGTTAGCCAGTGATACGCGGGTCAGTGGCACATCGCCGGCCAAGTCAGCGTGTACCGAAAGCGAAGGCATCGGTGAAGTCACGGCCGCGTTCGCGGCCGGCGCGATGGATACGTTCATGGCCGGTGCTCCGTGCAGTTTTCGGGAAATTCCCGCTCCAGCAAAGCGCGCAGCAGCTCGGCCACGGTCACGCCCTGGCTGAAGGCGACGATCTTGATGCGGGCTCGCATCGCGGGCGTGATGTCGAGGGTCAGCCGCGCGGTGTAGAGGTCGCCTTTCTGGAGCCCGTTGGCGTCACCCTGGCGTACCCAGGCTTCGGCATGCGGGTTCGCCGGGGGACGGGCGCCGATGCCGACCCGCTTGCCGTTGCGCGGGCTCATGTCGACCACCGCAACAGTTCGTCGGCGAGCGCCGCGATCTCGCGCGCGGCGGCGCTGTCAGGCGCCATTTCGCGAGCGAGCCGGCCAGCGGCCACGCTATCGGCGAACACGATGCGTTGATGGACTTCCGTGCGCAATGGCTGCTCGGCAAGAGCCTGTCGTGCCTCACGCCCGATCACGGTGGTGCTGACGCGCCGGTTGATGACGAAGGCCGCGCGCAGCGCAGGCCGAAAGACTTGTGCTTCGCGGATCAACGCCACCATCTCGGCGCTGGCCCACAGGTCATAGGGGCTGGGTTGCACCGGGATCAACACACGTTCGGCCGCCAGCAGTGCGGAGCGTGCCAAGGCGGCGATCCTGGGCGGCCCATCGATGACGACGTGATCGGCGCGTCGGGCCACCTCCGGCGCTTCCTGGTGCAGCGTCTCCCGGGCCAGGCCCACGGCGCTGAACAGTCTCGGCAGGCCTTGCTGACTTCGGCGCTGGGTCCAATCCAGCGAAGAACCCTGTGGGTCGGCATCCAACAGGATCACCGACTGCCCACGCATCGCCAGTTCCCCCGCGATATGGGTGGCCAGCGTGGTCTTACCCACGCCGCCTTTCTGGTTGAGCAAGGCGACGATCATGAGGTCGCCCTCCGCGCTGGAAAGCCGGTCTTTTGCTGTTGCGTGTGGTGCCGTTTCACGGTTATCCACCGAAACGGCGCGCGCTTACTACTGGTTAGTGTTTTTATCGTTAGTAAGTTAGGGGTGGCGGAAACCCTTGCTATGACTGGCTTTGCAGCGTTTTCGTACGCCTGATAGCACGAGAGTCGTACTCCTGATGGCACGATACCCGGTACGCCTGATAGCACGAGGCCGTTCACAGCTTTTCCCGCCGTTATCCCCGTGCCGTGGCCGGCACGGGCCGGAAGATCAGCCATTCCGTTCTGTCGCCCGGCATCCGTTCGATACCGAGCACATAACCGGGCAGCGACTGCTGTGTCACCAGGGCGCGCAGGTCGTAGGCGAAATCGGAGAAACGCGCCGCGCTGCCTGACTTGCGGTAAAGGTGCCGGAAGTCGAATCGCCAGCCGTCCGGCTGCCGGCCGCCGTGCTTGCGCACCAGGCGGTACAGCCACCGCTCGATGCCACCGGTGAGCCGGAAATACGCTGGGTCGATGGTCAGTACCAAGGCTGCGTCGAGTACGCCGGCATAGAACCAGTCGGGAAGGATCAGTTCGATGCCCAATGGCGCGCCGCGGATGTCGGCCAACTCCTTCCACTCGTTGATCCACGAGAAACGGTGTAGGCGCCGCCCGGTCGTTTCGCGGATGGAGGTGGCGATGGTGGTCGCTTGCAGCCGGTCGAGTGCAGCCTTGAGGCGCTGGTAGTCGCGTAGGCCTGTGCCGCGTCCGATGAAGCGCAGGATCTCGTAGGGTGTCGCCTGCATCCTGCGCGAGGGCGGGATACCCGCATCGCGGGCTTCGACGATCTGCGAGGCTGCCCAGATCAGGATGTCCGCATCCCAGATGGTGGCGATGCCATGCTCGACCGTGCCTTCGACCCGCACGGTCACGCCGCCGGCACAGTAGTCGATCGGTCGGGTACGCCGCGACTTCGCCAGCGAGAAGAACGGAAACGCCATCAGGTCCTGGCTGTCGCGTGGCGCCATATCCCCCGGCAGCGCACGGAACAGTTCCAACTGTTCCCTGTGCGGAGACACCGGACGGGGCTCCACAACGCCACGGGTCAGCGCGCACGGCTGTCGGCCGAGTGACGTTCGGCGTATTCGGGATCGGAGGTGGCCTCGAAACTGCGGTTGTCAGCCCAGGTATCGAGGTCGGCCCGGGCGTACATGACCCGCCGGCCGAACTTGCGAAACCGCGGCCCACCACCGATCACGCGCTGTTTTTCCAGCGTGCGTGGCGACAACCGCAGGTAGTCTGCAGCTTCGTTGTTGGTGAGGTAACGCGGTGGGTGCGCGGTTTCGGGCAACTGTGGCGTGACAGCGTGTACGGACGCGGATCTGACGGGTGCGGGACGCATCGGATAGTCCTCCATCGTTCGGGATCAACGGCCATCACTGCATGGCCGGATGGAGGCAGTCTCGGGAAGAGCGAGCGCGCTGCTCAGGGACGTTGTGCCGGGATAGCGGAACGTCCCTGTTCAAGAGGTGGAAGCCGTGCCAGCCGGCGGTAGCCGCCATCCATCAGTTCCCGCCCTCGGCGTACCAACCGCCGGACCCGTGCGCGCAAGGCGCTGTCTGCATGCCATTGCGTGGCCACCGTATCGGCGCCGAACACTACGCCGGCCACCTCGCGCAACGAAGCGCCTGCCAGGCTGACGTCGAGGGCCTGCAGGGTATGCAGTTCCAGCAACTGGGCCGCCGTGGGGCGTGAGCTTGTCTGCGCGAGGGGGGAATCGGGGTTCCATTGCGCCACCGCCTCGTTCCAGGTCTGACAGGCGCGATAGGACACGGCCCGTACGGCGCAAACATAGGCCTGGCCCGCCGTCAGCCCCGATGCGAGAACCATCCGCAGACAGATACCGGGCCACTGCAGTGTCATTCGCAGCCTGACCCCGTCGTAGGTCAGCCGCTTACGGCCGGGCATGCGCCAGAGGTCGAAGACCGGCCCGCCGGGCATGGGATCGACATCAGGATGAAGTTGTATGAGCGTCGGATCAGCGGGGAACCACAGTGGATGGGCATCGCGCGCATCCTGTGCCGGGTCTTCGAACACACGCAAGCCCCAGGACTGGGCCGTCGTGGATCGGCGGAGACGCCGCTGCCAGTCGGCCCGATAGCCGGGGTGGCGGCGCAGGTATTCCCACGCCAACGCGGGGCTGTCCAAGTGCAATACATAGAGATAGGCGGCAGCCGGAAAGCGGGCCACCACAGGCGGGTCGGCCATGGCATACGCTCCTGTCGCACAGGCTGCGTCGCCACGGGCATGGCGTGAGGCGTCCGCCCCATCGTCGAATCGTCACATCGGTCGACCACACTGACTACGTATCAAGCGCTTCGAGTGCCAATACGCCGTCGACCCTGTCCAGCAGCGACGGCCGCGACGCCACCACACGGCATGCGGCTTTCTCACCCTGCCACGGCAAGTAGGGACGAGCCCGGCCAATCCGGTCATAGCGCCGCTACGAAAAGACAAGAATGCGGATTCAGGCCGTTGCGGCCGGAAACATGACGAAAATAGCCATGGTGCGCCTGAGATTGCTCAATCGATGATCGAGCCATTTTGCTCGGCCAGACGGACATACTCGGACAGGCAGCGTATCGCCTGGAAGTAGCGATCTCGCATGACCGGCTGCTTTCGGGGGCCAACGATGGTGGCCAATTCGGACAACTTCACCTGCCCCAAGGCCGGCATTCCCAAGCCGAGATCACACAGCCCATACGCCGTATCGCCATCCGCCGGGTCGAGTTCCGTCAGTAGCCAGGTGGCGCGAGCATCCGGCGTGAACAGCCGTACGACAGGCAGAGGATCGCATGGCTTGCCCGCGGCACGTTCACGGCCATACGAGAGCATTTGCGCGCGTTCGCTATCCGTGATGAGCGGCGAGGTCATGGTCGGAAAGCCTTAACGCTGCACATTTTTAGACACCCGTCCGCAAAACCACAGAGTCGGCTGAGTACCTTCGTGCGAAAGCGCAGATCCACGTCCCCGTCGATCCACAGACCTGAAAAAACGTACAAGTGGCTTGACGAAAGGTGGGAAAGACACAAATCCGATTCCCCTGTTTTGATGAAATCCGTGAAAGCGGCCCTCACCCACACGGAATCCGAGAAATGAGTTAAAGATAACGTGGTTTTTATTGTCTTCCAACGGGACGCTTCTGTCCATGCAGAAGCGATTCGTTCGACCCGGCCGTCCCGCCGGTGCCACCACCTTCGACGCCGAACTGGCCCAAGCCTTCGGCGCGGCGGTGCGTGCCGTGCGATCGGAGCAAGGCATGGCCCAAGAATCGCTGGCTCACCGCGCCGGCATCGAGCGCTCCCACATGGGAAAAATAGAGCGTGGCGAGCACATGCCCACGCTGGCCATCATTTTCAAGATCGCCGGAGCACTCGAATGCAGCACGGCCGTGCTGATGAGCGAGACGGAAAAGCGACTCGCGGAAGCCAAGTCATAAGGTAAGACGCTACGAGGCATACCTCCCAGGGCAGATTTACCGAAAGTGATGTACTTGAGGGGACGTCAATCGTCATGCCCTTCGCGCCGACGTGTCCAAGCACTCAGGAATACTCTTACAGCCTCTATGTCATCAGGCGGATATCGCTTTTCCCGAACGATCCGCTCCAGTTCGCCGCGAAACCAAGTTTGATCGAACAAATCGAAGTTGTCGCTGATCTGGGCTCGAATTTGGCGCCTCGAAACTCGGTCACCAAGACTACCGAATCCTCCCAGACCGGTAGCCCACGACTCGCCAGTCAGCACTTGGGCGAAACGGATCAGTACCTCGTCGTTTTGTAGCTGCTCATCTACCCAAGTCTTCATCTCGACACCACCGTCGTCGGCAAACTCACGCCACCGATAAAGGTTGAACATGAGAGTGTCGGATCTAAGAAGTTCGCCTGTACCTGCCGCACGACGCAACGCGTTTAACGCACGCTCCTTGAACTTTGGAACTATATCTTTAGTTACCAGGCAAGTAGCGGGATTGACCTCCCGTCCGTTACGAGGGTGGTAGTCATCGAACGCAGAGGACACGAAGTCGATAAGCCAGCCAAGAGATGCGTTCTCGGTTGCTGCCAAGTACAAGTCGGACTTTTCCTCCAGCGTGAAACGATCTTCGGTCACGCGTCGGATCAGCCAGTGTAATCTGAGATGAGTATTGGCAATGGCGAAACCACGTTCCTCATCCCCTTTAAGTGTGATGTCATCGGCCACCTCGAAGAGAGCGCAGAACAAGTCCCGAACTTTTTCCTTCTGAATTTCTTTGCCATGGCTGGTCAGTTCGTCGAGAATCACCGGCACCATTGACTTGTGGTCCTTTCTAATCTGTGCCGCAGCCCTCAGCAATCGATGTTTTACGAAATCTCTATCGTTAGCACGGTCCAGCAGCTCACCGATTTCCTCTGCCGAAAGCGTATCGTCGCTAAGCGAAAGCTTGAAGTACGTGTCGAAATGCTTACTCAGGCAGACGCGCCGCTCGGCATCCCAGTTTTCGTGAAACCCCGCCGAGTAACCGACATCTTCCATGGATGGAAACATCCGCTGAAGAATGACCTTTACTAATTCGTGCTTGGCCTCCGGTAGATTGGGCAGGAACGGAGCGAATTTAATGTCCTTGTCCGTATTTCCTTGTAATTCCGTTCCTCCAGTGAGGATATCCTGATTATTCTTGATAGCGCTGTAGAGCAAAGGTTCATATAGCCGTAGCGTCTCCAGAGAAACGTAATCAGCAAGGCTGATATTGTTGGCAACTGGCGGCCAAGTGACACTCATCGCATTCACCAAACGAGTGACGTGTCTTGGCGTAGTCATATATGGCACCACCACGTCGTAAAACAGGTTCATGAAGCGGACAACATGTTCTTCCGGCGGCTCACCACAGATATCTTGTACGGCGGTGAGAAGCGCATTGTTCAGATCGCTCTGTGCAGGCGGCGGTAATTCGAAGCTTGCCTGGATGATTTTTTCGAGGAAATGCGGCCCTTCCGAGGGATAGCGTTCTTGTACAGCGGCATCAGCCAGGTTGCGATCAAACACCAGCAGATACATTACGTTGGGCAGCCTTCCCACCGACTTGACGAGTCGAAAGATGGCCAAAGCCTCGTCCGGCGAAAGTCGGTCGATATCATCGATAATTATCAGAAATCGGCGTGATTGTTCTTCTAGCGCTTCAGACAGCTTGCGGAAAGTTCTTTCCAATGGATCCTTGTCGCGGAAGAAGCGTTTGGTGAACGCTGCAGACCCCGCGACCAGTGCTCCAACCCCACCGGTGGTCGCCAGTGCCACAGCGCTGCCAATCACCGGCCCTGCTTGCAGGATTTGCTTGCCTATCTCGGGAATCAAGCCTTTCACGTGATCACCCAGCGAATTTTTCAGGGCAGTGTTGAGTTCTTGTAGGAACGCCAACGCAATCGCTTCTTCGCCGCGATACCACCAGCACTTGAAATCGACGATCGTCAGTTGATCGTCCTTGCGGGCTTCCAGATTACCTCGGATCAAGTTGACGGCACTGCTTTTTCCCGAACCCCATGGGCCGTTGATAGCAATCGTCGTCCCGACTGGATTGGTCATCTCAAGCAGGCTCGTCGCCAAGGCGCTCGAGAACGCAGTTACACCGTATTGGTCGTCCTCTGGCTTCTCAATCGGACTGTCATTAAAAAAATTCATGCCTGTCTCCCTCGCTCTTGGCAGTATGAGGCTTATTATCCGAAGTTGTGTCGGCTTTGCTATCTAATGATCAGGCTGAGGCACGCTTCTGGCCATGGATTGAGCCGATCGGCAAGCTAGCCCATTCAACTTCAAACCACGACCGACAGACGCAGCAAAAAGGGGCGCAGGCCCCTTGGCTATAGCAGCCCACGCTCTGCGAACGAAACCGTATCGTTGCCGCCGACAACAATATGATCCAGCGTGCGTATGTCGACCAGCGCCAACGCTTCCTTGAGCCGGCTGGTGATCGTCCTGTCGGCCTGGCTCGGCTCGGGATTCCCGCTCGGATGCGGATGGCTGAAGATGACCGCCGCCGCATTGAGCCGCAGCGCTTCCTTGACCACTTCGCGTGGATGCACCGAGGCACCATCGATGGTGCCGCGAAACATCTCGACGTATTCGATCAACCGGTGCCGCGTATCGAGAAACAGTACGGCGAACACTTCGTGATCGAGCCCCGCCAACTTGGTACGGAGGTACTCCTTGACCACCGCCGGGGAACTGAACGCCGCACCGCGCTGCATCTTCTGGTCGATGACCTGACGTGCCGCCGCCAGAATCTGGTCGACCGTCGCGGGCCGATAGTGCCCCTGGTCGTCACGCACCAGCAACGGCGAGGTATCTAGTGAGAGGGAAAGTTGCGACATGATCGTGCTCCGGTTGCTCGGGCGGAATTGCCCGGAACCGGCGCCAGCACGGCGCAGCGCAAGCCGTCACAGGGTCGCAGACGGCCGTGGCCGCCAGCGTGCATCGCGCACGCGCAGCCCTTGACGGCGAGAACGCCGTGATACGGTGAAGGGAAACAGCAAGACCGCCCCAACCCGCCACCTACCCAACGCGGCAAGCGGAGCGCGCAGGCCCATCGGGCCGGAGCTATCAGGGATCAAAGCCGGAGGCCGTGACTCGACACGAGGCACGGGGCGAAGCCCGTGAGCCCGACGGCGGAACGCCGGGATACGAACCTCATCTACGCTGGGCTTCGCCACAGCGAGTTGTCGCCATCGATACCGATAGCCACCATGGCGACAGACCCGTCACGCCATGGGAAAACGGAAAATGGACACTCAGGCGGAGCACGATCGCCGGCCACCCGAGACGACAGCGGCTTTACCCCATCCAGGGACAGAAGCGTACGACGCCTTGCCGCAATTTCCCGCAGCATCGCCCCTGCCCTTTCGCCGGACGATTCGCCGCCGCGAGCTGCATCAGATCGTGCCCCTCGCCGAGAGCACCATCTACGAAATGGAAAGACGTGGCGAGTTCCCCCGGCGCTTCCGGCTCACCGCCCGCTGTGTGGTTTGGGATCTGGACGAGGTTGAAGCCTGGGTCGAGGCTCGGAAAGAAGCCTCCCGATCCGGTGATGAAACGATGGCACCTGGCCCGGATGTCAGACAACGCCAGTACAGGCCTGTGCGGGCCCACTCCAGCTAGTCACATGAGCCAAGTTTATGAAACCGTAAAATCGCTCACCATGAGTGAGCATTTATCGGTCCACGTAAACCGCTGATCGGCTTGATGCCCCATCAACCGGCCAGGGCCTCCAGCGCCACGGCCGTAGCCGTTGAGATGCGACGTTGTTCCTTGGCCACATTCACCCGCAGCAGCACGCCCGCCACATCCAGCACACCGGCGTCCACAGCGTACCCTCCTCTGCCCTGCAGCCAGGCAAGGACATCCGCCAAATGCCACACGGCGGCGCTGCCTTCATGGACCGGTGCCGGAAAGCTCGTCACGTGGGCCAACATCAGCTTCCGCATGTTCTGACGCGAGACGCCGATCATCTCGGCGACGTCGGTAAGACCGACGTAGTCCGGCGATGCTTCGACCAGCTCGGCGGATGGTATGGCTCGCTTCACATCCGCCAGGGCGCTGGATACCGCGTCTTCCGCACTGGCCGCCTCGCGCGTGAATTCCAGCGCCAGACGCCCCGGCTGCCCGATACCCACCAGGGCATCGTCGCATCCAGCTTCTCCGAGGCGCTCCACCAGGACATCGGGATCGCTATCGGCGTCTGCCAATCGGTATTTCAGGGTGAAGGTGTATGCCATCGCTCAGGCCTCCGGCGAGGTGTCGGCGTTCCGCTCCCGTCGGTAGACGGTGCAGTTGTCCACGACGCGTCGTAGCGCTCGTGCGTGGGCACTGGGATTTTTGGGTGTGCTCCATACGCTGGTGATGCAGAACTCGCCACAACGGCATTCATCATCGTTGTAGGGGCAATAGATCCGGCCCCAGGCGTGACCACTGCGCATTTCCACGCGCCAACCGCACGCTTCCGCATATCGGAGCACCTCCTCGACCTCTTTCTTCGGGTGAAAGGGACGACTCATGCTGATCTCCAGTATCGGGATGCTCGCCATGGTTGTCAAGTGACAACCATGGCGAAGTGGACTATATGGACGGCGTCAACGCCGGCACGGCCATGTCGTCTGGCATCAGCTTCGGTACATAGGTCTGCCCGCCGCCCCAGGCGTCGATCAGGTTGGCCCACTCTTGCAGCATGTGCCGCCGTTGCTCGGCATACTCGGCCTTGTTGTAGACCGAGCGTGAGGAGCGCCCGTCTTCATGGGCCAGGCACTTCTCGATCCAGTCGCGGTTGAAGCCGATTTCGTTCAACAGCGTCGAGCCGGTACGCCGCAGGTCATGGACGGTGAACGGTTGCAACCGCAGCCCCTTGGCTTTTGCAGCCTTCACCACGAGTTGAGTGACCCGATTCAAGGTCGCATTGGACATGCATCGCTCGGCGTCGTTACGCGCAGGAAAGACGAACCTTGAGCCGGCCGCGCAGGCATGCAGCGTGACGAAGATGTCGAGCGCCTGGCTCGACAGATAGACCACGTGCGGCTTACGCCCCTTCATCCGTTGCTTCGGAATCGTCCAGGTCGCCGCTTCGAAGTTGACCTCATCCCAGGTGGCACGAATCAATTCGCTCTTGCGCACCAGGGTCAGCAGAATCAAGCGCAGCGCCAGCTTGATCGTCGGAAAAGTGGCGACCAACTCCAGTTGCTGCACCATCAATCGGATTTCCAGCGGCGACAAGGCGCGATCCTTCGGCGCGAACGTCGCAATCGATGAGGCTTTCACGGCATCCGCCGGGTTCGCCACCTTTTCGCCGTGGGCGATGGCGTAGACATAGACCTGCTTGACGATGTCGCGAATCTGCACCGCCGTGGCAGGCGCCCCACGTTCCTTGACCTTATTGCACAAGGCCCGCAGGTCCTCGGGCAGAATTTCGGTCAGCAAGCGGTTTTGGAAGACCGGAAGGATGTCCCGGTCGATGATGTGCTTGCGCATGGCGCGGGTGCTATCGGCCAATTTGGCATTGGCCAACCAGACCTCCATCGCCGTACCAAAGGTCTCGATGGCCTTCACGCGCCGTTTATCACGTTGCTTCTCAAGCGCAGGGGATATGCCTGCCCGAACGGATTTGCGCGCCTCCAGGAGCAGTTCGCGCGCCATCGCCAGCGAGATACCGCCCGGGCCATAGCGCCCCAGGGTCAGTGTTTCGCGGCGGCCGTGGAGCCGGTAGTCGTAGCGGAAGGTGACGGTACCGCTGGGCGATACCGTCACATACATTCCGTCCCGGTCAGAAGCCTTATAAATCTTGGACTTAGGCTTCAGATTTCGTAGAGCAGCGTCAGTAAGCATCGAGGTTTCCTCCGGCTTTTGACGGCTTTACCGTCAGGTTTTACCGTCAGGGACCTGGAGACCTGCTGATGCCCGGAAAGCCGCATAAAACAAGCTTTCCTGAGAAGATTTTTACCGTCAAAGACGGTAAAAGTCTGAATAGTGAACGAGAATGTCTTAATTTGGCCTCGATTTTTACCGTCAGCGCTATCGTCAACTTTTTTTGCTGGCCGGCGATAGCCACCGATAGGTAATGCGACGTAAATTCATAAGAATCATAAAGTTACGCCGCTTTTCCGATCGCTACCGATAGTCCCTGAAAGACGCATTTTCACTCCCACTCAATCGTAGCGGGCGGCTTGCTGCTGACGTCATACGTCACACGCGATACGCCGCTGATTTCGTTGATGATGCGGTTGGAGACTTTCTCCAGCAACTCATACGGCAGGTGGGCCCAGCGGGCGGTCATGAAGTCGATGGTTTCGACCGCGCGCAGGGCGATAACCCATTCGTAGCGGCGGCCGTCGCCGACGACGCCAACGGATTTCACCGGGAGGAAGACGGCGAAGGCTTGGCTGGTCTTGTGGTACCAGTCGGCGTTGTGTAGTTCCTCGATGAAGATGGCGTCGGCTTCGCGCAGGATGTCGGCGTACTCCTTCTTCACTTCGCCGAGGATGCGCACGCCCAGGCCCGGCCCCGGGAAGGGGTGGCGGTAGACCATGTCGTAGGGCAGGCCGAGTTCGAGGCCAAGCTTGCGCACTTCGTCCTTGAACAGTTCGCGCAGCGGTTCGACCAGCTTGAGCTTCATGGTCTCAGGCAGGCCGCCGACGTTGTGGTGCGACTTGATCACGTGGGCCTTGCCGGTCTTGCTGGCGGCGGATTCGATCACGTCCGGGTAGATGGTGCCTTGGGCGAGGAAGTCAACGCCATCGATCTTGGCCGCTTCGCGGTCGAACACGTCGATGAAGGTGTTGCCGATGATCTTGCGCTTGGCTTCGGGGTCGTTCTCGCCACCCAGCTTGGTGAGGAATTCGTCTTCCGCATCGACGCGGATCACCTTGACGCCCATGTGGCTGGCGAAGGTGTCCATCACCTGGTCGCCTTCGTTCTTGCGCAGCAGGCCGTTGTCGACGAAGACGCAGGTGAGCTGGTCGCCGATCGCCTTGTGCAGCAGCGCGGCGACGACGGAGGAGTCTACCCCGCCGGAGAGGCCGAGCAGCACGTGGCGGTCGCCGACCTGTTCGCGAACGCGCTCGGTCAGGTCTTCGATGATCTGCGCCGGGGTCCACAGGCGTTCGGCCTTGCAGATATCCAGCACGAAGCGCTCGAGAATGCGCTGGCCCTGCAGGGTGTGGGTCACTTCCGGGTGGAACTGCACGCCGTAGAAGCGTTTTTCCGGCCAGGTCATGGCGGCGATCGGGCAGCTCGGCGTAGAGGCGGTGACGGTGAATTCGGCCGGGGCGCGGGCGACCTTGTCGCCGTGGCTCATCCACACGTCCAGCAGTGCCCCGCCGTCGTGGCCGACATGGTCCATGATCCCGCCGAGCAGGTCGTCTTCCGCCGCGACGCTGATCTGGGCGTAGCCGAACTCGCGCTTGTCGGAGCCTTCGGTGGCGCCGCCAAGCTGTTCCGCCATGGTCTGCATGCCGTAGCAGATGCCGAAGATCGGCAGGCCCATCTCAAACACGCACTTGGGCGCCCGCGGCGAGCCCAGCTCGGAGACCGACTCCGGCCCGCCGGAGAGGATGATGCCGTTGGGGTTGTATTCGCGGATCTCTTCTTCGGTGATATCGAAGGCGCGGATCTCGGAATAGACGCCGATCTCGCGCACGCGACGGGCGATCAGCTGCGTGTACTGGGAACCGAAGTCGAGGATCAGGATCTTGTGCGAATGGATATCTTGCATGAAGTGGACACCGCCGTTGTGGACTCAAGCATCGAGGCCTGGATCACTGCCTCGAAATCAAGAGGGAAGAATGAAGAAGTAAGAGGCGGCCCTATCCCGCCTCTTCTCTTCCCTCTTATCTCTTCTTTCTTCCTTCTCGAGCAGGCATCAGCCTGCTCTGTAGTTCGGCGCTTCCTTCGTAATCTGCACATCGTGAACGTGCGACTCGACCACGCCGGCGCCGGTGATCTTGACGAACTCCGGCAGCGTGCGCATCTCTTCGATGTTGTGGCAACCGGTGTAGCCCATGGAGGCGCGCAGGCCGCCCATCATCTGATGCACGATGGCGCTCATCTGGCCCTTGTAGGGCACGCGGCCTTCGATGCCTTCCGGCACCAGCTTCTCGACGCCTTCGTCCTTGCTCTGGAAGTAGCGATCCGAGGAGCCCTGGGTCTGGGACATCGCGCCCATGGAGCCCATGCCGCGATAGGCCTTGTAGGTCCGCCCCTGGAACAGTTCGACTTCGCCCGGCGCCTCCTCGGTGCCGGCGAGCATGCTGCCGAGCATGACGGTGCTGGCGCCGGCGACGATCGCCTTGGCGATATCCCCGGAGTAGCGCACGCCGCCATCGGCGATCAGCGGGATGTCGAACGGCTTGAGCGCTTCGGCGACGTTGGCGACAGCGGTGATCTGCAAAACGCCGACGCCGGTGACGACGCGGGTGGTGCAGATGGAGCCGGGGCCGATGCCGACCTTGACCGCGTCGGCGCCGGCTTCGGCCAGCGCCACGGCAGCTTCGCCGGTGGCGATGTTGCCGCCGATCACCTGCAGGTCCGGGTAGCGCTCCTTCACCCAGCGCACGCGGTCGATGACGCCCTTGGAATGGCCGTGGGCGGTATCGACGACCAGTACGTCGACGCCGGCTTCGACCAGCGCGGCGATGCGGTCCGGGGTTTCCGGGCCGGTGCCGACGGCGGCGCCGACCAGCAGACGGCCATCGGCATCCTTGGCGGCGTTCGGGTAGGTGCGGGCCTTTTCGATGTCACGCACGGTGACGAGGCCGCGCAGGTGGAAGTCC
Source organism: Salinicola peritrichatus (assembly GCF_003206715.1). Classification (GTDB taxonomy): domain Bacteria; phylum Pseudomonadota; class Gammaproteobacteria; order Pseudomonadales; family Halomonadaceae; genus Salinicola; species Salinicola peritrichatus. The sequence goes on along the minus strand of NZ_PZJU01000008.1, from coordinate 277,170 downwards.
TTGTCGACGACCAGGATCTTCTCGATGCGGTTTTCCTGCAGCTTGGACTTGATCACGTCCAGCGGGGTGCCTTCGAGCACAGTGACCAGCTTGTCGCGCGGGGTCATGATCGCTTCGACGCTATCGCTGTGATCCGGCTGGAAGCGCATGTCGCGCCCGGTGACGATACCGACCAGGGTCTCGCCCTCGACCACCGGGAAGCCGGAATAGCCGTACTCGGAGGCCATCTCCAGCAGGTCCTGCAGCTTGGCGTTGGGACCGACGGTGACCGGGTCCTTGACGATGACGCTCTCGTGCTTCTTGACCTTGCGGACCTCGGCGGCCTGCTGGGTGATCGACATGCTCTTGTGAATGATGCCGATGCCGCCTTCCTGAGCCATGGCAATCGCCAGACGCGCTTCGGTCACGGTATCCATGGCCGAAGAGAGCAGCGGAATGTTCAGGGTCAGGTTGCGGGTCAGGCGGGATTTGAGGTCGACGTCTCTGGGCAGGACATCCGAGTAGCGGGGTACGAGTAATACGTCATCGAACGTAAGAGCTTCTTGCGCCATACGTAGCATAGTCGGAAACCCAATTGGCAGGTGGTGAGGGGCCGGTGGCAACAACCGCCGGAAGCCGTGTTTGGCTCGAACGACGCGGCGGGTGCTGCGAAAAGTTAATCGCGCATTATAGTGATTTGCTCGATGACGCTCAATGCTCTTGGGTGCCAACAAGCGTCGGCGAGTCGCTTCATGTTAGGCTGCCCGGCACTTGTCATCGTTCTCGGAAAGTCCATGTCCGCGTTCACGTCACGACCTTCTCCACAGGCGATCTCCGTCAGCGACCTCAACCGCCAGGCCCGCCAGATGCTGGAGCGCGGCTTCGGCGACTGCTGGGTCGAGGGCGAGATTTCCGGGCTGGCGCGGCCCGCTTCCGGGCACATCTACTTCACGCTGAAGGATGCCAAGGCCCAGCTGCGCTGCGCGTTCTTCCGCAACCGTGCCGGCCTGTCACGAACACCATTGAAGGATGGCGATCGCATCAAGGTGCGCGGGCGGGTGTCGATCTTCGAGCCCCGCGGCGACTACCAGTTGATCGTCGATGCGGTGCAGCCGAGTGGTGAAGGCGAGCTGATGGCGGCCTACGAGCGGCTGAAACGTCAGCTCCAGGCCGAGGGCATGTTCGCCAACGCGCGAGCGCTGCCCTATCCGCCACGCCATCTGGCGCTGATCACCTCCGCTACCGGCGCCGCCGTGCGCGACGTGCTGGCGGTGCTGCAGGCGCGCTGGCCGATGGTACGGGTGAGCCTGTTTCCTGTCCCGGTGCAGGGCCGCGAGGCACCGCCGGCGCTGATCCGCGCGCTGGCCTTAGTTAATCGTCAGGCGAGAACCAACCGCCAAGCCCGCAGCGAGGCCCAGGAACTCGACGGCGATCCGTTCGATGCGGTTCTGATCACCCGCGGCGGCGGCAGCCTGGAAGATCTGTGGGCGTTCAACGATGAGCATCTGGTGCGGGCGATCTTCCACTCCCAATTGCCGGTGATGGCGGCTGTCGGTCACGAGGTCGACGTCACCCTGGCCGAGTTCGCCGCCGACGTACGCGCGCCGACGCCCTCCGCCGCCGCCGAGCGACTGGTGCCGAACCGCCGCGATCTCGAAGCGACGCTACGTCAGCAGCGCCAGCGTCTGGCACGCGCCTGGCAGCACCGGGCCAATGCCGAGTCCCAGCGCCTCGATCATCTGCGCGCGCGGCTGCGCCATCCCGGCGAGCGCCTGGCCCAACAGCGCCGGCACCTGCAGACATTGGATCGTCGGCTGCAACTGGCAATGCGTCAGCGCCTGCAGCGCGGACGCCAGCATCTGGACGCCACCATACGACGTTTCACGCTGCACGATCCGAGCCGCGCACTGCGTCACTCCCGCGAACGGATCGACCAGCTCAGACAGCGCCTGGAGGCGGCTCAAAGCCTCCGCCTGCGTCAGGAACGCCAGCGGCTGGAAGGTTTCGCCCGCGAACTGAATGCGGTGAGCCCGCTCGCCGTGCTCGGTCGCGGCTACTCGATCCTGCAAGACGATGCCGGCCAGGTCGTGCGCGCCGCCAGCCAGACCCAACCCGGCCAGACGCTGACGGCCCGTCTCGGCGAGGGGCGGCTGAAGCTGGAGGTGAAGCGGCGGCTGAAGCGCTGAATCAGTATTCCGAAGGCTCCATACGGAGCATGACCATTCAATAATCGGTCGGGCTGTCGATAACGCTCTCAAATAGAGTCGTTCTAGCTTTCCAGGAAGGCATACCCATGAAGATCGGCCCATATTCCTACTACTCTGCGCCACGCACGGACAGTTCGGAGCGCATCGAGGCGTCTGCCGTCGTCCAGCGCGGCGAGACCGAAGGAGCGACGCCCGACCCGGTAGCCCAGCGTTTCCAGGAACTTCAAGAGGGCCTGCAGCGCCTCCAGGCAATGCCCCGCGAGGTCGATATGAACAAGGCCGGTTTTCTCAAGCAACGTCTGGAGATGCTCAAGTCGTTGATGATGTTCGCCTCATCCAAGCAACTCGCCTCGATCGCCAAGGAACTCAAGAGCATCGCCAGCGAATTTAACCGCATCGCCAAGGGGCTGGGCGGCAGCGGCATGACAACGGCCCTGCCTGCGCCAGCCCTGAACGCAGCTCCGAAGACACAAGAGATTGGCACCGCACTGGCGAGTGCCCAATCTGCCAAGAGCGTGGCAGCTTCCCTAATGTCAGGCAGTGCCACGACCGCTTCCACCGGCCTGCCAGACGGCACGACGCCCGCTCCGGTGGGTTCGGGGAAGGCGGGTGAAGAGAAGCCTCCTTCCGGCGTCGCCTATTCCCATGTCCCGGAACAAGCAGCGACCACTGCCGAAGCGGACGATAAAGCACTGTTGGACTTGCTCAGGGATGCCAGAAAATCCCTGAAAGAAGCGATCGCCCTGCTCAAGAGCGCTCTCGACGAAGAGAACCGAGATGGCAAGAAGGCTCTACGCCAGGCTGAGAAACAGCTCGCCAAACTCGACCGAACACTGGCCATGTCAACCAGCGACGCGCCCTACTCAGTGGCCGGATTGCAACTCTTCGCCCCGCAGATTGGGGCAGCTCAGGGCATCAACATCGATATTTCGGTCTGAGTCAGCAGGCTCGCGTTGGCGAAGAGCGGCTGCGGATTGGCCACCGCCGGATCAGCTTGCCGACGATGGCGTTCTCGTATACGGCGTTGGTACTTTCTTATCTCTTCCTTCTTCGCTCTGTGTTGTCTCTTCAGATTTCCTGATCCGGCACCGCGCTCGGCTTGAAGCTGCTGGGGTCGAGATCGTGGCGCGACAGCAGCTTGTAGAAGTCGGTACGGTTGCGTCCGGCGATGCGCGCCGCCTGGGTGACGTTGCCTTCGGTGATCTTGAGTACCTTGATCAGATAGCTGCGCTCGAAGCTAGCACGCGCCTCGCTGAACGAAGGCAGCGCATTCTCCTCGGCGGCCAGCGCCTGGGAGACCAGCGCTTCGGGAATCATCGGCGTGCTGGTCAGCGCCACGCACTGCTCGACCACGTTGACCAGTTGGCGCACGTTGCCGGGCCAGGCGCTGGAAGCGAGCAGGTTGAGTGCTTCCGGCGAGAAGCCTTTGACGAACGGCTTATGCCGAGCGGCGACCTGCGCCACCATGTGCTTGGCCAGCAGCGGAATGTCCTCGGCGCGCTCGCGCAGCGGCGGCAGCTTGAGATTGACCACGTTGAGGCGGTAGTAGAGATCCTCGCGGAAATCGCCTTCGTGCATGGCGCGGTCGAGGTCGCGATGGGTAGCCGAGATGATGCGCACGTCGATCGGTACCGACTTGGTGCTACCGAGCGGGCGGATCTGGCGCTCCTGCAGCGCACGCAGCAGTTTGACCTGCAGCGTCAGCGGCATGTCGCCGATCTCGTCCAGGAACAGCGTGCCGCCGTTGGCGGCCAGGAACAGGCCTTCGTGCTGGCTGACCGCGCCGGTGAAGGCGCCACGGGCATGGCCGAACAGCTCGCTCTCCAGCAACTGTTCCGGCAATGCCCCGCAGTTGATCGCCACGAACGGCTTGTCGGCCCGCGGACTGGCCTGGTGCATGGCGTTGGCCAACAGCTCCTTGCCGCTACCGCTGGGGCCGGTCAGCAACACGCTCACATCGGAGGCGGCGACCATGTAGGCCTGCTCGAGAATGCGCTCCATCTGCGGGCTGCGGGTGATGATCTGCGAGCGCCAGGCTTCACCGCCCTCGCCTCTCGTGGTCGGCGTCTGCTTGAGTGCCTCGTCGATCGCCTCGAACAGCTCATCGCGATCGACCGGCTTGGTCAGGAAGCTGAATACACCCTGTCGCGTAGCGCTGACGGCATCCGGAATCGAGCCGTGCGCCGTGAGAATGATCACCGGCATGCCGGGCATGCGGCGCTGCAGCTCATGGAACAGCGCCAGGCCATCCATCTCGTCCATTCGCAGGTCGGAGAGTACCAGGTCCGGCGTATCTTCCTCGATGTGGCCAAGGGCTTCACGACCGCTCTCGGCGGTGGTGACGCGAAACCCCCGGCTCTCCAGGCGTATGCCCAGCAGCTTGAGCAGGCTCTTGTCGTCATCCACCAACAGGATGTGCGCCGTGTTCGCGCTCTTTCCCGGCTGCATGGCGGGCGTTCTCACCGGCCGTTTGGAAACTTCGGTATTCAATGACATGGAATGGACACCTCCTGCCATCTCTCGTTCGCCACCGGATGATGGCTTGCCACGATCAATGTGACGCGTCGGTACGCCGCCACTCCTTGACGCCGCACGGATGGCTCAGTCGCGTGAATTAATGGTTCGCTCGATATCGGTCAAGGCATCGAGCTTGTCCGACATCTCCTCGAGCTGCTGCTTCAGCTTCCGGTTTTCGCGTTTCAGCGCCTGCGTATCATCGTTGTTTCCTCCCTGTCGGCTACCGCCCGCTCCCTGCTGGGCGTAGAGTTCTCGCCGCTCCTCCAGGCCGTTCAGCCACTGTTGCAGCAATGGCTGCAAACGCGCCGGGGCCGTGGAAATCGTCGCCTTGTAGAGATTCGAGGCCTGCCGCCACTCACTCGGGCCATCCCAGGAGAGCACGACCGCCCGTGCCGCCTTCTGCTCGGCCCGGCTGGCGCCGATTTCGGACAGGACCTGCTGGCGCCAGGCAGCGTCGCCGCGCTGCGCCTCAAGGCCGAAGGCAACCCAGGAGTCGAGCAAGCAGACGTTGTCGGCGAATGTCGGCACGTCGCCGCAGCCGTGGGGCGTCGATGCCCCACCGGACAGCGACTGGCAACCCGCCAGCGTCATGACGACGGCGAACGCCAGCGCGCTCTTCACTTTAGTGACCATGTTTCCTTCCTTGCGTCGTCGGCCAGTACCACCTTTTCCGCTGTGCTGGCGTCGTTACCACGATCGGAGCCGCGTGCAGCCCAGGGCAGCGTGAGCCGGAAACAGACCGGCAGTTCGGCATCGTCGACCAGGGCCAGCTGGCCGTGCTGCAGCCGCGCGCAGTCCGCCGCCACCGACAGCCCGACTCCCGATCCCTTTAGCGGCCCCTTGCGTTTCGTACTACCCTGATAGAAGGCTTCGAACAGGTGCTCGCGGTCGACGCTGGCGATCGGCTCGCCGCTGTTGGCCACCTCGAGCGCCAGCCAATCGCGCTGATGATCGAGGCGTATCGTCAGCCTGCCGCCATCCTCGCCGTAGGCGATGGCGTTGGAGATCAGGTTGTCCAGGATTCGGGCCGTACGCTCGCGGTCCGCCTGCCATTCCAGCGGATGGTGAGGGCTCGAGACCTGCATTCCCTTGTTGTCCAAGGCCAGCCGGTGCTTGGCGAGAACCTCCTGGATCACCGTGGCAACGTCGAATCGCGAGACTTTCATGCGCTGGCTGTTCTGCAGCAGATTGTAGTCGAGCAACTGCTCGATCAGGGTCTGCAATTCCTGACCGTTCTCGTCGATCAGCTGGACTATCTCGTCCTGGCGCTCGTTGAGCTCGCCCGCCACGCCGTCGGAAAGCAAGGAGGTGCCCTCGCGGATGCTTGCCAGCGGCGTCTTCAATTCATGCGACATGTGACGCAGGAACTGCTGTTTCTGCGCTTCGAGTTCGGACAGGCGATTGGCCAGCCAGTTGAGTCGATCGCCCAACTGCACCAGCTCCGCCGGGCCTTGAATGCGCTTCGTCGTTTCCGCCTGATCGCCGCTGCCCAAGCCGAAGATGCGTCGCTCCAGCTGGCGGATCGGCCGCGTGATCAGCCAGGTAAAGAACAGCATCAGCATCAGGCTGGCGGAAACCAGCGCAGCGGTCTGCATCCATAGACGCGTCTTGACCGCGTTGGCCTGCTCGCGAATGCGCGCGATACGATCGTCGATCAGCTGGTTGGTGTCATCGCGCACGGCGTCGGATTCCGCCCCGAAACCGGAAAAGCGTTGCAGGAAGGCATCCATGTTGGCAACCGGCATCTCGGGCAGCACCTTGAGTTGCCGGTAGCGCTCGACCAGCGACTGGAAATCGGGATTGTCATGCATCAACGGCTCGTGCTGCGCCAACAGCTCGCCGAACTGTTGCGCCTTCTGATTGTAGATATCGCGCAGGCCCTCCTCTTCGATCACCGCATACTGGCGCGCGCTGCGCTCCATCTGTAGCGCCAGTGAACTCAGCATGCGCGCGCGGCGAGTCTCCTCCACCGCCTGTCGGGCGCTCTGGTCGGCCAGAGACGAGAGTTCGGACAGCGCCTGGCCGGCCTGGAACATCAGCACGGCGATGGGCAGCATCACGACGAGAAACGCCAATAGCACCAGTTGCATCAGCGAGCGCGGACGCCAGCGTCGGGAGAGCTCAGTGGTCATAAGAGTGGCTCTATGCAGGAGGCCCATTCGTGTCATGGATCGTTTCGCAAGGATAACATTTTTATTGAACGCCAATGCGGGGCTTTGGAGTACTTGCCGCGCCGCCTGGGTAGAGCTGCCGCTGTTTATCGTTCCCGTTTTTGACCCGTTATCGCCGCGTACCAGCATCGCTCGAAGCCCTATTCCCGAAATTCGTCATGGTGCCGGCCAGAGCATCGCTTCGCCGGCTCGAAGCCTGTCGAAGCAGCGACCAAAAAAGAGGGCCGGCAGAGCCGGCCCAAGGTACGCAGGGAACTGAAGGGTCAAAAGAACGCTCTTGAAAAACTGCCTGAATCAGCTGTTCGAAAGCGTTCCTGCGGGCCCGAAGGCCCCCGAAGCCGGAGAGGCGACATAAGCCATTCAGGGGCTGTCGGCTTCCGTGGCGGCGAACCGCCTGCTTCGATTCCTGAGCGGTCGCCTAGCTTTCAAAACCAGGCGGCCGATCGTGAATGGGTCCCCTCTCGCGAGGGGGAAGGCATCCTTGCCGGGGCATCCTTGCCCGAATGGTGCATCTCCCTGCCCGAAGGCCGCACCCGTCTCATCGCAACCTAAGTCACACATCGCATGGAGCAGACACTATCGAACCTTGCTAGGACCCTGCACAGGGTTGTCGAGGCCCCTGAGCAAGATTCGCCGAAACAACATTCAAGATGTCATCTCGTCGCTCTCGGTAAATACTAGTGCCAAAGCCGTGCCAACATTGGTTTTATTTTTAAAAATCAATAGCTTGAACTCATTGCCGGCGAATGCTTTCTGGCCAGGGTCGAGAGGGATCGACTAGGAGAGGGAAAATTGGCCGAAATACGTCGCCATTTGACAGCACATTTCGGCGAGAACCGTAAATTTGCTTATTTATCATCAAGTTATATTGTCTCCATTTGGAGACGCCCCGGCATAAAACCCCGCTTTCCAGGTGTCGCTTTATAGCGACTTCAACAACACCTTGGAGCGCCGGGCCTGGTTGTAAGTCTCGCGCTTGACCTCGGGCAGCGCCTCCAGCGACGCCAGCGAGAACCCGCGCTCGAAGAACCAGTGCGTGGTGTGCGTGGTCAACGCGAACAATTGCGTCAGGCCGGATCGACGCGCCCGACGTTCGATTTCCGCCAACAGGGTTTCGCCGCGGGCGCCGCGGCGGTAGTCGGTATGCACGGCGAGACAGGCCAGTTCGCCCATGCCGGCGTCCGGATGACGGTGCAGTGCCGCGCAGCCGATCACCATGCCGTCGCGGTCGATGACGACATAATCGTCGATCTCGTGCTCCAGCCGCTCGCGGGTTCGGGCCACCAGCATGCCGCTGGCCTCCAGCGGCTTGAGCAGCGCCAGCAGACCGCCGACGTCGTCGAGCACGGCCTGACGCAGTTGTTCGTAGCGATTCTGCGTGATCATGGTGCCCACGCCGTCGCGGGTGAATAGCTCCCCGAGCAGCGCATCGTGATCCCGCCAGGAGAGCAGATGGGTACGGCCGACGCCGTGCCGTGCCGCTTCGCAGGCGGCGCCCAGATGGCGCGAGAGTTCGCTGCCCGGTGCCGCCTGCTGACGCAACATCTCGGCCTCGCCCGGTGTCAATTGGCGCTGCAACTGCCCGCTGTCGTCATGCAGCCCGGCCGATTCGCCGAGTAGGATCAGCTTGTCCGCCTTGAGCGCGATCGCCACGTGCTGGGCGATCTCGGAGGCATCGAGGTCGAAGACTTCGCCGGTGCGCGAATAGCCCAGCGGCGGCAAGATCACCAGGTTGCCATCGGCCAGCAAACTCTCGATCGCCTGACTGCGCACGCGGCGGACCTCGCCAGCGTGATCGAAATCGATCCCCTCGCGCACGCCGAGCGGCTTCGCCGTGACCAGGTTGCCGGAAACGGCAGTCAACTCGACGCCATGCAGCGGCGTGTTGGGCAGGCCCAGCGACAGTTGCGCTTCGAGATCGAGACGCTGGCGCGCGGCGATACGCTCGACATGCTCCATGATCCGGCGGTCGGCGACCCAACGCCCCTCGACCCGGTAGGGCGTGACACCGGCGGCCTCGAGCGCCTGGTTGACCTGGGGGCGGATGCCATAGACCAGCACCAGCCGTACGCCCAGGGTATGCAGCAGCGCGAGATCCTGCAGCAGTTGATCCCAGCGTGACGACGCCATCGCCTCGCCTTCGATCAGAATGACGAAGGTCTTGCCGCGATGGGCGTTGATATAGGGCGACGAATTACGGAACCAGTCGACGAAGGGAAAGCGCGAGTCCAAGGAAGTGACGCTCCGGCAGGTGGGCAAGGCTTGAAACGATCGAGCCTTAACTATACCAGAGCGTTTTCTGCGGCGGGCATGGACGCCCGCGCATCGGCGATCAGCCGAACATGCCCTTGAACATGAAGAAGAACATGATCGACAGCAGCGCCCCGGCCGGCAACGTGATCAGCCAAGAAAGCACGATCGAACCGAGTACGCGCAGATTGAGCGCCGCCATGCCGCGAGCCAGCCCCACGCCCAACACGGCGCCGACCAGGGTATGGGTGGTGGAAACCGGCAACCCGGTACCGGAGGCGAGAACCACGGTCGAGGCCGCGGAAAGCGTCGCCGCGAAACCACGGCTCGGGGTCAATTCGGTGATGCCGGAGCCCACCGTGGCGATGACCTTGTGACCATAGCTCACCAGGCCGACGACGATACCGCCGCCGCCCAGCACCAGTACCCACCATGGCATGGTCGACGAGCCGCCCACGTTGCCGGCGCTCTCGACCACGCTGATGACTGCGGCCAGCGGGCCGACCGCGTTGGCTACGTCGTTGGAGCCGTGGGCGAACGCCATGGCACAGGCGGTAAACATCATCAGCACGCCGAAGATGCGCTCGACGCTGGAGAAGTCGTAGTTGCTGCGCGAGCGCCGGGCGCCGCGATTGATACGGTTTTCGAGCAGCAGTCCCAGCATCATGATGACCACCCCGAACGCCACGGCCAACAGCAGACTCTCGCCGAAATTCAGATCCAGGCCAACGTGGGAAAGCCCTTTGACCAGGGTTACCATCGAGACGATGAAGCCGACCAGAAAGATATAGCCGGGCACGTAACGCTTGGCGGCGGCGAACGGGTCGGGGTTGTCGAAGATCAGCACCTGAACCGAACGGAACAGCACGTAGGCGATCACCCCGGCAATCAGCGGCGATGTCACCCAGCTCAGCGCAATCGTCCCCACCGAGCCCCAGTCGACCGATTGCACGCCCAGCCCGGCAACGGCGAAACCGACGATGGCGCCGACGATCGAGTGAGTGGTCGAAACCGGCCAGCCTTTCAACGATGCGATCATCAGCCACGATCCGGCCGCCAGCAGCGATGCCAGCATGCCGTAGATCAGCAACTGCGGATCGCTTTCGAGCAGCCGGGGATCGATGATTCCCTTGCGTATGGTCTCGGTTACCTGACCGCCGGCCAGCCAGGCGCCGAGGAATTCGAAGACCACCGCGATGAGGATTGCCTGCTTGATGGTGATCGCCTTGGACCCCACCGAGGTACCCATGGCATTGGCGACGTCGTTGGCACCGACCCCCCAGGCCATGAAGAATCCAAAGACACAGGCGAGGATGATGAAGACATCACCGTATTGCGCAATGATGGACATAGGCTGAATTCGCTATGAGTGGCGTGACGAAGAGACTGGGAAAACGAAGACCCGCTGTATTCAGCGGGCCGTTAGAATTTGCAGGCGACTGCCCACGCGCTCGGCGCGGTCGGAGAGCTCGCCGATCCATTCGATGATCTTGTAGAGGAAGATCACATCGACCGGCGGCAGTTCGTCCTCGAGCTGGAACAACTGCCGCCGGATCGCGATCTGCTGATCGTCGGCCTGATGCTCGAGTTCGTGTAGTTCGCGGATCAATTCCTGCATCACGTCGGAGACATTGCGGCCGAAGCCGGATTCGAGCAGGTCCTCGAGCTCTTCGAGCGCCTTGCGCGCCTGTTCTACCGTGGCCACGGCGGTGCGCAGGTAGTCGCGCATCGGTTCGGCCAGCGACTCGGGGATGTTCATGTTGCGCCCAAGCATGATCCCGGTAATGTCGCGCGCCTTGTTGGCGATCTTGTCCTGTACGCTGATCAACTCCAGCAGATCGGAGCGCGACACCGGCAGGAACATGGTATTGGGCAGATTGAGGCGAAGCTGGGTCTTGAGCTCGTCGGCTTCGTGCTCGAGCTGGGTGATCGCTTCTCGGTGACGCCGGGCTTCCTCCCAATCGCCGCCGAGAGCAGCATCGAAGAACGGCAGCAGCTGGCTGGCGCATTCGCTGGTCTTGACGATGTGGGCCAGCAACGGCTGGAACGGCGAACGTCCAAACAGCGCCGAGAACGGATTGGTACTCACCATAACGAGGCCTGGATGCGTTGGAAGTGGCGGCGCCAGTATAATGACTGCGCCCGGATGCGTCATGAAAAATTCATGTTCATGGCGGCCACTTGTCTCCATTTTCGCGATTGATCATCGGCGGGAACCTGCATGAGCGACGAAATCGAACTCAAATTGATGCTTTCCTCCGAAGGGCCCCAACGCCTGCTTGCGCATCCACTGCTCAGTGGCCTGGACACACGGTCGATCACGCTCGGCAATCTCTACTACGATACACTCGAGGGTGCGCTGGAATCGGCCCGCGTGGCGCTGCGGGTGCGGCGCATGGGAGAGCGACGATTGCAGACCCTGAAAAGCGCGGCGCAAAGCCACGGAGGATTGTCGAGTCGCGGCGAATGGGAGTGGTCGATCGACGACACCGAACGCAGTGCCGCCGGACTCGACCTGAATGGGCTGCGCGCGCTGCATCATCCAGCCCTGGAAGCGCTGGATCTCGAGCGCCTGCGTCCGGTTTTCGCCACCGATTTCGAACGCCGCCTGTGGCGTTTCCGGAAGGGCGAAGTCGATATCGAGATTGCCCTCGACCAGGGCGAGATTCGCGCCGGGGCGGCAAGGCTGCCCATTTGCGAACTGGAGCTGGAACTGAAATCGGGTCATCCCGAGGCGCTCTGGGATTTGGCCGAGCGCCTCTGTGGCGGCCAGCCTCCGCTGCCAGCCCGCCCGGCCAACCACAGCAAGGCGAGCAGGGCCAACGCGCTTCGCCGTGGCTGGCCGCATCCCGAGCCGCCACCGACGATCGCCCTCGACGATGTCATCGATGCCGTCGACCAGTGGCAGGACAGCCAGGATGACGCCTGGCATCGAGCGGCCATGAGCCGCCTCGAACATCTGATGGCCACTTCGCCCAGCCTGCGGGATGCCGGCCAGCGCCTGCTGGCGACGCTTCGCGAAGGCCGGATTCCCTGGGACGCCCGGGCCTGGTCGACACTGCAGCGGGCCGGCTGATTACCCTCGGAACCACGCACAACCTCAAGGATAGGCGCCTTCGTTCATGCAATCCGACTCACCTTCATTGCGCAAGCGGGTTTTCCAGATCATCTTCGAATCCGATACACGCCCGGCAAAGACGTTCGACATCGTTCTGATCACGCTCATTGTGCTCAGCGTCGGCGTGGTCTTTCTGGACAGCGTTCCCCGACTGCATGAACGCTACGGTGAGCTTTTCTACGTTGTGGAGTGGATGTTTACGCTCGTCTTCACCCTGGAGTTGGCACTTCGCCTATATTGCCTGGATCGTCCGCTGCGCTATCTGCGCAGCTTCTACGGCATCCTCGACCTGCTCGCCATCATGCCGACCTGGTTGAGCCTGCTGCTGCCCGGCGCCCAGTCGCTGCTGGTATTGCGGGTGCTGCGCGTGCTGCGGGTGTTCCGGGTCCTGCGATTGATGGAATTCGTCGGCGAGGGCCAAATGCTGGTCCAGGCGCTCAAGCGCAGCCAGCGCAAGATCCTGCTGTTTCTGCTGACGGTATTGCTGATCATCACCGTCTTCGGCGCCCTCATCTATTTGATCGAACCGCCGGAGGCTGGATTTACCAGCATGCCGCGCTCGATGTACTGGGCCATCGTCACGCTGACCACCGTCGGCTATGGCGACATCGCCCCGGTGACACCGCTCGGCCAGTTCATCTCGGCCTTCATGATGATCCTGGGCTATTCGATCATCGCCGTACCGACCGGGGTCTTTTCCGCCGAAGTGATCCGCTCGATCCACCAAGAGCGCTACTCCGACGAAGCCTGCCCCGGCTGTGGACACGAAGGCCATGAGCGCGACGCCAAGTACTGCCGACTCTGCGGCACCTGGCTCGACGAAGAGACGCCCGACCCGAAGGCACCGCCTGAAGAAAAAGCACCGGACGACGCGCCAGAAGGTGACGCAAGACCGAGCTGAGATAGCGCCGGCGCCGTGTAACGTTTTGTCATCTTGCTGTGACATGAAGACGACACACTCTCCGGTCATGCCAGACCGTGCGTATCCATCGGAGTGTTCGTCATGCCATTTCCACGCTTTACCCTTCGCAGCGGCTTGATCGCCATGCTGATTCTCTTCGCGCTGATGCTCTCGCTGATCGGCGGCGGCAGCTATGTGGCGATGAAGCAGGCGAAACAGACGTTCGACACGCTCTATATACTGAATGTGGAACGACTCGGTACCGCACGAGCGGTCTATGCCGACCTGATGGAAACCCGCTCCCTGCTCAACAGCTATCAGACCGATTACAACCGTCTGCGCGTCAAGTCCGCCAAGCAGTCCTGGGCTCAGGCGGAAACAACCTTCAAAAAGGCGCAAGACAAATTTGCCACCCTGCCCGCCGGTGAAGACAACCTGAATGCCAGCTTCGAGGCGCTGATGAACGATGGCATTCTCCCCGGCTTCGCAACCCTCAAGGCTTGGGACGTCCAGGGCTACCAGGAAAGCGCCCAGCATGCCAGCGAACTCACCGCCACACTGAACGACGCCCTGGACGAGCTGACCCAGCGCGCCAATATCAGCGCCACCAATGGCGCCGACGACATGGCACGCAACATGCATTCCCTGGAGATAGGCCTGTTACTGGCACTGTTGCTGGCCATCGTCGCGATCGCCGCGACCTTCATCATGCTCAGGCGCCATCTGCTCGGCCCGCTCAACGATGTCCGCCGGCATCTGGCACGAATCGCCGACGGCGATCTCAGTGCCCAGTTGCCAGTCAACGGCGTCAGCGAGATGCGCCGGCTCAAGGCGGGCGTCAACGCCATGCACGAAGCGTTGTATGCGCTGGTCGAGCAGCTCCAGCAGGAGAGCGACGCGCTACGCCGGGATGCCGCCCAATTGACCGAGGCCAGCCAGGCGCTCAACACTCAGAGCCAGGACCAGGCGCAGGCGTTGCAGCAGACCTCGGCCAGTATGGAAGAGATCACCGCGACGGTGTCTCACACCGCGGATCATGCCGAGCAGGGTCGACAGCTCGCCTCGGAGAACCGGCGCCAGATCGACCATAGCGGCGAACAGCTGGCATCGGCGATTGCCGAAATGGAAGAAGCGCAATCCCGTTCGCAAGCCTCGCTGGAAGTCATCGCGATGATCGATTCGCTGGCATTCCAGACCAACCTGCTGGCACTCAACGCCTCGGTGGAAGCGGCGCGGGCCGGCACCCAGGGGCGTGGCTTCGCCGTCGTGGCCGAGGAAGTCCGCAGTCTGTCCGCGCGCTCGGCCGAGGCCGCGCGGACCATCCGCGAGCAGATCGAAGGGACTCACCAGCAGGTACGCCAGGGCGCCGGCGTGCTGGCCCAGGCCGGCCAGACGCTGGCTACCGCCGTACGTTCCAGCGAGCAGCTGAGCGAACTGCTCGACAGCATTACCCTCGCCTGCCAGCAGCAGCGTGACGGCATTCATCAGATCGACCAGGCGATCGTCGCCATCGACGGCGTCACCCAACGCAACGTCGCGCTGGCCGAACACACCTTCCAGGCGACCCGGGGTCTCGACTCCCGCGCCCGACAGCAGCGGGATCGCGCGGCCGCCTTCCGCCTGAGCACCGGGCAAGAGAGCGAGAACGAGAGCGTGGGCGAGGAAGCGGCCACCGACGGCAATGCTCCGCTAGCGCTGCCCGCGTAAGCGTCAGCGTTGTGCCCGAAGCGCCAGCGTTGTAAAAGCCTTTCAGCGAAACGGCGTGGTATCGCCGCGCCCTTCGCGCACTACCATCGGCGGAATCTCGCGCAGATCGACCACCGTGGTCGGTTCGAGATGGCAGGCACCACCGTCGATGATCAGTTGCAGATGGGCGCCGTAACGATCGCGAATCTCTTCGGCATCGGTCATCGGCAGCTCTTCCCCGACTGGAATCAGCGTCACGCTCATCAGTGGCTCGCCCAGCGCACCCAGCAGCGCGAGGGTGATCTTGTGGTCGGGCACGCGCACGCCGATCGAACGGCGCTTGGGATGCAGCAGCAGGCGTGGCACTTCGCTGGTGGCGTTGAGAATGAAGGTGTAGGGCCCGGGCGTGTGCGACTTGAGCAGACGGAAGACACTGTTGTCGACCTTGGCGTAGGTACCGATCTCCGAAAGATCCGAACAGACCAGAGTGAAGTTGTGGCGATCGTCGAGCTGGCGCAGCCACTTGATCTTCTCGATCGCCTTCTTCTCGCCGAGACAACAACCCAGCGCATAGCCGGAATCGGTAGGGTAAGCGATCACTCCTCCCTGGCGCAGGATGCCAATGGCCTGATCGATCAGGCGTTTCTGCGGGTTCTGCGGATGGATCTGGAAGAATTGGGTCATCTCGTCCCCTCCTGAAAAAGACCGTCGCAGCAAGCGTAACAGATGCCGCGTCATTCGCTGCCAGCCTTCACGCGCCACTGGCAAAGGCGTGCAGTGCCGGGTGACGCCAGATCGGCTTGACGTGGGAGCGCGGCGGCGGGCTGATCGTCCCCGGCGCCAGCGCGCCGCCGGGATAGTGAAAGTCGCTGCCGAGCGAGCCGTAAAGGCCGTGAAAGTCCAACTGACGGGCCAGATCGAAGGTCGCGTCCGGATTCTGGTAACCACTGACCAACTCCGCCGCCTCGCCACCGGCTTTGATGAATGCCGAGAACAGCAAGTCGCGCTTGCGCCGAGTCATGCCGTAGCGCAGCGGATGGGCAATCACCGCCACGCCACCGGCGTCACGAATCCAGCCGACCACGCTCTCCATCAGCGGCCAGTGGGTCTTGACGTCACCGCGCTTGCCGGCCCCCAGATAACGCTTGAATGCGGTCTTGCGGTCCGGCACCAGCCCGGCCGTGACCAGCGCCGCGGCAAAATCGGGCCGCCCCAGTGGGCGCTCACTACCGGCCTCGCGGCGCGCCCGGGCGAGGCCATCGTCGAGACCGATCTTCTCCAGGCGGTGGGCAATTTCCCGCGCTCGAGTCCGACGAGCTTCTGCCAGGACCTCGAGTTTCGCCTCGAAGGCCGGCGACGCCCCCCGGGGCAACAGGGCGACGACATGGATGGCGATCCCCCGCCATTGGCACGACAGCTCGGAGGCCGACAACAGCCGGATACCGTGGCGCTCACAGCGGCGACGCGCCTCGGCGACACCCTCGAGGGTGTCGTGATCGGTCAACGCCAGATGGGTCAATCCACGAGCGTGGCATAGATCGACCAGATCGCCGGGCGCGAGCACGCCATCGGAAGCGTTCGAATGCAGGTGAAGGTCGATACCGCGCGAACGGTCGAGCGCATCGGGCAGCGCAGAGCCCGGGACAGGAAGATCGACGTTGGCAATGGACATAGGCATGACGCCGGACGACGTCTTTGTCAGAATAGAGCGCTTATGGTGAGGGGCGCGGAGAGCCGGGTCAATTGCGCCCCCACCGCCCGCCAGAGGTCTTGCGTGCATGAAACTGCTGTTCGATTTTCTTCCCATCGCGATCTTCTTCGCCGTCTATCACTTCAGTGGCGACATCATCACTGCGACACTGGTGCTGATACCCGCCACCCTGGCACAGTTGGGGATCGTCTGGTGGCGCCAGCGGCGGGTCGAGAAAATGCTGCTGATCACCTCGATCATCGTCATCGTCTCGGCAACCGCCACGGTGGTCTTTCACGACCCGGCCTTCATTCAGTGGAAACCGACCGTGATCAATGCCTTGTTCGGCGTGGCTTTCTTGTTGTCGCCGCTGTTCGGCGGCCAGACGCTGGCGCAGCGCATGATGGGCAAGGCCGTGACGCTGCCGGCCGCCACCTGGCGACGGCTCAATCTCGCCTGGGTGCTGTTCTTCCTGGCCATGGCGGCACTCAACGTCTACGTGTTCAAGCACTATGACGAAGCCACCTGGGTCGATTTCAAGTTGTTCGGCATGCTGGGACTGACACTGCTGTTCGTCTTCGGACAGGCCCTGTTCCTGGCGCGCCATCTGTCCCGTTCACAATCGGAGGAAGGTCCCTGATGCTCTACGCCATCATCAGTGAAGACATCGACAACAGTCTGGAAAAGCGCATGCAGGCGCGCCCGGATCATCTCAAGCGACTGGAAGCGCTGCGCGACGAGGGACGCCTGGTGCTGGCCGGCCCGACGCCAGCGATCGACAGCAACGATCCGGGCGAGGCCGGTTTCAGCGGCAGCGTGGTGGTGGCCGAGTTCGAGTCACTGGAGGCGGCTCAGCAGTGGGCGGACGCGGATCCTTACGTTGCCGCCGGGGTTTACGCCGAGGTCAAGGTCAAGCCGTTCAAGCGCGTATTGCCCTGATTCGGCGTTGTTATCCACAGTGGGTGCGCGGCCGGTTTTGCACACTGACTGTGGATAACATTGTTAAAATCCCGCGGACGTCTTGCTCATCCGCTATTGCCTCGCCCGTTGGCGCCAACTGATCATTTTATGAACACCTCTTGGAGAGTCGGTCAGGAACCTGGCCGACGAGGAGGTGAAGAAGCGCATGAGCGACGAACACTCGAATCCTTTCCGGCAGCGCATCGAGCCCGCCGAGCTCGATTGGCATCTCGATACGGGACAGCACGAAGCCCCCTTTTCGAGACGCTACGATGACGTCTACTTCTCGCGTCATGATGGTCGCGAGGAGACCCGCTTCGTCTTCCTGCAGCACAACGAGTTGCCCGAGCGACTGGCCAACTGGCGGGCGTCACGCGCCTTCGTGATCGGCGAGACGGGATTCGGCACCGGCCTCAACATGCTTTGCGCCTGGGAGTGCTTCGATCGCGTTGCGCCCGCGGGTGCCCGACTGCATCTGATCTCGGTCGAGAAACATCCGCTGACCCGGGACTCGCTGGCTCGCGTGTGGGCCGGCTGGCCGGATCTGGCCGAGCGCGCGCAGGCCCTGATCGAGCAATGGCCAGCGGCGGTGCCCGGCGTGCATCGTCTGCAACTGGCTGAGCGGGTCACGCTGGATCTGCACTTCGGCGATGCCGCCGCCTGCCTGGCGCGACTCGATGGCAGCGTGGATGCCTGGTTCCTGGATGGCTTCGCCCCGGCCAAGAATCCGGACATGTGGCAACCGCCGCTGTTCGAGGCGCTCGCCGCGGCCAGCCGCCCCGGCACGACCTTCGCCACCTTCACCTGTGCCGGGCCGGTCAAGCGTGGCCTGGCCGCCGTCGGTTTCGCCTGGCGCAAGGTGCCCGGCTTCGGTCGCAAGCGAGAGATGCTATGCGGCGAATGGCAAGCGCGTGAACGGCCCGTGGCACGCGCCGCCACGCCCTGGTTCACGCCACCGCCGCCGCGCCGCGCCGAGCGCGTCGCGGTGATCGGCGCGGGCATCGCCGGCGCCAGCGTCGCCGAGGCCCTGACACGGCGCGGCAGCGAGATCATCCTGGTCGACCGCGCCGGCATTGCCGCCGGCGCTTCTGGAAATCCGCAAGCGGCGCTCTACGTCAAACTGGCCGCCGAGGCCAACCTGCAGAGCCGCTTCTACCTGGCGGCGCTCCTCTATACCCAGCGCTGGCTGGCCCGACTCGACCCCGGGCGTCGCTGGTGGTCGGACAGCGGCTTGTTGCAGTTGGCCGGCAATGACCGGGAACGGCGGCGTCAGCAGCAGTTCCTCGCCAACCACGCCCTGCCGGAAGCCGTCGTTTCTGGCTGCGACCGATATGGCGCCTCTCGGGCGGCCGGCATCGAGATCGACTCCGACGCGCTGCTTTATCCCCAGGCCGGCTGGGTCGATCCGGTGGCGCTGTGTCGTTGTCTGGCGTCGCAACCGGGCATCGAGTTCCGCCAGGCGGAGCTGCGATCGCTGCGGGAAACCGAGACCGGCTGGCAACTCCAGCAGGCAGGCACGACGCTGGCCGTGGATCAGGTCGTCTTCGCTACCGGTTACGCCAGTCGCGACTGGCTCGACGGGCTGCCGCTGCAATCGATTCGCGGCCAGATATCGACCCTTTCATGCCCCGACCCAGCCAGGGTGGCGTTATCCAAGGTGCTGTGCGCCGAGGGCTATGTGCTGCCGCCGCGTGGTGGCGAGCTGACCTTCGGCGCCACCTTCTCGCCCAACGACACCAACGCCGAGGTGAGCGAGGCCGACCATCGACGCAATCTCGACGAGTTGGCACGTACGGCGCCGTCGCTCATGGCAAGTCTCGGCGAGATAACGCCCGGCATGCTTCGGGGCCGCGCCAGCGTGCGCGCCGCCAGCCCCGACAAGACCCCCTATGCCGGTCCGTTACCGGATGCGACTCAGTGGCGGCGAGACTATGCGGAGCTCGCCAAGGACGCCCGGCGCCGCTTTCACACGCCCGGCAGTCACTATCCGGGGCTCTGGGTCAGCGCCGCCCACGGTTCCCGCGGCATGGTCAGCGCCCCCCTGTGCGCCGAACTGATCGCCTCGCGCATTCACGATGATCCGCTGCCGCTCGAACGTGAACTGGTGGATCATCTGCATCCCGGTCGACGCATCATTGCCGACCTGATCAAGGGCAACTGATACCGGCCACGCTGCGAACCGGTATCACGCGCCCAGGCGCGACAATGCCTTTGCGTCCAGACAGCGATAAGTGAAGGAAGGCCGGCCGATCTGGCCATAGTGGAAGGATTCCTCGAGCACGCCCCGATCGACCAGGTGCTTGAGATACTTGCGAACCGACACTCGCGACATGCCGGTGTCCTCGCTCAACGCCTCGGTGGTGAAGACGCCATCGCAATGAGCAATCGCCGCGCGCGCGACCTGGGCCAGCGAATTGGCGGTGAGCCCCTTGGGAAGGTCACCCGGACGCAGTGACGCCGGGGCGCCGACATCGCGCCGGAACAGGGCGTCGACGTCACGCTGATGCGCCCGTGCCGGCAGACCCGCCAGACGCTGGTGGGTTTCCAGGCAGTGATGCAGCGCCTTTTGAAAACGCTGGAACTCGAACGGTTTGACCAGATAGTCGCTGACCCCGAGATGCTTGGCCTCGCGCACGGTTTCCATCTCGGAAGCGGCGGTGATCAAGACGATCTGCACACCCTGGGCCTGTCGGCGCAACTCACGCACCAGCGACAAGCCGTTGTACTCGCGCAGGTAGACGTCCAGCAGCAGCAGATCGACCGGCTCGCTGGCCAGAATGTCGCGCGCCGTCGGCAGATCCTCGCACTGGGCGACCAGACTGACGCCGTCGATGCGATTGAGAAACTCGACGTTGAGGCGCATCACCATCGGGTCGTCTTCCACCACCAGTACACGCATGCGTCATATCACTCCATCGGTCACCGGGGTCACGGCCACGGCATAGGGTAATGTCACCTCGACCAGGGTGCCACGCCCCGGTGTCGAATAGATCGTCAGCAGCCCGCCACGGGACTCGACATGGGACTGCACCATCGCCAGGCCATAGCCGCGCCCCTCGCCCTTGGTCGAGACGCCCTGTTCGAGGGCGCGCGCCTTGCCCGTCTCGCTCATGCCCACGCCGCTGTCGGCCACGTGCAGCGACAGCGCGCCGGCATCGAGGCTCAGCGTCAGCGTCACCCGGCGATCGTCACGGCCGGCGACGGCCTCGAAGGCGTTTTCCAGCAGGTTGCCGATGATCGTCACCAGCAGATGGCAGGTCTCCTCTTCCGCCGCCGTCGGGATGTCGCTCTCCAGTTCGATGTCGAGTTCGATCCGACGCTCGCGGGCCTCGCTCCCCTTGGCCAGCAGGAAGCCGGCCAGCACCGGATCCTTGACCCCGGAGACACGCGCCGCCGCCGGCGCGATCAGAGTATCGTCGAGTTCACGCAGATAGCGCTCGAGCCGGCCGAGATCCCGGAGTTGCACGAGGCCCAGGATGACGTGCAGCCGGTTCTTGAATTCATGCGTCGAGGCCCGCAGTGCCTGGGCATACCGACTGACACCGGTCAGCTCCTCGGCGAGCCGGTTGACCTCGCTGCGATCGCGCAGCGTGACGACGCTGCCGCCGGCATCGTGACGATCGCGTATCGGCACCCGGTTGACGATCAGTGCCCGACCGTTGAGCGTGAGGCGCCGGTTGAGCGCCGCCGCCCGATCATCGAACAGCGTCCTGAGCGCCGTCTCCGGCACTTCCGCATCGTTGCCCGCAGGCCCGGGGCCCAGTAGTTCGCGCGCCGCCGGGTTGATCAGAGTGATCCTGCCGTCGCCACCGACCGCCAGCACGCCTTCGTGGAGTGACGCCAGCAGCGCTTGGCGTTCCTGCACCCATTGCGAGATCTGATGCGGTTCGAACCCCAGCAGAATGCGTTTGATATAGCGCGCCAACCACCAGGCGCCGAGGCCGCCCACCAGCATCAGCAGCGCGATCCCCAGCATCACCACCTGACGATTTTCGGCCAGCAGCAGCCCGACCCGGCTCAAGGTCACGCCGGTGGCCACCGCGCCGATCACCCGGCCGTCGGCGTCGAGCACCGGCGCAAAACCGCGAATGCTGATACCGAGCGTACCTTCCGAGCGCGACACGTAGGATTCGCCCTCGAGTGCCGGATCCTCGTCGCCGCCGCGGAAGTGGCGACCGACCTCCGCGGGCTTGGGGTGAGTCAGGCGCAGGTGATCGCGATCCATCACGGTAATGAAATCGACGCCGAGGCGCTCGCGCAGTGCCTCGACATGCAGGCGCAGCGCGGAGCCCGCATCGTGAACGATGGGACGCGCCGCGAGCGCCTGACGAATGTCGCTGCGGTCGGCGAGCACCTCGGCGAGGCCCATGACCCGTTCGCCCTGGGCACGTTCCAGGTTATCCCTGAGTTGATAATTGAACAGCAGAAACGCCATCCCGAGCGTCAGCACGATCATGCTGGCGACGAGCAAGAATATCTGCGCACTCAATCGCAATCGTTTCACTAGCGGTTCCTGAAAATGTGTCGTCGCAGCATACGCGCCTCGATACGCCCATGTATCGAGATCCGGGGCGCCAGCAATCTTAGACCAACGTTGTATACCCTCTCTGCCATCTGTGTGCTCTTCGATGAACGATGCCTTTCAATATTTTATAAAGGCTTAAATAACTTCCGAAAATTTGGTCAGCCTCGCCAAGCTTTTATCCTCTTCGCGTACTGCCCTTCGGGCGTGAATTCCGTTTGCCGCCTTTCGGGCGAGAATCCTTGGGGAACCAACCATGACCTCAACCGTGACACAACATGTTCACGCCGGAGCCGAGCGCCGGAGCCACCACTGGCTGTCGACGCCGATATTCGGCATTCCGTTACCGCTTTTCGCTATCGCCACCGCCGCTCTGATCATTTCCATGGCGACCGACACCCTCCCCACCGGCATGATCGGTGCGTTGCTGGTGATGATGCTGCTGGGTGAGTTGCTGGGCTTCATCGGCGATCGCCTGCCGATCGTCAGAAGCTATCTCGGCGGCGGCGCGATTCTCGCCCTGTTCGGCGCCGCCGCGCTGGTTTATGTCCAGTGGCTGCCGAGCGGCGTGGCTGATAACGTCACCCAGTTCATGAAAGGTGGCGGCTTCCTCAACTTCTATATCGCCGCGCTGATCACCGGCAGCATCCTCGGCATGGACTCTCGGGTACTGGTCAAGGTCGGTTCGCGCTATGCTCTGCCGCTGATCTTCGCCGTTCTGTTCGCGGCGCTATTCGCCGTTGCCGTCGGCTGGCTGCTCGGCTTCTCGGCCCAGGACGCGGTGGTGGTCATTACCCTGCCTATCCTGGGTGGCGGCATGGGTGCCGGCGCGGTACCGATGAGCCAGATCTATGAGCAGCTGCTTGGCCAACCGGCCAGCTACTACATCTCTGTCCTGGTACCGGCGCTGGCGCTCGGCAACGTCTTCGCGATCATCATCGCCGGCCTGCTCAATGGCCTCGCCAAGCGTATGCCAAGCCTGACCGGCAACGGCCAGATGATGCCGGGTGTGGAAATCGAGGAGAAAGAGAGCAACTTGGACCTGTCCAAACTCGGCATCGGCGTCGTCGCCGCGCTGACCTTCTTCGTCGCCGGTCAGATCCTGGGTGACTTCATCCCGCTGCATCCCTACGCGCTGATGATCATTCTGGTCGCCGTGCTCAAAATCACCAACATCGTGCCGGAGTTCATCAATGACGCGGCCTCGCAGTGGTTCCAGTTCGTCGCCAAGAACTGGACCTTCGCCCTGCTGTTCGGCATCGGCATCGCTTATACCGATCTCGGCCAGGTCATCGATGCGATCTCCATCATCTATGTGCTGATCGTCTTCGCCGTCGTCGCCGGCGCGGCGTTCGGCGCAGGCCTGGTCGGCAAGCTGGTCGGCTTCTACCCGATCGAGTCGGCGATCACCGCCGGCCTGTGCATGGCCAACATGGGCGGCACCGGCGACGTCGCCGTGCTCTCCGCCGCCAAACGCATGCAACTGATGCCGTTCGCGCAGATCTCCTCGCGACTCGGCGGTGCGCTGATCCTGCTGATTTCGAGTATCGCGGTGCCGATGCTGTTTACCTGACGTAGCAGCCCCGCGGAAACGGAAACGGCGCCCTGTTCTCAAGAACGGAGGCGCCGTTTTGGTTGGGCGCTAAATCCCATGTTGCCGAGGCAACGCATTCCAGCAGAATCAGCCTACCACTGACCGAGCCTCAACCACCCTTTTGCTCGTTATTGCGAGGGGCAAGCCCCTCGCGCTCCCCTTTTTGACACCACAGACGGCGAAACCCTGAACGCCCGAGCGCTGAACTCGGGTCGGCGCGAAAGGGCATCCTGCCCAACGCGCCTCTTGCGACATCCATGTCGCAAGCCCCGGTTCATCGCTCAATCGTTCAGCGCCGTTCTGGAAGGTGTCATAGGGTGGGAAATTCCTCCATTGTGGCTTGATCAGCAGCGTCCAGCACTTTCTACCGGTAGCTAGTCACCTTCTTCTTCATCATCGGCCAGATCCCGCCCGAAACTGCGCCACTGGGCCAGCGTCATCACCTCGGTGCTCTCGGTCTGTAGGTCGTGGACGATCAACAACTCGCCGCGCTCGAGCTGGCGCTTGAGATCCCGCACCCAGTCATGCATGTCCGTTGCGACATCGGTGGTGTCGTAGCCCTGGCGGGTGACAAAGGTTTCCAGCAGCGCATCCAGCGTCTCCGCCGGCAACATGCGATGGGGAACCTCGACGAAGCGTCCGCTCATTTCATGCCTCCCATTCGGCCAGACGCTCCAGGAAGGCGGCCTCGTCGATCACCTCGACGCCGAGTTCCTCGGCCTTATCCAGCTTGCTGCCGGCGCCGGGGCCGGCGACCACGGTGGCGGTCTTCTTCGATACGCTGCCGGCAACCTTGGCACCGAGGGCCTGGAGCCGTTCCTTGCCTTCGTCGCGGGTCATGCTCTCGAGGCTGCCGGTGAGCACCCAGGTCTGCCCCGCCAGCGGCTGCGGACGCTCGCCGATATGCGCTTCTTCCCAGGTCACGCCAACGGCGATCAAATCGTCCAGGGTCTCCTGGTTGTGTTCCTGGCGGAAGAAGGTGTGAATGTGACGCGCGACCACCGGACCGACGTCGGCGACCGACTCCAGTGCTTCCAGCGATGCTTCGCGCAGCGCCTTGAGCGAGCCGAAATGGCGCGCCAGGTTGGCCGCCGTGGCCTCGCCGACCTCACGAATGCCGATGGCGTAGATGAAACGTGCCAGAGTGGTCTGCTTGGCCGCTTGCAGTGCGTTGACCAGGTTGTTGGCGGACTTCTCCGCCAGGCGTGGCAGTTCGGCCAGCGATGCGGCATCGAGCCGGAACAGATCCGCCGGTGTCTTGACCCACTCGCGCTCGACCAGCAGATCGATCAGCTTTTCGCCCAGGCCGTCGATGTCCAGCGCGCGCCGGCTGGCGAAATGCTTGAGCGCCTCCTTGCGCTGGGCCGGGCAGAACAGTCCGCCGGAGCAGCGCGCCGCGACCTCGCCTGCGAGCCGCTCTACCTGGGAGCCGCAAACCGGACACTTGCTAGGCAGCTCGATGGCGCGGGTCTCGGCCGGACGCTTCGATGCGACCACGCCGACGATCTGCGGAATGACGTCACCGGCACGGCGCACGATGACGGTATCGCCGATACGTACGCCCAGACGTTCGATCTCGTCCATGTTGTGCAGCGTGGCGTTGGAAACGGTGACCCCGGCGACCTGAACCGGCTCCAGCTTGGCCACGGGGGTCAGCGTGCCGACGCGACCGACCTGGAAGGCGACGTCGTTGAGCGTGGTGGTCTGCTCCTGCGCCGGATACTTGTAGGCGATGGCCCAGCGCGGCGCGCGGGAAACGAACCCCAGCTCGCGCTGATCGCGTAGGCTGTCGACCTTGAGCACCGCGCCGTCGATGTCGTAGTCGAGGCCCACGCGCTGTTCGCCCAGCTCACGGCAGAAATCGAGCACGCCGCTCGCCCCCTTGACCACGGCGAGCAACGGGCTGGTCCGGAACCCCAGTTGGCGCAGCCGCTTCAGGTAATCGGAGTGGGACTGGGCATCGTCCTCGCCTTCCAGCCGCGCGACCTGGTAGGCGCAGAACTCCAATGGCCGTTTGGCGGCGATCGATGAGTCGAGCTGACGCAGACTGCCGGCGGCGGCATTGCGCGGGTTGGCGAAGACCTTTTCGCCATTCTCTCGCGCGCGCTGATTGAGTGCCTCGAAGCCGGAGTGGCGCATGTAAACCTCGCCGCGCACCTCGATCAGGGATGGGACCGATCTTCCGCGCAGCTTGAGCGGAATCGAATGGATCGTGCGCAGATTGAGCGTGACGTCCTCACCGGTGCGGCCATCGCCGCGGGTCGCGCCCTGCACCAGCCGACCGTTCTCGTACACCAGCGACACCGCCAGGCCATCGAGCTTGGGCTCGCAGCAGAAAACCAGCGACTCGCCGTCGCGTTCCAGCTTGTCGGCCGCCCGCCTGACGAAAGCGTGAAGCTCTTCCTCGCTGAAAGCATTGTCGAGCGACAACATCGGCACCGCATGAGTCACTTCCTCGAAGCGGTCGGCCGGTGGTGCCCCCACCCGCTGCGTCGGGGAGTCGGGCGTCGCCAGTTCAGGATGATCCACCTCGAGTTGCTGCAGCTCACGCAGCAACTTGTCGTATTCCGCATCGGTGATCTGCGGGTCGTCCTCGACGTAGTAATGATAATTGGCGTCTTCCAACTGCTGGCGTAGGGCCTCGACCCGCTGACGGGTCGCTGGGGGGATCTGGCTCATGATGCTCGATTCGATCGCTGCGAATAAGTGACAGGCATTGTAGCGGAAGGCGCAAGAGGCCGCCGCCCGATCGCCACGATCATAACCGTGACGGAAACGACGACGGGGCCCGAAGGCCCCGTCGCTGACACCGAACGCTGACGGCTCTTAATTGGACGCTGAAGGCTCTCAGTTGGACGCTGAAGGCTCTCAGTTGGATGCTGAAGGCTCAGTTGGCTTGGTAACGATGCAGTCGATGACGACGCTCGAACTCCTGCACGCGCTGGCGGGCGAACTCGATGGTCTGCGCGGTCATCACGCTGTGGTTCTCGTCTTTCAGCTCGCCGCCGAGGTTGCGCACCAATACCATGGCCGTTTCCAGCATCGCTTCGAAGGCGGCCGAAGTATCATTGGCACCCGGCAACGGCATCAGGAAGGTGACACCCGGGGTAACGATGTTCTGCATGTTGTCGAGATCGAATACGCCGGGTTTGAGCACATTGACCATCGAGAACTGCAGTTCGCTGTCGCTCGATTCGGTTTCGTAGCGATGGAAGATACCCATCTCGCTGAATCGCAGCCCGCAAGCGAGCATCAGGTTGAGCAAGGTGGTACCGTCGAAACCGTCCTCGGTACGCGCCAGCACGCTGATGACGATGACTTCCTCGGCGTGCGCCAGCGTCTCGCGAGCCCGCGCGGCGCTGACATGATGGCGCTTGGCGCGTTCGACCGCTGGGTGCTGCGTGACCACGTCGTGGCGCGGCGCCGGCTCTTCCACCGGCACCTCGGACTCGACCTGAGCCACGGACTCGGTGGAAGGCGGCTCGACATAGCCCGGATCGGCCGCCCCATGCGCTTCGCTCTCTGCCTGCGGAGCCCAGTCATCTTCCTCATGCGGCGTCAGCGTGGTGATCTGCAGGCCTTCCGGAACCGCATCCGCCTCGACTCGCGGCTCCACACGAGTTTCCCCGAGCGGCTGGCGAGAGCTCGGCTTCGGCTCTTCATGATTAGCCTCAGGCGTTTCATGACCAGCCAAGGGCGTTTCATATCCGGCCGCGGGCGTATCACGGCGAGCCGCCTGCGGGGCACGGTCCTCTTCGCCGCCGCGTTCCGGCTCGTCGCGCTTGTGGTTCAGCCACTGGGCCGATTCGCTGACACGCTTGGCGCCAGCGCGCATGGCGCTCTTGACGTTCTTCTGCATGCCGGCGAAGGAGGAACGCGACTTGCGGTTGAGAACGCTGCGCTGCAGTTCCTCGTCCGGGATTCGCTCCTGGCGCTTCGGCGCCGAGGGCCTGACCGGTTCCGAGCCGCTTCCGCTGCGTTCGAACGTCGCCGGCCGAACGACACGGGCCCCTCCATTGGGCAGTTCCCAGTTGATCTCGGCCTCACGGGCCGCCTCTTCCGGATCCGTCTCGGATCCGGCGTCCGTTCCGCTCTCTCCGATCGCCCGATCAAGGCGCGGAACCCGACGTTGGCGCTGAAGGCGACGGAAGCCATCGATCACGATGGTCGCCACCAAAACCAGCCCTAGGATGATCAGCCACTCTCTTAGTTCCATGGGTCGTCTTGCCTGTTCGCGGTGCCACTGTGCTAGAAGAGGACAACATGCCTAAGGCATGTCGGCCCTAGCATAGCGTGATTTTTCAAAAATGGGCCACTTTTTTTCTTTGTCAAGTAAAGTTTTTGGCCACCAGCAATCGCCCTTCAATTTTCCCTAATGAGAGACATCCTATTACGTCGCTAGCCGGTTTGGCTATTTTCGACAAGTTCAGGAGGCCTCCGCCATCGATGCCGCCTCGTCGACACCAACCGAAACCAGACGGGACACTCCGGGCTCCTGCATGGTGACACCCATCAAGCGTTCGGCGGCTTCCATCGCGATCTTGTTGTGGGTGATGAAGATGAACTGCACGCTCTCCGACATCTCTTTAACCAGTTTCGCATAGCGGCCGACATTGGCATCGTCGAGTGGCGCATCGACCTCGTCGAGCATGCAAAAAGGTGCCGGATTGAGTTGGAAGATGGCAAATACCAAGGAAAGTGCCGTGAGGGCTTTTTCGCCTCCCGACAGCAGATGAATGGTGCTGTTTTTCTTACCAGGGGGACGCGCCATGATCGCCACGCCGGTTTCCAGCAAATCCTCCCCCATCAGCGTCAACCATGCGGCCCCGCCGCCGAAGACTCGCGGAAAAAGCGTCATCAGTCCCTGATTGACTTCATCGAAAGTCTGCCGGAAACGGGTCCGTGTCTCCTGGTCGATACGCTTGATCGCCCGCTCCAGGGTTTCGATCGCCTCGCTCAGTTCGGCGTGCTGGGCTTCCAGGTAGTCGCGTCGCTCGGCCTGCTGCTCGTACTCCTCGATCGCTGCCAGGTTGATGGCACCGAGCCGGCGGATGCGCTCGCCGGTCTCCTCCAGCCGGGTCTGCCAGGCCGATTCGGTGGCGTTGGGGTCGAGCGCCGCGAGCAGCGCATCGACATCGTGCTGCTGCTCGTCCAACTGCTCCTTCTGTGCGTCGGCCTTGAGCGTGAGCGCCTGTACCTGCAGGCGGGCCTCCTGCAGGCGCTGGCGCAATCCTTCCAGATTGCGTTCGTGCTGCTGACGCTCGATCTCGGCCTGACGCAGGCTTTCGCCGATCTGGTTGGCTCGGTCCCGGCAGCGGTTGAGCGTGGCTTCCTGGTGGGTGCGCTGCTCGAGCAGTACCTCGAGTCGTTCGCGCTGTTCGTCGTCCGGCTCGTTGAGCGTTTCGCGCTGGGCCATCAGCAGTTCACAGCGCTCGTCCAGACTCGCCAGTTGCGTCCGGCTGCGTTCGGACTGCTGTTCTAGCTCGCCGCGCTGGGTCTCGAGACGCTGGCGTTCCAGTGCCAGTTCCTGCTGCCGCTGACGCGCCTGCTGCTGCTGCTGGCGCAACGCGCTCACACGCTCCTGCGCCTGACGCCGCGCCGCCTCGAGATCCTCGCGCTGCGAGGTCTGCGTCTCGACTTGTTCCAGCGCCTGTTGCCAACGCTCGCGCGCGCTCTCCAGTTCCAGCCGCGACGTCTCCATCCGTTCCCGGCGTTCGCCAAGCGCCTCGTCGAGATCGCGGGCACGCGAGGCGACATGTTCGAGCCGGCCATCCAGCGTCGCCAGTTGGGTCGATTGCTGCTGACGTTGTCGCGAAAGCTGAACCTCGTCCTGGCGCAAGGACTCCAGCGCCGCTTCGTTGTTCTCGATCGCCTCCTCGCACTGGCGCAAACGCTCATCGAACTCGGCCAGGTGTCGATCCAGGGTCACCAGCTCTTCCTGCAGGTTGTCGCGACGCTGACGCTGCAGCAGCACGCTGTCGCTGTCGACATCGTCCCGGCCCAGGCGACGCGCCCACCCCGGGCCCAGCCACAGGCCCTCGGCAGTGATCACGCTCTCTCCCGGCGCCAGCATCGGCTGCCGGCGCCAGGCGTCATCGGCATCCTCGGCGCAGCGGATCGTCGCCAGCAGCGCGGCGAGCGCGCCAGCGCCCCGGGTCCTGGCGGCCAGGGAATCCGCCGGCGCGGCTTCGGTCGTCCCGGAGGCCTCGACCACCGGCAGCTCGCCGCTGTTGAGATGCTGGAGCGGCTCGCGTGCGGCATCGAGATCCATCAGCCGTGCCTTGAGCCACGGTGCCAGTACCCAGGCCACGGTGCGCTCCCAGCCGGACTCGACATCCAGCCGCTCGGCCACCCGAGGCGCCGATGCCAGCGGGTGATCGCCCAGTTGGTCGGCCAGGCTGGCTTCACCGTCCTCCAATGCCGCTTCGATCAGCGCCTCGAGCGAGGCGATCTCGCCTTGGCAACGATGATGGCGTTCGCGCAGGCTTTCGCGCTCGGCCTGCCATTGCTGCAGCGAGCGACGGGCTTCCTCGCGGCTTTGCTGGCGCTCCTCGCGCCGGATCTCCAGGGTTTGCTGGCGCTCGTCGAGCACCGCCAGCGACTCCCGCAACGCCTCGCGCTCGGCTTCGAGTGCGCTGACGTCCGGCAACTCGGCCTGTTGTTGTCGATAGCGCTCGATCTCGCGGCCCAGCGTCTCGAGCTGACGTTCCAGGTGCTGAATCGACTCCTGTTCGCGCTCGGCACGATGCCGGGCATCTCGCTCCTGCCCGCTGAAATTCTCCCACTGTGCCTGACGTTCCCGGGCTTCGGACTCTGCCGTCTCGAGTTCCGCCTCCAGTGTCAACACGGTCTCGTCGGCGATCTCGACATCGGGCAGCAGGGTTTCCAGACGTGCGTCCAGCGTCTCCCGGCGTTCGTCATCCTGCGCGGCCAGCTGGGCCAGGGCATCGCGTTCGCGCCGGGCGCTCTCGAGATCGGCACCGAGCTGCTGGTCGCGCTGGCGAGCGTGCTCCAGCGACTGCTCGAGCCGGGCGATGTCGGCGCCGGTCTGGTAGAAAGCGGCCTGATGCCGCTCCAGCTCGGCCGCGACCTCGTCGTGAGTCTCGCGCCCTTCGGCCAGGCGCGTTTCGCACTGGCGCAAGCCGAGCACTTCGCGCTCGACCTGGGTTTCGTAGTCGCGCACCCGCGCGGCCTCTTCCTCCTGCTGGGCACGCAGCGCCCGCTCCCGCAACAGCGCCAGTTCGCCCCGCAGCCGGCGCTCCTCCTCCTTCAGGTTGCGGTAGCGCTTGGCCGCCTCGGCCTGACGCTTGAGCCGCTCCAGCTGCTTGTCGAGTTCCTCGCGGATGTCGTCGAGGCGTTCGAGGTTCTCCTGGGTGCGGCGCAGGCGATTTTCGGTCTCGCGCCGGCGCTCCTTGTACTTGGAGATACCGGCCGCCTCTTCCAGCGTGTGACGCAGCTCTTCAGGGCGCGCCTCGACCAGCCGCGAAATCATGCCCTGGCCGATGATCGCGTAGGAGCGCGGCCCCAGCCCGGTGCCGAGAAAGATATCGGCAATGTCGCGACGACGGCATTTCTGGCCGTTGAGGAAGTACGTGGACTGGGCATCGCGGGTGACCAGGCGCTTGACCGCGATCTCGTTATAGCCGGCGTAGGCGCCGCCGAGGCCGCCGTCGCGGTTGTCGAAGGTGAGTTCGATCGAGGCCTGTCCGACCGGCGCGCGGCCGGTGGAGCCGTTGAAGATGACATCGGTCATCGATTCGCCGCGCAACGTCTTGGCCGAGGACTCGCCCATCACCCAGCGCACGGCATCGATGACGTTGGACTTGCCGCAGCCGTTGGGTCCGACGATGGCGGTCATGTTGCCATCGAACGGCACCGTCACCGGATCGACGAACGACTTGAAGCCGGCCAGTTTGATGGACTTGAGACGCATGCGGGCGGAAACACTCCTGCTACCGATTCGACCCGGCCGGGCGGGCATGAGCCACGCCGCGGCCGAGCAGGTTCCGGCAGAGCCTACGGCAGCGTTTGTTCGATATCCAGTGTCCCAGTGGAAGAACGTGGCCTTCAGCAAGACGGCGGCGAGAACGAGCAGGACGGCGGGCCCCCGCAGCCATCCCCACGCAGGCCACGCCGGGCCCGCTGCTTATCGGCGTCCCGCGCCTTGCGCGGACGCATTCGGCGCAGCAACGCGGCTCGTGGCGCATAGGGTCGACACACCCTAGACTGCCGATTCCTCTCGTCATCGGACCGTTATCCCATCATGAGCGACACGTTGGGCAGTACGCTGCCAAGGCTGGT
This sequence comes from Salinicola peritrichatus, assembly GCF_003206715.1. Taxonomy (GTDB): domain Bacteria; phylum Pseudomonadota; class Gammaproteobacteria; order Pseudomonadales; family Halomonadaceae; genus Salinicola; species Salinicola peritrichatus. The sequence goes on along the minus strand of NZ_PZJU01000008.1, from coordinate 245,274 downwards.
GCTCTACCTGCCCCATCTTCCACAGGGTATCGAGCAGTACCGACAGATGCCCACCGCCGAGCGGCTGATTGCCCACAACTCCAACCATTGGCGCAAGATCGTCACCATCGCCGCCAAGATCGCGGCACCCGACGCGGATTGGCGCGGCTTTCGCGACAAGCATTTCTTCGACCGGATTGCGCTGTGCTTCACGCCTGCCCTGCTACCGAACGATGCCTGGCACTGGATCGGCGGCAAGGCGAACCAAGCCCGCTTCGACGACTTGCCAAGCACGATCACGCCACTGGCCGGCAGCGACGATCTCTTCATCGACACCGAGCACAAGCTGCTGCTGACGCCCTACCCCGACTATCGCCAGTTCAGCGACCGGAAGATCGGGCTGGTCCGCCAGGCATTGGCGCAAGCGGGCTTTGAAAGGGAATAGTCGCCCGGAGGTTATCGGGAAGGAACAGGCTCGCCCTGCTGGGCCGCCAGCCGCTGCCGGGCGACGTCGATCGCCTGGCGCAGCGCCTTGCCGGATTCGGCGTCCTGATAACCCGCCATGGCGCGTCGCCAGTAGTCGATCGCCTGCGCGTAACGGGCGTGGTCGAAGGCGTCGATGCCGAGCATCCCGAGCACGGTGGGCTGACGCGGATCGGCGGTGAGCGTCTCGTCGACCAGTGCCTGCACCTCATCGGTCAGCGTGCGGTCGGCGGCGAAGAACTTCATCTGCGCCAGCTGCGCCAGCAACGCCGGCTGGCGTCCCTGTAGCTCGATCAGCCGATCGAGCACGTCGATCGCCTTGTCGAACCGTCCGTCGTCGCGGTAGAGCGGAAACAGTTCGGCCCACGCCTTGGGATTGTCGCCCTGGCGCCGCGCTTCCGCCGCCAGCCCGGCGATACGGGTTTCCTGCGGTGCGTGCGAAAGCCGCTGCACGACCTGATAGAGCGCCAGATCGTCGCGGCTCCCGGTCAGGCCATAAAACGTCAGCGAACCGCCGACCAGCAGCGCCGCCGCCAGCAGCGGCAGCCAGCGACCGGCCGTGGCCGCGGCCAGCGGGCGACGACCGCCACCACCGGCGTCTTCCAGCAGACGCCGGTCGAGTTCGGCCCGATCCTCGGCAAACCGTTCCCGGTCGATCTCCCCTTCCGCCAACGCAGCCTCCAGTGCCGCCAACCGCTGGCGGTAGATGGCGACGTTCTCGGCATTGTTGCGATCGTCCGCCTCGAAGGCCGTCAGCGCATCCCGCACGCCAGCGGCACGCCGCAGCGGCAGCCACGTCAGCCACAGCGCAAGCAGCAACAGCAGGCCGATGCCGATCCATAGTGGTGTCATGAGGGCTTCCTGTTGCTAGCGTCGGGGTCGGCGTGGCGGGAGACCAGCGCGGCCAGGCGACGGCGCTCCTCGTCGTCGAGCTCGGCGGTACGGCCACGGCGTCGACGCCGTACGAAGACGGCGATCACGCCACCGCCGACCGCGATCAGCGCGAAAGGCAGTCCCCACAGCAGCCAGGTCCGCGATTCGAGCCGCGGATCGTAGAGCACATAGTCGCCGAAGCGATCGACCATGGCGCCTTCGATTTCGGCGTCACTAGCCCCTCGTTTCAGTTGTTGTGCCACATGCGCGCGCATGTCGGCGGCGATCGGCGAGTTGGAGGCGCCGATCGATTCGTTCTGGCACTTGGGACAGCGCAGCCGCGAGGTCAGCTCCTGATAACGCTGGGCCAGCGACGGATCGTCGAAATCCTGAACCTCGATCGCTGCCTGGGCCATGCCCGCAGCGAGCAGCAAGGTCAGCAGCAGCCAGCGGATCATTGCCATCGTTCCACCCTGGGCAGGATCACCTGCTCCACGTCCTGCGGCGTGATGTAGCCGGTATGGTGATAGCGGATAATGCCCTCGGCATCGACCAGGAAGCTCTCCGGCGCCCCGTAGACGCCGAGGTCGAAGCCGAGGCTGCCTTCGGGATCGAACAGCGAGACCTCGAACGGGTTGCCGAACTCGTCGAGGAACTGGCGACCGTTTTCCCGGGTATCCTTGTAGTCGACGCCGACCAGACGCACGCCGCGCTCGGCCAGCTCCAGCAGTTGCGGCATCTCCTGCTTGCAGGTCGGGCACCACTCGCCCCAGACGTTGACCAGCGTCACCTGGCCTTGCAGCAGTGAGCGATCCAGGCGCCTGTCCGGGTCGGCCAGGGTCGAGAGATCGAAGGCCGGAAATGCCTTGGCCAGCAGCGCCGAGTCCCGCGCCGCGGGGTCCTTCGACAAGCCGCGGTAGAGAAACACCGCCAGCACCGCGAACAGCAGCAGCGGAATCAGCAGCAACAAACGACGTTTCATTGCGCTCCCTTCCCTGCAGCAGCGGTGATGAGCATCGCTTCCGAGCCGGCGTCCTCCCGGACGACCGTCGAGCGTTTCGACTCGCGCCGATAACGCCGATCGATCACCGCAAGGATGCCACCGGCGGCCATGATCAGCCCACCCAGCCACAGCCAGCGCACGAACGGCTTGAGCTGGATACGCAACGACCAGTCGCCGCCGTCCAGCTCTTCACCGAGGGCGACGTAGAGATCCATCAGCAGACCGGGACGCAGGGCGACATCCGACATCGGCATGCCGCTGGCGAGGTAGAAGCGCTTTTCCGGCTGCATGACGAAACTGGAGCGTCCCGGCCGCGTCACCTCGATGGTCGCGGTATCGGCGACGTAATTGGGCCCGCGGTGCTCGTTGAAATCCGTCATGGCGAAGCGGTAGCCGCCAACCTCGACGCTCTTGCCCGGCGCCAGGCGCACGTTACGCTCGACGTTGTAGTGGGTCACCATCGCCACGCCGACGATGGTCACCGCCAGACCGCAATGGCCGAGTACCATGCCCCAATAGGCAGGGCGGAGCTTCCCGAGCCCAGCCATGCGCCCCTGGGCGCTGCGACTCTTGTCGAGCACGTCGCGCACCAATGACAGCACCAGCCACAGCGCCAGCAGCAGCCCGAGCGTCACGCCAAGGCTCCAGCTGCCGCCATAGAGCAGCGGCAGAGCGGCGGCGATGACCACCGCCAGCAACGCCGACAGCGCCAATCGACGCACCAGCTCGCGCCCCGGCATGCGTTTCCAGCGCGCCAGCGGCCCCAATCCCATGAACAGACACAGCAACGCCGTCAGCGGCACGAACAGCGCGTTGAAGTACGGCGGGCCGACGCTGATCTTGCCCAGGTCGAGCGCATCCAGCAGCAGCGGGTAGACCGTACCCAGCAGCACCGTCACGGTCATCACCACCAGCAGGATATTGTTGATCAGCAGCAGCGAATCCCGCGATAGCCAGCCGAATCCCGACAGCGACTGCACCCTGGGCGCGCGCAGGGCGAAGATCAACAGCGACAGACCGACGGTGACACCGAGCAGGATCAGGATGAAGGTGCCCCGGGAGGGGTCGTTGGCGAAGGCGTGCACCGAGGTCAGCACGCCCGAGCGCACCAGGAAGGTACCGAGCAGCGACAGCGAGAAGGTGAAGATCGCCAGCAGCACGGTCCAGTTCTTGAAGGTGCCGCGCTTCTCGGTCACCGCCAGCGAATGGATCAGCGCGGTGCCCGCCAGCCACGGCAGCAGCGAGGCGTTCTCGACCGGATCCCAGAACCACCAGCCGCCCCAGCCCAGTTCGTAGTAGGCCCACCAGCTGCCCAGGGCGATTCCGACGGTCAGAAAGGCCCAGGCGACGTTGGTCCAGGGCCGCGCCCAGCGGGTCCAGGCCGCATCCAGGCGACCGCCGAGCAGCGCCGCGATGGCAAAGGCGAAGACCACCGAGAAGCCGACATAGCCCATGTAGAGCATCGGTGGATGCACGATCAGGCCGAAGTCCTGCAGCAGCGGATTGAGATCGGCGCCATCGCTCGGCACGTTGGGCAGCAGGCGTTCGAACGGGTTGGAGGTGAGCAGGATGAACAGCAGAAAACCGCTGCTGATCCAGCCCATCACGCCGAGCACGCGGGCCAGCATGTCTTGCGGCAGGCGCCGCGAGAACAGGCTCACGGCGAAACTCCAGCCTCCCAGAATCAGCACCCACAGCAGCACCGAGCCTTCATGGCTGCCCCAAACCGCGCTCAACTTGTAGTACCAGGGCAACAGCGAGTTGGAGTTGTCGGCGACGTAGGCGACGCTGAAGTCGTCGAGCGCGAAGCTCGCGGTCAGGCACAGGTAGGCGATCACCAGGAAGGCGAATTGCCCCCGGACCATGGGCTTGGCAAACGCCATCCACAGCGGTCGGCGCGTCGTCGCCCCGGCCAGCGGCACCAGCGCCTGCAGCAGTGCCATTCCCAGCGCCAGAATCAGCGCGAAATGTCCCAATTCGGGGAGAATTCGGATCAACATGCAATTACCCGCACCTTATACCAAGATGCCGTCTCAGGAAGACGGCACGCTGCCATCCGGCAGATTTCCGGTCGCCTTCAGCGCTTCGGCCACTTCGGGCGGCATGTAGTTTTCGTCGTGTTTGGCCAGCACCTGCTGGGCGATGAACTCGCCGTCGTCACGAAGTCGACCGATGACCACCACGCCCTGACCTTCGCGGAACAGATCGGGAAGGATGTCGTCGTAGCTGACACGCACGTCGCTGGCGAAATCGGTCACGCTAAAAGCGACCTGCAGCGAATCGCCACTGCGCTCGACACTGCCTTTCTTCACCACGCCTCCGATACGCATCGTGCGGTCGTGGGGCGCCTCTCCGGCGGCGATCTGCGATGGCGTGAAGAACAGGTTGATGTTGGCGCGCAACGCATAGAGCGTCAGCCCGACGGCCACCGCCACCAGCGCGACCAGGCCGACGACGATGACGAGACGACGTTTGCGGTTCGCTCTCATGCCGCTCGCGCCTCGCGGCGACGCCGTCGTCTCAACTGCTCGAACAGCTGGCGCCGCTCGTGTCGCGCCCAGCACACGAATCCGAGCAACAGCAGCGCCGCCAGCCCCCAGGCCGGCCACACATACTTGGCATAGCCGCCCATCGCCAGCAGGGCGGAAAACGAATCGAAGGCCATGTCACGGTTCTCCTGGCGCAGCCGGGCACGACCCCGGCCACGCCTCAGTCGGCGAGTTCCTGCACCCAACGGGTACGTGACTCGCGTCTCAATATCTCGTTGCGCAGCCGGTAGAGCGTCAAGGCGATGAAGAAGCAGTAAAAGCCCAGCACCATGACCAACAGCGGCATCCACATGCTCGCCACCATCGCCGGAGGCTGCGTCAGGGTGAAAGTGGCCGGCTGATGCAGCGTGTTCCACCACACCACCGAATACTTGATGATCGGGATGTTGACCACGCCCACCAGCGTCAGCACCGCCACGGCCTTGGCGCCCTGGTCGGCGCTACCGAAGGCGCCGCGCAGCGCGATCACGCCCAGGTACAGAAACAGCTGAATCAGCATCGAAGTCAGCCGGGCGTCCCAGGTCCACCAGGTGCCCCAGGTCGGCACGCCCCACAGCGAGCCGCTGAATAGCGCCAGAAAGGTCATTGCCGCGCCGAATGGCGCCATCACGCGGGCCGCCATGTCGGCCACCTTGATCTTCCACACCAGCAATACCGCCGAGGCGACGGCCATGGCGATGAATATGCTTTGGGCCAGAATCGCCGAGGGGACATGAACATAGATGATGCGGTAGCTGTCACCCATCTGGTAATCGCGCGGGGAGTAGCCCAACGCCCATACCGAGCCCACGCACAGCAGCAGTGCCGCCGCCGCCCAGAATCCGGGCTGAAGCCGACCGCACAGCGTATAGCACCACTTGGGCGAGCCCAGCTTGTGTATGAAGGTCCACATGCCTTAACCGCTACCTCAGTTTTCTCCGGTGCCGCTGGCGCCACCGGTCATCCGTTCACGCTGATGCGCAGCGCCCCCGCGATGGCAAAGGGCGCAGCGGCGACAGCCAGCGCCAGCAGTGCGCCCAGCAGCGCCAGGGCCGGCGCGGTGCCACCGCCCTGTATCGCCGCCTGAACGGCACCGGCGCCGAAGATCAGCACCGGAATGTAAAGCGGCAGCACCAGCAGCGAGAGCAACACGCCGCCGCGCGGCAGCCCCACGGTCAGCGCGGCGCCGATGGCGCCGATCAGGCTCAGGCTCGCCGTGCCCAGTGCCAGCGATGCCGCCAGCGTCAGGTAGCCCGTCCCCGGCAGCGACAGCAGCACACCCATCAGCGGCGCGCACAGCGCCAGCGGCATGCCGGTGAGCAGCCAATGGACGAAGACCTTGGCCAAACAGAGCAGCGGCAACGGCTGCGGCGACAACAGCAGCTGTTCGAGGCTGCCGTCGGCGAAATCGGTCCGAAACAGCGCATCCAGCGACAGCAGCATGGCCAGCAGCGCCGCCACCCAAAGCAACCCGGGGGCGATCTCGGCCAGCAGATCCGGCTGCGGCGAGATGCCCAGCGGGAACAGCACGACCACCAGGGCGAGGAACAGCAGCGGATTCAATAGATCGCCACCGCGTCGGCGCGCCAGTGCCAGCTCTCGCTTCACCTGAGCGCGCCACACCGCGGACAGACCGATCGTCGTTCCAGCCACCGGCGCCAGCGATCGCTCCTCGTCTGTGAACTTCATGCCTGTCGTGGATCTCGGCATCAATCGGCCACTCCCAGGACAACCGATGTTACACGATCGTTAGCCTGAAAAGTATGATGCGTCGTCAGAATGACGGCGCCGCCCTCCTCGCAGTGCGTCGCGATGCGCCGCTCCAGCCAGGCCACGCCGTCACGATCGATGGCGGTGAATGGCTCATCCAGTATCCACAGGGGGCGCTTCATCAGTTCCAGCCTGGCCAGCGCGATGCGGCGCTGTTGGCCGGCGGAGAGCTGTTGCGCGGGAAGATTCTCGAAACCGGCGAGGCCGACGGCGGCGAGCGAGCGTTCGATCTCCGCCGGCGAGGCCTTGATGCCCGCCATCGCCGCGGACCATGACAGATTCTCCTCGGCGGTCAGCGCCGCGGCCACGCCGGGCGCATGGCCGATATACAGCAGCGCGCGAAAGAAGGCATCGCGGGCCCTGGCCAGCGGCCGGCCATGCCATGTCAGCGTCCCGGCCTGTGGCGACAACTGTGCGGTGAGCATCTTCAGCAGCGTGGTCTTGCCGCTGCCGTTGGCGCCCTCGATGCGCAGGATATCGCCGTCCCCCACATGCAGGTCCAGCGATTCGAAGAGCCAGCGGTCGTCGCGCTCACAGGCAAGTTGGCGGGCATCCAGCGCGACGTTCACGAACCACCACTCCTTAAGAGCTCGATGAAAGGCGTCACTCTAACATCGTGTTCCGCCGGCGTCGTCATTCCGCACCGATGCGCGGATCGGTGCGACATCGATTCAGCGGCGTGTTGCCGTACGCCGATCCCTTGCTATGATGTGGCCGTCCACTCGGGAGAAGACGATGACAATTTCCGCTCCGAGCTATCTGCAACGCCAACCCAATCTGCCGCTGATCGACGGCAACTGGGAGCCCATCGACGCCACCGATCTGGTCGAGATCCCGCTGCTGGGGCAAGTGGCCGCGGGGCTGCCGATGGAGGCCTGCCTCGACAACGCCACCGTGCACGTGCCGGCCCGGCTGGTGCGGCGCAATACCTATGCCCTTCGCGTGCGTGGCGATTCGATGATCGACTGCAACATCTTCGATGGCGACGTCATCATCATCGAACGCTACGAATCCGCCGAGAATGGCGAAACGGCCGTCGTCCTGATCAATAATCAGGAGGTCACGCTGAAGAAGCTGTTCATCGAGAAATCCGGCGTACGGCTGCAACCCGCCAACGACAGCATGCCGCCGATCTATCTGAAGAACGAGGACGTGCAGGTGTTGGGGCTGGTGATGGGCGTGATGCGCAACCCTCCCCAGGCGGCCTGATGCGGTATCCAGTCCCCGACCTCGCCTTACATGAAATACATGCCAGCAGCATCGAGATCGAAAAGAGTCGCTTCATTTGCTGGCTCTGCCATGTACCCGACAATGCCGCCTTCGACTGGCTACTGAAGGAGGCGCGCGAAACCTATCCCGACGCCAGTCATCACTGTTCGGCGTTCATTGCCGGGGCGCCGGGGGAGCAGTTCGCGATCGGTTTTTCCGACGACGGCGAACCCGGCGGCACCGCCGGTCGGCCGATGTTCCAGGCACTGGAGGGCAGCGGCCTGGGCCAAATCGGCGCCGTGGTCACGCGCTACTTCGGCGGTACCAAGCTGGGCACTGGCGGTCTGGTCCGCGCCTATACCCAGGCCGTGATGAAGGCTTTGGAAAGCCTGCCCCGGCGTGACTTCACCGAACGCCGGGCCTGCGCCATCCAGTTCGACTTCAGTCAGGAGGCGGAAGCACGACACTGGCTGAGCGAGCGCGACATTCCGGTCGAAAGGGCGGACTACGACAGCCAGGGCGTCACCCTGATCCTGGGCTGGCCCACCGACGACAGCGTCTCTCTGGAAGCGCTGGAACGGCGGTTGCGCGGGGGCCTGGTGCGGCGCTGAGCCTTCATGATCTGCGGCACCAAATCAGCCGTCGCGACAGGCCTCCTTGGCGACTTCGTAGGATAGCCGAATATGCTCGTGCAGCAGGTCACGCGCAGCCTCGATGCGCCGTGCCAGCGCCAATTCCACCAGCTCGGCATGCTGCGTGTTCAATGTCGAACGAATGGCCGGATTGGCCGGGGCCATACGCCGATAGCGATCGAACTGGTCGTGCAACTGCTCGATGAAGCGCAACAGCCAGCGCGAACCGCAAGGTTCCAGCAGGTGGCGGTGAAACTGCAGATGCATCTGCTCCCAGTGCTCGAGATCGCCCGGCGTCTCGTCGGCACGCTTGAGCCGGTGATAGGCCGCCAGCAGCTCCGCCTCCCAACGTTCGCCACCGCGTGCCAGCGCCTGCTCCAGCGCCTGGCCCTCGAAGCGCTGACGCAACTGGGCGATATCGTCGAGTTCGGCCCTGGCCAGTGCCGGCACGCGAAAGCCGCGCTGGTTCTCCTGCTCCAGCAGCCCATAGGCCGATAGCCGATTGAGCGCCTCCCGCAATGGGCTCAACCCTACCCGGTAATGCTGCTTCAGCGCGTTGATCGCCAACTTCTCTCCCGCGGTGAAGCGCCCATTGATCAGGTCGCGCTTCAAGGCCGCGTAGATCTGGCTGGCAGCGGTCATTCCCGCCGGCTCCTGCAGTGCCATGAATTCGAAATTTCCTGCCGTTTACGTTCGATTGTTGTCATTCATCGACGCATTCCCGGTCGCGCTTGAGGATGGAGACAAGCGGGTGTTGACCCGTGAGGGAATCCGACGTCATAGTAAAAATCGATTTTTCACATCATAACCGATTCCCATCGATCAGCAGCATAACAACAGAGAAACCGCCATGTCGCTCGCCTTCGGTCACAACAACCCCTATCCCTCCCGTCGCAGCGCTACCTATGCCCGCCGTGGCATGGTCGCCGCCTCGCAGCCGCTGGCCAGCCAGGCCGGCCGCGATATGCTGGCGCAGGGCGGCAACGCCATCGACGCCGCCATCGCCACGGCGGCGGTACTGACCGTGGTCGAGCCGACCGGCAACGGCATCGGTGGCGACGCTTTCGCGCTGGTCTGGCTGGCCAACGACAACGGCGGCCGGGGCAAATTGCACGGTCTCAACGCCAGCGGCCACGCTCCCTCGCGCCTGACACCGGAAGCGGTCAGGGCGGCCGGACACGACGAGATGCCGCTGCACGGCTGGACTCCGGTCACCGTTCCGGGCATCCCGGCCGCCTGGGCGGAGCTGTCGCAACAGTACGGCAAACTCGATTTCGCCACCTTGCTCGCGCCGGCCATCCGCATCGCCCGCGAAGGCTTCCCGGTCTCTCCGGTCATCAGCCAGCTGTGGCAGCGCGCCGAGGCCGAATTCCGCGCCAACTCCGACGATCCGGCCCTAGCACCCTGGTGCGACGCCTTCGCCCCCGACGGGCACGCTCCCGCACCCGGCGAGCTCTATCGCAACGAAGCCCAGGCCAGAACCCTGGAGGCGCTGGCCGAAAGCCGCTGCGAGAGTTTCTATCGCGGCGAATTGGCGGCGAAGATCGACGCCTTCTCGCAGGCAACCGGCGGCTACCTGCGCGCCGACGATCTGGCCGCCTATCGGCCCGAATGGGTGGCGCCGATCTCGGTCAACTATCGCGGTTACGACGTGTGGGAGATTCCGCCCAACGGCCAAGGCATGGTCGCCCTGATGGCACTGCGATTGATGGAAGGATTCGATCCCAGCGTGCGCGACGACCCGCAGCTGGTGCATCGCCAGCTGGAGGCGATGAAGCTGGCCTACACCGATGGCCACTATCACATCACCCAGTCCGAGCACATGCGCGTCAGTGTGGAATCGTTGCTCAGCGACGACTATGCGGCGACGCGCCGACGGCTGATCAAGGAGACGGCGATCGATCCGGAGCCCGGCCAGCCTCAGGCCGGCGGCACGGTCTATCTGGCCACCGCGGACGATGCCGGCAACATGGTCTCCTACATCCAGAGCAACTATCACGGCTTCGGCTCCGGTGTGGTGGTGCCGGATACCGGAATCTCGCTGCAGAACCGCGGCCACGGTTTCAGTCTCGACCCCGGCCACGTCAACGTGCTCGCTCCCGGCAAGCGCACTTTCCATACCATCATCCCCGGTTTTCTGACCCACGGCGATACGCCGCTAGGGCCATTCGGCGTGATGGGCGGCTTCATGCAGCCCCAGGGCCATCTGCAGGTGGTGATGAATCTGGTCGATTACGGGCTCAATCCGCAGGCAGCGCTGGATGCGCCGCGCTGGCAGTGGATGGGCGGACGCAAGATCGGCATCGAGCCCGGCTATCCGCTGCACCTGGTCCGCGACATGGCGGCACGTGGCCATCAGATCACCATGGCCGTCGACAGTACCGCCTACGGTCGCGGCCAGATCATCCTGCGCGATCCAGCCAACGGCGTGTACTGCGGCGGTACCGAGCCACGCACCGATTCCAGCATTGCGGTGCTCTGAACCATGCCGACACGTTCCGTACACACGCAAGGGCAACTGTTCCTGGCCTTCCTGCGCATCGGCCTGCTCGGCTTCGGCGGCGGACCGTCGATGATCCCGCTGGTGCACGCCGAGGCGGTGACCCGCCATGCCTGGATGAACGACGAGGAGTTCGGCGACGTGCTGGCGATCGGCAATACCCTGCCGGGGCCGATCGCGACCAAGATGGCGGGCTACATCGGCTATCGGGTCGGTGGCGTGGTGGGCTGCATCAATGCGGTACTGGCGGTCATCCTGCCCTGTATCGTCGCCATGGTGCTGTTGCTGGGACTGTTCACCCGTTATCGCGATCAGCGCTGGATCCAGGGCATGAGCGAGGGCGTGATGCCCGTGGTGATGATCATGATGGCGCAGTTGACCTGGGACTTCTGGCAGAAATCCCGCGCCGCGCTGGGGTGGATCGCCACCCTGGTCATGGGCCTGGTGGCAGGCGGTCTGATCTACTGGCTCGACGTGCATCCGGGACTGGTGATCGCCGCCATTCTGATCGCCGCGCTGCTGCGTCCCGACCGCTCTCGTCGAGCGCGGACGGAGGCGGACGGATGATCTACTGGGAGCTGTTTCTCGCCTTCTTCATCCCCAATATCGTCGGCTATGGCGGCGGCCCGGCGATCATTCCGCTGATCGAGAACGAGGTGGTCGGTCATTACGGCTGGATGACATCGCAGCAGTTCGCCGAGACCCTGGCGCTCGGCAATACGCTGCCCAGTCCGATCGCCACCAAGATGGCCGGTTACATCGGTTACGAGGTCGGCGGCATCGGCGGCAGCCTGATCGCCAGTTTCGCCACCGTGGCACCGTCGCTGCTGTTGATGCTGGCCGCGCTGGGCACGCTCTACCGCTACCGCGACTCGATCAAGGTCAAGTCGATGAGCCAGTGGGTCAGGCCGGTGATCATGGTGCTGATGGCCTACCTGACCTGGTCGTTTCTCAGCGAGGGCGTCGCAAGCGCCGGCTGGATTCACACCGCCATCATCGGCATTGCGGCAGCGCTGATGCTGTGGCGATTCAGACTCCACCCCGTGTGGGCGGTATTGCTGGGGCTGGTCTATGGCGGGCTGCTGCTCGGCTGATCGCCGGTTCCGCGACCCCAGTAAACCAATGACCCGACGAACTGCAAGTCTTTTCCAATATCAATCAACAAGGACAACAGATGCGCAATCACAACCTAGCCAAGGCAACCACGGGCCGTTTCGGCCGACTGCTTACCGCCGCTAGCGCTATCGTGTCGCTCGCCGCCGGTCTCACGGCGGGCGGATTCGCTCAGACCGCGCAGGCAGACGATTACCCCGATCATGCCATCGAGTTCATCGTCCCGTGGTCGCCAGGCGGCGGCAGCGACACGCTGATGCGGATCATTTCCAACGCGGCGGAGAAGCACATCGGCCAGCCGTTGCCGGTGATCAACATGCCCGGCGTCAGCGGCACGCTGGGACTGAAGGAGCTGGCCCGGCGTGATCCGGACGGATACACCATCGGCCAGATCCATGAGGGCTTGATGGCAGCCAACGCCACCGGGCTGACCCAGCTTAACTGGGACGACTTCCAGCCGATCGCTTCGCTGGCGTCCTCGCCGCAATACCTCGTGGTCAATGCCGACAGCGACTGGCAGACTTTCGAGGAATTTGCCGAGTACGCCAAGGCGCACCCCGGCGAGATTCGTGTCGGTGCGACCCTCGGCGGCATTCCCCACGTGCATGCGGCGATGATCGAGGATGCCATCGGGGCGAAGTTCCGCTACGTCGGTTATGAGGGCACCGGCGCGCGGATTCGTGGCCTGGTCGGCGGTCATGTCGACGCCGCCATCGGCGATATTTCCTCCAGCCTCGAATTCGTCAAGAACGGCGATCTGCGCTTCCTCGCCGTCGGCAGCAACGCACGCGTCGATGCCACGCCCGACGTGCCGACCTTCAAGGAGCTCGGCTACGACAATCTCAAGCTGAGCGTCAATCGTGGCATCGTCGCGCCCAAGGGCACCGATGCGGACAAGGTCCAGACACTGGCGGACGACTTCGAGGCGATGTCCCAAGATCCTGATTTCATCGAGAAGACGCGTCGGGCCGGAGCACAGGTCGAGTTCATGGGGCCACAAGACTACACCGATTATCTGTCTGAGGTCGACGCCACCATCAAGCGGCTCTCCGGGAAGCTGGCGCGATGAGCGATCAGTCCGAAGCGGCCTCCCATTCCGGACGGGAGGTCAGCAGCGAGCGTGGCAGGGCGCTGGCCAACGTTATGTTCAACGCAGCGCTGGCCGTGTTCTTTGTCACCCTGTTCATACAGGCCGGCGAACTGCCTTCTTCGATGTGGGAGCCGCTGGGAGCCGGCTCCTTTCCTAGGCTGGTTCTCGGCGCCCTGGTGGTGTTCAACCTGGCGATCATGGCGCAATCCACGGCGGCGTTCCGTCGCGCCGACCGCACCGCGAGCGTGGGCGTCGGTCGATGGTTCCTGCAGCGCCGTCTGGCCTTCGCGACCCTGGCGGCATTCGCCCTCTATGCGCTGTTGATGCCGTGGATCGGATTCGCCCTGGCCTCTCTGGTGTTCCTGCTCGCCGTGCAGGTGATCCTGGGCGCCCGTCGCGGACGCCGACTGCTGGTTGCCGTCATTGTCGCCGTGGTCTGCAGTCTCGGCCTCTATGCGTTATTCAGCCATGTGTTCCTGATTTCGCTGCCCCCGGGGCGCCTCTGGTAGCCCCGCTCCGGTAGTCCGAACCAAACAAGACCAACGGACAAGAGACTCTCCATGCCGATGACCGATGCGCTGCTTTCCAGCGTCGAACAACTGTTTTCGCTGGCCACCCTGGTCAGCATGATGATCGGTGTAGTGGCAGGCGTGATTGCCGCAGCCATCCCCGGTTTTACGGTAACCATGGCGATCGTGCTGACGCTGCCGGTGACCTTTTCCATGCCGCCGCTGCAGGGCGTGGCGACGATGCTGGCAGTCTATGTCGGCGGCTGTTCGGGCGGGCTGATCAGCGCCGCGTTGCTGGGCATCCCCGGCACTCCCTCTTCGGTGGCGACGACCTTCGACGCCTACCCCATGGCGCGCAATGGCGAGCCCGGCCGCGCGCTCGGCCTGGGCATCTGGGCGTCGTTCTTCGGCGCCCTGGTGAGCGCCATCGTGCTGATCATCGCGGCGCCGCCGCTGGCGCTGATCGCGGTCAAGCTGGGGCCCTGGGAGTATTTTTCGCTGATCCTGTTCGCCATCACCGTGGTCGCCAGCCTGGTCGGCAAATCGATCCTCAAAGGGTTGATGATGAGCCTGCTGGGGCTATTCATCGCCACCGTGGGACAGGACCCGATGATGGGCGTGCCACGCTTCACGTTCGGGGTCGATGTGCTGGCGGCGGGCTTTCCCTTCCTGGTGGTGCTGATCGGCATCTTCGCCGTCAGCCAACTCGCCGGCGAGGTCGAGAACCCGGCCGAGCTTCACCAAGGGCAGGCGCTGATCCGCGGCACGCTGCACTTCCAACCGCTGGCGGTCATGCGCGAGGTCCTGAGCCGGCCTCTCAATCTGCTGCGCTCGTCGATGGTCGGTGTGGTGATCGGCGCGGTGCCCGGCGCCGGCGGCAGCATCGCCAACCTGATCGCCTATGACCAGGCCAAGCGCGCCTCCAAGACGCCGGAGCGTTTCGGCACCGGTATCGCCGACGGCGTGGTGGCCTCGGAGTCGGGCAATTCGGCCACCGCCGGCGGCGGTCTGATTCCGATGATCGCGCTGGGCATTCCTGGCAGTGCCGTCGACGCCGTGCTGATGGCGGCGCTGATGGTCCAGGGCATCAGCGTCGGCCCGAGACTGATCATGGATAACGCCGATCTGGTCTACGGCATGTTCCTGGCGATGTTCCTGGCCGCCGTCATGGTGCTGGTCTTCTGCCTGCTCAGCATGCGCTGGTTTCTGCGCATCACCGCGATCCCGAAGTCGATCATCGTGCCGGTGGTGCTGGTCTGCTGCGCCGTGGGCGCGCTGGCGCTCAACAACCGCATCACCGACCTCTATCTGCTGATCGGCGTCGGCCTGGTCGGCTATCTGCTGGCCAAGCTCGACTACCCGCTGGCGCCGCTGGTGCTGGGCGTGATTCTAGGGCCGATCGCCGAGACCAATCTGCGCCGGGCGCTGATGGCCGACGAAGACTGGACGCTGTTCTTCACGCGCCCCATCTCGGCGGGGCTGTTGGTTCTTGCCGTGCTTTCCGTCGCCTTCACCGTTCGCCGTATCCTGCGGCAGCGCAAGCGCATGGCGGCCCAGGCGTGATCTGACAGGCGGTGGCGCAAGGCCGCCGCCCATTTTTCCGTTCGCGTCGAGCGACAGCTGTGCTAGCGTGGCGACCGTCTTCCGGAGCTCGTCATGGCACAACCCGACTTTTCTCTCAGCACGCCCCTCGACACTCGCGCTCTCGATGCCGGTCGTATCGGCCTGGCGCCGATGGAAGGCGTCATCGACGCCGACACCCGTGCCCTGCTCAGTGCCGATGGCGCGCTGGACTGGTGCGTGACCGAGTTCGTGCGCGTGGTGGATGCCCGGCTGCCGCCACGGGTGTTTCTGCGCCACTGCCCCGAGCTCGCCACGGCCGGCGACCACGGACCCAAGACTCCGAGCGATACGCCGGTCACGTTGCAATTGCTGGGCTCCGATCCCGAGGCGCTGGCCGCCAACGCCGAGCAGGCGATCGCGCTGGGGGCGACCCGGCTGGATCTCAACTTCGGCTGTCCCGCCAAGACCGTCAATCGTCACGACGGCGGCGCCTCGCTGTTGCGCACGCCCGCGCGCGTGGAGCGCGCCGTCGCCGCCGTAGCGAACGTGGGCGCGCGCCACGGAGCGGCGGTCAGCGCCAAGCTACGCCTGGGCTTCGACGACCGTCGCATGGCGCTGGCCTGTGCCCGCGCTGCCGAAGCGGGTGGCGCCTGTGAACTGGTGGTGCATGCGCGCACCCGCCGGGAGGGTTATCGTCCACCCGCGCATTGGGAATGGATCGCGCGCATCCGCACGGCAGTGAATGTTCCGGTGATCGCCAACGGCGACATCTGGACGCTGGAGGAGTACTGGAAGGCACGCACACTCTCCGGCTGCCGCGACGTCATGCTGGGTCGCGGCATGCTTGCCGATCCGTGGCTGGCCCGGCGCGTCCGTTACTGGCAGGCAAGCGGCGGCGAACGCCTGGCTCCCACGCCGTGGTCGGCACGCGCCGACATGCTATGCCGCTATGCACGCCGCAAGCAGGCAAGCGGCATGGCGGAGAAGTTCATCGTTGCGCTGCTCAAGCAGTGGCTCAACATCATGCGCGGTCGCGACGTGGAGGCAGCCGAGCGCTTCATGGCGCTACGCCGGGAAACCGCTCTCGCCCCGTTTTTGGCAGGGTTGCAGCAGCCGTCAGGCAGACGCGGCGAAGCATGCGTCTCATCGAACAGGGATATGCTCAGCGAGCCGGCCTGAGTAGTCCCGACGCCAATCTTCGAAGACAGCGCCGATAAACGAAAACACCCGCACGCAATGCGTGCGGGTGTCGCTAGATGGCGCGCCCGGGAGGATTCGAACCTCCGACCACCTGATTCGTAGTCAGGTACTCTATCCAGCTGAGCTACGGGCGCTGATAATCTGTGCAAATGCTGGAACACGAACCTCGACAGCCGGAGGTGTGGCGCGCCCGGGAGGATTCGAACCTCCGACCACCTGATTCGTAGTCAGGTACTCTATCCAGCTGAGCTACGGGCGCTTTTCACAACATGCTACCAGTGTCGATCGCTGTACCGGCGCTACCGGCAATGGCGGAGAGGGAGGGATTCGAACCCTCGATGAGGCTATAAACCCCATACTCCCTTAGCAGGGGAGCGCCTTCAGCCACTCGGCCACCTCTCCCCGATCAACACGGCGCGTAGGTTACCGACTCCGCTGGGCTTTGTCCAGCAGAAAACCCAAACTTTTTATGCGAAAAACCTCAAAGGAAGAAGAAGTTACCGAAGACGGGAACTGCGGGATCGAGACGATGAGAGGAGGTTCGTGAGACAGGCCCGAGCCGATAAGGGGGACGACTTCACCAGCCCAGGCGGTTCCAGAGATACGCGTAGCGCACTTCTTATTTATACGCCGGGACCGCCGTCTTCGTCTTCGGATTTCTCGCGCTGGATGCGCTGATAGATCTCTTCGCGGTGGACGGCCACATCCTTGGGCGCATTCACGCCGATGCGCACCTGATTCCCTTTCACTCCCAGAACCGTGACGGTAATGTCGTCGCCGATCATGAGAGTCTCTCCCACTCGACGGGTCAGGATGAGCATTATCTGATCTCCTTCTCAGGGCCTTCTTCCATTCTCGAGTCACGCTCACACGGACCGCCAGCAAAGATGGCCTGCCGCCCGCAGAGCGATTATGCGCCATACAGGCCATCAGGCCAATGACACCGTTCCGTGACAACCCGGTTGCATTGAAAAAGCGCTGGATTCCTTTCACTTTGTTTCAACCATCCTAAGCGTAGAACGCCTGAGACATTCTTGAAGGTGTTATTCGATTATTCGCTTTGAATGCTGTCTTTATCGAGACCGAAGGCAGTGTGCAGTGCGCGCACCGCGAGCTCCATGGCCTTTTCGTCGATCACTACCGAAATCTTGATCTCCGAAGTCGAGACCATACGAATGTTGATGTTCTCCTCGGCCAGCACGCGGAACATCTTGGAGGCGACCCCTGCGTGGGAACGCATACCCACGCCGACCAGCGATACCTTGGCGATGTTGTCGTCGCCGCGCAGCTCTCCGCCGCCAAGCGCGGGGATGACGTCGTTCTGCAGGATACGCGTGGTCTGCTTGTAGTCGCTCTTGGCCACGGTGAAGGTAAAGTCGGTGTAGTCGCCGGCCGGTGCCACGTTCTGGACGATCATGTCGACTTCGATGTTGGCGTCGGCGATCGGCCCCAGGATGCGCGAGGCAACGCCGGGCACGTCGGGCGTGTTAAGCAGCGTCAGCTTGGCTTCGTTGGCGGTGAAGGCAATACCGGAGATCAGCGGTTCTTCCATCGATTCGATTTCCTCGTCTGCAACGATCAGCGTGCCGGGCCCATCCTCGAAGCTCGACAACACCCGTAGCGGTACATTGTATTTGCCGGCGAACTCCACCGAGCGAATCTGCAATACCTTGGAGCCGAGGCTGGCCAGTTCGATCATCTCCTCGACGGTGATTCTCTCCAAGCGCTGGGCCTTGGAACAGACCCTCGGGTCGGTGGTATAGACGCCATCGACGTCAGTGTAGATCTGGCACTCGTCTGCGCCCAACGCCGCCGCCAGCGCCACGCCAGTGGTGTCCGAGCCGCCGCGGCCGAGGGTGGTGATGTTGCCCTCCTCGTCGACGCCCTGGAAACCCGCCACGACGACCACCTGGCCTTCCGCCAGGTCTTCCTTGAGCTCATCGGTTTCGATCCGCTGGATGCGCGCCTTGGTGTGGGCACTATCGGTACGGATGCCAACCTGGGCACCGGTGTAGGAGGTTGCCGGCACGCCCAGCTTGTGCAGGGCCATGGCCAGCAACGAGATGGTCACCTGCTCGCCGGTGGAAACGAGCATATCCATCTCGCGCGGCGTCGGATCGTCGTTGATCTGGCTGGCAAGATCGATCAGCCGATTGGTTTCGCCGCTCATTGCCGAGACCACCACAACCACTTGATGGCCTTCGTCGCGAAAGCGTTTGACCTTTTCGGCCACGGCCTTGATGCGCTCGACCGAACCGACGGAGGTCCCACCGAACTTCTGTACGTATAGCGCCATGAGTCTGTTTGTCGCTCCCTAGCGTTGTCGGCCGCCGCCGGTGCAGCGGCCGGAATGCATTTAGCCGAGCCGTTCGGCGACCCAGGCCGGCACGCTGGCCAGCGCCGCCGGCAATTGACTCGGATCACTGCCGCCCGCCTGCGCCATGTCCGGGCGTCCGCCGCCCTTGCCACCGACTTGCGCGGCAACGTGGTTGACCAGCTCGCCGGCCTTGATGCGGGCGGTCAGATCGTCGGTGACCCCGGCGATCAGGCTGACCTTGCCATCCCGGGCGGCGGCCAGGACCAGCGCACCGGAGCCCAGTTTCTGCTTGAGCTGGTCGTGCAGGTTGCGCAGATCCTTGCCACCGACGCCCTCGATCTGGGTCGCCAGCACGCGCACGCCGGCCACTTCCTGCGCCTGATCCAGTAGCTCGTTGCCGGCAGCGCTGGCCAGCTTGGCCTTGAGCCGTTCGAGCTCCTTTTCCAGCGTGCGCTGGCGCTCGAGCACCACATCCAGGCGTTCGACGATCTGTTCCGGCTTGACCTTGAGCCGTTCGCCGACGGCGTTCAGTTCACGCTCCTGGGTCGCGAACCACGCCAGCGCCCCTTCGCCGGTGACCGCCTCGATACGTCGCACGCCCGCCGCCGTGCCGGACTCCGCGACGATGTGGAAAGGACCGATGTCACCGGTGCGCGCCACGTGAGTGCCGCCGCACAACTCGATCGAAAAATCGTCGCTGCCGATCGTCAACACGCGCACATTATCGGCGTACTTGGCCTCGAACAGGGCTCGCGCGCCCTTGGCCTTGGCCTCGTCCAGCGTCATCTGCTCGACCCGAGTCGGCGCGTTGGCCAGAATCTGAGCGTTGACGATCCGCTCGATCCGGGTCAGTTGCTCGGCCGTGACCGGCTCGAAATGACTGAAGTCGAAGCGCAGGCGTTCGGCGCTGACCAGCGAGCCCTTCTGCTGAACGTGGTCGCCGAGCGTGCGGCGCAGCGCCTCGTGCAGCAGATGGGTCGCCGAGTGGTTGCGCATGGTCGCTTGGCGCAACGAAGCGTCGACCTGCGGCTTGATGCCTTCGCCAACTTGCAGGCTGCCGCTGACCATGACGCCTTCGTGCAGATGATGGCCTGCCTGCTTGCGGGTATCGGTAACCTGGAAACGCCCGCCGTCGGCAATCAGATAGCCGGTGTCGCCGACCTGCCCGCCGGACTCGCCATAGAACGGCGTACGGTCTAGCACGACGACGCCTTTCTGTCCCTCTTCCAGCGATTCGAGCGCATTGCCCTGGCCATCGACGATGGCGGTCACGGTCGCACTGTCCTCGAGGCGGTCGTAGCCGGTGAACTCGGTCGATCCTTCCAGCTCCAGGGCCGCAGCGTAATCGCCGCCGAACTGGCTGGCGGCCCGGGCGCGCTGACGCTGGGCTTCAAGTTCGCGCTCGAAGCCGGCCTCGTCCAGCGTCACGCCGCGTTCGCGGCAGACATCGGCAGTCAGATCGTACGGAAAGCCATAGGTATCGTAGAGCTTGAACACCGTCTCGCCCGGCAGCACGTCACCCTCGAGAGACGCCAGCGCCTCTTCGAGCAGCCCCATGCCGTGATCCAGCGTGCGCGCGAACTGCTGTTCTTCCTTCAACAGCACCCGCTCGATCTGCGCGCGCGCCTGGTGCAGTTCGGGATAGGCCTCGCCCATCTCGGCGTCCAGCGCCGCCACCAGTTTGTGGAAGAACGGTTCGCTGGCGCCGAGCTTGTGACCGTGGCGAATGGCGCGACGGATGATGCGGCGCAGTACGTAGCCGCGACCTTCGTTGGACGGCAATACGCCGTCGACGATCAAAAAGGCGCAGGAACGGATATGGTCGGCGATCACCCGCAGCGACGGTGTTTCCGTGTCACTGTGCCCCGTAACCTCGGCGGCGGCGGCCAGCAGATTCTGGAACAGGTCGATCTCGTAGTTGGAGTGAACGCCCTGCATCACCGCGGCCATGCGCTCCAGCCCCATGCCGGTATCGATCGACGGCTTGGGCAGTGGCGTCAGCTTGCCCGTGGCGTCGCGGTCGAATTGCATGAAGACCAGGTTCCACACCTCGATGTAGCGGTCGCCGTCCTCTTCCGGGCTACCGGGAGGTCCACCCCAGACCTCGGGTCCGTGGTCATAGAAGATTTCCGAACACGGGCCGCAGGGACCGGTGTCGCCCATCTGCCAGAAGTTGTCCTCGTCCAGGCGCGACATGCGCGCCGGGTCGACGCCGATGTCGTCGGTCCAGATCCTGGCCGCTTCGTCATCGCTGACGTGAACCGTGACCCAGAGGCGTTCCTTGGGCAGCTTCAGCACCTCGGTGATGAAGTTCCAGGCGAAGCGAATGGCGTCAGCCTTGAAATAGTCGCCGAAGCTGAAGTTGCCCATCATCTCGAAGAAGGTGTGATGACGGGCCGTGTAGCCGACGTTGTCGAGGTCGTTGTGCTTGCCGCCGGCACGCACGCAGCGCTGGGCCGAGGTGGCACGCACATAGGGACGCGGATCGCGCCCCAGGAAGACGTCCTTGAACGGCACCATGCCGGCATTGGTAAAGAGAAGCGTCGGGTCGTTTTCCGGTACCAGAGAGGCGGAAGGCACGATGGTGTGTCCGCGCTCCTCGAAGTAGCTCAGGAAGGCCTGTCTGATATCTGCACTTTTCATGGAAACATCCGTGGCGATAGGCGTGCCCACGGCGGCGAACGGACCACGTGGCGACGCAAAAACGGGCTGCGAAACGGCCAGATGCTACCGCTTCGGGCCATCGCAAAGCGCGTTAGTATAACGTGGTCGACAGTCAGTCTGTCGAGTGCGACACCCATGTCGTCATTATTTGTCGCTTCCAGGCAGTATAAGCAAGGCGTGTCGAAAGGCAGGCTAAATTGCCGAAGCTCCATGAGAACCAGGCATGAGGAGAGTGCGGGAAAGAATGGGGGGTTTCGAAAAGCTATTCGTCGTCACCGCCCCAGGCATGGTTCATGGCATAACGGACCTGGTCGAACTCGAAACCGCGCCCGGCGAGAAAGCGCTCCCGCTTGGCGCGTTCGCGCGGCGTGGCACCGGGACCATCGAAACGCTTGGCGAGAGCCAGGCAAGCCAGCTTCCGCCAATCGGGCGCCTCGGCTTCGAAGGCGGGCGTCATCAGGGAATCAGCGATACCCCGCTGGCCCAATTCGACGCGAATTTTGAGCGGGCCGTGGCCGAGGGCGATGCGCGAACGCACGAAGACTTCGGCGAAACGCGCATCCGACTGCAGGCCTTCTTCGGCAAGCGCCTTCAGCGTCGCGTCGATCGCCGCGGGCTCGACGCCCTTGGCGCCGAGTCGCTGGATCAGTTCGGCCCGGGAATATTCACGCCGGGCCAGCAATTGAATCGCCAGATCACGCGGAGACAAATCGACGGCGCCAGCCATTCACGCTCTCCGTTGCCGATACGGAACCTGGCTTACAGCAGGGAGTCGCCAGGGTCGTTGCCATCGGCGACCGCCGCCTCGGACTCCTTCTCCTTGGGCGCCGGCACGGCGAGCAACTGCGCGCGAATCTGCTCCTCGATCTCCGCCATGATGGCCGGATTCTCTTCCAGATACTGCGATGCGTTCGCCTTGCCCTGACCGATCTTGTTGCCCTGATAGCTGTACCAGGCGCCGGCCTTGTCGACCAGATTGCACTGCACGCCAAGATCGATCACCTCGCCGGCGTGATAGATGCCCTTGCCGTAGAGAATCTGGAACTCGGCCTGACGGAACGGCGGTGCCACCTTGTTCTTGACCACCTTGACCCGGGTCTCGTTGCCGGTGACCTCGTCGCCCTGCTTGACCGAGCCGATACGCCGGATGTCGAGACGCACGCTGGAATAGAACTTGAGCGCGTTACCGCCGGTCGTGGTTTCGGGGCTGCCGAACATCACACCGATCTTCATGCGGATCTGGTTGATGAACACCACCATGCAGTTGGCGTTCTTGATGTTTCCGGTGACCTTGCGCAGCGCCTGGGACATCAGACGCGCCTGCAGACCGACGTGGGAGTCACCCATTTCGCCCTCGATTTCGGCCCGCGGCGTGAGCGCCGCCACCGAGTCGATGATGATCACGTCGACGCCACCGGAGCGAACCAGCATGTCGCAGATTTCCAGCGCCTGCTCGCCGGTATCCGGCTGGGATACCAGCAGTTCGTCGAGATCGACACCCAGCTTTTCCGCATAGCTCGGATCGAGCGCGTGTTCGGCATCGATGAAGGCGCAGGTCTTGCCCTGCTTCTGGGCCTGCGCGATCACCGACAGCGTCAGCGTGGTCTTGCCCGAGGATTCCGGACCGAATATCTCGACCACGCGGCCATAGGGCAGGCCGCCGACGCCGAGCGCGATGTCCAGCCCCAGAGACCCCGTAGACACCACCGGCACCGCCGTACGTGGCGAGTCGCCCAGGCGCATCACGGTGCCTTTGCCGAATTGGCGATCGATCTGTGACAAAGCCGCATTGAGTGCCTTGCTGCGGTTTTCGTCTTGTGCCATGGAAGTCTCCTATGAATGCACGAGGTGAGACGAGGCATGCCGGCAACGGCACCAGACTCACATACTGTATGGCTAGCCAGTAGTATGGCGAAAAAATCCTCCCGCGCCTATCCCCTAGCAGCGTTTTTTCATCGCTGCAAGTGGCGATGAGTAGCACCGCGGGCGCCCGCCTGATCCATTAGCCATTCGATCAGGCCCGCCAGGGCGATGGATACCGAGCGCTCACGGACCTGGGCCCGGTCGCCCGGGATCTGGAAGTGGCTCACGCGCTGCCTGCGTTCGTCGCCCCAGGCGAACCAGACGGTACCGACCGGCTTTTCCGCGCTACCGCCGTCGGGGCCGGCTATTCCGCTGACGGCGACACCGAGCGTCGCACCGCTGTCGCGACAGGCACCGGCAACCATCTCTCGCACGGTTTCAGCACTGACCGCCCCATAGGTGGAGAGAGTGGCTTCCGCGACCCCCAGCAGACGTTGCTTGGCCTGGTTCGAATAGGTCACGTAACCGGTCTCGAAATAGGCCGAACTACCGGCCACGGCGGTAATGGCACAGGCAACGCCGCCACCGGTACACGATTCCGCCGTGGTCACATGGGCCTGGTGCGCCAGACAGACCTCCCCCAGACGCCGCGCCAATGGCTCCGCATCCTTGTCGGCATCGGCCGGCATGTCGAAGTCTGACGCCGCTGACATAGGCAGTTCTCCTTCTTCCGGTCACGGGCGGGCTGAACGTCGACGTTCCGCGCCTTGCCTGAACGCATTTGGCCCGGCAACGCGGCTCGCGACGCATGGTATTTACAGGCCCAGCTAGTATTAATAGACCTAGTATGCGGAGATTCCGGCACTGCGCAACAGGGCGGGTATCCGCCATCGATAGGACCCGCTCGCCTTCACTTGGGGTCTCGAGGGCGAGGGGATGCCGCTGGCTGCGCGGACGGTCCGGCGGCCAGGTCGGCAACGGCTAGCTCCAATAGAATGACGGCAAGTTCGCTGACATTGACGTTGCGCTTGTTGGCTTCGACAGCAAGTTGCCGGTAAGTCGAATCACTGAGGTGGTTGAGCACCAGCCGGGCCATATGTGGGTCCTCGGATGCCGGTTTCACACACTGTAACGGCTTCGTAGCGGAGACCCAGGTTGAAATCCCTAGACCTCGGCGCATGAACCGAGCTAGCGCTGACTATCGACCGCGGCGCATGTCGACGCCCGACGCTGCGTGATAACCTTGCTCAGCAATGCGTCGGCGAACGACGAGTCGATGCTCCCCTTGCCCTAGAATCGTTGCCCCAGAATCGACGGAGTTTAGCGAAACACCATGCAGGACGCGGCCTCCAGCAAGACGACCCAGCATACGCCGATGATGGCGCAATACCTGAAGATCAAGCGCGAGCATCCCGATGTGCTGCTCTTCTACCGCATGGGTGATTTTTACGAGCTGTTCTATGACGACGCCAAACGCGCCTCGCAGCTACTCGATATCACGCTGACCGCCCGCGGCCAATCCGCCGGCAACCCGATTCCCATGGCCGGCGTGCCCTACCACAGCGTTGAGTCGTATCTCGCACGGCTGGTCAGATCCGGCGAGTCGGTGGCGATCTGCGAACAGATCGGCGACCCCAACGCCGCCAAGGGGCCGGTCGAGCGCAAGGTAGTACGGATCGTCACCCCCGGTACGCTGCATGACGAAGCGCTGCTGGACGCCAACCGCGACAACCTGCTGGTCGCTGTGCATCGAACGGGCGACTGCTGGGGCATCGCCTGGCTGGAACTCTCCAGCGGTCGCTTCAACGTGCTCGAAGTCGAGGGCGAGGCCGACATGCTGGCCGAGATTCATCGCCTCCAGCCAGCCGAACTGCTGGCCGCCGAGAGTCTCGAGCTACCGCCATCGCTGGCCGAACGGACCGGGCTACGGCGCCAGAACGACTGGCACTTCGATGGGGAAACGGCCAACCGGCTGCTGTGCGACCAGTTCAACGTCGCCGACCTGCGCGGCTTCGGCTGCACCCATTTGAAAACGGCGCTGATCGCCGCCGGCGTGCTGGTCGACTATGCCCGCGACACCCAGCGCTCGCGCCTGCCCCACGTCACCGCGCTGGGCGTAGAGAGTCGCGACGAAGCGGTGGTGATCGATGCCGCCAGCCGGCGCAACCTGGAGATCGACATAAACCTCGGCGGCAGCGGCGACAATACACTCGCCAGCGTGCTCGACACCACCGTCACACCGATGGGCTCGCGGCTGCTCAAGCGCTGGCTCAACCGGCCGCTGCGCGACCGGATTCAGATCGGTGCCCGCCAGGCGGCGGTGCAGTTGCTGCTCGACAACGATGAACATGTGGTGATTCGCGACTCTCTCAACGCGGTCGGCGATGTCGAGCGCATTCTCGCCCGCGTCGCGCTGCGTAGCGCCCGGCCGCGGGACCTCGCGCGCCTGCGCGACGCGCTCAACGTGCTGCCGACGCTACAGGGCGACCTCGAGCGCATCGAAGGCGAAAGTGCGCTCGACGACCTAGCGCGCCATATCCGCCCCTATCCGGCGCTTGCCGAGACCCTGAGCCAAGCACTGATCGACAACCCGCCGGTGGTGATCCGTGATGGCGGCGTGATTCGCGAGGGCTTCGATGCCGAACTCGACGAGTATCGCGGCCTGGCCGAGCACGCCGGCGACTACCTGGTACAGCTGGAAATACGCGAGCGCGAACGCACCGGACTGGCCGGGCTCAAGGTCGGCTACAACCGCGTTCACGGCTACTACATCGAGATTCCCCGCGCCCAGGCGCGCGAGGTGCCGGCGGACTACATCCGCCGCCAGACGCTGAAGAACGCCGAGCGCTTCATCATCCCCGAGCTCAAGGAGTTCGAGGACAAGGCGCTATCGGCCAAGTCCCGCGCGCTGGCGCGCGAAAAGCTGCTCTACGAGAGCCTGATCGACACGCTCAATGCCGATCTCGACGCGCTGCAGGCCACCGGCCATTCGCTGTCGGCGCTGGACGTACTGTGCGCCTTTGCCGAACGCGCCCAGAGTCTCGACTTCGTGCGCCCGCGCCTGACGGAAACGCCGGGATTCAACATCCTCGGCGGCCGCCATCCGGTGGTCGAGCAGGTCAGCCAGCATCCCTTCGTGCCCAATGATCTGGTGCTCGACGACAATCGCCGCATGCTGGTGATCACCGGCCCCAACATGGGCGGTAAATCGACCTACATGCGTCAGGCGGCACTGATCGCGCTGCTCGCCCACACTGGCTGTTTCGTTCCCGCCGACCGCGCCGAAATCGGCCCGCTGGACCGTATCTTCACCCGCATCGGCTCCAGCGACGACCTGGCCGGCGGTCGCTCCACCTTCATGGTGGAGATGACCGAAACCGCCAGCATCCTGCACAACGCCACCGCCGAAAGCCTGGTGCTGATGGACGAGATCGGCCGTGGCACCAGTACCTTCGATGGCCTGTCGCTGGCCTGGGCCAGCGCCGAGCATCTCGCGGCACAGCGCGCCTTCACACTGTTCGCCACCCACTATTTCGAGATGACCGCGCTGGCCGAGCAGCAGGAGACGGTGGCCAACGTTCACCTCACCGCCGCCGAGCACAAGGACGGCATCGTCTTCATGCACCGGGTCGAAGAGGGGCCGGCGAGTCAAAGCTACGGCCTACAGGTCGCCCAGCTCGCCGGCGTCCCCCAGAGCGTCATCGCCCGCGCCCGCGACAAGCTGGCGAGCCTGGAACAGCCACCGGCCACGCCCGTCGCGTCAACCTCCTCGACGCCGACGGCGCAACCGCAGCAGGCGGACCTGTTCGCCGCCACGCCGCACCCGGTGCTGGAAGCGCTGGAGTCGCTGGATGTCGACTCGCTGACGCCGCGTGCGGCGCTGGAACTGCTCTACCAATGGCGCGAGCAGTACTGAAACCCGCCATACACAGGCCATGACAACAACCGGTGAGCTATAACACCATTCCCAGACATTCCCAGCCCCCGCTTGCCGGGGCCAACGCCACCCGCCTAGAATATGGCGCCATTCAGATATCCTCGGGCGGCGCCGTGAAAGCGGTGATTTCAAAAAGTCATCATATCCCGCCGAGACCGTGACCAAGGGGCCAGCGACCGGGCCGTCAACCAGGAGAGATCACCCATGACGTTCGTCGTCACCGAGAACTGCATCAAGTGCAAATACACCGACTGCGTCGAAGTCTGCCCGGTGGACTGCTTCTACGAGGGGCCCAACTTTCTCGTCATTCACCCGGACGAGTGTATCGACTGCGCGTTGTGCGAGCCGGAGTGCCCTGCCGAGGCGATCTTCTCGGAAGACGAATTGCCCGACGGTCAACAGCAGTTCATCGAGCTCAACGCCGAACTCGCCGAGGTCTGGCCCAACATCACCGAGCAGAAAGACCCGCCGGAAGACGCCAAGGAGTGGGACGGCAAGCCTAACAAGATCGAGCTGCTGGAACGCTGATCCCGGCACGGTCGGACGCGAGAACCAAACGAAGAAGGCCGNNCGGCCTTCTTCGTTTCATCAATTAGTCAATCAAGCAGGAATTACTGTCCTTTAATCGCTTTCAGCCCCGGGTAGGCGGCCTTGCCACCCAACTCCTGCTCGATCACCAGCAGGCGGTTGTACTTGGCCACGCGATCGGAGCGGCACAAGGAACCGGTCTTGATCTGGCCGGCGGCGGTACCCACGGCCAGATCGGCGATGGTGGTGTCCTCGGTCTCGCCGCTGCGATGGGAGATCACGGCGGTGAAGCCGGCGTCCTGGGCCATCTTGATCGCATCCAGCGTCTCCGAGAGCGAGCCGATCTGGTTGAACTTGATCAGGATCGAGTTGCCGATGCCCTCGTCGATGCCGCGCTTCAGGATCTTGGTGTTGGTGACGAACAGGTCATCGCCCACAAGCTGGATCTTGTCGCCCAGCTTCTCGGTCAGCGCCTTCCAGCCATCCCAGTCGGACTCGTCCATGCCATCTTCGATGGAGACGATCGGATACTGGTCGCACAGTTCGGCGAGATAGTCGGCGAAACCGGCGGCATCGTACTGCTTGCCCTCGCCTGCGAGGTCATAGGTGCCGTCGGAGTAGAACTCGCTGGAGGCACAGTCGAGCGCCAGCGTCACGTCCTTGCCAAGGGTGTAGCCGGCATCGCTGACCGCCTGCTTGATCACCGCCAGCGCCTCGGCGTTGGAAGATAGATTGGGCGCGAAACCGCCCTCGTCGCCGACCGAGGTGGAAAGCCCCTTGCCGGTCAATACCTTCTTCAATGCGTGGAAGACCTCGGCGCCCATGCGCAGCGCCTCGCGGAAGTTCGGCGCGCCCACCGGCTGAATCATGAACTCCTGGATGTCGACGTTATTGTCGGCGTGCTCGCCACCGTTGAGGATGTTCATCATCGGCACCGGCATCAGGTACTTGTCCGGCTGGCCGTAGAGTTCGGCGATATGCGCGTAGAGCGGCACGCTCTTCTCGGCTGCGGCGGCCTTGGCCGCGGCCAGCGACACCGCGAGAATGGCATTGGCCCCGAGGTTGGCCTTGTTGTCGCTGCCGTCCAGCGCCAGCATGGCTTCGTCGAGTGCGCGCTGATCGCTGGCATCCATGCCCAGCAGGCGTTCGCGGATCTTGCCGTTGACGGCTTCGACCGCCTTCAGCACGCCCTTGCCCAGATAACGGGACTTGTCGCCGTCGCGAAGTTCCAGCGCTTCGCGCGAGCCGGTGGAGGCACCGCTGGGAGCGCAGGCACTGCCGACGGTGCCGCCGCTCAGCGTCACCTGCGCCTGAACGGTCGGATTGCCGCGGGAATCGAGCACTTCGAGGGCGCGAATATCAACGATCTCAGCCATGTTACGTCGTCCTGTCGGTTGAACTTTCAACGAGTTGAACGTGAAACGCCCGGTACGTGGCGTGCTGGTGCCGGGCGCGGGAATTCTGGTAACCACTTCCGAGCTTAATCAATCGCGGTCGCCCGGGTCCACTGCCCCAACGCAAGCGGGGGATGAATCGCTTCATCCCCCGCTGCTGATCACTCCTGGTGCGCCATGCCCTGCTGGCGCTGGCGTTGCGCCTTGTGTTCCAGCGCGGCGTTGACGAAGCCGGTGAACAGCGGGTGCCCGTCGCGGGGCGTCGAGGTGAACTCGGGATGGAACTGACAGGCCAGGAACCACGGATGGTCGGGCAGTTCGATCATCTCGACCAGCGATTGATCGCCGCTCTTGCCGGAAACGATCAGCCCTGCCGCTTCCAACTGCTCGACGAACTGGTCGTTGACCTCGAAGCGGTGGCGGTGACGCTCGGTGATCGTCTCCAGGCCATAGACCTGGTGCGCCTTGGAACCCGGCTTGAGCAGACACTCCTGGCCGCCGAGACGCATCGTGCCGCCGAGGTCGGAAGCTTCGTCGCGCAGTTCGATCTGGCCTTCGGCGTTGATCCATTCGGTGATCAGGCCGACGACCGGATGCTGGGTATCGCGGGTGAACTCGGTCGAGTTAGCGTCTTCCCAGCCGGCCACGTGGCGCGCGAATTCGATCACCGCCACCTGCATGCCGAGGCAGATGCCGAGATAGGGGATCGCGTTCTCGCGGGCGAATCTGGCCGTCTGGATCTTGCCCTCGACGCCACGCTCGCCGAAACCGCCCGGCACCAGGATCGCGTCCTTACCGGCGAGACGGTCGGTGCCGTGGCGCTCGATCAATTCGGAATCGATGTACTCGACATTGACCTTGACCCGGGTCTGGATGCCGGCATGGATCAACGCTTCATTGAGCGACTTGTAGGCATCGAGCAGCTCCATGTACTTGCCGACCATGGCGATATTGATCGTCTTGAGCGGGTTGAGCTTGGCGTCGAGCACATGGACCCACTCGCCCAGATCGGCCGGCTGGGCGTCGAGTCGCAGCTTGTCGCAGACGATGTCGTCGAGCCCGTGCTCGTGCAGCATCAGCGGGATGCGGTAGATGGTGTCGGCATCCTGCAGCGGGATGACGGCGCGCTCCTCGACGTTGGTGAACAGCGCGATCTTGCGCCGTTCGCTCTCTTCGAGCTCGACTTCGCTGCGGCAGATCAGGATGTCCGGCTGGATACCGATCGAGCGCAGCTCCTTGACGCTGTGCTGGGTCGGCTTGGTCTTGGTCTCGCCGGCGGTCTTGATGTAGGGCACCAGCGTCAGGTGCATGAACAGTGCCCGGCTGGCGCCGACTTCGCTGCGCAACTGGCGGATCGATTCCAGAAACGGCAGCGACTCGATGTCGCCGACGGTGCCGCCGATCTCCACCAGCGCCACGTCGTAACCCTCTCCCCCCTTGATCACGCGATGCTTGATCTCGTCGGTGATATGCGGGATCACCTGCACGGTGCCGCCGAGATAGTCGCCACGACGCTCCTTGCGCAGCACATGCTCGTAGACCCGTCCGGTGGTGAAGTTGTTGGCCTGGGTCATCTTGGTGCGAATGAAGCGCTCGTAGTGCCCCAGGTCGAGATCGGTCTCCGCGCCATCCTCGGTGACGAACACCTCGCCATGCTGGAACGGACTCATGGTCCCCGGATCGACGTTGATGTACGGATCCAGCTTGAGAATGGTCACCTTGAGGCCGCGAGCCTCGAGAATGGCCGCCAGCGAGGCCGACGCGATGCCCTTGCCCAGTGAGGACACAACGCCGCCGGTCACGAAGATATATCGTGTCATGGAAAACCTGTCGAATCGTGGTCGTAAAGCTCGTGAGAAAAAGACCCGGGGGAGAAAGTCAGGCCAGGATGGGGCGCCAGATTAGCAGATTCGACCGGCCGGCTCAATTTGCATTGCCGGTGAGGTGGCCACCGGCGTGATCAGTTGTGGACCGCGCGCTGCAGTGCCTCCAGCCGGCGGTCGCGGATTCCCAACATATGCAGGTCGTTGACGGTGTTGTCGAGATACTCCCGACACGAGCCGAGTACGCCTCGCCCGGTACGCAGCAGCTGAATGACGGTCTCGTCCGACTGGCGCCCGATGTAACGATCGTGCTGCGGGTTGATGACGAAGGCGATACTCCAGAGCGGGCCGATGTCGCTTTGCAGCTTCACCCAGCGCGGGCGGTAGGCGCCGGTAAGCATTTCCCGTCGCCAGACCAGGGTCAACTCGCGTTCCAGGTGCCGGGCCGGCACGCGCAGCGCCACGCCGTGACAGGAGCCGCCGGGCGCCAGCGCCAGCATCAGGCCCGGTGTCTGCGGCGTACCGCGCCCGTGCTCGAGCTTGAGACAGAAGTCGCGATGATAGCCGTAGAGTCGGCAGGTGTGGCGCTCGGCTACCTCGACGCAGGGGTTCCAGATCAGCGAGCCGTAGGCGAACAGATAGACACCGTCGACATGCCGCGCCCCGGGCGGCGCCGAGGCCAGCATCTGCCGGATGGAGTGGCGCAGCTCCTGATGGCTCTTCAGCGCGACATCGGGATAGGTGACTTCGAAGTGGCGTCGCAGCAGGTCCTGCTCCAGCACTTCCCGCGTCATGGCTATCGACTGTTCACCTGGTTGTAGATCGCAGCTCTGCGAGTCACTCATTTGGGCTCTCTGGGGAATGGTCCATGGATACGCTCGGAACAGCCTAACGCGCTGCCCGGGCAAAGCGAAGTCTTGTCCGGCTCGGCGATCCGAGGCGCCGAGACGGACCGCGTCCGCGCTCGCGAAAACGGCCGGCCCTGGACTACGCTGACATCAGGGCCTGTTAACGCTATTCACGCAACCGCAACGGAGCCGGTTTTTTCGTGAGGTCAGGCGAGAGCCACGGATGTTTGGCGGCTCCAAGCGCTTGGCGCGGAACATGACGCTTATCGCACAACAAGGAGTGGTTATGCAGCGCTACGACTATCTGATCGTCGGCGGCGGCATGGTCGCCGCCAATGCCGTGCAAGGCATTCGGGAAAAGGACAGCGAGGGCACCATCGGCATTCTGGGCGCCGAACCCAACGGGCCGGTGACCCGCCCGGCGCTGACGAAAAAACTCTGGACCGATCCCGAATTCAGCTATGACAAGATCTGGATGCAACCGGAACAGGACGACGGCACCACCCTGCATACCGATACACGGGTCACTGCCATCGATCGCGTACGGAAAACGGTCACCACCGAAAGTGGCGAGCCGTTCGGCTACGGCCGGTTGCTGCTCGCCACCGGCGGCGAACCGACGAGACTGGACCTGCCCGCGAGCGAACGCGTGCTCTATTACCGCACCGTCATGGATTACGACCGCCTGCGCGAACTCTCGGGCCGCGGCCTGCATATCGCCGTGGTCGGCGGCAGTTACATCGGCACCGAGTTGGCCGCCGCGCTGATCCAGAACGGCTGCCGGGTGACGCTGATCCATCCGGGGGAAGTGCTGGCTGGCAAGATGTTCCCGCCGGCGTTCGCCAGCCGTTTTCAGCAGGCTTACATCGACCATGGCGTCAAGCTGCTGAGTGGACGCAAGGTGACCGGAGGCCACGAAGAAAACGGCAGGGTCCGACTCGAACTCGATGACGGCGACAGCCTGGAAGCCGATGCCGTGGTGTTCGGACTAGGAGTCAAACCCCGTGTCGAACTGACCGAGCAGGCTGGATTGAAGGTCGAGGATGGCATGGTGGTGGTCGATGAACACCTCCAGACCTCCGACGACGCCATCTTCGCCGCCGGCGACATCGTCAGCTATCCCGACCACATTCTCGGCCGCTGGCACGCCGAGCACGTCGACAACGCCACCCAGATGGGAACCACTGTCGGTCGTATCATGGCCGGCAGCCGGGAGACCTACGACCATACGCCGTACTTCTATTCCAACGTCTTCGATATCGCCTGGAAGGCCGTCGGCAAGCTCGATAGCTCGCTCGAGATGGTCGAGGACGTGGATCCGGAGCAGGGCAAAGGCGTCTACTACTATCTGCAAGACCAACGGGTTAAGGGCGTACTGCTGCTGAATCTCGATCCCGACAGACTGGACGACGCCCGCGCCGTCCTGGCCGATACGTCGCCTCAAGGCCCCGGCACGCTGATCGGGCGGATCGCGAAGGCGTGACCGCGAAAAGCGCCAGCGTTGCCGTTGGCGCCTTCCACCGGTCGAGACGAAGAGAGTCTTAGACTGCCAGATAATCCAGAATGCCCTCCGCCGCCTGGCGCCCTTCGTAGACCGCGGTGACGACCAGGTCGGAGCCGCGCACCATGTCGCCGCCGGCGAACACCTTCTCGTTGCTGGTCTGGTAGGCGAAACGCTCCATCTGCGCCGGGATTTCCGGTGCCAGCACGCGGCCGCGCTCGTCGACCTCGATCTGGTGAGTGTCGAACCACTCGATCTCGCTGGGCTGGAAGCCGAAGGCGATGACCACCGCGTCGCAGGCCAGGATCTCTTCGGAGCCCGGTACCACCTCGGCGCTGCGCCGGCCCTTCTCGTCCGGTTCGCCCATGCGCGTGCGCACCAGCTTGACGCCCTCGACCTTGCCCTCGCCGACGATCGCCACCGGCTGGCGGTTGAACAGGAACTCGACGCCCTCCTCGCGGGCGTTGGCGACTTCGCGCTTGGAGCCGGGCATGTTCTCCTCGTCGCGGCGGTAGGCGCAGGTCACGCTGGCCGCGCCCTGACGGATCGAAGTGCGGTTGCAGTCCATGGCGGTATCGCCGCCACCCAGCACCACCACGCGCTTGCCGGCCATCGACACGTAATCGGCGGGATCCTTCTCGAAGCCGAGATGATGGTTGGCATTGGCGATCAGGAAGTCGAGAGCCTTGTAGACCCCGTCCATCTCCTCGCCGGGGAAGCCGCCGACCATGTACTTGTAGGTGCCCATGCCGAGGAACACCGCATCGTACTCGTCATGCAGCTGCTGGAAAGTGATATCGCGGCCGATCTCGGTATTGAGACGGAACTCGACGCCCATCTCCTCGAAAACCGCGCGCCGGCGCTCCATCACGTGCTTCTCGAGCTTGAACTCGGGAATGCCGAAGGTCAGCAGGCCGCCGATTTCCGGATAGCGGTCGAACACCACCGGCTTGACCCCGTTGCGAATCAGAATGTCGGCGCAGCCGAGTCCGGCCGGTCCGGCGCCGACGATGGCGACGCGCTTGTCGGTCATGGTCACCTTGGACATGTCCGGACGCCAGCCCATGGCAAAGGCGGTGTCGGTGATGTATTTCTCCACCGAGCCGATGGTCACCGCACCGAAGCCGTCGTTCAGGGTGCAATCGCCCTCGCACAGACGGTCCTGCGGGCACACGCGCCCGCACACTTCCGGCAGTGAATTGGTGCGATGCGACATCTCCGCCGCTTCGAGGATGTTGCCCTCGCTGACCAGTTTCAGCCAGTTGGGGATGTAGTTGTGAACCGGACACTTCCACTCGCAGTACGGATTGCCGCAGTGCAGGCAGCGATGCGCCTGGCTGGCCGCCTCGGCGGGCTTGAACGGTTCGTAGATCTCGGCGAATTCCTTCGCGCGGCTGCGCGCGTCCTTCTTCCGAGGATCGCGGCGGCCGACGTCGATGAACTGGAAATCGTTGCTCAAACGGTTTGCCATGAATTGTCTCCTCACTCGGGCTGGCGCGTGGACTGGGCCAGCAAACCGTTGAGGCTTGCCGCCTTGGGCTTCACCAGCCAGAAATGGCGAATGAAGTCGGAGAAGTCCTCGAGAATCGCCCGACCACGCGGCGAGTCCGTCTCTTCCACGTATTCGGTGATGACCTCGCGCAGGTGACGCCGATAAGCTTCCATCGACTCGGTGTTGATGCGATGAATCTCCACCAACTCGTGGTTGTAGCGATCGACGAAGCCGCGATCCTCGTCGAGTACATAGGCGAAACCACCGGTCATGCCCGCGCCGAAGTTGATCCCGGTCTTGCCCAGCACGCACACCAGGCCGCCGGTCATGTACTCGCAGCAGTGGTCGCCGGCGCCTTCGATCACCGCATGGGTACCGGAATTGCGCACGCCGAAGCGTTCGCCCGCCATGCCCGCGGCGAACAGCTTGCCGCCGGTGGCGCCGTAGAGGCAGGTGTTGCCGATGATCGCCGTCTCGTGGCTCTTGAAACGGCTGGTCCTGGGCGGCGTGATCACCACCTTGCCGCCGTTCATGCCCTTGCCGACGTAGTCGTTGGCATCGCCTTCCAGATAGAGGTTGAGCCCACGCGCGTTCCACACGCCGAAGCTCTGCCCGGCCACGCCGGTGAAACGCACGGTGATCGGCGCCTCTTCGAGCCCCGCCTCGCCGTAGCGCTTGGCGATCTCGCCGGAGACCCGCGCCGCCACCGAACGGTCGCAGTTGGTGATCTTGAACGAGAACTCGCCGCCGGACCTGGCCTCGATCGCCGGCAACAAGGCCTCGAACACCTCCTGGTTCTTGGCGCCTGGGTCATGCGGCACGTTGCGGCTGACCTGGCAGAACTGCGGCGCGTCCGCGGGCACGAAATCATTGGCCAGCAGCGGGGTCAGGTCGAGCTTGCGTTGTGCCGCCGTCTCGCCCTCGAGCAACTCGAGCAGATCGGTGCGCCCGATCAGCTCGGTCAGCTTGCGCACGCCGAGCAGCGCCATCAGCTCGCGCACTTCCTCGGCGATGAAGCGGAAGTAGTGCTTGACCATGTCGACCGTGCCGCGGAAATGCTCGTCGCGCAGCTCCTGGTGCTGGGTGGCGACACCGGTGGCGCAGTTGTTGAGGTGGCAGATCTTGAGATACTTGCAGCCCAGCGCGACCATCGGCGCGGTGCCGAAACCGAAACTCTCGGCACCGAGGATCGCCGCCTTGACCACGTCGAGCCCGGTCTTCAGGCCGCCGTCGGTCTGTAGCCGGATCTTGTCGCGCAGGCCGTTGATGCGCAGCGCCTGATGCACCTCGGGCAGCCCCAGTTCCCATGGGCTGCCGGCATGGCGGATCGAGGTGATCGGGCTCGCCGCGGTGCCGCCGTCGTAGCCGGAGACGGTGATCAGATCGGCATAGGCCTTGGCCACGCCGGTGGCGATGGTACCGATGCCCGGCTCCGAGACCAGCTTGACCGAGACCTGGGCGGTCGGATTGACCTGCTTGAGATCGAAGATCAGCTGCGCCAGATCCTCGATCGAATAGATGTCGTGGTGCGGCGGCGGCGAGATCAGCGTCACGCCCGGCACCGCGTAGCGCAGCCGCGCGATCGTCTCGTTGACCTTACCACCCGGCAACTGGCCGCCCTCGCCGGGCTTGGCGCCCTGGGCGACCTTGATCTGCAGCACTTCGGCATTGACCAGATAGGCCGGGGTGACACCGAAGCGCCCGGAGGCGATCTGCTTGATCTTGGAGGAGCGGATGGTGCCGTAGCGCGCCGGATCCTCGCCGCCCTCGCCGGAGTTGGAGCGACCGCCGGTTTCGTTCATCGCCTGCGCCAGGGCTTCATGGGCTTCCGGCGACAGCGCCCCCAGCGACATGCCGGCACTGTCGAAGCGAGGCAGCAGGTTTTCGACCGGCTCGACCTCGTCCAGCGGCAGCGGCTCGGGCGCCGGCTTCAACTCGAGCAGGTCGCGAATGGTCGCCACCGGGCGCTCGTTGACCAACCTCGCGAACGCCTTCCACTTGCCGTAGTCGCCCTGCTGCACCGCCTGCTGCAGTTTCATCACCACGTCCGGGTTGTAGGCGTGGTATTCGTGACCGTAAACGAACTTGACCAGGCCGCCCTGGCGAATGCCCTTGCGCGGAATCCAGGCATCGCGGGCCGCCAACTCCTGCTGCATCTGCAGCTCGCTGAAGCCGGTGCCCTCGATGCGCGACATCATGCCCTCGAAGCACATCTGCATGACCTCGGAACCCAACCCGACCGCTTCGAACAGCTGCGAGCCGCGATAGGAGGAAATCTGCGAGATCCCCATCTTCGAGAGAATCTTGTACAGCCCTTTCTGCATGCCCTTGCGGTAGTTTTCGCGGGCGTCCGCCGGATTGCCGATCAACTCGCCGGTACGATGCATGTCGGCCATCACCTGGTAGGCCAGGTACGGGTAGATCGCGGTAGCCCCGACGCCGAAGAACACCGCCATCTGATGCGCGTCACGGGCGTAGCCGGTCTCGACCACCAGGTTGACCCGCGGGCGCAGCGCAAGCCTGGCCAGGTGGTGATGTACCGCGCCCGTGGCGAGCAGCGCCTGGATCGGCAGCTTGTCCCGGGCCAGATCGGCATCCGACAGCACCAGAATCACCTTGCCGTCACGCGCCGCCTGCTCGGCCCGTTGGCATAGCTCGAGCAACGCCTGACGCAACGAGGTGGTCTGCGGGTCGTATTGCAGCGGCAGTCTGACCGAGGCAAACGCCGGATCGTCCTGGGTAATCAGCGCGGTGAACTTGCGCGGCGACAGGATCGGCGTGGTCAGGATCAAGCGATGGGCATGTTCGGGGGTCGCCTCGAAGACGTTCAGCTCCGCCCCGCAACAGGTCTCCAGCGACATCACGATCGACTCGCGCAGCGGATCGATCGGCGGATTGGTGACCTGGGCGAATTTCTGGCGGAAGAAATCGGTGAGCAGACGATTCTGCCGCGACAGCACCGCCATCGGCGTATCGTCGCCCATCGAGCCAACCGCTTCCTGGCCGCTCTCGGCCAGCGGCCGCAGCAACTGGTCGCGCTCCTCGACGGTGACCGAGAACATCTTCTGGTAGACGTTGAGTTCTTCGGTTTCCATCGGCTGGAAGCGCGCCAGCTCGGTCAGCGCGGACTCGAGATAGTGGGCGTGCTCCTTGAGCCAGCGACGATACGGATAGGCCGACTTGAGGCGCTGGTCGATATCGTCGGTATGCAGCACCTCGCCGGTCTCGGTATCCACGGCGAGAATCTGCCCCGGACCGACACGCCCCTTGGCGACCACGGACTCGGGCTGGTAATTCCACACCCCGATTTCCGAGGAGAGCGTGATGTAGCCGTTGTCGGTGATCACCCAGCGCGCCGGGCGCAGGCCGTTGCGGTCGAGCATGCACACGGCGTGACGGCCGTCGGTCATGACGATGCCAGCGGGGCCGTCCCAGGCTTCCATGTGCATGGAGTTGTATTCATAGAAGGCGCGCAGATCGCCATCCATGGTTTCGACGTTCTGCCACGCCGGCGGCACCATCATGCGCACCGCGTTAAAGAGATCCATGCCGCCGGTCAGCAGCACCTCGAGCATGTTGTCCATGCTCGACGAGTCGGACCCGGTGGTATTGACGATCTCGTCGAGGCCTTCGATATCCGGCAGCAGCTCGTTGACGAAGTTGGCCTTGCGCGCATTGGCCCAGCTGCGGTTGGCCTCGATGGTGTTGATTTCGCCGTTGTGGGCCATGAAGCGGAACGGCTGCGCCAGCGGCCAGCGCGGCGCGGTATTGGTCGAGAAGCGCTGGTGGAAAACGCAGATCGAGGTTTCGAGACGCTCGTCACCCAGATCCTTGTAGAAGGTGGGCAAATCCACGGGCATCATCAGCCCCTTGTAGGAGACCACCTTGGACGACAGCGAACAGACATAGAAGTCTTCTTCGCCGCGCAGCTTCTGCTCGGCCAGACGACGCGCCATGAACAGCTCGACGTTGAAGCTGGCATCGGACTGTGCCGCGTCGCCCTCGACGAAGACCTGACGGATTCGCGGCAGGCATTCGAGCGCCATAGGCCCACAGACGCTGGGATCGGTGGGCACGTCGCGCCAGCCCTTGACGCTCAGGCCACGTTCGGCGAGCTCGCCCTCGAGGATCTCCCGGGCCTGGTTCTCCCGGGCATCGTCGTCGGGAAAGAACACCACCCCGACGGCAAAGCGCTCGCCCAGGTCGACATCCAGCGATGTGCGGGCAATGTCGCGCATGAAGCCGGTCGGCATCTTCAGCAGCAGGCCGCAGCCATCGCCGGTCTTGCCGTCGGCCGCGATCCCGCCGCGGTGCGTCATGCACGTCAGCGATTCGATCGCCGTCTTGAGCAGATCGTGACTGGCCTGCCCCTCCATATGCGCAATCAGGCCGAAACCGCAGTTGTCGCGGAATTCGCCGGGCTGGTGAAGACCTCTCATCATGGGCGTGCCTCACAAAGCTGTATCAAAAACCAGGTAACTTGATTTCGGTCAGATGCCAAGAGATAATGGAGGGTTTCTTATTCTTATAACCAAGAGTTACTGGCGCATTTTTGCGTCTCTCGACGCCGACATTTCTGTCGCGATCGACCGCCAAAAGGCCGGACAGAATAGCCACTCTACCGCCCCAGCGCAATCTCGACGTCCGCCTTCGGCGCACAATCCCATTGAAAAACGCGCACTTAGCGCCAAATAATTCAAAATAGGCAGCGATCTCAATGATTTAGCGAGATGCATTAGACAAAAGTCTAATTCAGTGCGTCACGTGTGGCTCATTGGCGGCCTAAGTGGCTCAACCCCATACCGATCGAGCATGGAACATGCCGATTATATCGCTGATGGCGTCGCAGCGGCACTGCCTTTTAGGCTGGCATCAGCGCATCGGGCACTGAACGAGCACAGCGTCACCGCCCGCACCGCTATGGCGCAGGCAACAGCGAATTCATCTCGAGAGAACATGGTGCCGTAGCCGCCGAGGGCGACGGCAGTGTGACGACAGAGAGGAAAATACTGAATAAATCATCGAGCAGGATGAAGTGGGCGGCACTCCGTCGCAAGGCGCACGGANNGCACCGCGCACAAATTCGCCGGGAGCGAATTTGAACGGCCGCAGGCCGGCCTCCGGTGACCGCCAGGGATGGCGGTCATAGCGAAGCGATTCGCCTGCGCAGACATTTATGCAGTGTTTCCCTAGCGTCGCGGGAAGGACTCGATCAACCATTCGAGCTGGCTGGGATCGGTATCGTCGCGAATGCAGGCCCGGCCCAGCGATTCGAGCAGGATCAGCCGCAGGCGACTGTCGTGGTTCTTCTTGTCGAGACGCATGCGCTCGAGGAAATCGGCTACCGACATGTTGGCCGGCGCCGCAACCGGCAGCGCCGCCGCTTCCAGGATTCGCTCGACCCGCTCGACCTCGGCTTCCGTCAGCCAGCCACGCTCGGCGGATAGCCGGGTCGCCATCATCATGCCCGCCGCCACCGCTTCGCCGTGGAGCCAGTTGCCATACCCCTGATGCGCTTCGATGGCGTGACCGAAGGTATGCCCCAGGTTGAGCAACGCCCTGACGCCCTGCTCGGTCTCGTCCTCGGCTACCACTTCCGCCTTGATCTCGCAGCTACGGCGGATCGCATGCGCGATGGCATCGCCATCCAGAGCGCGCAGCGCCGACATCTCGCGTTCCAGCCAGGCGAGGAAATCGGCATCCCAGATCAGGCCGTACTTGATCACCTCGGCCAGACCGGCGGACAGCTCCCGCGCCGGTAGCGTAGCCAGCGTGTCGGTGTCGACGATCACTGCCCTGGGCTGCCAGAAGGCGCCGATCATGTTCTTGCCGCGCGGATGATTGACCCCGGTCTTGCCGCCGACCGAGGAATCGACCTGCGCCAGCAACGTGGTGGGAATCTGGATGAAAGCGACACCGCGCTGATAGCTGGCGGCGGCGTAACCGGTCATGTCGCCGATCACGCCGCCACCGAGGGCAATCAGCGTACAGCGGCGGTTGAACCCAGCCGCCAGCAAGGCATCCCAGATGCGTTCGACCGAGGCCAGCGTCTTGGTTGCCTCGCCATCCGGCAGAATCAGCTCGCGCACATCGAGATCGCCACCGGCTAGCGTCTGCTTGAGTACCGATAGATAGTGCGGTGCGATCGTCTCGTTGGTCACGATCATCACTTGCCGTCCCGCCAGGTAGGACAACAGATGGTCGCGGCTTTCCAGCATGCCGGGCCCGACATGGATCGGATAGCTGCGCTCGCCGAGCGAGACATTCAATATATCCACGGAGCACGACGAGACTTGCGACATGACGGATTACCTTTGGCTGGAGAGAGAGGCCTTCACCTTGAGCGGCTCGGTCAGGCGCGACACGCGGCGGATGATGTCGGCGACGACGCTTCGGGGGCTGCGGCGGTCGGTACGCACGACGATATCGGCAGTGGCGCGATAGAGCGGGTCGCGGATCGCGAACAGATCGCGCAATACCTGCTCGGGGTTGTCGTTCTGCAGAAGCGGCCGGTTGCGATCACGGGACGTCCGCCGGATCTGCTGTTCGACGGTGGTGGCGAGATAGATGACGGTGCCACGTTCACGCAGCAGCTGGCGGTTGGCTTCGCGCATGACCGCACCGCCACCGGTGGCCATGACGACCTCGGAGCGCTGGCTCAGCTCGTCGAGCATGGCGGTTTCGCGATCACGAAAGCCCTGCTCGCCCTCGACATCGAAAATCCATGGGATATTCGCCCCGCAACGCGCCTCGATCTGATGGTCGCTATCCAGGAATTCACGCTGCAATTCGGCCGCCAGGAGGCGGCCGATGGTGCTTTTGCCGGCCCCCATGGGACCGATGAGAAAAAGATTGGGAAGCGACCGCATCAGCGAATGGCCAGTCCGTCCTCGATGATCTTGGGCGTGATGAATACCAGCAATTCTACCTTTTCGTTGCTTTCCTGGGTATAGCGGAACAGCTTGCCGATCATCGGCAAGTCGCCGAGGAAGGGTGTCTTGAACAAGGTATGCAACTGCTCGGAGGTCAGAATTCCGCCCAGCACCACGGTTTCGCCGTTGTTAACCAGCACCTGGGTCTGAATCTCGTTGGTATCGATCGCCGGC
Organism: Salinicola peritrichatus; assembly: GCF_003206715.1. GTDB lineage: Bacteria > Pseudomonadota > Gammaproteobacteria > Pseudomonadales > Halomonadaceae > Salinicola > Salinicola peritrichatus. Next base: position 203,409 of record NZ_PZJU01000008.1, on the reverse strand, counting down.
TCATCGCCGTAGCGCGTGTCGGAAACATCATCATTATTGATATCCAGGTCCATGATGATGCGATTGTCCGGCGTGATCTGCGGCGTGACTTCCAATGATAGTACCGCTTCCTTGAAGTCCACGTTGGTCGCGCCGGAAGACGTCGATTCCTGATAAGGAATCTCCTGGCCCTGCTTGATCACCGCCGTGCGCTGATTGGCCGTGATCACCTTGGGCTGGGAGATGGTCTGGCTCTTGCCCTCGCTCTCCAGCGCCCGCAGCTCCAGATCGATCAAGATATCACCGGAGAGATAGCCGAAACTGAAGGCGCTGGCGGGATTGGTCGCATTGCCGAGATCGACCGCCAGCCCGCCGCCATAGGATGCCGGGTCATCGGACGTCGTCGGGACCGTCGACGCGTCGCCATCGGCCGCACCACCCAGGTCGAAGTGACGCCCGCCGTTCGCCGACATCCCCCAATTGACGCCAAGCTCGCGGGTCGCGCTGTCCCGTGCGATGACGATGCGCGACTCGATCTGCACCTGGCGCACGGGCACGTCGAGATGATCGATGGTCCGCCGAATGGCATCGAGCTGCTCCCGCGTGTCCTGCAGAATCAATGTATTGGTGCGCGAATCGACGGTGACGCGACCGCGTTCCGACATCAGCCCGATGCCCTCGCCACCGCGCAGCAGCGCCGCCAGATCCTCGGCCTTGGCATAACGGATCTGCAGGAACTCGGTGGTCAGCGCTGCCAGTTGCTGCGACTGCTCCCGGTTTTCCAGCGTCTGGCGCTGAAGGCTGGCCAGTTCCCCGGCCGGTGCCACCATCATCACGTTGCCGCTGCGGCGCGCGGCGAGGCCGCGGCTCTGCAATACCAGTTCAAGCGCCTGATCCCACGGCACGTCGACCAGATTGAGCGTCACGTTGCCCTGCACGCTGTCACTGGCGACCACGTTGAGCCCCGAGACATCGGCAATGATCGAGAGTACGTCGCGCACTGCGATATCCTGGAAATCGAGCGTGATCCGCTTGCCGGTATAGCGCGGCTCCTGATCCGTCTCCGGGCGCACGATGCTGCCGGCGGAGACGAACTCGACATTGAGCGTACGCCCGTTCTGGGTCACCAACGGCTCGACATCGCTCGAGGCGCTAATGTCGAAGCTCACCCCCGCGGCACTGCGGCGGGGCACGATACGCTGAACCGGGGTTCCAAAGTCGCCGACGTCCAGGGTCTGATACTGCTCGTCCGGTAGCGCCACCCCGGGCAGCGTCACCGTCACCAGGCGCCCCTGACCCGAAACCTCGGTAGCCACGCCGGTCCGATTCAAATCCAGCAGCAGTTGCCCGGTGCCATCCGTGCCCCGCCGGAAGTCGATCGATACCACCCGGGGTTCGCTCGCCACGCTCGGCGTGTCGGCATCATCGCTGGCCGGTTCGACGCTCGGGGCGTCACCCAGATGCACGATAACCTGGTCGCCGCGGCGTTCGAGCCGATAGTCGCTGGAGGCATCGAGTTCGAAAACCAACCGGGTGCGTGCGCCGGCCCCGAGAACGCGAACCGCCTCCACCCCGCCACTGCCGACGACGAAACGCGGTTTTGACAGCCCGCTCTGGGTATCGAGCAGGTCCAGCGCCAGACGCGGCGGCCCATCGGTGCGATAGCCACGAATCTCCGGCACGCCGCCGACGAAGCGCAGCCCCACGTCGAGGCGACCGGCACCGCGCTCCGTGAGCGTCATCGCGGTCAGCGTCGGCGACGCCCAGGCCGACGCCGCGAGACACCACAGCGCCAGCGCCACCAACCAGGCGCCACACAGCCGTCGAAATATCATAAATCGTTCCCCTGCATTCCCGCCCGCGTGATCCGCCGACGTTCACTGTTTTGCCATTTCCAGACGTTGCGGCCGCTGGGTCCAGCCACCCTGCTGATCACGCACGGTTTCCATCAGCGATAGACTGCGACGCCCGACGCCGACGACCCGCCCCCGGTCCCGGCCGAGGTAGTCGCCGATGAACAGCCGGTGGATGCGCCCATCGGGCGCCCGGACCAATCCCGACGGCGTCTGCCCAACGCTCAGGGTGCCGACCAGTTCGAGGTCATCCAGTTCGTATGCCTCCAGCGGCTGACGCGGACGATCGGCATCGGGCAAGGGCGCCTGCTCGACCGCCGCCACCTCCGCTTCGCCGACATCGGCCACGAAGGGGCTGCGCCGCGCCGCGCCGTGGTACGCGGCAACCGTGTAGTACGGCATTTCGGGCAGCTCCGCGATCTCGCCCCGTGGCTTGTTGCGCAACGTTTCCAGCCGCGCCTGGAGCGCGTCGAGATCGGCATCCTGGCAGCCCGCCAGGACCAGGAGGGCCAAAACGGCACCAACGCAGCGGAGGGATGCACGCCTCATGACTTGCCTTCCTGGCCTTGGGGATCGGCGTCCTCCCGATAGCGGTAAGTCTTGGCCACCATCGTCAGACGCAGCGCCTCGCCTGCCGGCGTCAGCGTGAAATCGTGCAGCGTGACGATACGCGGCATGGCCGCGACCTGGGCGAGAAACGCGGCGATCTGGTGGTAGTCACCGCGTACCTGGATGTCGAACGGCTGCTCGAAGTAGAACGCCTTTTCGACCGCCGGCCTGAGCTTGATGCTGTCGATGTCGAGTTGCTGCTCCCGCGCGGCATCGCTGATCGCATCGAGCAGCGTCGGCACCTCAGCATCGCTCGGCAGCATCTCGAGCACGCGCTGCATGCGCGCCTCGAGCTCTCCCATCTGGTGCCGCATGGCGGGCAGATTCACGGCCTGATACGACAGCGTCTCGAATTGCGCCAGCGCCTGGGTCTCCTGGGCGACCAGCCGCTCATGGGTCTCCCGTGGCGACGATGCCAGCAACCATTGGGTCATCCAGACCGCGCCAGCCAATACCGCCAGGGCGATCGCCAGTTGCAGGCTAACGGGCCAGATACCCGCTTCCTTGATGTCGAGCTCGCGCCATGGTAGTTCGCGCAATTGCCGCCACTGCGCCTTCAGCACCGCCCCGGCCTTGCCCGGACGCACGCCTCCGGTCGCCATTCGCGTCATGACCCCGCCTCCGGATCGGCATCGCCGACCATCAGCTCATCGACGCTCATGTGGAAGCGCTTGGGCGCGCCAGGCTCATCGCCGGACTGCACGTCCGAGAGCAGCGGAATGCCGAACACGGAGCTATTGGCCAGGGCACGCATCTGGTCCGAGACCTGACGATTCGAGGTCGCCACGCCGCTGAGCTCGAGCCGCGTGCCCTTGCGATCCAGCTCGGTATAGTGGACGCCGTCCACCAGGGTGGCGGTCAGCTGATCGAAGACCTGCACGGTCAAGGGGCGACTTGCCTGGAGCTCACCGATCAGCTCGATCTGGTCGAGCATGCGCTCGCGCAGGCGGCGAAAATCGCGTACCGCCTGGATATCGCGGTTGAGGCTTTCGGTGTGGCGCTCGATCATCGCCAGGCGCGCCTGCTGCGCGCGCACCAGCGCCTGCTCGTGCTGGGCGATACCCCAGCCGGCCAATAGCCCGAGCAGCAGCATCAGCAGCAACCCCTGCTTGAAACGTCGGGTACGCTGCATCCGGCGCTGCTCGCGCCATGGCAGCAGGTTGATTTCGATGTTCATGCCCGCCCCCGCATGGCCAGGCCGCAGGCGGTCAGCATGGCGGGCGCGTCCGCCGCCAGCGCGCCGCGATCGATGCGCGAATGGATACGCATGTTGGCAAAGGGATTGGCCAGCGTCGCTTCCAGCCCGCTCTGCACCCGCAGGCGCTCGGCGAACCCCGGCAGCGCACTCGAACCGCCGGCCAGCACCAGCTGGCGAATCTCCTGCTGGCCGGCCGCGGTGTAATAGAGCTGCAGCGAACGACCGATATGCTGGATCAGGGTGTCGATGAACGGCAGCAGCACTTGCTGGCGGTAGTCGTCGGGCAAGCCGCCGCGCTTCTTGGCCCGTCCGGCTTCGTCGAAACTCATGCCGTAGCGCTTGCTGATGGCGTCGGTCAGTTGCCGTCCACCGCACAGGTTGTCGCGGCTATAGATGATCCGTCCGCTCTTGAGTACATGAAAGGCGCACAGATTGGCACCGATGTCGACCAGGGCCGTGGCATCATCGTCCCGGCTACCGAACTGGGTTTCCAGCTCCCCCCATACACGCTCGAGGGCGAATCCCTCGACATCGACCGCCACTGCCTCGAGTCCGGCCTCACCCAGCGTTGCCGTGAGCAGTTCGATATCCTGTAGCCGACAGGCGACCAGCAGCACCTCCTGCTGGTCGTCGTAACGCGCATGGCGTTTCAGGCGCAGGAAGTCGAAAGCCACCTCGTTGAGCGGGAACGGTACGTACTTCTCGGATTCCATCTGAATCCGGGCCTCGATGTCGTCGTCGCTGAGCGAGGCCGGTAACGTCAGCGTGCGGGTAATGGCAGCCGAATTGGGCACCGCGACCACCGCCCGACGCGATTTGAGGCGGCCGTGCTCGACGGCGCGACGCAAGGTATCGACCACTTCGCCCCTGTCGCGAATGCGGCGCTCGACCACCGCGCCTTCACGTAGCGGCCGGACCGCGTAACTGTCGATACGCAGTCCGTCGGCCTGGCGTTCGAGCTCGAGCAGCTTGACGGTGGCGGAGGTGATATCCACGCCCACCAATCCTCTTGGGGACCTTTTCAAGCGCAACACTGTCTCACCTCGCCGAACCCGAAAATCCTAACGTCGTTTAACGGCCGCCGCGAGGCAGTCTTGAGACATTTCGTTACATTTATTTCGCCATACTTGCAGGAAGCGGCCGGGGCGAAACTGGCCCCGGCTCTATCGCGTCCATATAATGCGGCAAGCTAGGGATAGCGCGCATGCACGCGGGTCAGGGCCTGTTGTCGTTTCATGCACGGCCGCGCCGGAGCCAGTTTTTGTGCGGGGCAAGGCATGAGGAGAGTAGTTTGGTCATTTCAAATGAACGACGAATAACGCAGCACCGTGCGAAAACCGGCCCGGCCCTTCGGGTTGCGCGTCAAATGGCGTCATGCGGCGTTGCGGGATTTGACAAGGGAATCACCATTCTCTGCATCCCGCGCCTGGCCTGACGCCATTTGACGCAGCAACGCGGTTCGCGCTGAAACGGCAACAGGCCCTCAACCGCCACCAGTCAAGGAACCACGCCTTTACCATGAAGCTTTTCACCCGCCTACTGACGACCGTCTTCTGGCTGCTGCTGTCGCTCGGCGCCGGCGCGCTGCTGGCGGTCGTCGGAGCAGCGCTCTACTTCGCCCCGGGCCTGCCGGACGTTCATCAACTGCAGAATTATGAGTTGCAGACGCCGCTGCGTATCTACACCGAGGACGGCAAGCTGATCGGCGAATATGGCGAAGAACGGCGTATGCCTGTCAGTTATGACGAAATCCCCAAGCCGCTGGTCGATGCACTGCTGGCCGCCGAGGACGCGAGCTTTTTCACCCATCCCGGCGTCGACCCCAAGGGCCTGGCGCGCGCGGCCGTGGAGCTGGCCTCGAGCGGCAACATCCAGTCCGGTGGCAGCACCATCACCATGCAGGTAGCGCGCAATTATCTGCTGACACTGGACCAGACCTTCACTCGCAAGATTCGCGAAATCCTGCTCGCGCTGCAGATGGAACAGATCCTCAGCAAGCAGGAGATCCTCGAGCTTTACGTCAACAAGATCTATCTGGGTCATCGCTCCTATGGCGTGGCCGCCGCGGCCAATACCTACTACGGCAAGCCACTCAGCGAGCTGACCCTGCCGCAGTTCGCGATGATCGCCGGGTTGCCCAAGGCGCCGTCGAGCTTCAACCCGCTGACGAATCCGGAACGCGCACTGATCCGCCGCAACTGGATTCTCTACCGCATGCGCGAACTCGGTTCGATCGACCAGGCCACTTACGACGAAGCGGTCAAGGCACCGATCACGGCCAGCCGTCACGTCGCCCAGACCGAGGTCGACGCTCCCTACGTGGCAGAGATGGCGCGCAGCTATGCGGTCGAGCGTTTCGGCGACAAGGCCTACACCGACAATATCCGGGTCACCACGACACTGGACAGCCGCCTGCAGACCGAGGCTCGCGACGCCCTCGTTCAGGGCTTGATCGACTACGATACGCGTCACGGCTGGCGCGGCCCCGAACAGAAGGATATTCCACCGAGCCTGGTCGAAGCCCAGGACCGTACCGAGCGCCAGGGGCTCGAAGAGGAGCTGTCGGAATCGCCGGAAGTCATCCAGACCGCGCGCCAGGCGGCACAGAGCAGCCAGGCGACGATCGAGGGTATCGAGGGCGATGTCAGCAACTGGCTCAAGGTGCTCGAACGCACGCCGGATTACGGCCCGCTCGAGCCGGCCATCGTGATCTCCACCGACGGCAAGCAGATGCGCGTGCTGAACGCCGACGGCGCGATCGTCACACTGGACTGGGATGGACTCAAATGGGCGCGGGTCTATCACAGCGCCAAGTGGCGCGGCGACGTGCCGGCCAATGCCGAGGCGATCGCCAGCCGCGGCGATCTGGTACGCATTCTGAAGGAAGGTGACCACTGGCGGCTGTCCCAGCGGCCGGGAGCCGAGGGCGCGATCGTCGTGCTCGATCCGCAGACCGGTGCGATCAAGGCGCTCCAGGGTGGTTTCAGTTTCGCCGCCAGCAAGTTCAATCGCGCGATTCAGGCCCAGCGCCAGGTCGGCTCCAACTTCAAGCCTTTCGTCTATCTGGCGGCGCTGCAGGAAGGCGGCATGACGGCGGCGACGATCATCAACGATGCGCCGGTGGTGATGGAGCAGTTCAGCGGCGAGGATTGGCGACCGGAGAATGCCGAGCAGCGCTTCCTCGGCCCGACCCGGCTACGTGTCGGGCTCTACACCTCGCGCAACCTGGTGACCATCCGCGTCCTGCAATCGCTGGGACTCGACAATGCGTTGAATTTCCTCGAGCGTTTCGGCTTCTCGCGCGACCGCCTGCCTCACGGTCTATCCCTGGCTTTGGGCAGCGCCTCGCTGACGCCGCTGGAGATCGCCAACGCCTACGCCGTGCTCGCCAATGGCGGTTTCCAGGTCTCGCCCTGGTATATCGACAAGATCACCCAGGGCAGCCGGAACACCGTCGTCGAAGAAGCCAATCCGCTGGTCGCCTGTCGCGACTGCGCGCCGGACGCCATCCAGACCGAAGTCGACGGCGAGCCTCGCCGCGTCGCGCCGCGGGTCGTCGATCCCGATGCGCTCTATATTTTGCGCAGCATCCTGCGCGACGTCATCGAGCGTGGTACCGGCCGTGCCGCCCTGTCGCTCAACCGCAGCGACATCGTCGGCAAGACCGGCACCACCAACGACCAGCGCGACGCCTGGTTCTCCGGGTTCAATAACTCCCTGGTGACCACCGTCTGGGTCGGCAAGGACGACAATTCCACCACCGCCGAATACGGCGCCCAGGCGGCTCTGCCGATCTGGAAGGCATTCATGGGCCCGGCGCTAAAAGGGACCCCGGAAGAGGTACCGCCGGCACCGGACGATATCGTTACCGTGCGCATCGATCCCGATACCGGCAAGCGGCTACACGATGACCAGCCGGGCGGCATCAGCGAGATCTTCCGCAAGGATAATCTCCCCGAGTATCAACCGAGAGGCATCCGGCCGGAGCTCGAAGACCGCAGCGGATCCCAGGGGACAGGCACCTTCGAGGCCATCTTCTGATACATTGGTCGGGGCTTTCGAGCCCCGACTTTCAATCCTCGCGCTTCACCGCAACAGTATGTCGCAGCGACGCTGAGAGAGATGTCATGCCCCTGCCAAGTCGCCGATGGTTGTTACTGACCAGTTGTCTACTGACCACACCATCGCTTGCCGACCTCTTCTATGCCCCGCCGGCGCCGGAGGAGAACGCGCCCAACTTCAGTGGCAGCGCGGAACTCGGCTATACGCGACTGACCGGCAACAGCAATACCCAGACGCTGCTCGCCAAGGGCCGGCTGACCTGGCTGACCGGTCGCAACACGCATACCTTCCGTGCCGAGACCAGCAGCGTGCAGGACAACGACAGCACCACCACGGAGCAGTACCTGGTCGCCGCACGCGAGCGCTACGAGCTGGAAGACAACAATTACCTGTTCGGTTTCGCCCGCTGGGAAAGGGATCGCTTCAGCGGTTACGACTCCCAGTTCACCACCATCGCCGGCTATGGGCGCCAATTGCTGAACGGCCCGACACACACGCTATCGGCGGAAGTGGGCCCAGGCTATCGGCATGACTCCTATGCCGACGGCGGCAGCGACGATCTCGCACTCGCCTACTCGGCACTGGACTATACCTACAACTTCAGCGAAGACATCTCCTTCGACCAGGAACTGTCGGCGGAAGCGACGCACATCAACATCACTACCCGCTCGCTGTCGACGATCACCTCGCAATTGAACTCGCACCTGGCCTTGCGCGTCTCCTACGACGTCAAGAGCAATACCCATCCGCCACCGGATGCCGAGGCGCGCACCGACACGACCACCTCGGTGTCGATTCTCTACAGCTGGTAACGGGCGCCGGCTTCGGGGCGCTGGAGAAAGCGGCTACGAGCTACGAGCTACGAGCTACGAGCTACGAGCTACGAGCTACGAGCTACGAGCTACGAGCTACGAGCTACAGGATGATGGCTAGCTCCCTCTTTACAACAGGCCCAAAACGACGATGCCGCCCATGGGGGCATCGTCGTCTGGAGAGGGCAGGCTCGCGATCAGCCGTAGATCGCCTTGACGCTCTGCAGCGGGTAGTGCGCGGGATAGGGCTTGCGCGCCACGCCGGATTCCACCGCGGCCTGTGCGACTGCCGCCGGAATTTTCTCGAGCAGACGTGAATCCACCGGCGTCGGGATGATATAGCCACGCCCGAACTCCAGCGAATCGATCTCGTAGGCATCGAGCACTTCCCGGGTCACCGGTTCGCGCGCCAGATCCTTGAGCGCGTGAACCGCCGCGATCTTCATCCGCTCGTTGATCGCCGTGGCGCGAACGTCCAGCGCACCGCGGAAGATGAACGGAAAGCCGAGCACGTTGTTGACCTGGTTGGGATAGTCGGAACGGCCGGTGCCCATGATCACGTCGCTACGGGTCTCACGCGCCAGATCGGGATGGATCTCCGGGTCCGGGTTGGAGCAGGCGAAGACCACCGGGTCGGCCGCCATCTTCTTGAGCTGCTCCGGCTTGAACAGATTCGGGCCGGAGAGCCCGACGAACACATCGGCGCCGTCAATGGCATCATCCAGCGTGCGGCAGTCGGTCTCGGTGGCGAACTGCGCCTTGTATTGGTTGAGATCGCTGCGGCCGCTGTGAATCACGCCCTTGCGGTCGAGCATGAAGATGTTTTCCGCCTTGGCACCACACTCGATCAGCAGCTTCATGCAGGCAATGGCCGCCGAGCCCGCGCCCAGACAGACGATGCGCGCGGATGCCAGCGTCTTGCCGGCGATATCCAGCGCGTTGAGCAGGCCGGCGGCGGTCACGATTGCCGTGCCGTGCTGATCGTCGTGGAACACCGGAATGCTGCAACGCTCCTTGAGCGCGGCCTCGATCTCGAAGCACTCCGGTGCCTTGATGTCCTCGAGATTGATCCCGCCCCAGGTATTGGCGATGTTGGCCACGGTGTCGATGAAGGCCTGAGGAGAGTCCGCCTCGACTTCAATATCAACGGAATTGATACCGGCGAAGCGCTTGAACAATACGCCCTTGCCCTCCATCACCGGCTTGCTCGCCAGCGGACCCAGGTTACCCAGGCCGAGAATGGCGCTGCCGTCGGAAACCACGGCAACCAGATTGCCCTTGCCGGTATAGAGATAGGCATTTTCGGGGTCGGCAGCGATTTCTCGACATGGCTCGGCAACGCCGGGGCTATAGGCCAGAGACAGATGCTTGGCGGTCTCCGTCTGCTTGGTCAGCTCGATCGACAATTTGCCGGGAAAAGGCTTGGCATGATAATCGAGCGCCGCCTGTCTTTTATCGTCATTCATGGGATCTTTTTCCACATTCACGGGGAGAGCGAGGCCAGATTATAGAAAAAGACCAACCCGCACAACTTTTGCCAACTTGCTGGCTTTGTTGAATTTTAAGCGCCTGTTTGAAACTTTTCCCAGCCATTTGGCTACACTTATACTTGACCTTCCAGCCATAAAACATCCCTTATCGAGACCGAAAGGCGGGACGCTTTATTTCGCTTTATTACCGGCAATTTCGACTTTTACGCCGCGCCAGCGGTAGGCCCGAAGGGAATCCGCCAGGAATCGCGGACACAAAAAAGCCCGCCTCATTGAAGCGGGCCTTTCGACATCCGATCGGGTTCTGACGCGGGGCGTATCAGCCGCGACGTACCGCTGCACCGAAACGCTTGTTGAAGCGTTCGACACGGCCACCGGTGGTCGCTTGCTTCTGCTTGCCGGTGTAGAACGGATGGCACTGCGAGCAGACGTCGATATGGAAATCTTCGCTGGCCGTGGTGCCGATGGAGTGGGTCGCGCCACAGGAACAAGTCGCCGTGACCGTCTTGTATTCGGGATGAATAGCCTGTTTCATCGTGAAGCCTCGCTTTGCGGTGTACCGCCACCTGATCGTTTGCCAGGCACCGTACACGGATAGGGAATCGCGGTTCACTCCCGCGCGACCGGCACGCCTAGAATCCCGAAGCCGTAGTCCGTTGCCGATAACTCGCGCAGACGATCCCGTGACCACGGATAAGAGACGCACCCTACGTCGGAAGGCGCGGTATTTTAGCAGCATTCTTCATGGAGGCCAATTGGCAGATTCCAAGGTCGAATCCCGGAACGTGGCAACGACCCCGTCCGCCCCACGTGTTCTGCGTGTCGCCGTTCCGACTCCCCTGAGACGCCTGTTCGACTATCGACCCAAAGGGCCGCCACCGTCCGGCGGCTGGCAACCCGGGCTGCGGGTCAAGGTTCCCTTCGGTCAGCGCCAACTGGTCGGCATCGTGATGGCGTGCGACGACCATAGCGAGCTGCCCGCCAATCAGCTCAAGCCGATCGGCAGCCGACTCGATGACGAACCGCTCCCGGCCGACTGGCTTTGGTTATGTCGCTTCACCGCCCGCTATTATCTGCATTCGCTGGGCGATACGCTGCACCACGCCTTGCCCGCTCCCCTGCGCCAGGGCCGGCCGCTGGAGGCGAGGACTCGCGAACGCTGGCGCTTGGCCACTTCGCTCGAGCAGGCCCTCGCCGGCCTCGAGCGTGCGCCTCGTCAGCGCTCGCTGGTCGAATTGTTGGCCCAGCATAGCCACGGCCTGGTAACCAGCGCGATCACCGTTCAGGGCTTTACCCGCGCTCAACTCCAGGGGTTGCTCGGCAAAGGGCTGATCGCCTGCCAGCAAGAACCGCTGACCGCCGGCGACAACTGGCGGGGGCCGTTGCTGGCCGAGCCGGCGCTGCCGCTCAACCGTGAGCAGGCTGCGGCGCTGGCCGCTATCCACGAGAGCCTGGACCGCTATCACCCGTGCCTGCTCCACGGCGTCACCGGCAGCGGCAAGACCGAGGTCTACCTGCAACTGATCGAAGGCGTCCTCGCCCAGGGGCGCCAGGCGCTGGTACTGGTGCCCGAGATCGGGCTCACCCCGCAGACGCTAGCGCGCTTCCGCAAGCGTTTCCGCGCCCCGGTGGTCGCGCTGCACTCCGGGCTGACCGATCTCGAGCGTCTGGACGCCTGGGAGGCCGCACGCAGCGGGCGCGCGCCGATCGTCATCGGCACCCGCTCGGCGATCTTCACGCCCCTGGCCCGCCCCGGCGTGATCATCGTCGACGAAGAGCACGACGGCTCGTTCAAGCAGCAGGATGGACTGCGCTATCACGCCCGCGATCTGGCCATCGCCCGCGCGCATCGCGAAGCCATACCGATCCTGCTCGGCAGCGCCACGCCGTCGCTGGAGAGCCTGGCCCAGGCGCGCAGCGGCCGTTACCGCCATCTGCGCCTGACCCAACGCGCCAGCCGCCATGCGCCGGCGAAGCTGGAACTCGTCGATCTGCGCGGCCGCCCGCGCCAGGGCGGGCTGATCGCGCCGGTGATCGATGCCATCCGCCAGGCGCTGAAGGCGGAAGGCCAAGTCCTGGTGTTCATCAATCGGCGCGGGTTCGCGCCGTCATTGGCCTGCCACCAGTGCGGCTGGATCGCCGAGTGCCGCCACTGCGACTCGCGCATGACGCTGCACCGCCAGCCGCCGCGACTGGTGTGTCACCACTGCGAGCATCAGACTCCCCAGCCGGATGCCTGTCCGGCCTGCGGCAGTGCCGATCTGCGCCCGCTCGGAGCGGGCACCGAACGCAGCGAGGAGACGCTCGCCACGCTGTTTCCCGACACACCGGTCTATCGCATCGATCGCGACAGTACCCGCCGCAAGGAAGCCTTCGATCAACTGCTGACGGAGGTTCGCCGCGGCGAGCCCGGCCTGCTGGTCGGCACCCAGATGCTGGCGAAAGGTCACCATCTGCCCCACGTGACGCTGGTCGTGGTGGTCAATGCCGATGCCGGACTCTACGCCAGCGACTTTCGCGCCCTGGAACAGAGCGCCCAGCTGCTGGTCCAGGTGGCCGGGCGTGCCGGCCGCGCCGAGCGCTCCGGCCGCGTGCTGGTGCAGACCCTGCATCCCGACGACCCCAACCTGCGCCTGCTGGCGGACAGCGGCTACGACGCGCTGGCCTATCAGCTGCTCGAGGAGCGCCGCCTGGCCGGCCTGCCGCCCTACCGCCACCTGGCGCTGGCGCGCTTCGAGGCGGTCCGCGAGGCGGATGCGCAGGAACTTTCGCAAGCCGCCGGCGAGGCGTTGCGCCAATGGCTCGATAAACGCCAACTGGCGGTCCACTGCCTGGGACCGGTGCCGGCGCCGATGGAACGCCGCCAGAACCGCTACCATCTGCAACTAATGCTATCGTCGGACAAACGCAGCGCACTGCACGAAACGGGTGCCTGGCTGATCGGCTGGCTGGAGAACTCGGCCTCGCGGCGGGTACGCTGGTCGCTGGACATCGACCCGATGACGTTGAGCTGAAGGAATAAGAGGGAAGAGGGAAGAGGGAAGAGGGAAGAGGGAAGAGGGAAGAGGGAAGAGGGAAGAAATTGTCTTATATCTTCCAGGTGCGAAGCGCTGTTCTTCTCTCTTCTAGCCGCGAAGCGGCGCTTACGCCTTATAGCGGCGTAGCCGCGCTTTACTTCGTACTTCCCTCTTCTAGCCGCGAAGCGGCGCTGATGCCTTTAAAGCCATCCCGCAATCATCGATAATGGCCGCCCTTTTCCGCGTCGTGGCAGTGGTTCCACGGCGTCCAGAGCCGCGGGATTCCCGCGTCGGCCCCGGGCTTCAGCCCGGCACCACGGCCCCACGACTACGAATCAGGCAATGAAAGAGACGATTACACAACTGCTCGACACCGCCGTCGCCACGCTCAAGCAGGCGGGCGAGCTACCGGCGGACGTAAGCCCCGCGATCAAGGTCGAGCCGACCCGCGACAAGGCCCACGGCGACTACGCCACCAACCTGGCGCTGGTACTGGCCAAACCGGCCGGCTGCAAACCACGCGAATTGGCCGACAGAGTGGTCGCCGCGCTGCCCGAGAACGACGTCATTCGCCAGATCGAGATCGCCGGGCCGGGCTTCATCAACTTCTTCGCCGCCACCGATGCCATCGCCGGCATCGTCAGCGACATTCTGGATGCGGGCGATACCTTCGGCCGCAGCCTGGTCGGCGCCGGCGAGAAGGTCCAGGTGGAGTTCGTCTCCGCCAACCCGACCGGCCCGCTGCACGTCGGCCACGGGCGCGGCGCGGCGATCGGCGACTGCCTGTGCCGCCTGCTCGAAGCCACCGGCTATGACGTCACCCGCGAGTTCTACTACAACGATGCCGGCGCCCAGATCAACAACCTGACGCTGTCGGTGCAGGCCCGCGTTCGCGGCCTGGCACCGGGCGACGAAGGCTGGCCGGAAGACGGCTATCGCGGCGACTATATCGCCGACGTCGCCAAGGCCTATCTGGCCGGCGAGACGGTCACCGCCGACGACCGCCAAGTCACCGCCAAGGCAGACCCGGACGACGGCGACGCCATTCGCGCCTTCGCCGTGGCCTACCTGCGCCGCGAGCAGGATCTCGACCTCAAGGCGTTCGGGGTCGAATTCGACGTCTATTTCCTCGAGTCCTCGCTCTATGCCGAAGGCCGGGTCGAGGCTACGGTCAAGCAGTTGATCGACAACGGCCACACCTACGAGGCGGACGGCGCGCTATGGCTGCGCACCACCGACTTCGGTGACGACAAGGACCGGGTGATGCGCAAGCGTGATGGCGATTACACCTACTTCGTCCCCGATGTCGCCTATCATCTGGACAAGTGGCAGCGCGGTTTCACCAGCGTGATCGACGAGCAGGGCGCCGACCATCACTCGACCGTGACCCGCGTGCGGGCCGGCCTGCAAGCGCTCGAAGTCGGCATTCCACAGGGCTGGCCCGACTATGTACTGCACCAGATGGTGCTGGTGACCCGCTCCGGGGTCGAGGTCAAGCTTTCCAAGCGCGCCGGCAGCTACGTCACCCTGCGCGACCTGATCGACGAGGTCGGCCGCGACGCCACGCGCTATTTCCTCGCCGCGCGCCGCGCCGACTCGCAGCTGACCTTCGACATCGACCTGGCCCGCTCGCAGACCAACGACAACCCGGTCTACTACATCCAGTACGCCCATGCGCGCATCTGCAGCGTGCTGCGCAAGGCCGAAAGCGACGGCCTGGCATTCGACCACGCCATCGCCATGGCCCACCTCGAGCGCCTCGAGGCCGAACAGGAAAAGGCGCTGATGAATCGCCTGGCGCGCTACCCCGACACCGTCGAACGCGCCGCCCGCGCCCGCGAGCCTCACCAGATCGCCCAGTATCTGATCGATCTGGCGAGCGACTTCCACACCTGTTACAACGCCCACAAAGTCATGGTCGACGACGCCGAGCTGCGCAACGCGCGCTTGGCCCTGGGCCTGGCGACACGCCAGGTCATCAGCAATGGATTGACGCTGCTCGGCGTCAGCGCCCCGGAGGAGATGTAATCGATGGCACGCCGTCCCGCACAGAACCGCCGCCAGCCGCCCTCCCGTTCCGCACCGAAAGGGGCCACGACGAAATCCCGCCAGCGCAGTTCGAGTGGCGGCGGTCTCGGCGGAATTCCGGGATGGCTGTGGGCGATCGCCGGCCTGATCGGCGGTTTCGCGCTGTCGCAGTATCTCGATCGCTCCTCGCCCGAACCGGTGGCGGCGGTGGTGCCCAAGCCCACTTCCAGCCAGTCCGCCAACAGCAGTGGCGGTGCCAGCCCGGAAGGATCGAGCGGCGGCGCGGGGAATGGCTCGCAGGCCGGCAGCGCGGCCACGCAGCCGGCCACGCCAACCTTCGAGTTCTATACCCTGCTGCCGGAGACCGAAGTGATCGCGCCCAGCAGCAGCGCCTCGGCGCCGCAACCGACGGCCAAGACGAGCCAGGAAGCCGCGGCGGACAACGCCGCCAACCAGACCCGGCAGCCGGCGCCCAGCAGCGGCCGCTACATGCTGCAAGCCGCCTCCTTCCGGGATATCGCCGATGCCGAGCGCCTGGCCAACCGGCTCAAGGACTTCGGCCTGCTGGCCAAGATCACCGACGTGCGCGCCAACGGCGATCAGATCTGGCACCGCGTCCAGGTCGGCCCCTACGAGGACACCCGGGAGCTCTCGCGCGCCCAGGATCTGATGGTGACACAGGGCATCGAGCCACTGATGATCCGCCTCCAGAATTGACCTTGAGAGCCGGCAAGCCCGCCGGCCCTTCCTTTACCGCTTTTGCTTGATTTCCCGCTTCCCCGCCCGCACTTGTGATGTCATGTCGCTTCGCGCCCGTAACGCGAACGCGCACCGTTTTCGGCGCCATCGGTCATTGGATGGCGCGCCATTGGGAGTTCACTGCATGACCACAATCGTATCCGTACGCCGCGGCGATCAGGTGGCGCTGGCCGGAGATGGCCAGGTCTCGCTGGGCAACACGGTGATGAAAGGCAACGCCAGCAAGGTCCGCCGTCTCTATCGTGGCCAGGTTCTGGCCGGTTTCGCCGGCGGCACCGCCGACGCCTTCACCCTGTTCGAGCGTTTCGAAGCCCAGCTCGAGAAGTACCAAGGCCACCTGACCAAGGCCGCCGTCGAGCTGGCCAAGGAGTGGCGCACCGATCGCGCCCTGCGTCGGCTGGAAGCGATGCTGGCGGTCGCCGACAAGAGCGCCTCGCTGATCATTACCGGCAACGGCGACGTGGTCGAACCGGAGCGCGGCATCATCGCCATCGGCTCCGGCGGGCACTACG
Source organism: Salinicola peritrichatus (assembly GCF_003206715.1). GTDB lineage: Bacteria > Pseudomonadota > Gammaproteobacteria > Pseudomonadales > Halomonadaceae > Salinicola > Salinicola peritrichatus. The sequence goes on along the minus strand of NZ_PZJU01000008.1, from coordinate 187,090 downwards.
CCCAGGCCTCGGCACGCGCGCTGCTGGAGAACACCGAGCTCGGCGCCCGCGAGATCACCGAGAAGTCACTCAACATCGCCGCCGATATCTGCGTCTTCACCAATCACCACATCACGCTCGAAGAGCTGTGACGAGAGCGAATCGCCATGTCTCAAGAACTGTCTCAAGAACCGTCTCAGGCACGCTCCGGCGCCCAACCCGCGCTGACCCAGTCGACCATGACGCCGCGCGAGATCGTCCACTCGCTGGATCAGTACATCATCGGCCAGCACGACGCCAAGCGTGCCGTGGCGATCGCCCTGCGCAACCGCTGGCGCCGCATGCGTCTCGACGAGGACATGCGCGGTGAGATCGTGCCCAAGAACATTCTGATGATCGGCCCCACCGGGGTCGGCAAGACCGAGATCGCGCGCCGTCTGGCCAAGCTCGCCGGTGCGCCTTTCCTCAAGGTCGAGGCGACCAAGTTCACCGAAGTGGGCTACGTCGGGCGCGATGTCGAATCGATCGTGCGCGACCTGATGGAAATGGCGATCAAGATGGTGCGCGAACAGGCCAAGAACGAGGTTCGCCACAAGGCCCAGGATGCCGCCGAGGATCGGATTCTCGACGCGCTGCTGCCGCGTCCGCGCGGTAGCGAATACGACAGCGGTCGCGACGACTCCTCGACGCGCCAGGTATTCCGCAAGAAACTGCGCGAAGGCCAGCTCGACGACAAGGAGATCGACATCGAGGTGACGCCGGCCAGCCACGGCATCGACATCATGACCCCGCCGGGCATGGAGGAGATGACCAACCAGTTGCAGAGCCTGTTCGCCAACATGGGCAAGCAGAAGACCGAGACCCGCCGGGTCACGGTCAAGGAAGCCTGGAAGCTGTTGCAGGACGAGGAAGCCGCCAAGCTGGTCAACGAGGAAGAGATCAAGCAGCGCGCGCTGGAAGCGGTCGAGCAGAACGGCATCGTGTTCCTCGACGAGATCGACAAGGTCGCCAAGCGCGGCGAGTCCGGCAGCGGCGGCGATGTCTCCCGCGAGGGCGTGCAGCGCGACCTGCTGCCGCTGATCGAGGGCTCGACGGTCTCCACCAAGCACGGCATGGTGCGCACCGATCACATCCTGTTCATCGCCTCCGGCGCCTTCCACCTCTCCAAGCCGTCGGATCTGATTCCGGAGCTGCAGGGCCGGCTGCCGATTCGCGTCGAACTCACCGCACTGACGCCGGAAGACTTCAAGCGCATCCTGACCGAGCCCTCCGCCGCGCTGACCAAGCAGTACCAGGCGCTACTGGCGACCGAAGGCTTGGATATCCAGTTCACCGAGGACGGCATCTCGCGGATCGCGGAAATCGCCTGGCAGGTCAACGACGGCACCGAGAACATCGGCGCCCGCCGTCTGCACACGGTGATGGAACGGCTGCTCGAGGAAGCTTCCTATCAGGGCGGCGACTTCGCCGGCCCGCTGGTGATCGACGCCGCCTACGTCGACTCGCAACTTGGCGAACTGGCGGTGGACGAAGACCTGTCGCGGTATATCCTCTGACGAGGAGCTGTAAGCTTTAAGCTGGAAGAGCGCCGCTTCGCGGCTGGAAGAGGAGAACTCCAAAATGACGTTCTTCTCTTCTTTGCGACTCTTCTAGCAGGCCAAAACTTACGGCTTACAGCTTATGGCTTACAGCTAGGAGTTTCTTATGTCCGCCCCCATCCCCAACCGTGTGCACTACCACAAGCGCGACCGCGAGCTCGAGTTGGGCTATCCCAACGGCGAGAACTATCGCCTGCCGATCGAGCTGTTGCGGGTCTATTCGCCTTCGGCGGAGGTGCGCGGTCATCGCCCCGGTGAAGAGGTACTGCAGACCGGCAAGCGTCATGTCGGCCTGCTCGACATCTCGCAGGCCGGCCGCTATGCGCTGAAGCTGCATTTCGACGATGGCCACGACACCGGCCTCTACACCTGGGAATACCTCTACGACATGGCCACCCACCGGCAAGCCTGGTGGGACGACTACCTCGCCCGGCTGGAACGCGCCGGTGCCTCGCGCGAACCCAGCGTGATCCAGATCCATCAAGTGTAGGCCGATCCGCCAGGGCGGTTACGGCCAGCGCCGCGCAAAGACAAGCCCGTGACCAGACGCTACAATGCGGATTCGGCCGATCCACATCGGCCCGCCGCCACTCGCGTCATCTCGGGGAGAAGCACATGGACAAGCGCACGACCGACTTCGGCTATGAGCAGGTCGCGGTCGACGAGAAGGCCGCCCGCGTGGCTGATGTCTTTCATTCGGTGGCCGCGCGCTACGACGTGATGAACGATCTGATGTCGTTCGGCATCCATCGCCTGTGGAAACATCTGACCCTGGAGCGCAGCGGCGTACGCAGCGGCCATCGCGTCCTCGACATCGCCGGCGGCACCGGGGATCTGACCCGCCAGTTCGCTCGCCGCGTCGGCCCGAGTGGCCGCGTCATCCTGGCCGACATCAACGAATCGATGCTACGCGTGGGCCGCGACAAGCTGATCGACCACGGCATCGGCGACAACGTCAAATACGTGCAGGCCAATGCCGAGAGCCTGCCGTTTCCCGACAACAGCTTTCACTGCATCTCCATCGCCTTCGGCCTGCGCAACGTCACCGACAAGGACGCCGCGCTGCGTTCGATGACCCGCGTGCTCAAGCCCGGTGGACGCCTGCTGGTGCTCGAGTTCTCCAAGCCGGTCAATGGGCTGTTGTCGAAGGCCTACGATGAATACTCCTTCCGCCTGCTGCCGCAGATGGGTCGCCTGGTGGCCAACGACGCCGACAGCTACCGCTATCTGGCCGAATCGATCCGCATGCATCCCGATCAGGAAACGCTCAAGGCGATGATGCAGGCGGCCGGGCTCGAGCGGGTCGAATATACCAATATGACAGGTGGTATCGTCGCGCTGCATCGCGGCATCAAGCTCTGAGGTGGCCGAGGCGATGCTGGATACCTTCGTGCTGGTCGGCTTCGAGCGCGCGCTCAACGGGCTGCTCGCCCGCGACCCGGCCACGCCGGCGCGGCTTCGAGCGCTGACCGGCAAGACGTTGCGAGTCGCGCTGGCCTCTCCACGCCTGGCACTGCGGGTGGCGTTTCACGAAGACGGTGTCTCGCTGGCACGGGTTCGTGATTGGAACGAACCGGATGACCTGGAACTCACCTTCACGCCGGACGCGATGCAGCGACTGATCGCCGGGGAGTCACTGGAGCGGCTGCTGTTCGGCGGCCAACTGCCGGTACGCGGCCAGACCGGGCTGCTGACGCCGATTCAGACCCTGTTTCTGGATCTCGATCTCGATTGGGAAGGCGCCCTGGCCAAGGGACTCGGTAACGGTACCGCCCACGGCGTGGCCTCCGGCCTGCGTCACCTCGCCAGCCAGGCACGCTTCGCCGGCGGCGAGTGGCAGCAGGATCTGCGCGAGTATCTGTTCGAGGAGCGGCGCTGGCTGGCCGGACGCAATCAATTCGAGGTCGCCCGCGATCGGTTGACGCAACTGCAACAGGACGTCGACCGTCTCGGCGCACGCGTGGCGCGTCTCAAGCGGCAACGGGAGTCGCATTCATGAGTTTGCGGCTGTTTCGCATCGCCTGGACCATCTCCCGCTACCGCCTCGATACCCTGGTCCCCCAGGAGCGTCTTCCGGCGATCATCCGCTGGCTATGGCGCTTCGCCCCGGTGCGCCTGATTCCCACCGGTCACCACTCGCGCGGCGCACGCCTGCGCCTGGCGCTGGAATCGCTGGGCCCCATCTTCGTCAAATTCGGCCAGATGCTGTCGACCCGCCGCGACCTGCTGCCGCCGGATATCGCCGACGAACTGAAACGCTTGCAGGATCAGGTGCCGCCCTTTCCCGGCGAAACCGCCCTGGCAATGGTCGAGAAGGAGCTGGGCAAGACCGTCGAGGAAGCCTTCGCCGCCTTCGAGACCCAGCCCATGGCCTCGGCCTCGATCGCCCAGGTACACGCCGCCGAGCTGCACAGCGGCGAACAGGTGGTGGTCAAGATCATTCGCCCCGGCATCGAGCGCACCATGCGCGAGGACATCGGACTGCTCTATACCTTCGCGCGCCTGTTGCGGCGCGTTCCCGAGGCGCGCCGCCTGCGTCCCGTCGAGGTGGTCAAGGACTACGAGGCCACGCTGTTCGACGAGCTCGATCTCAACAAGGAAGCCGCCAATACCTCGCAGCTCAAGCGCAACTTCCAGAGCTCGCCGCTGCTCTACGTACCGAGCATCTACTGGTCGTTGACGCATCGTCAGGTGATGGTCCAGGAACGCATCAACGGTATTCCGGTGGCCGACGTGGACGCGCTGCGTGCCCAGGGCACCGATCTCAAGAAGCTCGCCGAGCGCGGCGTCGAGATCTTCTTCACCCAGGTCTTCCGCGACAATTTCTTCCATGCCGACATGCACCCGGGCAACATCTTCGTCTCCCGCGACAATCCGACGGAGCCGCGCTATATCGCCATCGACTGCGGTATCGTCGGTAGCCTGACCCGCGAGGACCAGGACTATCTGGCACGCAATCTGCTGGCGTTCTTCCGCCAGGATTACTATGAAGTCGCGGTGCTCCACATCGAGTCCGGCTGGGTCGGCGAAGGCACCCGGGCCAACGAGTTCGCCAGCGCGATCCGCGCGGTGTGCGAGCCGATCCTCGAAAAGCCGCTCAAGGACATCTCCTTCGGCCAGGTTCTGCTGGGGCTGTTCCAGACCGCGCGGCGCTTCAACATGGAGGTCCAGCCGCAACTGGTGCTGCTGCAGAAGACCCTGCTCAATATCGAAGGCCTGGGCCGCCAGCTCTATCCCGATCTCGATCTGTGGAGCACCGCCAAGCCCTACCTGGAGCGCTGGATGCGCGAGCGCGCCGGCCCACAGGGCTTCTGGCAGACGCTCAAGAAACATGCGCCGGAACTGGCGCATCAACTTCCCGAACTGCCGGTGCTGGCGCATCAGGCGCTGGCCGACCGCGAGGAGCTGCGCCGTCAACGCCGCCAGCAGACCGAGACGCTGGCGAGCCTCCAGGCCCGCTTCCAACGCGCCAGCGGACGCGCGCGCCGACTACGCCTGGGGATCGTGCTGCTGGCACTGGCATTGGCTTGGCAGCCGATGCTGGGGTGGGCGGAGCACCAGCCCTGGCCGGTGCTGGTCGCGGCCGGGCTGGGCGTGCTCCTGCTCGCCTGGCGCTGAGTGTATGATAAGGACCGAAGTTCGAAGCTGCTTTTTACAGCGCCCCGAAGCCGGCGCCCGAAGCTCGCGACTTGTTTTGTTACAGCTTAAAGCTTACGGCTTACAGCTCCCGACGTAGTCGGGGTGGCTCGAAGCCAACATTCCCCTCAGATACCCAGGAATGTCATCCTATGAGTGATACTCTTGAACGGTTGGCCGCCGTGCTCGAATCACGCCGCGTCGCCGACCCCGAAAGCTCCTACGTGGCGCAGTTACATCACCGCGGCCTCAACAAGATCCTGGAAAAGGTGGGGGAAGAAGCGACCGAAACGCTACTTGCCGCCAAGGATGTCAAGGCGGATGATGCACGAAGCCGCCAGGACCTGATCGGCGAAGTGGCGGATCTGTGGTTTCATAGTCTGGTCATGCTGTCACATCTGGACATCGATCACCGGGCCGTGCTCGACGAACTGGCCCGTCGCTTCGGCGTTTCCGGCCTGGACGAGAAAGCCTCGCGTCAACGAGAGTCGTAAGCCATTTATCGCTATCGCGCCAAGGCGCACGTGTTAAGGAGAAAGTTATGCTGGGTGGTATCAGTATCTGGCAACTGCTGATCGTCCTCGGGATCATCATCCTGATTTTCGGCACCAAGAAGCTGCGCAATGTCGGTAGCGACCTGGGCGGCGCCGTCAAGGGCTTCAAGAAGGCGATGGGCGAGGACGAAGAGAAGGAGAAGAAAGATAGCGCGACGCAGCAACGTATCGATCACTCGCAGGATAGCCAGTTCGACGCCCATGACGACGACGTCAAGCAGACGTCCGACGACAAGGCCGAGCGCAAGTAACCGGCGATGTTCGATATCGGTTTCTTCGAACTGCTGCTGATCGGCATCGTCGGTCTGCTGGTACTGGGGCCCGAGCGTCTGCCCAAGGCGGCGCGCACCGCCGGCCTCTGGATCGGACGCGTCAAGCGCAGCGTTTCGAGCATACAGCGCGAAATCACCGCCCAGCTGGAGGCGGAAGAACTGCGCCAAAAACTGGCCGAGCAGCAGAAAAAGCTCGACGAGGGCGTGAATCGCGTGCGCCGGGATGTCGAGAACTCCTTCAACGACTCGAGCCCTCCCCCGGCATCGAGCGAGCCGCCGCGGGACGATACGCCATCGCATGACGATCGACCGGCCGGCGTCCCCGACGTTCCCTCTCGCCGACCTGACGCCGACGCCTCCTCCGTGGACAAGGATTCGAATGCCCGATGAGTGACGCATCACGCCCGCCCGAGGAAGAACAGGCCCAGGCGCCGCTGATCGAACACCTGATCGAACTGCGCTCGCGATTGATGAAGGCGGTGATCGTCGTGGTGGTGATCTTCGCCGCGCTCTACGCCTTTTCCAACGATATCTATCGTTTCGTTGCCGATCCGCTGGTGGCGTTGCTGCCCGCCGGCTCGCAGATGATCGCCACCGAGGTGACGTCACCGTTTTTGGCGCCGTTCAAGCTGACGATGGTCGTCTCGGTGTTCGCGGCGATTCCGATGATTCTCTATCAGGCCTGGGCGTTCATCGCGCCGGGGCTGTACAAGCATGAGAAGGCTCTCGCCTTTCCCCTGCTCGCCTCGAGCATCGTGCTGTTCTATTGTGGCGCGGCTTTCGCCTATTACGTCGTGTTCCCGCTGCTGTTCAGCTTCTTCGTCCATACCGGACCGCAGGATGTCACGGTGATGACGGACATCAACGCCTACCTCAACTTCGTGTTGAAGATGTTCTTCGCCTTTGGCGTGGCGTTCGAGATCCCCATCGCCACCTTCCTGATGATCTGGACCGGCATCACCGACGTCAGAAGCCTGACCAAGAAACGCCCCTACGTCATTCTGATCTGTTTCATCATCGGCATGCTGCTGACGCCGCCCGACATCATTTCCCAGAGCCTGCTGGCGGTGCCGATGTGGCTGCTGTTCGAAGTCGGTATCGTGTTCGGCCGCCTGGTGCGTCGGCGTCAGCGGCGCGAAGAGGCCGAAACCGAGTAGCGCTTCGCCGACTCTACCTGCGACATCCGCCCCCCAGGCCATGAGGCCGTCACGGTTGTTATACTGGGGCAAGTTCTTGTCATCGTTCTGTCATCCGACGCTGATAGCGTTGCCATCGGCGTCCGGACACGGTCCTGCACCGGTCCGCCGCTTTCGTGGAGATCACCATGCGTTATTCCCTGGCCCGTCAGTACCCCGCCACCCGCCTGCGCCGGCTGCGCAAGAGCGAGTTCTCTCGCCGTCTGGCGCGAGAATCGGCACTGACCACAGACGACCTGATCCTGCCCGTGTTCGTACTCGATGGCGAGAAGCGCCGCGAGCCGGTGCCGTCGATGCCCGGCGTCGAGCGCCTCTCCATCGATGAGCTGCTGCGCGAGACCGAAGAGCTGGTCGAGCTGGGCATTCCCGCCATCGACCTGTTCCCGTTCACGCCACCGGAGAAGAAGACCGCCGACGGTGCGGAAGCGTGGAACCCGGATGGCGTGATCCAGCGCGCCATTCGCGCGCTGCGCGAGCGTTTCCCCGAACTCGGGATCATCACCGACGTGGCGCTGGACCCCTACACGACCCACGGCCAGGACGGCATCCCCGACGACAACGGCTACCTGGTCAACGACCGCACCATCGAGGCGCTGATCAAGCAGGCGCTGTCGCATGCCGAGGCCGGTGCCGACGTCATCTCCCCGTCGGACATGATGGATGGGCGTATTGGCGAAATCCGCGCCATCTTCGAACGCGAAGGGCTGCATGAAACCCAGATCATGGCCTATTCGGCCAAGTATGCCTCGCGCTACTACGGTCCGTTCCGCGACGCCATCGGCTCCAGCGGCAACCTGGGCCGTGCCGACAAGTTCAGCTATCAGATGGACCCGGCCAACACCAACGAGGCACTGCACGAAACCGCGCTGGACATTCAGGAAGGCGCCGACATGGTCATGGTCAAGCCGGGCATGCCCTATCTCGACGTGGTACAGCGGGTCAAGGAGTCCTTCGGCGTGCCGACCTTCGTCTACCAGGTCAGCGGCGAATACGCCATGCACATGGCCGCGTTCGAGAAGGGCTGGCTGGATGCCGATAGCGTGATCCTCGAATCGCTGACCTGCTTCAAGCGCGCCGGTGCCGATGGCATCCTGACCTACTTCGCCAAACGCGCGGCGCAACTGCTCAACGCCTGAGCGCCCGCGGGCGTGTCTGCCCCGGCGCTGGAGATGATTTCATGACAGACACGCCGGAGACGCCCGATTCATTGCAGGATTCCGCGTCGCTTCCCGTCACCGAAGAGAGTGCCTCTCCCCCGCTGCGGGTCAATCGCACCCGCAAGGGGATCCACGCCAAGACGACGCCTTCGCCCCAGGCCGATCTCAGCGATCCGGCACTCTACTTCAACCGCGAGCTGTCACATCTGCAGTTCAACATCCGCGTGCTGGAACAGTCGCTGGACCCGTCCCATCCGCTGCTCGATCGGCTGATGTTCCTGCTGATCTTCTCCTCGAATCTGGATGAGTTCTTCGAGATCCGGGTTGCCGGGCTCAAGCATCAATTGATCCTCGGCCATGACGAGACGGGCGCCGATGGCATGACTCCGGCCAAGGTGCTGAGCGAGATATCGCGCATCGCTCACGAGCAGGTCGAGCGCCAATACCGCATCCTCAACGAGGTCCTGGTACCAGCGCTGGAAGAGCAGAAGATCCGTTTTCGCCGCCGTTCGCAGTGGACGCCGGAACAGGCCGCCTGGGTCGCCGACTACTTCGAGGAAGAGATCGCCCCGGTCATCAGCCCGATCGGACTGGACCCCTCGCACCCCTTCCCACGTCTGGTCAACAAGAGCCTCAATTTCATCGTCGAGCTCGACGGCACCGATGCCTTCGGTCGTGAAGGGGGCATGGCGATCCTGCCGGCGCCACGTTCGTTGCCGCGCCTGATCCGGCTGCCCGAAGCCTTATGTGAAGAGGGCTTCACCGACTATGTGTTCCTGTCGTCGATGATCCACGCCCATGCCCACGAGGTCTTTCCGGGCATGGAGGTCAAGGGCTGCTATCAATTCCGGCTGACCCGCAATGCCGATCTCTCGGTCGATCCCGAGGCGGTTTCCGATCTCGCCTCGGCACTGCGCGGCGAGTTGCTGGCACGCCGCTACGGTAGCGGCGTGCGCCTGGAAGTCGCCGACAACTGTCCGGACAGCCTGATCGGCTTCCTGCTCAAGCAGTTCGAACTCGACGAGGCGGATCTCTATCGGGTCAATGGGCCGGTCAATCTCACTCGCCTGATGTCGGTGCTCGACGATGTCCAGCGCCCCGATCTGCGCTATCGCCCGTTCACTCCCGGCCTGCCCAAGCAGGTGCGCGGCGACATCAATCTGTTCACGGCGATCGCCCAGGGCGACATCCTGCTCCACCATCCGTTCCAGTCCTTCACCCCGGTGGAGGAACTGCTGCGTCAGGCCGCGCGCGACCCGGACGTGATGGCGATCAAGCAGACGCTCTACCGCACCGGCGCCGACTCATCGATCGTCAGCGCCCTGGTGGAAGCGGCCCGCGGCGGCAAGGAAGTGACCGTGGTCATCGAACTGCGGGCCCGCTTCGACGAGGCCGACAATCTGGCGCTGGCATCCCGCCTGCAGGAGGCCGGCGCGATCGTCATCTATGGCGTGATGGCCTACAAGACCCACGCCAAGATGATGCATATCGTACGCCGCGAGCGCGGCGAGCTGCGCCACTATGCCCACCTCGGCACCGGCAACTATCACGCCAAGACCGCCAAGCTCTATACCGACTACAGCCTGATGACCGCCAACGAGGCTATCTGCGAGGACGTGCATCGCGTGTTCCAGCAGCTTTCCGGCATGGGCAAGCCGCGCAAGATCAAGACGCTGTTGCATGCGCCTTTCACCCTGCACGACACGTTGGTGGCGATGATCGATCGCGAGGCCAAACTCGCCGAGAGCGGCAAGAAGGCGCGCCTGATCGTGAAGTGCAACGCGGTGACCGAACCCAAGCTGATCCGCGCACTCTATCGTGCGTCCCAGGCCGGCGTACGCTGTGAACTGATCGTGCGCGGCATGTGCTGCCTGCGTCCCGGCGTACCGGGTATCTCCGAAAACATCCGGGTGCGCTCGATCATCGGCCGTTTCCTCGAACATACCCGGGTCTACTATTTCCTCAATGACGGCGGTCACGAGGTCTGGTGTTCCAGCGCGGACGCCATGGAACGCAACATGTTCCACCGGGTCGAGACCTGCTTCCCACTGCTCGACAAGAAGGCCTCGCAGCAGGTACGCAAGGACCTCGACACCTACCTGCTCGATAACTGCCAGAGCTGGACGCTGGACAGCGAAGGCCAATACCATCTCCAAGGCAGTGGCGACGCCGAGCCGATCAGTGCCCAGGAAACACTGCTCTACGCCTACGCCGCCCAGGCTTGAACTCGCCACGGCATGACACCCCACCGAGAGCCACCGTTTGGTGGCCCTCGGCTTGGGGGTGGCGCATCACCACGGCAACGGCCCCCATGGAACCATCGGCGCATCGATCGTCGTCCAGCGCTCCGGGCGCCTTGCGCTTCATCCTGCTCGATGATTTATTCAGCGCTTCCTTAGAGCCCGATCTGGCCACCGTCATCTTTCCAGATAACGACAGTCGATGCCCGCGGACGAACCGTTTCTCCCTCCCCGATCGCAACCGTTGCGTCCTGGGTCAGCGCATCGCCATCCGCCGGCCAGTTACCCGGATGCTGGATATTGATGAACAGAGCGGTCTTGTCCGGCGTAGCGAAGATACCGGTCACCTCACAGCCATTGGGCCCCACGGCAAAGCGCTTCAGCTGAGCCTGGTTGCCGCTACCGATCACCGCTGCGTCGCCGCTTGCTTGGCTGACGCCCTGGGGCACCACTGCCAACAACTGGTCGTTGGTGTCTTCAGTGACGTTCTCGTAGCCATTGTCGGTCTCGATCCACAGAATGCCGTTGCCGTCGCCGCGCTCGTCGTACCACAGGCCATCCGGACTGGCGAACTGGTTATCATCGGTCAAACCGGAAAGGTTGATGTCATTAGGATCGCTCGCCGCCCCCCCGCAGACGAAGATCTCCCACTCGAAGGTGGTCTCCTTCGGCGAAGGTTCGAGCCAGCGGATGACCTGGCCGCCTTCGTTATCGGCACGCGGGTTGGGACCATTGACCGGCGCCGTGGCATAGCCCACGCCCAGGTCGTCAACATCACTGCCATCATTGGTGTAGGTGGCCGCGCTGCCTTCCTCGGTACGATTAGTGTTGTTGGTCAAGGTCATGTAGACCTCGCCGGTATTCGGATCCACCGTACCCCACTCCGGACGGTCCATCGGCGTCGCGCCCATCAGGTCGGCGGCGTCGCAGGTGTGGATGATAACGCCTGCCAGATCATCGGCGGCCAGGCCCAGCGCCTCGGCCAGCGTGCGGCCATCCTTGATCGTGGCATACGGGGTCAGCGGCAACCATTCACCGGTGCCGTCGTCGTTGAACTTGGCCACGTACAGCGAGCCCTCGTCCATATACTTGGCGCCGATGGCGAGGCGATCATAGTTGTCGCCCGGGCGGTTGGCGTCAGCCGGGTCCCACACCGCTTCGGAGACGAACTTGTAGATGTATTCGTTGCGGGAATCGTGGCCGGAGTAGAACACCATCGGCTCACCTTCCACCAGCTTGCCGGGCCAGCAACCTTCGTGGCGGAAACGGCCCAGATGGGTGCGCTTGATGGCGCTACGGGCGGGATCGTAGGGATCGATCTCGACGATATAACCGAAGGTGCGCGCCTCGTTACGATAATCCTCCGCGGCGCTGCCGCCACGCGGCGTGATGTCGAAACGGGCCAGGTCGTCGGTTGCTTCCGTGCCATCGGCGGCAGTTTCCCAGCCGTAGCGGCCACGCTCGCTGGGGATGCCCAGGCGAGCATCGTCACTGAAGCGCTCGCCGGTGTGGACGAACACTTCGGGCCAGTTCTCTTCACAGGTCAGATAGGTGCCCCAGGGAGTGTACCCGTTGGCACAGTTGTTGTTGGTACCGCGTGTCCTCGTACCGTCCTTCGAGTACTTGGTAACGACATAGTCGCTACCCGCCACCGGGCCGGCCAGCTCCATAGGCGTGGCGCTGGTGAAGCGGCGGTTGTATGTGTCGTTCGGCACATGCGCCCAGCTGCCGTCATCTTGCTTCCTGACTCGCACGATGGTGACGCCGTGGGCATTGATCTCGGTGCGCGCCTCCTCCGCGGGACGTGCGCCTTCGCTCATGTTGGTCGGCCCGCCATTCGGCGCCCACAAAGCATTTTCGTCGATATATTCGTTATTCAACGCCAGCAGGAAATCGGACGAAGCGTTGTCTTCATCCAACGGAAAGTTGTGCATGCCGTCGTGGTGCATGCCAACCGCATTGGCCTGATTCTCCGAGGTCATGACAAGATCGGAATGCCAGTCCTGAGCCTCGCTGGTCAGCGGCGTCCCCCAGGGAATCAAGACCTGCGCGGTATAACCGGCGGGAACGACGATAGCGTCGGTCTTCGACCCCTTGATCGATTCGAACGCCAGCGCCAGCGGCGTCTTCTCCGGCTGGTCGTCGGCATGGGCCTCGTCATCGTCACTGCAGCCCGCCAGACCGAACCCGCCCAATACCGTCATGGCCGTGACGCCGAGCCCTCCCTGCATGATGCCGCGCCGCGAGACACGGCGATCCAGGATCACGGAGAACGGCTCGTTACCACTTTGATTGTGGATGCGATGATCTTCGATTTCTTTACTCATGATTTTTGCCTCGTCACGGTGATGATCTGCGTGACGAGGCTAGGTTGGGAAGATGACGAAATGATGTCCATGAGGACTCATTCCCTAGCGCAGCCGCTCGGCGGCACGTTCCAGCAACTGTTCGGTGGTCTCCCAGCCTAGACAGGCGTCGGTGATCGAGACCCCGTAACGCAATGCCGCCGGATTGAGCGGTTGCTTGCCTTCGAACAGATGGCTCTCCAGCATCACCCCGATCAGGCTATCGTCCCCGGCCAGGCGCTGGTCGATGACGTCGTGCAGCACTTCGGTCTGGCGACGATGGTCCTTGCGCGAATTGGCGTGGCTACAGTCCACCATCAGGCGTGCCCTGAGGCCGGCCTGTTCCAGCGCCCGGCGACTGGCGGCGACGCTCTCCGGGCCATGATTGGGACCGGCATGGCCGCCGCGCAGGACCAGATGGGTGGATGGATTGCCCTGAGTCTCGATCAGCGCCGGCGTGCCGTCGACGCTGACGCCGAAGTGACGATGCGGGTGGGCGGCGGCCTGTATCGCGGCGATCGCTACGTCGACGTTGCCCTGGGTGCCGTTCTTGAAGCCAACGGTTGCCGCCAGGCCGCTGGCCAGCTCACGATGGATCTGGGATTCGGTGGTCCGCGCACCGATCGCGACCCAACTGAGCAGGTCGTCGAAGTAAGCCGCCGCCATCGGTTGCAGCAGCTCGGTGGCGATCGGCAGCCCCAGCTCGGCGATATCGCGCATCAAGCGTCTCGCTGTCGCCAGCCCGGCCGCCATGTCGTCGCTACCGTCGAGATGCGGATCGTAGGCCAGTCCCTTCCAGCCAACGGTGGTGCGCGGTTTCTCGACATAGACCCGCATCACCAGCAACAGGCGGTCGCCGAGACGCTCGTTCAGTGCCGCCAGCCGCTCGGCATATTCCAGTGCCGCTTTCGGATCGTGAATCGAGCAGGGACCGGTCACCACCAGCAGACGGTCGTCCTCGCCATCGAGAATCGCGCGAATGGCGTGCCGGTGGGTCTCGATCCGTGCCGTCAGGGTACTCGACAGGGGCAGTTGGCCACGCAGTTCGGCGGCAGTCGGCAGCGGCAGGGTTCGCGTCCTTCCTGCCGCAATGCGGTTCACGGTCGGCGCGGGGGATAAGGCAGGTGTCACAGCGTTCATGTTTGATCTCATTCCAGGGTTGCGGCCTGAAACGCGAGAACCCCCGGGTGGGCTGCCATCCGGGGGTTCTCGATACGCGGGAGGCAGCCCTGGTCCGGGCGTGCCTCGCGGGTTCAGGTCATCTCGACCGACCAGCGGGCACGCCAGTCCTAAACCAATAGCCATAACCGCCATCAGCGAATTCCACAACCGCAACGAAGCCACCGAAGGTCTCGGCAGCCATCGACAGATGTGAATCGCAGATGTGGGTCATGAGGGGCTCTCGCGTTTTAGTGCCACCATCCTAACGTCTTGGCCGGATTTGACAAGTCCCGAGGCCGATAGCGAGCCGCCCGCCTACGAGATTCGACCCGAGGCTCAGCCCAGATGCTCGCCGCCATCCACCGGCAGGACGGTACCGGTCACGTAGTCGTTGTCGAGCAGATAGCGCAGCGTCTGATAGATCACCCCGGGGCCGGGAACACGCTGATCGACCACCCGGTCGTCGTTCAGCATCACCAGCCCCGGCGCAATCGCGTTGACCTGGATACGCGGTGCGAACTGTGCGGCAAACGAACGCGTCAGGCTTTCCAGGCCGGCCTTGGTCGCGGCATAGGCCGCCTGCCCCGCAGCCCCGCGCCTGACCACGCTATCGGTAATGTGAACGATATCGCGCTGCGGTTCCTGACACGCCTCCAGCAGTTCGCGTGCGTGGAGATTGATCAGATACGGTGCCTGCATGTGAACGCGAAACAGCCGCTCGAAGACCTCGCCCGCTGCGGCAGGCTCGGGATCCGCCAGCCACTCGCTGGCGTTATGCACGATCGCGCGAAGACTCGATGTGGTTTCCGCGAGCCGGGCGATGAAAGCCTCGATGCCCGCAACGCTGGAAAAGTCGGCCGGCAGCGTGATCGCGCCGCGCTCGCGTAGCGCAGTCAAGGCCTCGCGCTCGCGGCGGTAAGTGACGATCACCGGGTGACCGTCGTCGAGCAGGCGCTCGGCACAGTGGCGCCCCAGGCGCTGGGCGCCGCCGGTGATCAGGATCGGCGATTGACTCACGACTTTTCACGCTCCTCACCCGGGGTCAGCGGGGCCTGGTCGGGATCGCTGTCGGGAAGCGGCAGAAACGGCACCCTGGGCGCGTAGCTGAAGACGTCCGAATGCACCTGGGCCTCCGTCAGCCCCATCGGCGCCAGCGTATCGACACAGGCATAGACCATCCCCGGCGAGCCGGCGAGATAGATCTCGAGTCCAGCCACGGCATCCAACTCGGCAGCGAGCGCTTCATCGATACGCCCCTGGTGCCAGACGATGCCCGGGCGGGACTCGAACTCGGCTTCGGGCGTTTCCACCACGGCGTGAAAGTCCACGTTCGGATGCGCCAACGCCCACTCCCGCGCCAGCGATTCGGCATACAGGTCACGGCGCTCGCGCACCGCCCACCAGATCGACACCCGCCGCTCGGGATTTTCCGCCAATGCCGCCTCGACGATGGCCTTGAGCTGGGCAAAACCGGTCCCGGCGGCGATCAGCAGCAGCGGCTCCCGACGATCCGCCGGCAGAATGCAATCCCCGTGGGGCAGGCGTACCGATAGCCGGTTGCGGTGAATCAGCAGCTCTCGCAAGCGTGCCGAATGAGTGCGCTCGGGCCAGTGCTGGATATGCAGTTCCAGCCGGCCCTCGCCGTTCTCGGCGCAGGCGATCGAAAACGGCACCCAGGTGTCGTCGTCGACCGCCAGCTCGAGATACTGGCCCGGCGCATGGGCAATCGCCTCGGCGCGCCCTTCGAGCACCACCCGGAACACATCGGGAGTCAGATCTTCGACCGTTTCCACCTGGCAGGTCAGGGTTCTGACCGTCATGTTCACCTCATCGTTTGCCGTCATGCCACCCCGCCGTCCGAGGAGGTTCCGGTGCGCGCCGGCGGCGGCGCGATATCGATGCCGTAATCGGCCCAGCGTTCATCGACCCGTGCCTTGACGGCGGCGTCCATGACGATCGGCTCGCCCCATTCGCGGGTCGTCTCCCCCGGCCATTTATTGGTGGCGTCCAGCCCCATTTTCGACCCCAGTCCCGCCGTGGGCGAGGCGAAATCGAGATAGTCGATCGGCGTGTTCTCGACCATTACCGTATCCCGGGCCGGATCCATGCGCGTGGTGATCGCCCAGATCACGTCTTCCCAGTTGCGCGCGTCGACGTCATCGTCGAGCACGATCACGAACTTGGTGTACATGAACTGGCGCAGGAAACTCCACACGCCCATCATCACGCGCTTGGCATGCCCCGGATACTGCTTCTTCATGGTCACCACCGCCATGCGGTAGGAACAGCCTTCCGGCGGCAGGTAGAAGTCGACGATCTCGGGAAACTGCTTGCGCAGGATCGGCACGAACACTTCGTTGAGCGCCAGCCCCAGTACCGCCGGTTCGTCCGGGGGACGGCCGGTGTAGGTCGAATGATAGATCGGATCGCGGCGATGGGTGATGCGCTCGACGGTAAACACCGGGAACGATTCGACCTCGTTGTAGTAACCGGTATGGTCGCCATAAGGCCCTTCCAGCGCCATATCGTCCGGATAGATGAACCCCTCGAGCACGATCTCGCTGGAAGCCGGCACCTCGAGGTCGGCATGTCCGCATTTGACCAGTTCGGTGCGCGAGCCTCTGAGCAGGCCGGCGAAGGCATATTCGGAAAGCGTGTCCGGTACCGGCGTCACCGCGCCGAGAATGGTCGCCGGATCCGCCCCCAGCGCCACCGCCACCGGGAACGGCTTGCCGGGATGCGCCTGCTGCCACTCACGGAAATCGAGCGCGCCGCCGCGATGGCTCAGCCAGCGCATGATCAGGCGGTTCCTGCCCAGTTTCTGCTGGCGGTAGATCCCCAGGTTCTGGCGCGTCTTGTGCGGCCCCCTGGTCACCACCAGCGCCCAGGTCACCAGCGGTGCGACATCGCCGGGCCAGCAGTGCTGGATCGGCAAGCGATCGAGATCGACCGCCTCGCCTTCGAGCACGACTTCCTGGCACGGCGCCGAGCGCAGCGTTTTCGGCCCCATGCTCATGACCTGCTTGAAGATCGGCAGTTTTTCCCAGGCGTCCTTGAGCCCCTTGGGCGGGTCCGGCTCCTTGAGAAACGCCAGCAGCTTGCCGACCTCGCGCAACGCCTCGATGCTCTCCTGCCCCATGCCCATGGCGACCCGCTGTGGCGTGCCGAACAGATTGCCGAGCACCGGCATCTCGCTGCCCTTGACGTTCTCGAACAGCAGCGCCGGCCCGCCGGCGCGCAGGGTGCGATCGCAGATCTCGGTGATCTCCAGATACGGATCCACCTCGACGTTGACGCGCATCAACTCACCGCGTTGCTCGAGCGCCGCGATGAAATCCCGCAAGTCCTGATATTTCATACCGTTGCCGCACCCCGATGCCCAAGAATGCAAAAAGGGCAGCATAGCATGCCACCCTCCATTTTCTGCTTTGCCTCAGAGATATCATGAAGCGCTGAGAGCTGGCTGAGCGAACGAAGATGAGACAAGGCGGAAAATCGCGAGAGCGCGGAGTTTACTCAAGTAAATGAGCAGCTTGAGCGATTTTCCAACGCAATATCATCGAGTGCAGCCAGCCAGAATCAACGTCTTTTCATAGCCTCGAAGAACTCCAGATTGGTCTTGGTATCCTTCAGGCGATCGATCAGGAACTCGGTGGCGGCGACGTCATCCATCGGGTTGAGCAGCTTGCGCAGGATCCACATGCGCTGCATCTCTTCCTCGGAGGCGATCAGATCCTCGCGGCGAGTGCCGGAACGACGAATGTTGAGGGCCGGATAGACGCGACGCTCGGCGAGCTTGCGGTCGAGGTGGGCTTCCATGTTGCCGGTACCCTTGAACTCCTCGAAGATCACTTCGTCCATCTTCGAGCCGGTATCGACCAGCGCGGTGGCGATGATGGTCAGGCTGCCGCCTTCCTCGATGTTACGCGCGGCACCGAAGAAGCGCTTGGGCTTCTCGAGCGCGTGGGCGTCGACACCGCCGGTCAGCACCTTGCCGGAGGACGGCACCACGGTGTTGTAGGCGCGTGCCAGGCGGGTGATGGAGTCGAGCAGAATGACCACGTCCTTCTTGTGCTCGACCAGCCGCTTGGCCTTCTCGATCACCATCTCGGCGACCTGGACGTGACGCGCCGGCGGCTCGTCGAAGGTCGAGGCCACGACTTCGCCACGCACCGTGCGCGACATCTCGGTCACCTCTTCCGGGCGCTCGTCGATCAGCAGCACGATCATATGGCACTCGGGATTGTTGCGCGTGATCGAGGTGGCGATGTTCTGCAACATCAAGGTCTTGCCGGCCTTGGGCGGCGAGACGATCAAGCCACGCTGGCCCTTGCCGATGGGCGCGGTGAGATCGATGACGCGGGCGGTGATGTCCTCGGTGGAACCGTTGCCGATCTCCATCACCAGACGTTCCTGCGGGAACAGCGGCGTCAGGTTTTCGAACAGGATCTTGTGCTTGGCGTTTTCCGGCTTGTCGAAGTTGATTTCGTTGACTTTCAACAGCGCGAAATAGCGCTCGCCCTCTTTCGGCGGGCGAATCTTGCCGGCGATCGAGTCGCCCTTGCGCAAATTGAAGCGGCGAATCTGCGACGGCGAGACATAGATGTCGTCGGGGCCGGCGAGGTAGGAAGAGTCGGCACTGCGCAGGAAACCGAAGCCATCCTGCAGAATCTCCAGGACGCCATCGCCATAGATGTCTTCGCCGCTTTTCGCGTGTTTCTTCAGGATGGCGAAGATGATGTCCTGCTTGCGTGAACGGGCCAGATTGTCGATACCCATTTCACGGGCGATATCCAGCAGTTCAGGGACGGATTTTTGCTTGAGTTCGGTCAGATTCATGAGTTCGGTCAGAAATGGCTCGTGTCGCAGGCAATGGCGGTTGCCGAGAAAAAAGAAGGACAAGAGGCGGTCAATTCAAACGCCGCGCGGCGCGTTCAGTCGTCCCAGAGAGTCAGGCTTTCCGTATGGACTATCGGCGTTCATGAGATACGCCGAATGGCCATGATGCCGGGAGAGCGGTTCGATTCGCCTGTAATCTCACGGATAGCGTCATTCGCAAGACATAACTACGATCCGGTGATCGGAACTGGGGTGACTGACGACTTGGGGGACCGCGAGGCGGTCAAGAAGCATTCGGAACAGGCGAACGTCCAGATGGTAGACAAGCTGCTCGACGAACGCAAGTAGATATATGGCGACTTTGGACGGGTTTATCAAGTCCGTGTCGTTTCATCGCAAAACTGATGCAGCTGGCTCTCCGACAGCGCGCCGACACGAGTGGCTTTCGAATCCCCGTCAACGAACAGAATCAGCGTCGGCATGCCGCGTACCCCATAACGCTCAGCCAGCGCCGGCTCACGGTCCACATCCACGATACCGATGTCCATGCCATGCGCCACCTCCCCTGCCAGGCCCGACAAACGCGACAGCAACGCCTCACAGGGCTGGCACCAGTCGGCGACGAAGATGGCAATCCAGGGCGCCTCGCGCGTCTCGCGCCAATGCTCGAACGCCTCTCCGTCCAGATATTGCCGCTGCGTCATGTATCCAAGCCTTCACCTCCCGCCAGTCTCCAGCATGCCCAGCCCGCCGGCGATTGACAAGGACCGGCCCGCACAGCAACCTTGACCGGCCGAAGCCCCCTTATGATGGCCGCCGGCACAGGGAACGCGCCATAAGCCGCTACCACTTCATCGCAAGCTTTCGAGGACGCCACGCCATGAGCGGGAAGTCGACCGCCAAGGACGCGACGCGTCGCCTGGCCGCCATCGATCTCGGCTCCAACAGTTTTCACCTGCTGGTCGCCAATCATCGGGACGGTCAGCTGCAAGTCGTCGCCAAGATGGGCGAGAAGGTCCAACTCGCCGCCGGCCTGGATGGGGGCGAAAATTTCACCCCGGCCGCCATGGAGCGCGCACTGGCATGTCTCGAGCGCTTCGCGCCGTTTCTCTCGGGTGTCGCGCCGCATGACATGCGCATCGTCGGGACCAACGCCCTGCGTGCCGCGCGCAACGCACGCGTACTGATCGATCATGCCGAGGCGGTGATCGGCCACCCCATCGAGATCATCGGCGGTCGCGAAGAGGCGCGCCTGATCTATCTCGGTGCCGCCCATGCCCTGGCCGAGGTTCACGGACGGCGTCTCATCGTCGATATCGGCGGCGGCTCAACCGAACTGATCATCGGCGAAGACTTCGAACCCCAGGCGCTGGAAAGCCTGCATATGGGTTGCGTCGTCTATACCGGCATGTTCTTCGCCAATGGCGAGATCAGCGAGAAACGCTTCCGTCGCGCCGAGTTGGCGGCGTTGTCGGAACTCGCCAACATTCAGCGCCAGTATCGTCAGTTGGGCTGGCAGGACCCGATCGGCTCCAGCGGCACGATCAAGGCCGCGGCGGCGGTGATCGCCGCCAGCGGCGATGGCGATGCCTCGGTGATCGAGCGCGAGGCGCTATGGAACCTGCGCAAGAAGCTGATCGGCTTCGGTCAGCTCGACAAGGTCGCCATGGAGGGACTCAAGGAGGATCGCGCCAAGGTCTTTCCCGCCGGTGTCGCGATTCTGTGCGCGGTTTTCGAAGCCTTCGATCTCGAACGCATGCGCTACTCCGATGGCGCCCTGCGCGAAGGCGTGTTGTACGACCTGATCGGCCGCAACACGCCGGAAGATTCCCGGCGACATAGCGTCGAATTGATGATGCGCCGTTACAGCGTGGATGGCGCGCAGGCCGAGCATGTCGCCCGCAGCGCACTCGAAGCCTTCGCCCAGGTGAAAGAGGCGTGGGAACTGAGCGACGAACAGCGGCTGTTTCTCTATTGGGCGGCGCAACTTCACGAGATCGGCCTGGCGATCTCGCATAGTCAGTTCCACCGCCACGGTGCCTACCTGCTGGAGTATTCCGACTTGACCGGGTTCTCCCGCCCGGAGCAGCAGGCGCTGGCATTCCTGGTTCGCGCCCACCGGCGCAAGTTTCCTCACAAGGAGCTCGAAGCGCTGCCGGAGGCCATGCAGCCTTCCTACCGGCGGCTGGCGCGACTGCTGCGCCTGGCGGTGATGTTGAACCATGCCCGCCCGGAGCAGCCGATCACCGACTTCCAGTTGCATGCCGACGGCGACGCACTGCATCTCGTGCTGCCGAAGTCGCGGCTCCATCCGCTGCTGCTCAACGACCTCGAACAGGAGGCCGACTATCAGCGCGCGGCCGGGCTGGCGCTTTCCTACGATGCTTGAGCCAATCGCCATTGCACCGTGGCTGGCCTTAGAATCCGTTTACGATCTCGCGAGCTAGAACCAAACTAGGCGAAAACGCGTGAGGGAGCAGAGTTTACATAGCGCTAAATGAGCATCCCGAAAGCGTTTTCAACGACGTTTGGCCGACGCGCAGCAGATCGTAAACGGGTTCTTACTGTTCTCTCCAGCCTTCGCCCACGGCTACGCCGAGCACCGCCACCAGGCGTTCGCCGCACCACACCAACGGCACCCGCTGGCGCTGCCAAGGCGGCAACTCGGCCTCCTGCAGCAGCCGCTTGACATCGCGGCTGCCACGCCCGGCGATGCGCAGCCTTTCGCCCCCCCGACGCAGCGTGACGAGCAGCGTCGCCTCGCTGGCCATATCTTCCTCGGGGCGTAGCGTCGACGTGTAGCGCCCCCATGGCGTCGTCAGTGGCGAGACGCCATCCCAGCGAACCCGCCAACGCGGATCGGGAGGCGCCAGCGGCTCCATCAGGTAGAGCCGGTCGCGCCAGATGCGCGCCTCGGCGCCTGGCCAGCGCAGCGTGGGCAACCGATCCCGGGCCGCCAGGCTCGACTGCTGAACGAGCTCGGCCAAGCGCGCCGCCGGCGGATGCGGCAATCCCGACAGCGACAGGGCGTGACGAATCAACAGCCGCCGCCGGGGCTCGCTCAGAGAGCGCATTGGCGCCAGCGGCAGGCAGGCGGGATCACCGCCGGCGGCCGCCAGGTCGATCGCCGCCAGTTCCGCCAGCAACCCATCGGCTTCCTGCAGCCAGGCGGCACTGCGCCCCAGGGACGCGGCGGCATGCGGCCAGCGTTCGCGCAGCGGCACCATTACCCGATGACGCAGATAGTTACGGTCGAATTGCGTGTCGGCGTTGGTGGGATCGTCGCACCACGCCAGGCCCAACCGCTCGGCCTCCGCTCCCAGTGCGGCCCGCTCGACCTCGAGCCACGGCCGCTGACAGACGATACCCTGCCACTCGCGTTGCGCCGGCATGCCCGCCAGGCCGCGCACGCCGCTGCCGCGCAATGCCGCGAGCAGCAGCGTCTCGGCCTGGTCGTCGGCGTGCTGGGCCAGCCACAGCACGTCGCCCGCAGCGACATGCTGGCGGAAGGCCGCGTAGCGCGCCTCCCGCGCCGCCGCCTCGACACCCTTTCCATCCGCTGTCATGCTCACCGCCGCCACCGTCAATGGCACTTCGAGGGAGGCGCATAGCCGCCGGCAATGGGCTTCGAAGTCGCCCGCCGCCTGCTGCAAGCCGTGATTGACATGAATCGCGCGCAACACGACGCCATGACGGCGCGCCGACGGCACCGCCAGCGTCAGCAGCAGCGTCGAATCCAAACCGCCGGAAAGCGCCACCCAAACGACACGCCCCGGCAGAATCTCCGCCAGGGCGTCATCGAGGAGCGCTTCGAGGGTTGCGCGCAATGCGGAGTCCTCCTGAACGGATAGCCTGATCCAGGCTGAACATCCAGCGCCATATCGCAACAGAACTGGCGAAGACGCTTCGAGCACAACCTGCAACGTCCGCGTGACCGCGCGAGCGATATTCAGACAAGGCGAACGCGAGCGAGGACGCGCAGTGTAGTGCGCTACATGAGCAGGCCGAGCGAGCGCTCAACGCAGTATGAATGAGCGCAGCCGGTCACCGTTACTGAGGAGCGCCGTAGCTCATCAAGCGTTGATAACGTTTTTCCAGCAAGTCTTCGGTATCCAGCGACTCCAGCCGATCCAGACTGCCGAGCAGGGCCTCTTTGATATTGTCGGAAGTCTTCTTGGGATGACGGTGGGCGCCACCCAGCGGCTCGTCGATCAGCGTGTCGACGAAGCCGAGCTCTTTCAGGCGGGCGGCGGTGATGCCCATCGCCTGGGCGGCCTCGGAGGCCTTTTCGGCGCTCTTCCACAGGATCGAGGCGCAGCCTTCCGGCGAGATCACCGAATAGGTGGAGTACTGCAGCATCTGCAATTCGTCGCACACGCCGATCGCCAGCGCGCCGCCGGAACCGCCTTCGCCGATCACCGTGGCGACGATCGGTGTCTTCAACCGCGACATCACCGCCAGATTGTAGGCGATCGCCTCGGACTGCCCACGTTCCTCGGCATCGATGCCAGGGTAGGCGCCGGGCGTGTCGATGAAGGTCAGCACCGGCATCTTGAAGCGCTCGGCCATTTCCATCAGCCGACACGCCTTGCGATAGCCTTCGGGGCGCGGCATGCCGAAGTTGCGCCGCACCTTCTCCTTGACGTCACGCCCTTTCTGATGGCCGATCACCATGACCGGCTTGCCGTCGAGGCGGGCGATACCGCCGACCAGGGCGGCATCGTCGGCGAAGTTGCGGTCGCCGTGAAGCTCGTCGAACTCGGTGAAGATATTGGCCAGATAGTCGAGCGTGTAAGGACGCTGCGGATGACGCGACAGCTGCGTCACCTGCCAGGCGGTCAGGTCGCGGAAGATCTGCTCGGTGAGCTTGCGGCTCTTCTCCTCGAGCTTGCCGATCTCGTCGCTCAGGCTGATGCGGCTGTCGTTGCCGACCAGTCGCAGTTCTTCGATCTTGGCCTGAAGTTCGGCAATCGGCTGTTCAAAGTCCAGATAATTGGGATTCATAGGGCTTCTGCTGTGTGATCCTGGCAAGCTGCGATATCTGACAAGCGGGCGTCTGGCGTGACAAAAACGCGCGTCATTATCGCACCCTCACGAGTGTAAGCAACCGGCGTCAACCACCGCGATAACGCAGCGCAACGGATTCATGGCCTTCGACGTCGCGCAGCGCGGTGATCAATTCGTCGCAGGGCGAGACCTTCCATGACTCGGCCAGTTCGAAGCAGCCGCTGGCATTGGCATTGCGATAACGCACCCGCACCGGCAGGCCGGACTCGCTCAGCCACGGCGACAGGCTGTCGTGCAGCGAGCGCGAAAAACGGCCGTTGAGGCGGGCGCCATCGACGGCGAGCTCGATCGCTTCGCCGAAGCGCGCACGGGCGTCGGCCATCAGGGTGACGTCCTTGCTGCGCAGACGCAAACCGCCGGAGTAGTCGTCGCTGGAAACCTCGCCTTCGATGATCAGCACCTGGTCGGCATTGAGCTGGCCGCGAACCTGATCGAACAGTTCGCCGAACAGCGACGCCTCGATGCGCCCGGTGCGGTCGTCGAGCGTCACGAACGCCATGGTATCGCCGCGCTTGGACTTCATCGTGCGCATGGCGACCACCAGCCCGGCAACCCGCTGGGATTCCCGCGAGGGCTTGAGGTCGACGATGCGGGTGGCGACGAAACGCTTGAGTTCGTGCTCGTACTCGTCGATCGGGTGGCCGGTGAGATAGAGCCCCAGCGTCTCCTTCTCGCCGGCCAGGCGCTCCTTGTCGGTCCAGTCGCGGGCGTGGCGATAGTCGGCGTAGATATCGCCTGCGTCGTCGGCCTCGACGAAAGCCTCGCCGAACATGTCCATCATGCCCAGATTCTGGTTGGCCTGGTTCTGCGAGGCGGCCTTGAGCGCGGCATCCAGCGAGGCCGCCAGCACCGCCCGCGACGGCCCCAGGTTGTCCAGCGCACCGGAGCGGATCAGCGCCTCGAGGGTGCGCTTGTTCATGCGCTTGCCATCGATACGACGGCAGAAATCGAACAGATCCTTGAATGCGCCATCCGCCTGGCGCGCTTCGACGATCGCCGCGATCGGCCCTTCGCCGACGCCCCGGATCGCACCCAGCCCATAGACCACCCGCCCGCCATCGTCGACGGTGAACTTGTAGGCGCCGACGTTGACGTCCGGCGGCGTCACGGTGAGGCCGATATGGCGGCACTCCTCGATCAGCGGCACGACCTTGTCGAGGTTGTCCATCTCGGTGGAGAGCACCGCCGCCATGAACGGCGCCGGATAGTGGGCCTTGAGCCAGGCGGTCTGGTAGGAGACCAGGCCGTAGGCCGCCGAGTGCGACTTGTTGAAGCCGTATCCGGCGAATTTTTCCACCAGGTCGAACAGGTTGCCGGCCAGGTCCTTGTCGATGCCGTTGGCGGCACAGCCGTCCATGAAGCCCTGGCGCTGCTTGGCCATCTCCTCGGGCTTTTTCTTGCCCATGGCGCGCCGCAGCATGTCGGCCTGACCGAGCGTATAGCCCGCCAGCACCTGGGCGATCTGCATCACCTGCTCCTGGTACAGGATGATGCCGTAGGTCGGCTCCAGCACCGGCTTGAGCAGTTCGTGCTGGTAATCCGGGTGTGGATAAGAGAGTTCCGCGCGGCCGTGCTTACGGTTGATGAAGTCGTCGACCATGCCCGACTGCAGCGGCCCCGGACGGAACAGCGCGACCAGGGCGATCATGTCCTCCAGCGAGTCCGGCTGCAGGCGCTTGATCAGTTCCTTCATGCCGCGGGATTCGAGCTGGAACACCGCCGTGGTCTCGGCCTTCTTGAGCATGTCGAAGGTCGGTTTGTCGTCCAGCGGGATGGTACTGATATCGAGCGGCCCCTGGCCTTCGCGGGCGCGCACCACGTCGACCATTTCCAGCGCCCAGTCGATGATCGTCAGCGTGCGCAGGCCGAGGAAGTCGAACTTGACCAGGCCGGCGTCCTCGACGTCGTTCTTGTCGAACTGCACCACCAGCCCGGAGCCGTCCGGCTCGCACAGAAGCGGCGAGAAGTCGGTCAGCTTGGTCGGCGCGATCACCACGCCCCCGGCGTGCTTGCCGGTGCCGCGGGTAATACCCTCGAGCTTGAGCGCCATCTCCCAAATCTCGGCGGCTTCCTCGTCGGCTTCGAGATACTCCTTGAGCTGCGGCTCCTGCTCGATCGCCTTGGCCAGAGTCATGCCGACCTCGAACGGAATCAGCTTGGAGAGCTTGTCGCCCATCGAATAGGGCTTGCCCTGGGCGCGGGCGACGTCGCGCACCACCGCCTTGGCCGCCATGGTGCCGAAGGTGACGATCTGCGAGACCGCGTCGCGCCCGTAGCGGTCGGCGACATAGTCGATCACCCGGTCGCGCTTCTCCATGCAGAAGTCGACGTCGAAGTCGGGCATCGAGACACGCTCCGGGTTGAGGAAACGTTCGAACAGCAGGTCGTATTCCAGCGGATCGAGGTCGGTGATCTTGAGCGCGTAGGCGACCAGCGAGCCGGCGCCGGAGCCGCGTCCCGGGCCCACCGGGATGTCGTTGTCCTTGGCCCACTGGATGAAGTCCATCACGATCAGGAAGTAACCGGGGAACCCCATCTTGAGGATGATGTCGAGCTCGAAGTCGAGTCGCTGGCGGTACTCCGGCTCATGCTCGGCCCGCGAACGTCCCGGATAGATCGGCGTTTCACCCTCGAACAGCTGCGCCAGACGCTCGCTCAGGCCGTCGTGGGAGACCTTGCGAAAGAATTCGTCCTGGGTCATGCCCTCGGGAATCGGGTACTCGGGCAGGAATATCTCGCCCAACCTCACGGTCGCGTTGCAACGCGCGGCGATCATCACGCTGTTCTCGAGCGCTTCGGGAATGTCGGCGAACAGCTCGGCCATCTCCGCCGGTGTCTTGAGATACTGCTCCTCAGTGTAGCGCCGCTCGCGCCGGGGATCCTCGAGCGCCTTGCCTTCGCCGATCGAAACCCGCGTCTCGTGGGCCCAGAAATCCTCGCGCTTGAGGAAGCGCACATCGTTGGTCGCCACCACCGGCGTCCCGCTCTCGCTCGCCAGCCGCACCGAGTGGTGAACGCACTCCTCGTCGTACTGCCGCCCGGTGCGCTGCAGTTCCAGATAGAAGCGTCCGGGGAAGTGCCGGTTCCACTCCTCCAGCAACTGACGCGCGGTCTCGGTGTGCTCGGCGATCAGGAAGCGCCCGATCTCCCCCTCGCGGGCGCCGGAGAGCGCGATCAGGCCTTCGCTCTGTTCGAACACCCAGGCCTTGTCGAGAATCGCCATGTTCTGGCGCTGGCCCTCGGTCCAGCCGCGCGAGATCAGCTCGGTCAGGTTGCGGTAGCCGACATCGTTCATCGCCAATAGCGTCAGACGGTAGGGATGGCTCTCGTCATGGTCGTTGTGCAGCCAGAGATCGGCGCCGATGATCGGCTTGAGCCCGGCGCCCTGGGCCGCCTTGTAGATCTTGACCAGGCCGAACAGATTGGTGTCGTCGGTGACGGTGACCGCCGGCATGCCAGCGTCCTGGGTCGCCTGAACCAGCGGCTTGAGGCGCACCAGGCCATCGACCAGAGAGTATTCGCTGTGGACACGGAGATGAACGAAGGGTGTTGTCATGACGAGATGGCGCTCCGGCTAGCGGATCGGAAGAAACCAGCGTTATTGCTGCCAGGTATGTTAACGGCTAGGACCGCGAGCCGCGAAGGCAATCGTCGGCCAAGTTCGCAATCCCTTCGCTCGAAGCTCGAAGCTGCTTTCTACAGCGTCCCGAAACCGACGCTCGCAGCCCGCAGCCCAGTCTGCGCTTCGATCTGCGCGCTCACCGGGGCGAAGGAACGGCGATGCTCCTCCAGCGGCCCCCAGCGGATCAGCGCTTCGAGGTGTTCGGGTGTCGAATAACCCTTGTGACGGGCGAAGCCGTACTGCGGATAGCGCGCATCGAGCGCCACCATCTGCGCATCGCGAGCCACCTTGGCCAGGATCGAGGCGGCGCTGATCGCCGGATGACGCAGATCTCCCTTGACCACCGCCTGCCCCGGACAGGCGTGCCCCGGCAGGCGATTGCCGTCGACCAGCAGATACTCGGCCGGTACCGGTAGCGCATCGATCGCCCGACGCATCGCCAAATGGGTGGCATGGTAGATGTTGAGCGTGTCGATCTCGGCGGCGGTTGCCTCGCCGATGGCAAACGCCAGCGCGCATTCCCTTATCCGGGCCTCCAGGAATTCACGCCGCGCGGCGCTGAGACATTTGGAGTCGGTCAGCCCTTCGATCGGACAGGCGGGATCGAGGATCACCGCGGCAGCGACCACCGAGCCGATGAGCGGACCGCGCCCCACCTCGTCGACACCGGCAATCAGGTGTCCATCGTACTCGATGACGATATCCGGCCAAGCGGAAATCGGAGACTTCGATGACATGACTTCTCTCGTCAAACCTTTCCAGTTTCAGGGTCCAGCACCCCGTGCTCAACCAGCGACGCGACGGCCGTGGCTGCCCGCTCGCTGGCGCCCCGCTGCAGCTCGGCATGCAGCGCCGCGAAGCGCTGTTCGAGCGCCGAGCGCGCCCGTTCGTCCTCGAACCATGGCAGCAAGGTATCGACGATATTTTCGACAGTCACCGCGTCCTGAATCAACTCCGGCACCAGGCTCTCCTGGGCGATCAGATTCGGCAACGAGATCCAGCGCGTCTTGACCAGCCGCCTGGCCAGCCAATGGGAGGCCGGCGCCATGCGATAGGCAACCACCATGGCGCGATGACAGAGCATGGTCTCCAGCGCGGCGGTCCCCGAGGTCAACAGTACCGCATCGGCCGCGGTCATCACCTCTCGCGAGCGCCCCTCGACGATCAGCGTGTCCCGGGCCAGTTGCGGAAAGCGTTCGACCAGGGCTTCCAGCTCCTGGCGGCGCTGCGGCGAGGCGGCGGGAATCGCGACCTGGAGCCCCCCCAGGCGTTCGCGCAGCGCCGCCGCCGCGTGCAGAAAAATCTCGCCCTGGAAGCGGATTTCGTTGCCGCGCGAGCCGGGCAACACGGCCAGCGTCGGCGTGCCGGGATCGAGCCCCAGCTCACGCCTGGCTGCGGCACGATCGTTGACCAGCGGCAACTCATCGGCCAGCGGATGACCGACGTAGGCCACCGGTACCCGATGCTCGGCGTAGAAATCCGCCTCGAACGGCAGGAAAGTGAGCATGGCGTCGACGGACCGGGCGATGCCCTTCACCCGCCCTTGCCGCCAGGCCCATACCGAAGGGCTGACATAGTGCACGGTCTTGATGCCCTGGGCACGCAACTGGCGCTCGAGCCCCAGATTGAAGTCCGGCGCATCGATACCGATCATCACGTCCGGCCGCCAGCCCAGCGCATCGCGTTTGAGATGACGCCGGACCTTGATCAACCCGGGCAGATGCTTGAGCACCTCGACCAGGCCCATGACGGAGAGGGTTTCCAGCGGGTAGAGCGACTCCAGCCCCTGGGCCTGCATGCGCGGACCGCCGATTCCCCGGAACTCGATATCGCCATGACGGCGACGTAGCGCCTGCATCAGGCCGGCCCCGAGAATATCTCCCGAGAGCTCTCCGGCGACCAGATAGACACGCACGCGGCGGCCCCTAGCGGGTGATGCCGCGCTGCGACACCTTCAACGAATCGACGAAACGGCGTGTCTCGTCGAGCGAGAAGCGGCTTTCGATCTCGCCGATCGCCTGTTCCAGGGTCAGCCCCTTGCGATAGACGAGACGGTAGGCCTCGCCCAGCGCCCTTACCGCTTCGCTGGAGAAACCGCGACGCTTGAGGCCGATCGAATTCAGGCCATGGGCCGCCGCCGGATTGCCGTTGACCATGATGAAGGCGGGAATGTCCTTGGTGATGATCGAACCGCCGCCGGCCATGGCGTGCTCGCCCATGTGACAGAACTGGTGGATTGCCGACAAGCCGCCCAGGATGGTGAAGTCGCCCAGGTGCACGTGCCCGGCCAGGGTCGCCTGATTGGCGAGGATGCAATCGCTACCGATGACGCAGTCGTGGCCGACGTGGGCGTAGGCCATGAACAGATTGCGATTGCCGATCGTGGTCACGCCGCGATCCTGCACCGTCCCCCGGTGTAGCGTCACGCTTTCGCGCACGACATTGTCGTCGCCCATCTCGAGGCGGGTCGGTTCACCGGCGTACTTCTTGTCCTGGCAATCCTCGCCGACCGAGGCGAACTGAAAAATGCGGTTGCGCTTGCCCAGCCGGGTCGGCCCCTTGATCACCACGTGCGGCCCGATCACGCAGCCGGCATCGATTTCGACATCAGGACCGATCACGCTGAACGGGCCGACCTGGACGTCATCGGCCAGGCGGGCGGCGGGATCGACGATGGCGGTGGGATGAATCAAGCGACTTTCCTCTCGGCACAGATGATTTCGGCCTCGCAGGCCAGCTCGCCATCGACGGACGCGCGACAGGCAAATTTCCAGATACCACGCTTGCCCTTGATGACGTTGGCCTCGAGTCGCAGTTGATCACCCGGCATCACCGGGCGCTTGAAACGCACGTTGTCGCTACCGACAAGATAGTAGACATAGCCGTCGGCCGGCAGCTTGTTGACGGTCTTGAAGCCCAGAATACCGCAGGCCTGCGCCATCGCTTCGATGATCAGCACGCCCGGCATGATCGGATGATGAGGGAAATGGCCGTTGAAGAAGGGTTCGTTGATGCTGACGTTCTTGTACGCCACGATCGATTCGCCTAGCGCGATCTCCATCACGCGATCTACCAATAAAAACGGGTAACGATGCGGTAGATACTCACGAATCTGGTTGATATCCATTATCATCAAATACGACCTCTAAAATAGCGAATGCCTGCCCCTACACTGATGAGCAAGGGCAGGCACAGAGCGGCAAAACGGCGTTCACCCGTGTGGGCGGGCATTATACAGGCGAGCTTGCCGGCTGACAGCCTTTCACGGCGCCCTGCTTCGATGCCCGGGCCCCGTTCACGAATCGCGCATGTCGCGTTCGAGCCGCGTCAAACGCTTGGCGATCTCATCGAGTTGCTTGAAGCGTACCGCGTTCTTCCGCCACTGACTATTGGACATCGAGCCCGTCCCCGAGGAGTAGACACCAGGCTCCAGGATCGAGTTGGTGACCAGGCTCATGCCGGTGATCTGGACCCCGTCGGCCAATGTCAGGTGGCCGGACAACCCCACGCCACCGCCGAGCAGACAGTGCCTGCCGACCTTGGTCGAGCCGGCAATGCCGACGCATCCGGCCAGCGCGCTGTGGTCACCGATCTGCACGTTGTGGGCAATCTGCACTTGAGAGTCGATCTTGACGCCGTTGCCGATCACGGTGTCGCCCAGTGCGCCGCGATCGATACTCGAGCAACTGCCCACTTCGACATCGTCACCCAGCGTAACGCCGCCGAGCTGCGCGATCTTTTCCCACCGCTGTCCATCGTGGGCGAAGCCGAAACCATCGCCGCCGATCACGCAGCCGCTGTGGAGAATCGCACGCTCGCCTACCGTCACGCCGTGATAGAGCGTGACATTGGCGTGCAGACGCGAGCCGCGGCCGATACGCGTGTCGGCACCGATGAAACTCCCGGCACCGATGACGCAGTCGTCGGCGATCTCGACGCCGGCCTCGATGACACAGTTGGCGCCGACCTCGACGTGCGCGCCGAGGCTGGCTTGCGGCGACACCGTTGCCGCTGGGTGCACGCCCCGACTCGGCTGATTGGCCAGCGGATCGAACAGATGCGAGAGCCTGGCATAGCCCAGATAAGGGTTTTCCAGTTCCAGGCGGGGGCAGGGACAGGCTTCGCCATGGGCCGGGTGAACCAGCACGGCACTGGCACGAGTATCGGCGAGATATTTCAGGTACGCCCGATTGGCCAGAAACGCCAGGTCACCCGGGCCGGCATCGGTCAGGGTCGCCAGCCCGCTGACGCGAAGATTCGCGTCACCCACCAGGCGGGCTTCGATACGCTCGGCCAGTTCACCGAGCGTATAGGAAGCTTGAGCAGCACTGTTCATGAACGGACGTCGGTCTCAAATCATCAGTTGAGTGAGTTGAAGATCTGGGTCACTTCGCTGGTGATGTCCAGGCTGTCTTCGGAGTAGACCACGGCATCGCGGTCGATGACCATGTCGAGGTCGTGCTCGCTCACCACCTTCTGGATGGCCTGATCGAGCTTGGGCTTGGCACTCTTCAGGTACTGCTGCTCGGCCTGTTGCTGCGCCTGCGAAATCTGGCCGCGCAGCTGCTGGAACTGGCCGCCCTTCTGACGCAGTTGCTGGGTCACCGAGTTGCGTTCGGACTCCGACATCACGTCGCCGTCCTTTTGCAGGCGCTGCTGCAGTTGCTGAAGCTCCTCGCTCAGCGACTGCGCCTGCTGCTGCTGGGAACTGATACGGTTCTTCAATTGGTTCATCGAGGCCTGGGCCGAGTCCGACGACATCAGCGCCTCACGCCAGTCCAGCACGCCCACCTCGGTCGCCATGACAGGCAGGGAAACGATCGACAACAATCCGAGCCCGAGGGCTCCTATTACTTTGCGCATCCGGCGCCTCCTTGAGAAAAACACTCTCGAAAAATTCTCTCGGTGAATGGAGTTTGCGTGACTCGCGGCCACGGCGAAACCGCTTTCGACCGTGGCGATGAACGACGCGGTCGTTTAGAAGGTCTGGCCCAGCGAGAACTGGAATACCTGCGGGTCGTCGCCATCCTTCTCGTTGAGCGGCTTGGCCACACTGAACGTCAACGGCCCCACCGGCGTCAGCCAGGAGAGCCCCAGACCGACGCTGTAACGCAGCTCGTCCAGATTGACCCCGCTTTCACAGCTCGACGTATAGTTTGCCGGCACGTCGTAGCAATCGGTGAGGAACGTATTGCCCGCGTCGACGAATATGCTGGTCTGCAGCGAGCGCCGATCCTCGACCCACGGGAACGGATAGATCAGTTCGGCAGAACCCTCGACCAGCACGTTGCCGCCCAGGGTATCGTCGTCACCGTCGCCGCGCTGGGTGGTCTTCGGTCCCAGAGTATTACCGGTGTAGCCGCGCACCGATCCCAGACCGCCCGAATAGAAGTTCTCGTAGAACGGATAGGGATCGTTGGACCCCAGCGTATCGGCGTAGCCCAGGTTACTGCTGAACTTGAGCGACCAGTCAGGGTTCAGCTCGAACAGTTTCTGGCCGCGATAGCGCAATTTGTAGTACTCGGCATCCGACCCCGGCACGGCGGTTTCCAGCGAGACGCGCTGGTAGCTGCCGGCGGTCGGCATGATGCCGCGGTTCAGGTTGTTGCGGGTCCAGCTCGCCGTCAACTTGTAATTCAAGAAGTCTTCACCTTCGGTATCGGTGTAGTGAACGATCTCCGCCGGCGTGTCGTCGTAGGTGTCGATCGACAGGTTCTCGAGGCCGACGCCGAAATTGAGCCGCGACAGATCGTTGATCGGGTAACCGAAATTGATGTTGCCGCCGTAGGAGTCGGTCGAGTAGGTCGAGATGTCGGAATCTTCGTAATCGGTCTCGCGGTAGAAGACGTTGTAACCGCGCGAGATGCCGTCGAGCGTCCAGTACGGGTCGGTGAAACCGAAGTTGATATTGGTGAAGGTATCACTGCGCTGGGCGCCGATATTGACGCGGTTACCGGTGCCCAGGAAGTTGTTCTGCGACAGCGCCGCGCCGTAGATGATCCCGGCGGTCTGCGAGAAGCCGACGCTCGCCGAGATCGAACCGGAAGGCTGCTCCTGGACGTTGTAGGTCACGTCCAGCTGGTCCGGCTCACCGGCGACCGGGCGGGTGTCGACATCGACCTGCTTGAAGAAGCCGAGGCGTTCCAGACGCTGACGCGACTGGGTGATCTGGTCGGTCGACGCCGGCGCGCCCTCCATCTGCACCATTTCACGCCGCAACACCTCGTCCTGGGTCGTGGTGTTACCCTCGAAGTTGATACGGCGCACGTAGGCCCGACGGCCCGGATCGACGCGGAAGGTGATGTCGACGGTATCGTCGGCCTCGTTGACCGTGGGCACGGCCTTGATGTCGGCGAAGGCGAAGCCTTCGGCGCCGAGCTTCTGGCGCAGCGCTTCCGAGGAGGCGGTCAGCTTGCTCTGGGAGAAAACTTCACCAGGCTTGGCGGTGACCAGTTCGCGCGCGGTGGATTCGTCCATCTTCAAATCGCCGTCGAAATGGATCTGGTCGAGCTTGTAGCGCTTACCCTCGTCGACATTGATGGTCACGAAGATGCGCGACTTGTCGGGACTGATCGACACCTGCGTCGAGGTGATGGCGAAATTGACGTAGCCGCGGTCGAGATACCAGGAGCGCAACGTCTCGAGATCGCCGGAAAGCGCCTCGCGGGAGTATTCGTCGTCGGAGAACCAGCCGAAGAACCAACCCGGCTTGTCCTCGAGCTGGAACAGGTCGCGCAGCGTATCGTCGTCGTAGGCTTCGTTGCCGACCACGTTGATCTGGCGAATCTTCGCCACCGCGCCTTCGTTGATGTCGATATTGACCCGCACGCGGTTACGCTCGAGCTGCTCGACGGAGGTCTCGATGCTTGAGCTGTAACGCCCCTGGGACTGGTACAGCCGCTCCAGCTCGCGCTGCATCTCCTCCAGCGTCGAGCGCTGCAGCACCTGACCTTCGGCGAGGCCGGCGTCGCGCAGCCCCTGGCGCAGGTCGTCGTCGGAGATCTGCGAATTGCCTTCGATGTTGATTTCGGCGATCGAGGGCCGCTCGACGACGTTGATGATCAGCACGTCACCGTCGCGGGAGAGACGAATGTCATCGAACAGGCCAGTGTCGAACAACTTCTGAGCCGCTTCGCCCAACTGCCGGTCGTCCACTGTCTGATCGGCGCTGACGGGAAAAGCGTTGAACACGGATGCGGCCGAGACGCGCTGCAGCCCCTCCACGCGAATATCCGAAATCTCGAAAGGTGCCGCCAACGCCGCGGGGGAGCTAGCCAATAGCAGTCCTGCCAATCCGATGGTCTTGAGTTTCATGCAATCAATCGCTTCTCTGGGGTCCGCCCGCGTTTCGAACAGGCACCTTATACATTTCCCCCAGTGACTGACAAGGCTCGGCTCGCCACTCACGGGTGCTTCAGGCATCGGCGCACCGGCCGACGCATGCCTTGCGCGACCTCCCGTCGCGCAAGGCGCATCAGTTTCTGGCTACAAGCGCATCAGGTCGAAGTAAAGCGCCATCATCATCAGGCATCCCACCAGGGCCACGCCGATGCGCAGCCCCATGGCTTGCGCCGTTTCCGACACCGGCCGGCCACGCACCAGTTCGATCAGGTAGTAGACCAGATGCCCGCCATCGAGCACCGGGATCGGCAGCAGGTTGAGAACGCCCAGACTGATCGACAGATAGGCGAGAAAACCGACGAATGTCTCGACGCCGCTACGTGCCGAGTCACCGGCGATGCGGGCGATGGTGATCGGCCCGGAAAGGTTGGAGGGCGAGATCCAGCCAACGACCATCTTGCGGATCGAATCCGCCGTGAGCCAAGTCATCTCACCGGTTTTCTTTAGCGCCTGACCGACCGCCGCCAGGGGGCCGTAACGAATCTCGCGCCGATACGCCTCGGGCCACTCCACCGCCTGGGCAGCGGCGCCGACATAACCGACGCGTTCGCCGTCCTCGGCATCGCGCGGCTGCGGCGTCAGGCTCACTTCGCGCGTCTCGCCGTCACGGCTGAACTCAAGCGACAGCGCCTGGCCGGGATGGCTACGCACCACATCGACGAAGGCTTCCCAATCCGAGATCGATTGACCGTCGACGCTGACGATACGATCCCCCGGCGAGAGGCCCGCCCGCGCCGCCGGTCCATCCTCCAGCACCTGCCCCAGAACGGCGGGCACCGCCGGCCGCCACGGCGTGATCCCCAGCGACGACATCGGTTGCGGCGGATCCTGGCGCACCAACCAGCGACTGACCGGTACCTCGTGGGTCGTGGCCTCACCGTCGGCGCCACGGGTGGTGATCGTCAACTCACCATTGGCGCCGATCGCCGCGATCAGTTGCAGATTGACATCGTTCCAGGACGGCGTCGGCTCACCTCGCACGCCGACGATCTCCTGACCGCTGAGCAACCCACCGTGGGCCGCCGGTGAATCCGGCGCCACCTCGCCGATCACGGGCGCCACGGTGGCGGTACCATAGACGAACAGCGCCCAGTAGGCGACCAGCGCCAACAACAGGTTGGCCAGCGGACCGGCGGCGACGATGGCGATACGCGCCCACACGCTCTTGCGATTGAAGGCGCGATCGAGCTCCTCGGGCGCCACCGGCCCCTCGCGCTCGTCGAGCATCTTGACGTAGCCACCGAGCGGAATGGCGGCAACGGCGAACTCGGTACCGTGACGGTCGAAGCGCGACCACAACGGCTTGCCGAAACCCACCGAAAAACGCAGCACCTTGACCCCGCAACGGCGCGCGACCCAGAAATGCCCGAACTCGTGAAACGTGATCAGCAGGCCGAGTACGACAACGACCGCCAGCACGTTCTGGAGCGCATCCATCACGCCCACCCCCCAGGAGTGTGAATCACCACACTAAAAAGATCGTTGATG
This sequence comes from Salinicola peritrichatus, assembly GCF_003206715.1. Lineage (GTDB taxonomy): Bacteria > Pseudomonadota > Gammaproteobacteria > Pseudomonadales > Halomonadaceae > Salinicola > Salinicola peritrichatus. The sequence goes on along the minus strand of NZ_PZJU01000008.1, from coordinate 150,535 downwards.
CAGCAGTGTTTCAGCCACACGCCGCGCCTGCGCATCCTCGCACAATATCACGTCGAGGGAATCCGCTGCGCGTACCTCGATCGTCTCCAACGTCGACTCGACCAGCCGCGCAATACCCAGGAACGAAAGCCGCCCGTCGAGAAACGCCTGTACCGCCACCTCGTTGGCCGCATTGAGACTTGCCGGCGCCGTGCCACCCGCGGCCATCGCCTCCCGCGCCAGGCGCAGACAGGGAAAGCGCGCTTCGTCCGGGGCTTCGAAGTCCAGCCGCGACACCGCGAACAGATCCAGCGGCGCCACTCCGGCATCGATACGCGCCGGCCACGCCAGGCCATAAGCGATCGGTGTGCGCATGTCGGGGTTGCCCATCTGCGCAATCACCGAACCGTCGGCGTAGCCCACCATCGAATGGACGATGCTCTGCGGATGGACCACCACTTCGACCTGCTCGGGCGCGGCACCGAACAGCCAGCATGCCTCGATCAGTTCGAGCCCCTTGTTCATCAAGGTGGCGCTGTCGACCGAAATCTTCTGCCCCATCGACCAGTTGGGATGGGCGCAGGCCTGTGCCGGGGTCACGCTTTCCAGGTCGGCAAGCGACCATTCGCGAAACGGCCCACCCGAGGCCGTCAGCAACAGCCGTGCAACGCCCTGACGCGACAGACCGCCACGCTGCTGCATAGGCAGACACTGATAGATGGCATTATGTTCCGAGTCGATCGGCAAAAGCGTGGCGTCATGACGGGAGACGGCATCCATGAACAGCCCTCCGGACATCACCAGCGCTTCCTTGTTGGCCAGCAGCACCCGCTTGCCGGCCTCGACCGCCGCCAGGGTCGGCATCAGGCCGGCCGCGCCGACGATAGCCGCCATCACCACGTCGACCTCGACCGCCCGCGACACCTCGAGCAGCGCCGGGTCGCCATGCAGCACCTCGATCCGCTCGAGGCCCGCGTCGTCGAGTTGTCGGCGCAACCAGCCGGCATCCTCCCGCGTGCCGATCACCGCCTGCGCGGGCGCGAAGCGACGGCAGATGTCGAATAGCGCTTCCCGCGAGCGGTAAGCGGTCACCGCATGCAGTCGATAGGCATCGGGATGGCGCGCGATCACGTCCAGCGTGCTGCGGCCGATGGAGCCGGTCGCGCCGAGGATGGTGACATTCTGAACGGTGGATGACGTCATGGAAGCCCTATTTTCAACCCTAGCCCAGCCAAGGCCGAATCAGTGCGAACAGCGGAACGGCTGCCGTCAGGCTATCGATACGATCGAGAATACCGCCATGCCCCGGCAGCAAATGGCTGGAATCCTTGAGCCCGCGGAAGCGTTTGAGCATGCTCTCCAACAGATCGCCGATAACCGAGATGAAAGCCACCACCAGCGCCAACAGCAACAGCCCCAGCGCCTGTCCCACGCCGAGCGGCAGCCACAGCGCATAGACGAGAACCAGCACCGCCACGGCCCCCCAGCCGCCGAAGACCCCTTCCCAGGACTTGCCGGGACTGACATGGGGCGCCAGCTTGCGCCGCCCGAAACGTCGGCCGGCAAAATAGGCCCCGATGTCCGCCACCCACACCAGCAGCAGTACGAACAGCAGCCACTCGCTGCCCTCCTGGCGTAACTGATAGAACCCGATCCAGCACGGGAACAGCACCCACACCCCCATGGCCATTCGCGTGACCGGCTTGCGCCACTGTTCGGTGGCACGGGGATAGCGCGAAACCCACCAGGCGTTGGCCAACCAGCCCAGGGCGCCGAGCCACAGCGGCCAAGTGGCCGTCATCCAGTCGCCCCACCAGGTAAGCAACAGCAGCAAGGCCAGCCCCAGCGTATAGAGCAGCCGGACCGGCACGCTATCGAAGCCGGCCAGTCGCGCCCACTCCCAGGCCCCCAGCAGCAGCACCAGCGCCGTGAACAGCGCGAAACCACCAGCGGAGAGACCGAACAGACCGGCCAGCGCCAGCGGCGCCAGCACCAGCGCCGTGAGGACGCGCTGCCTAAGCACCGTTGACCTCGATCTGCTGCTGACTCATACCGAAGCGACGCTGGCGTTGCCGAAAGGCCGACAGCGCGGCATCGAATGCCTCGCCATCGAAATCGGGCCAGAGTTCGGGGGTGAAGACGAACTCGGCGTAGGCGAGCTGCCAGAGCAGGAAGTTGGAGATGCGCTGTTCACCGCTGGTGCGGATGCACAGGTCGACGGGCGGCTCCTGGTGCAGGCAGATTTCGCGATCCAGCGTCGACTCATCGATCGCCTCGGGCCGTAGCTGGCCGTTGGCGACGCGCTGCGCCAGACGCCGTGCCGCCGCAGCGATATCCCAGCGCCCACCGTAGTTGGCGGCAACGACGAGATGCAGCCCGGGATTGTCCCGGGTCAACGCCTCGGCGCGTGCCATCTGCTTCTGCAGCGAGCTCGAAAAGCGTCGACGATCGCCGATGATGGTGAGGCGAATGCCGTTGTCGTGGAGCTTCTTCACCTCGCGCTTGAGCACCAGCATGAACAGCTCCATCAGCGCATTGACTTCGGCCGTCGGCCGACGCCAGTTTTCGCTGGAGAATGCGAACAACGTGAGGGTTTCGATGCGCAGTTCCGCCGCGCGACGAATGACCGAGCGCAACGACTCGACACCAGCGCGATGTCCTTGCGCGCTGGAGAGCCCCCGAGCGCGCGCCCAGCGGTTGTTGCCGTCCATGATGATCGCCACGTGGCGAGGCATCGACGACGCCGCCTGAGCGTCACGCGACTGCATGTCTGTCATGATATCTCGCAAGCCAGGTGGACGGTGGCACCGGCGGTGCCACCGATCCTCATACCTGCATCAGGTCGTGTTCCTTGGATTCCAGCAGCTTGTCGATCTCGCCGACGTACTTGTCGGTCAGCTTCTGAACTTCCTCTTCACCGCGGCGCTCGTCGTCCTCGGTGATCTCCTTGTCCTTGAGCAGCGACTTGAGATCGCCATTGGCATCGCGGCGCACGTTGCGCACCGCCACTCGCGCGTTCTCCGCTTCGGCGCGAGCCTGCTTGATGTAGTTGCGGCGGGTCTCCTCGGTCAACGGCGGCATCGGCACGCGAATCACCGTTCCTGCGGTGGAGGGATTCAAGCCGAGATCGGAAGTCATGATCGCCTTCTCGATCTTCTGCACCATTGGCCGCTCCCACGGCGTGACGGCCAATGTACGCGCATCCTCGACGTTGACATTGGCCACCTGATTCAACGGTACGTCGCTGCCGTAATACTCGACCATCACCGCATCGAGAATGCTCGGGTGCGCCCGGCCGGTGCGGATCTTGTGAAAATTGGACTGGAGCGCTTCCAGGCTTTTCTTCATGCGCGCTTCGGCGTCTTTCTTGATATCGTCGATCATGTCCTAAACCTCAATCAATCAGCGTGCCTTCTCGCCCACCGACCACCAGATTCAACAGTGCACCAGGCTTGGTCATGTCGAAGACGCGAACCGGCATGTCATGGTCACGCACCAGGCAGATGGCGGTCAAATCCATTACCCCGAGCTTCTGGTCCAACACGTCATCATAACCCAGACGCTCGTACTTCTTAGCTTCGGGATGCTTGATCGGATCCTTGTCATAGACGCCGTCCACCTTGGTCGCCTTGACCACCACGTCGGCATCGATCTCGATACCGCGCAGGCAGGCGGCCGAATCGGTAGTGAAGAACGGATTGCCGGTACCGGCGGAGAAGATCACCACGTCACCGGAAGTGAGATAGCGGATGGCCGTACGCCGATCGTAGTGTTCGACGACGCCACTCATGGGAATGGCCGACATCACCCGCGAGCGGATATTGGAGCGTTCGAGCGCATCGCGCATGGCCAGCGCGTTCATCACCGTCGCCAACATGCCCATGTGGTCGCCGGTCACTCGCTCCATGCCGGCCGCATGCAGTGCCGCGCCGCGAAACAGGTTGCCACCGCCGATCACCATGCCGACCTGAACGCCGATACCTACCAGTTGGCCGATCTCCAGGGCCATGCGATCCAGGACCTTCGGATCGATACCGAACTCCTGCTCGCCAGTCAGCGCTTCACCGGACAGCTTCAGCAGGATGCGCTTGTACTTCGACTTCTCACCGGGTTTATTGGGTCGGTCGATGGTTTCGGACATGACGATCTCTCCTGTGTTTACGAGTCGGGTCGGCGGGTATGGGCGAATGAATTTCTTCATTCACCGGATACGCGATGGCGTGCGCTCTCGCGCACGCCATCGATGGGATCGGCGCCGGACGGCAAGCGTCCGATACGTCGAACCCGGGCACTGCATGAAACTTAGCTGCGGCGAGCCTGTTCCATGACTTCCTTGGCGAAATCGACCTCTTCCTTCTCGATACCCTCGCCAACCTCGTAGCGGGTGAAACCGACCACTTCACCGCCGGCCGCTTTCGCATATTCGGCAACGGACTGGTTCGGATCCTTGACGAAGGGTTGTTCGGTCAGGCTGTTCTCCGCCAGATACTTCTTGAGACGGCCCTGAACCATCTTCTCGGCGATCTCGGCCGGCTTACCCGCCATGTCCGGCTGCGCCAGAATGATCGCCTTCTCCTTGTCCAGCTGCTCCTGCGGCATGTCCTCGGGACGCGCCACGACCGGATTGATCGCCGCCACGTGCATGGCGACATCCTTGGCCACTTCGGCATTGCCGCCCTTGATCTGGGTCAGCACGCCGATGCGATCACCGTGAACGTAGGCGCCGACGATGCCACCTTCCGGCGCATCGACCACGACCGCACGACGCACGGAAATGTTCTCGCCGATCTTCTGGACCAGTTGATTGCGGGCGTCTTCCAGTTCGCCATCCATGATCTCGGCGACGTTCTCGGACTTGGTCTCGAACACCTTGGCCAACACCTTGATGGCAAAGCCCTTGAAGTTCTCGTCACGGGCGACGAAGTCGGTTTCGGAGTTGACTTCCAACATCGCACCGTAGCTGCCGTCTGCGGCGACCTGGGTGACGATGGCGCCTTCGGCGGCGGTACGACCGGCCTTCTTGGCGGCCTTCAGGCCGGAATTCTTGCGCAGATCTTCGATCGCACGCTCGATATCGCCGTCGGCTTCGGTGAGTGCCTTCTTGCACTCCATCATGCCGAGACCGGTACGCTCACGCAGTTCCTTGACTAGAGAAGCGCTGATAGCTGCCATGATAGTCCCTCTGAAATCGCTGTTGCTGACGAGCGGCGCCGTGCAGGCGCCGCTCCGAGTGTAAGAAAGGGGGCTCTTGAGCCCCCTGTGTCTGCGCTGATATCGGCGACCTGGTCGTCGCCCTGCGGGAGCATGCTCAACGCAGACCCGATGCCGTTCCGTCCGCCCTTAATCGGCGGCGACGTCGCTCGCTTCGCTGACCTCGACGAACTCGTCGGGGCGGCCTTCCTTCGCCTTGGCACAAGCGTCTGCGATCGCCTGCACGTAGATCTGGATGGCGCGAATGGAGTCGTCGTTACCCGGGATGACGTAGTCGACACCATCCGGGTTGGAGTTGGTATCGACGACACCGATCACCGGAATGCCGAGCTTGTTGGCTTCGTTGATCGCAATGCGCTCGTGGTCGACATCGATCACGAACAGCGCATCGGGCAGACCGCCCATGTCCTTGATACCACCGATGGAGCGCTCGAGCTTCTCCTGCTCGCGAGTCGCCATCAGCACTTCTTTTTTGGTCAGCTTCTCGAAGGTGCCGTCGTCGCGCATGGTTTCGAGTTCGCGCAGACGCTTGATCGACTGACGAATGGTCTTGTAGTTGGTCAACATGCCACCCAACCAACGATGGTTGACGAACGGCTGACCGACGCGCGAAGCCTCTTCCTTGATGATCTTGCTGGCGGAACGCTTGGTTCCGACGAACAGGATCTTGTTGTTGGAAGAAGCCATCTTCTCGACCACGCCCGTCGCTTCGAGCAACGCCGGCAGGGTATGTTCGAGGTTGATGATGTGAATCTTGTTACGCGCACCGAAGATGTACTGACTCATCTTCGGGTTCCAGTAACGGGTCTGGTGACCGAAGTGTGCGCCTGCCTTGAGCAGGTCACGCATATTGACTTGTGCCATGGTGTGACTCCTGAAGAATCGGGTTGGGCCTCCACACACCCCATGGATCCGACCGCGCGGTAGAACCGTCACGGCACCCGGGACCATGTGCCGGTGCGTGTGTGTTTTTGATGACGGGATACTCGCACAGCATCGCCGTCGCTACTCGCTCGACATCGAAAGATGCATATCGCATGCCAGTCTTGCCGTTCCCGGTAACGGGAATTGCAGTCGAGCGCGCGGCTTTATACCATAGAACGCATGCCAGATGAAGTCGCCGGTCGTCGAATCATTCAATCCGGCGCCCCGCTCGCCGCCATCCAGGACGGCTCGCGACACCCACCGAATTCCGCTGCGAGAACGCATGAACATTCCACGCAAGACACCCGACGAAATCGAAAAAATGCGCGAAGCCGGCCGCCAGGCTGCCGCTGTGATGGAGATGATCGCGCCGCATGTCCGGGCCGGCGTCACCACGGGCGAGCTCGACAAACTGTGCGATGACTTCATCGTCAAGGAGCTGGGCTCCGTCTCCGCTTCTCTCAACTACCACGGCTTTCCCAAATCGATCTGCACCTCGATCAACCACGTCGTCTGCCACGGTATCCCCGACTTCGACAAGAAGCTCAAGAACGGCGACATCATGAACATCGACATCACCGTGAAGACGCCGGACGGCTATCACGGCGATACCAGCATGATGTTCGTCATCGGCGAGACCATTCAGGGTGAGCGGCTGTGTCGCGTCACGCAGGAATGCCTCTATAAAGGTATCGCCGAAGTGCGTCCCGGCGTTCGTCTGTCGACCATTGCCCGAGTCATTCAGAAGCACGCGGAGAAACACGGCTACTCCGTCGTGCGCGACTTCTGTGGTCACGGAATTGGTGCAGGCTTCCACGAGGAGCCGCAGATTCTGCACTACGACGGCTACGCTCCCGAAGCCGACGCGGAACTGGCCGCCGGCATGTGCCTGACCATCGAGCCGATGATCAACGCCGGCGGCTATCGCACCAAGGTGCTCAAGGATGGCTGGACCGCTGTGACCAAGGACAAGAGCCTGTCGGCGCAGTGGGAACACACCCTGCTGGTGACCGACGATGGCGTCGAGGTGCTGACGGCAAGAGCCGACGAAGACTTCAGCTTCCTGGCGTCCTGATCCTTCAGCCAACGCCCGCCATCGGAGACGCATCTCGCATGCTGCTGCATCACTACCGTTTCCAGCCCGACGAAACTCTCTTCGATGCAGCGGCCTTGCGCGGGGAACTGGCGCGCGAGCGCCAGCCGATCGCGCCGTTCAAGCAGGCACTCGCCACGATTCGCGAACGCCTCGACGAGCGCTTTCGCGCCGGCGCCGACATCCGCGACCTCGTCTACGGCCGCGCCTGGTGCCTGGACCGCCTGCTCGAGATCGCCTGGGAGCGCTTCGACTGGCCCGACGACGGCGTCGCCCTGCTGGCGGTCGGCGGCTATGGCCGCGGCGAGCTGCATCCCCACTCCGATATCGACCTGTTGCTGCTGCTCGAGCACGACGACGATACCCCTTACCGCGAGCCGTTGACCGGTTTCATCACCTTCTTATGGGACATCGGCCTGGAGATCGGCCAGAGCGTACGCTCGCTCAATGATTGCGAACGCGAAGCCCGCAGCGACATCACGGTCATCACCAACCTGCTCGAAACCCGCACGCTCTCCGGCCCGGAGCGATTGCGCGAGGCCATGCGCGAGCGTCTTTCGCCCAAGCACATGTGGTCCTCGGCGGCGTTCTTCGAAGGCAAGTGGCAAGAGCAGATCACCCGCCACTACAAGCACAACGACTCCGAGTATCACCTCGAGCCCAACATCAAGAGCGCGCCCGGCGGGCTGCGCGACATCCAGATGATCGGCTGGGTGGCCAAGCGCCATTTCGGCCCGCTGCGCTACGAGGACGTCGTCGCCCAAGGCTTCATGAACGACGCCGAGCTGCGCATCCTGAGCCAGGGCCAGGCGTTCCTGTGGCAGGTGCGTTATGCCCTGCACATGCTGACCGGCCGCGCCGAGGACCGGTTACTGTTCGACCATCAGCGCGCGCTGGCCAAGCTGTTCGGCTATGTCGACACGCGAGGACGACTGGCGGTGGAGCAGTTCATGAAGGCCTACTATCGTCATGTCACCGCCCTGGCCGGGCTCAACGACATGCTGCTGCAGCATTTCGACGAAGTGATCCTGCGCGCCGGCGAGACCCTCGAGGTCAAGCCGATCAACGCCCGCTTCGAAACCAAGGGTGGCTACATCCAACTGCGTCGCCCCGATGTCTTCATCCGCCGCCCGGGAGCGCTGCTGGAACTCTTTCTGCTGATGGCGCAACACCCGGAAATCGAAGGCGTCCGTGCCGACACCATTCGCCAGATACGCGATCATCGCCACCTGATCGACGACAGCTTCCGCGAGGACCTGCGCCATCAGAGCCTGTTCATGGAGCTGCTGCGCAGCGGCGGCGACGTGCCCGCCCAGCTCTCGCGCATGAATCGCTATGGCGTGCTCGGCAAGTATCTGCCGGAGTTCGGCGAAGCGGTGGGGCTGATGCAGCATGACCTGTTTCACATCTACACCGTCGATGCCCATACGCTGCATCTTCTCAAATTCTTGCAGCGCTTCCGCGACGGTCGCGACAACGACGAGTACGCCGTCGCCATCGAGGTGATCCAGAAACTGCCGAAACTGGAGCTTTTGTGGATCGCCGGGCTCTACCACGACATCGGCAAGGGGCGCGGCGGCGATCATTCGCAACTGGGCGCGGTCGATGCCGCCGAATTCTGTCGCCGCCATGCGCTGTCGCCATGGGATACCCGCCTGGTCGCCTGGCTGGTCGAGCATCATCTGCTGATGTCCAAGACCGCGCAGAAACGCGACATCTCCGACCCGGACGTGATCCACGCCTTCGCCCGCACGGTACGCGACGAAGTGCATCTCGACTATCTCTATGTGTTGACCGTCGCCGACATCAGTGCCACCAACCCGTCGCTATGGAATGGCTGGCGTGCCTCGTTGATGCGCCAGCTCTATACCGAGACCCGCCGTGTACTGCGCCGCGGACTCGACAATACGGTGGGCCGTCAGGGCTGGGTCAGCGAAACCCGCGAGGAGGCGATGGGCCTGCTGCGCGCCATCGGCGTGGACGGCGAGCGGGTGCAGGCGCTGTGGCGGACATTCGGCGAGGATTACTTTCTGCAGTACACGCCCAGCGAGATTGCCTGGCAGACCCAGGGCATTCTCGGCCACGACGATCACCGCTTGCCGCTGATCCTCGTCAGCGCGCCGAGCGATGACATGACAGAAGGCGGCACCAAGATCTTCATCCACACCCGCTCGGTGGACGATCTGTTCGCCGCCACCGCGGCAGCGATAGAACAGCTGGGGCTGTCGATCCACGATGCCCGCATCGCCACTTCCAGCGACGACTGGACGCTCAACACCTTCATCCTGCTCGACGATGACGGCGACGCCATCCGCGATCCCGCCCGCCTGGAGGACATTCGCCGCCACTTGGTCGAAGAACTCGACGATCCGGACGACTACCCCCAGATCGTCAGCCGGCATACGCCGCGCCAGCTCAAGCACTTCAAGGTGCCGATCGAAGTGATCATCGAGCAGGACCCGGCCAATGAGCGCACCGCGCTGGAACTGGTCGCCCCCGACCGCCCGGGCCTGCTGGCCCGGGTCGGGCGAATCTTCATGGAACAGAACATTGCGCTGTCGGCGGCCAAGATCGCGACCCTCGGCGAGCGCGTCGAGGACGTCTTCTTCATCACCGACAAGCAGGGCCGACCGTTGACCGACCCCGACGCGCAGGCACGCCTGCGCGAGCGCCTGTGCGAGGCGCTCGACGTCTGAATCGGCAGCCGAGAAACGTATCCGCTCATCCGGCCACATCGGGAGGTGCATGACGACTCCTATCGCTCCAATGGCACCCGTGCCACGCCGTTTGAGCCCCCGAACCCGGGCATCTGTCGTTTGAGCCCCCGAACCCGGGCATCTGTCGTTTGAGCCCCCGAACCCGGGCATCTATAATCGTCGCCCTCGATAAAAACGCTGGCGACCGGCTGTCATGACCATCACCCTTTACGGCATCAAGTCCTGCGATACCTGTCGCAAGGCACGCCGCCTGCTCGACGCACAAGGCATCGATTACCGTTACCATGACCTGCGCGAGGACGGCCTCGACCGGCAGCGACTGGAGGCTTTCATGGCCCGCGCCGACTGGCAGACGCTGCTCAATACCCGCAGCACGACCTGGCGCCAGCTCGATGAGGCCGACAAGCAATCGCTCGATGCCATGCGCGCCGGCGAGTTGATGCTGGCCCACCCGACATTGCTCAAGCGCCCGTTGCTGGAGCAGGACGACAGCTTGATCGTCGGTCTCGACAAGGCCCGCTACGCGGCACTGAGCGCTTGAGCGCCCCATTTCCGACTCGACGACATTCATAGAGGATTAAAGCGATGCTGAGCTTCGCGCTAGGAATCGGCACCCAGAACAGCCAGGGCGACTGGCTCGAAGTCTACTACCCCGCCCCGCTTCACCAGCCCGACAGCGCCATCGTCCAGGCGGCACGCCAGGCACTCGCGGCGGATGCCGATGCCGAGGTTGTCAGCTTCCTGCCAGAGCACTGTGCCAGGCTGGCCCAGGCCCTGCGCGAGGCCGGCGCCGACGAGCAGGCCGAACTGGCCGCGGCCTTCGCCGATGCCCAGCGTCCGCTGGTCGCCGTTTTCCTGAGCGAGGATCATGCGCCCGCCAGCGTGCCGGAGGTCTATCTCAAGCTGCACCTGCTTTCGCATCGCCTGGTCAAGCCGCACGGCATCCAGCTCGACGGCATGTTCGGCCTGCTCAAGAACATCGCCTGGACCAACGAAGGCGCGATCGACGTCGAGGAGCTGCCCGCCCGTCGCCTCAAGGCCCGGCTCGCCGGTCGCACACTCTCGGTCGACTGCGTCGACAAGTTCCCCAAGATGACCGACTACGTGGTGCCGAAAGGCATCCGCATTGGCGATACCGCCCGCGTGCGCCTGGGCGCTTATCTCGGCGAGGGCACTACGGTGATGCACGAAGGCTTCTGCAACTTCAATGCCGGCACCGAAGGCCCTGGCATGGTCGAAGGCCGCATCTCCGCCGGCGTCTTCGTCGGCAAGGGCTCCGACCTGGGCGGCGGTTGCTCGACCATGGGCACGCTCTCCGGCGGCGGCAACGTGGTCATCACGGTCGGCGAGAATTGCCTGATCGGCGCCAACGCCGGCATCGGCATTCCGCTCGGCGATCGTTGCATCGTCGAAGCCGGCCTCTACGTCACCGCCGGCTCCAAGATTGCCGTGCTCGATGCCGATGGCCAGCTGGCCGGGACCGTCAGCGGTCGGGATCTGGCCGGCCAGAGCGACCTGTTGCTGCGCCGCAACTCGCTCAATGGCCGCATCGAGTGCCTGACCAACAAGAGTGCCGTGGCGCTCAACGAAGCGCTCCACGCGCACAACTGATCCAGCCGTTTCGGGAGAACCGCATGTCTCAAGCGTCGCCGACGAGTACGCCCTCCGCCACCCTGGCGCTGGCTCTCGAGCTGCTCGAACGCCCCTCGGTGACGCCGGACGACCACGGCTGCCAGGCATTGATGATCGAACGCCTGGAACGCATCGGCTTCCAGGTCGAGCGGATGACCATCGGCGGTATCGACAACTTCTGGGCGACTCGCGGTCAACATGGGCCGGTGCTGGTCTTCGCCGGCCATACCGATGTGGTGCCCAGTGGCCCGGAGAGCGAATGGCAATACCCGCCGTTCGAACCCCGGATCGACGAGGACGGCTTTCTGTGCGGCCGTGGCGCCGCCGACATGAAGGGCAGCCTGGCGGCCATGGTCACGGCGGCCGAGCGCTTCGTCGCGGCGCATCCCGAGCATGACGGTCGGCTGGCGTTTCTGATCACCGCCGACGAGGAAGGCCCTGCGGTTCACGGCACCCGCGCGGTGGTCGAGCGCCTGCGCGAGCGTCACGAGGCGCTCGACTACTGCATCGTCGGCGAACCCTCCTCGACCAGCCACCTCGGCGACGTGATCAAGAACGGGCGGCGTGGATCCCTCGGCGGCGTGCTGCGCGTGCGCGGCGTGCAGGGCCACATTGCCTACCCGCACCTGGCGCGCAATCCGATCCATCAGGGGCTGACCGCCCTGCAGGCACTGGTGGACGAACGCTGGGACGACGGCAACGATTTCTTCCCCGCCACCAGCTTCCAGATCTCCAACATCCATGCCGGCACCGGGGCCACCAATGTCATCCCCGGCGAGTTCGAAGTCACCTTCAACTTCCGCTACTCGAGCGAAGTGACGCACGAGCAGTTGCGCGAGCGGGTGGAACGCCTGCTCGTTGAGCATGGCCTCGACTACCGGCTCGACTGGACGCTCAACGGCGAGCCTTTTCTGACCCCCGGCGGCGCCCTGCTCGAAGCGGCGCAAGCCGCCTGCGCGGATGTCACCGGCCGACACCCCAGCCTGTCGACCTCCGGCGGCACCTCCGACGGCCGCTTCATTGCTACACTGGGCACACAGGTGATCGAACTGGGTCCGGTCAATGCCACCATTCACCAGGTCAACGAACGCATCCGTGCCGGCGACCTCGATACGTTGAGCCGCGTGTACGAAGCGATTCTCGAGCGGCTGTTTACCTGAGGAACCCATGGAGCGTTTTCCCGACATCGAAATCTATCTCGCCGCGGCCGACGCCGAGGCCATCACCCAGTGGCTGCGCGAGGCACTGGGAGACGACGAGTTGAAGCTGGTCCGCGCCGGCAAGGGTATCTGGCGCGGCAAGGCCGAAGGCGAGGCACGCCGTATCGGCATCATGCTGGTCGAACGCGCTGCCGATGGTTTCGCCAGCCTGTGGTTCGACTGTGATGCCACGCCCTGGCCGCGGGATACCGACTGCGCCCGGGAGGCTGCCAGAAGGCTCGGCTGCGAGGCACGCTGTTCGCTCGGTGGCTGGCAACCGGGAGACGATCCGGATCGCTTCTGGCAGGTGCTGCCGGATGGCCAGGAAAGAATCATCGACTGGCCTGATTCCGGCCAGTAATCGACGCTCCGGTACCGTAAAGACATCGCGAATCACGCGGCCAAGACAAGGAGGTCTGGCAATGGCGGAATCCAAACCGGTCATCTTCGCCGCGATGGGCGGCAATCTGCTGATCGCCGTCACTAAGTTCGTCGCTGCTGCCGTCACCGGCAGCTCGGCGATGCTTTCCGAAGGGATCCACTCGGTGGTGGATACCGGCAACCAGATCCTGCTGTTGCTTGGCATGCAACGAGCAAAACGCCCGCCCAGCCCGAAGTTTCCCTTTGGTCACGGCAAGGAAGTCTACTTCTGGAGCTTCGTGGTCGCGCTGCTGATCTTCGCGGTAGGCTCCGGCGTCTCGCTGTACGAAGGCGTCATACACATCCTCGATCCCGAACCGATCGAGTCTCCGCTGGTCAACTACGTCGTGCTCGGCCTGGGGATTCTGTTCGAAGGCGCATCGTGGGCCTTCGCGCTCAACGAATTCCGCAAGACCAAAGGCAAGTGGAGCTACGTCGAGGCGGTGCATCGGGGCAAGGATCCCTCGATGTTCGTGGTGGTGTTCGAGGACTCCGCCGCCCTGCTCGGCCTGTTCGTGGCGCTGGCCGGTGTAGCGCTGAGCCAGTGGACCGGCATTCTGATCTTCGACGGCATCGCTTCGGTGATCATCGGTCTGATCCTCGGTGGTACCGCGATCTGGCTGGCGATGGAAACCAAGGGCCTGTTGATCGGCGAAAGCGCCAATCGCGACGTGGTCGCGAGCATTCGACGCCTGGCGAGCGAAGCGGAGGGCATCGACGAAGTCAACGAGGTGCTGACCATGCACATGGGACCCAATTTCGTGCTGGTCAATTTAAGCGTGCGATTCCAGCGCGATGCCTCCGCCGAACGCATCGAGCACGCCATCGCCGCACTCGACCGACGCATCAAGCAGGAGCATGAAATCGTCAAACGTATTTTCGTCGAGGCCGAGGCCAGAGCGGGAGTCGACGAGATACCGCCGGCAGACGCCCTGCAGTGACGGCAAACGAAAACGCCCCCGAAGCCTGAGCGCCGGGGGCGAATGCGGTCCATCCAGTACCGGCGTCAGCCGGCACAAGGACGTCAGGTAATGACGGTGACGTCATCGGCCTGCAAGCCGCGATCGTTTTCGACCACGTGGTAACGTACCTTTTGTCCTTCGGCGAGCGTACGGTGTCCCTTGCCGCGAATGGCACGGAAGTGAACGAATACATCCTCGCCGCTGGCACGGGTAATGAAGCCATACCCCTTGTTGACGTTGAACCACTTCACCTCGCCCAGCTCACGATCGTCGTTCTCGACATCCGCCAGCATGGCTGCGGTTACCGCCTTGGGTGTCGGCGGCGCAAGCATCGCTACCGCCACGGTGCCCAGCAGCAGAATGATGAAGACTGCCAGCACCGTGGCCGCGTACATGGCCGAGACACCTTCGACATTCAGAAACCAGGTGAGATCGGTCGCCAGCATGCTGCTGATCAGGGTGATCAAGAGCCCGATCAACAGCGGCGAGGGTATCGACAGGAGTAGACTGATTAGCGTGCAGCGTAGAAAGACCTTGCTATTCATGGATTCTCACATCTCTATACGTCGGAGCAACGAAAGCGCACCGCCGCTATGACGGCGGGCGGGAACGGTTATACGCTTACTTCAATACTGACTTGCGCAAAGGTGCCGTGAATGAACGATGACACACAGCTTCCGAAGTCTAACACGGCAGCCATACCCTCGCGCACGCCTCTGGAGGACCGCCTGGAGGCGCTCGAGAGTCGCCTGGCCTTTCAGGATGACTGGTTGGAAACCCTGGATAAGCTGGTGCGCGAGCAGGCGGGAGAAATCGAACGCCTGACCCGCGTCAATGTCCTGCTGCGGGAACGTCTTCGCGAGCAACGGCAGGCGATTGATGACCTGGGCGGTGATCTGCCGCGTCCGGAAGATGAGCTGCCACCCCACTACTGATGAAGCCGCGAGCCGCGAGCCGCGAGCCGCGAGCCGCGAGCCGCGAGCCGCGAGCCGCGAGCCGCGAGCCGCGAGCCGCGAAAATCAGGATGCAGCAGCCCTGAACGCAAAATTGCCAGCGACGATATCGTCGCTGGCAATTTTAGCTCGTAGCCGATTAAAGCTCGTCCAGGAAGCGCTCGGCGTCAAGCGCCGCCATGCAGCCGCTGCCGGCGGAAGTGATCGCCTGACGATAGACATGATCCATGACATCCCCGGCAGCAAACACGCCCGGTACACTGGTCGCCGTCGCATTGCCCTCGAGACCGGAATGGACGCGAATATAGCCGTTGCGCATCTCGAGCTGGCCTTCGAAGATAGCCGTGTTCGGCGTATGGCCAATGGCAATGAACACGCCCATGGCCGGCAATTCCCTGGTCTCGCCGGTCAGCGTCGAGCGCAGCCGTACGCCGGTGACGCCGCTACCGTCACCCAGCACCTCGTCGAGGGTGTGATTCCACTCGACCGCCATGTTGCCGCTCTCGACCTTTTCGAACAAGCGATCCTGCAGGATCTTCTCGCCACGCAGACTGTCACGACGGTGCACCAGCGTCACCTTGGAAGCGATATTGGAGAGATAAAGCGCTTCCTCCATCGCGGTGTTGCCACCCCCGACGACGACGACCTCCTGGTTGCGGTAGAAGAAGCCGTCACAGGTGGCACAGGCGGAAACGCCCTGTCCCATGAACTGCTGCTCGGAAGGGAGGCCGAGGTAGCGAGCGCTGGCGCCGGTGGCGATGATCAGCGCATCGCAGGTATAGGTGCCATTGTCGCCCTTGAGCGTGAACGGCTTCTGGCGCAGCTCGACCTCGTTGATGTGATCGAACAGCACCTCGGTCTGGAAACGCTCGGCGTGCTTGCGCATGCGCTCCATCAACTCCGGGCCCTGCACGCCGGCATCATCGCCGGGCCAGTTATCGACGTCGGTGGTCGTGGTCAACTGGCCGCCGGCCTGCATGCCGGTAATCAACAACGGCTTGAGATTGGCCCGCGCGGCGTAGACAGCCGCAGTGTAGCCTGCCGGCCCGGAACCCAGGATGATCAGACGTTCGTGGCGCGCATCGCTCATGGCTACCTCGATTCAATGGACGATTCGGTGGCGTTTTCTTCTGGGTCGAACGCCCTGTGGCATGACCCGGCGTTCGGATCATGCCACAGGAAACTGCGACCGGCTCGCCATGATAGCAGAAACGACAGAGGCGACCGGATCGGCCGCCTCTGGCACCACGCCGCTTACAGGTTGCCGGCGTAGGTGCCGAGGTACTTGGCCACGCCTTCGGCGGTGTCCTTCATGCCTTCCTGGCCTTCTTCCCAGCCCGCCGGGCAGACTTCGCCGTGGGTCTGGTGATACTTGAGCGCCTTGACCATGCGCAGCATCTCGTCGACGTTGCGGCCCAGCGGCAGGTTGTTGACCACCTGGTGCTGGACGACGCCATCCTCGTCGATCAGGAAGGAGGCGCGCAGCGCGACACCGGCTTCCGGATGCTCGATGCCGTAAGCCTGGCAGATCTCGTGCTTGACGTCGGAGACAACCGGGAAACCGACTTCACCGATGCCGCCGGCGTCCGGGGAGGTCTTGCGCCAGGCGTAGTGAGTGTACTGGGAGTCGATGGACGCACCGATGACTTCGACGCCAAGTTCCTTGAACTTCGCCAGACGGTTATCGTGGGCAATGATCTCGGACGGGCAAACGAAGGTGAAGTCCAGCGGCCAGAAAAACAGCACGCGCAGCTTACCGTTGGTGTCGGACAGACGGAAGTCGTCCTTGATGGAGCCATCGGGCATGACGGCTGCGGCTTCAAAATCCGGGGCCTGGCGTCCTACGAGTACGCTCATGGGGTCTCCTGTCGTACAGTGTGAGAGTCTTAAAATTGATGCGAGGATAGACTAAAGGCTAATCCTCTCGCACCCAATTTAATTGCCGTAATCAGGCGCATAGAAAATACCTATCGGCGCTCGCCAGCGTCGATTCAGATGACGTCGTCATCGCAAGCCAGCGTGACGCCATTGAGTTCGCCATCCGTAGCCACCTCGACCGCTACCTGGATCGGTTGACAGCAAACGGCGCAGTCTTCCCATGTCGAGTAACTACCGACACTCAAATCCAATAGCATCGTGAACGGCGCGTCGCAGTATGGACAGTGAACAGGCCATTCACGGATGGGCTCGCTGGCCATGACTTCCTCCCGCATAGCGGCTCGCCTGAACTAAGCTGAAGTGGCGACGATACCGCCGACATTCAAGTCGGTCCCGCCAGGGCAGCAAGCGACCGATTGAAAAGGCGTGCTATCGTGCCCATGTCTATTGTCGACAACTCGCTACCAGAACGATTGAGGCGTTCGATTGGCGATCACCGGCTCGACGCGAGACACTGGAGTCCATAAGAGCGACACGCCAAGACGAGCGCCAGTTAGGACAGACGGTGGCCGAATGAGCGCTGCCGAATCGTAGCTAAGGAACCGGACCGGTATGCCGACGTCCACGAGCCGAGGCCGACGCTACCGCCATGAGGAGGATGACCCTATGTCTACAGCACCCATTCATACCCTGTCGTCGCTAGACGTCGGGGGCAAGACCTTCCACTATTACAGCCTGCCCAAGGCAGCCGAGAGCCTGGGTAACATCGACAAGCTGCCGATGACCCTCAAGGTGCTGCTGGAGAACCAGCTGCGCTACGCCGACGACCCCACCGTTTCCGCAGAAGATATCCAGGCGCTGGCCGAGTGGCTCAAGGAAGGCAAGTCGACTCGCGAGATTGGCTATCGTCCGGCGAGGGTGCTGATGCAAGACTTCACCGGCGTACCCGGCGTCGTCGACCTCGCCGCCATGCGTGACGCAGTCAAGAAACTGGGCGCCAAGGCCGAGCGGATCAACCCGCTGTCGCCGGTCGACCTGGTCATCGACCACTCGGTGATGGTCGATCATTTCGGCGATGCCTCCGCCTTCAAGGACAATGTCGCCATCGAGATGGAGCGCAACCGCGAGCGTTACGAATTCCTGCGCTGGGGTCAACAGGCGTTCGACAACTTCCGCGTCGTGCCGCCGGGTACCGGCATCTGCCACCAGGTCAATCTGGAGTACCTGGGCAAGACGGTATGGACCAAGGAAGTCGATGGCAAGACCTACGCCTTCCCCGATACCCTGGTCGGCACCGACTCCCACACCACCATGATCAACGGGCTCGGCATCCTCGGCTGGGGCGTCGGCGGCATCGAGGCGGAAGCGGCCATGCTCGGCCAGCCGGTGTCGATGCTGATCCCCGAAGTGGTCGGCTTCAAGCTGACCGGCAAGCTGCGGGAAGGCATCACCGCCACCGACCTGGTATTGACGGTGACCCAGATGCTGCGCAAGAAAGGCGTGGTCGGCAAGTTCGTCGAATTCTATGGCGACGGACTTCAGGATCTGCCGCTGGCGGATCGCGCCACCATCGCCAACATGGCTCCGGAGTACGGTGCCACCTGCGGTTTCTTCCCGGTCGACGACGAGACCCTCAACTATCTGCGCCTGACCGGCCGCGAGGAGTCGCAGATCGAGCTGGTCAAGGCCTATACCCAGGCCCAGGGGCTGTGGCGCGAACCCGGTGCCGAGCCGACCTTTACCGATACCCTGCATCTCGACATGGGCGACGTCGAAGCCAGCCTGGCCGGCCCCAAGCGTCCCCAGGACCGGGTCGCACTGTCCGATATGAAGGCAACCTTCGAGGCGTTGATGGGCGGCGGCCAGCCGGACGCCTCGCACGAAGAGAAGGCCAAATGGACCGCGGAAGGCGGCGATACCGCCATCGGCGCGCCTCCCGCCGACTACGACGAATACCGCACCGGCGACAGCCAGGACGTGGAGTACGAAGGCGAGCGCTTCTCGCTCAATCACGGCGCCGTGGTCATCGCTGCCATCACTTCCTGTACCAACACTTCGAATCCCAGCGTGATGATGGCCGCAGGCCTGCTGGCGCGCAAAGCCAAGGAAAAAGGACTCACCACCAAGCCGTGGGTCAAGACCTCGCTGGCACCGGGCTCCAAGGTCGTCACCGATTACCTCGCCGCGGGCGGCGTCCAGGACGATCTCGACGCACTCGGCTTCAACCTGGTCGGCTACGGCTGCACCACCTGTATCGGCAACTCCGGGCCGCTGCCGGAACCGATCGAGAAGGCGGTCAATGCCGGCGACCTCACCGTCGCCTCGGTGCTCTCCGGCAACCGCAACTTCGAAGGCCGCGTGCACCCGCTGGTCAAGACCAACTGGCTGGCATCGCCGCCCCTGGTGGTCGCCTACGCACTGGCCGGCAACGTGCGCAAGGATCTCTCCAAGGAACCGCTCGGCAACGACCGGGACGGCAATCCGGTCTATCTGAAGGACATCTGGCCCTCCCAGGCCGAAATCGCTGAAGCGGTCGAGAAGGTCAAGACCGAGATGTACCGCAAGGAATACGCCGAGGTCTTCGACGGCGACGAGATCTGGCGCTCGATCGAGGTGCCGGAGAGCGAAGTCTATGCCTGGTCGGGTGACTCCACCTACATTCAGCACCCGCCGTTCTTCGAGGGCATGGACAAGGAGCCCAAGCCGGTCGAGGACATCAAGGGCGCCCGCGTGCTGGCGAAACTCGGCGACTCGGTGACCACCGACCACATCTCCCCGGCCGGGTCGATCAAGCCCGACAGTCCCGCCGGCAAGTACCTGCAGGAGCACGGGGTGGCGGTGAAGGACTTCAACTCCTACGGCTCGCGGCGCGGCAATCACGAAGTGATGATGCGCGGCACCTTCGCCAATGTGCGTATCCGCAACGAGATGCTCGATGACGTCGAGGGCGGCTACACCCGCCATGTGCCGAGCGGCGAGCAGATGTCGATCTATGACGCGGCGATGAAGTATGCCGAGGAAGGGACGCCGCTGGTGGTGATCGCCGGCAAGGAGTACGGCACCGGCTCCTCCCGCGACTGGGCCGCCAAGGGGACACGCCTGCTCGGCGTGCGCGCGGTGCTGACCGAGTCCTACGAGCGCATCCACCGCTCCAACCTGATCGGCATGGGCGTACTGCCGCTGCAGTTCCCCGAAGGCGAGGATCGCAACTCGCTCGGCCTGACCGGCGACGAGACGATCTCCGTCGAAGGGCTGGCGGACCTCAAGCCCGGCTGCAGCGTCAAGGTGACCATCGCCTCCGACAAGGGAGAGAAGAAGATCGATGCCCTCTGCCGCATAGACACCGCCAACGAGCTGGAATACTTCCGCCACGGCGGCATCCTCCACTACGTACTGCGCAGCATGCTGTAAGCACCCCGGCCGGCGAGACATCGCCGGCCTTTCACGCACCGTCAACGACTACCGCCGGCGGTGCGTTCTTGTTTCCGGTGCATGCCACGAGACCTAGTCAGCGGCCTTGTTCTCCCAGCCAGCCTTCCAGGTCGCGCTGCGCCGTCTCCAGCACCTCCACGTTCAGAATACGAGTCGTGATCGCCCGAGACAGGGCTCGAACGCGCTTGTTGAGTCCCGGTACGGCCGGCTCTTCATCGCTCACGCCCAGCTTGTCGTAGAGCGTCAGCAGGCGATTTTGCACCGTCCTCAGTGACATGCCCCGGCGTTCGGCAATGAGCCTGTCCTGCAACCCCAGCGCAAGGTCCAGCAGCACGGCATACTCACTGTCATTGAGCACATGGCGAGGCGAGGCGGTGCGCCGCCGCAGACGTTGCATTTCACGATCGACCATTACCTGACCGTCGAGCAGGACAGCCCGCAACACTAGCTTGAGCCGTTCGCGGGTAGCAGTCTTGAGCACATAGCCATAGACACAGTCAGTCGGCACAATTTCGGCGACTCCACGCAGGTAGGCTTCGTCGGAGTAGTTGGACCAGAACAGGATCCGTGTGCGCGGACGTTCGTGCCAGATGGTGCGCGCAGTCTCTATCCCGTTGCGACGAGCCATCTGCAGGTCCATCACCACGGCATCGAAACGTCCGGCACGGGCAGCCGCCTCGCCCTGCAAACCATCCTGCACATGCAGTGTCTCGGAGACCTCGGGCAAGGCCTCGCCGATGACATCCTGAAGAAAGGAAGCATGGAACCGGTCATCCTCCACCACCAGGATCTTCATGTCTTCGCCCCTCCCTCGTCGCAGCGCAGGGTGATCGCCACGCAGGTCCCGTCCTGGTCGAAGATATCCAGCTCCGCCCCGATCAGTTGCGCCCGGGTACGCATGTGGAGCATGCCCGACTGTCGCCCGCGAGCACCGCACAGCCCCCGGCCGTTGTCATGTACCACAATGTGGAGTGCGCCGCTCGGATCATGCGCCACCCGAACCTCGATGCGCTCGGCATGGGCATGTCGGGTGGCGTTGTTGATGGCCTCCTGTACGATGCGATAGAGCGCCGTACGCGTCGTTTCCGCCAGCCGATCCGGGGCGCCGTCGGTGGTATCCACTATCTCGATATCGATGCCGTCGCCTTCGGTAGCCCGTTCGAGATGATCACGTACCGCATGCAGGAAGCCGAACAGCTCGAGCAACTTCGGCGCCGTCATGTCGATGATGCAACGCAGGTCATCAATGCAACGAGCAAGACGCTGATCGAGCATCTCCCGGCTTGGCGGTGCTTCTCCACTCTCCAGCTCGCGTCTGAGCCGAGTCAGATCGGCCAGGGTCTGATCGTGCAGATCCATGCCGATTCGCTGCCGCTCCCACTCCAGCGCCTGGGTCAGTTGAAGAGAGCCCTGCCGCAATCCTTCCTCTCGGGCATGATTTTCCGCTCGAATACGAGAGATCTGGCGCAGGTTGCCGGCAATGTGCAAGGCGAGGAAGGTGGGTGCAACCAGTTCCGCAAGTCGACATACCAGAGCGACGCACGCCGTATCGTAACGCTCGGCATCGCGATGCGAAATGCTGAGCGCACCGATGACCTGCCCCATGCTGTACAAGGCCACACTGATGCGACTGCGCAGGTGATGCTGCAAAATCGGCTCGTTACAGGCCCCAGGAAAGATCTGCCGCGGATCCGTCACGGCATCGCCGCTGACCATCAAGCGCGTCGTTCCCTGAAGCACGTCCCTGATTGGCGCGCAATCGACACGCGTACGTCGCTCCGACCAGTAGGTACTGATCCCCACTTCATAACTCACCGCCCAGCCCGGCGTATCGAGAAGACAGACATCCGCATGGGTGAAAGGAATGAACTGGCCCAGTTGCTCGGTCATCGCCTCGAGTGCCGCCTGGATCTCGCACTGTTCTGCCAGCAATGCGGGGATCCGCATCAGCACCTTCTCCCGCATCTGCTCATCCGACGGCGGCAACGTCTCGGTGATCATGCAACAAACCTCGTCTTGCCTGCTTTAGCAGCCAGAATAACGGCTTCCGAGGCCGCCGCCCCTCATCCATAAGTTGGTACCCAAACTGCGGGAGCCCGCACCATTTGTGCGGAGGGCCGCCTTTACAGGATATGGGCCCCGGGCCAACCATCTTTATCGGCATTCCCCATGAACGGATGGGAGCGCACGGGATGGGAAACGGGAGATCACCATGGCCCTAACAAGAGCCCTATCAAGAACACTGCACATCACGGCGTTGGGTATCGCAACCCTTGTCATTGCGACCGTCAGCGCCGTGCCAGCCTACAGCGACACATCGGACAAACGCATTGCGCTTTCCAACAATTATGCCGGTAACGCCTGGCGCCAGGAGATGCTGTCGGCCTGGCGAACACAGACCTCCAGGGCCGTCAAAATCGGGACGGTCGCCGCCGCCGACGCCTTTACCATCGGCGAGAACCGGCCCACCGATCAGGCCGCTCAGATTCAGAATCTGATTCTGCAAGGCTATGACGCCATCGTGATCGATGCGGCCTCCACCACCGCACTCAATGGCGCGGTACAGGAAGCCTGCGACGCCGGGGTCGTGGTCGTCTCCTTCGACGGCATCGTCACCGCGCCCTGCGCCTGGAAGGTCGTCAACGACTTCCGGCAATGGGGACGCGAAGAGGTCGAATATATGGCCAAGCGCTTCCCGGAGGGTGCCAATTTGCTCGAAGTCCGCGGGCTACCCGGCACCTTCGTCGACGACGACCTGCATCAGGGCATCGTCGACGAACTCAAGAAACACCCGCAACTCCACCTCGTCTCTTCCGTCGAAGGCGACTGGGCGCAGGACGTCACCCAGCAGGCCGTGGCCGGCGTGCTGCCCTCGCTGCCGAAAATCGACGGTGTACTCAATCAGGGCGGCGAGGCCTACGGTGCCGCCCAGGCCTTTCGTGCCTCGGATCGCAAGATGCCAGTCATCATTTTGTCGAACGCTCAGGACGAGCTGGCCTGGTGGGCGCAGCAGGATCGTGACAACGGCTATCAAAGCATCTCGATCTCGAATGCGCCGGGGATTGCCACCGTGGCCTTCTGGGTCGCCCAGCAGATTCTCGATGGCAAGGAGGTTCCCAAGCGCCTGACCGTGCCCCTGTTGCATATCCGCCAGCAGGATCTGGATTCGGTGCTGGCCAAGACGCCCAAGGGCTCGGTCGCCGATCAGATATTTTCCCAGGCGGATGTCGAAAAACTGATTGCCGCTGCCCGCGACAAGGCGGTCCAGCGCAGCCAGGAGGCGAGCCAATGAGCCGAGATAACCACCGCCAGCCGGTCGTGACCCTGACCGGCGTCTCCAAGTCCTTCGGCCCCGTCAAGGCGCTCGATGACATCGACCTAACGCTGTCGCCCGGCGAATGCCTGGGGCTCGTCGGTCATAACGGTGCCGGCAAATCGACGCTGGTCAACCTGATCAACGGCACGCTCAAGCCCACCCACGGCGAGATCCACACCCCGTACGCGCGCAACCGGCGCGACAGCGGCATTCGCTCGGTCTTTCAGGAGCTTTCGCTGTGCCCCAATCTAAGCGTGGCCGAGAATCTACGGATCTGTCATGGCGGGCTCTCCGGCCCGGGTTGGAGAACACGGGCACGCGAGGAGATCGGTGCCAGCCTGTCGCGGATATTCCCCGGCCACGATATCGACCCGAACGCCGAGGTCGATACGCTCTCCATTGCCCAGCGCCAGATGGTCGAGATCGCCATCGGCTTCGCCCCGCGTGGCAGCGAGGCGCGGCTGGTGATTCTGGATGAGCCCACCTCCTCGCTGGATGCCGGCATTGCCGGGCAGCTGCTGGAGCATATTCAGCGTTTCTGTGACGACGGCGGCGCGGTGATCTTCATCTCCCACATGCTCGGCGAGATTTTTCAGGTCACCAACCGCATCGTGGTCATGAAGGATGGCCGGATGGTGGAAGACCGTGCCACCGAGGCGTTCTGCCACGCCAGCCTGGTCGAGGCCATGGGCCATGTCGCGCAGCAGGCCCACGCCACGCGGCGCACTGCCGAGATGCTGGGCGATGAAGTGCTCACCAGCCCCGAGGGCATCAGCGCCCGGCGCGGCGAAATCGTCGGCCTCTCCGGGCTGGCCGGGCACGGCCAAGCCGAAGCGTTGGCCCGTCTCTATCTCGACTCGACCTCGGGATGGAGCGCCCGGCGCGAGCCTGCCATGGCTTTCGTCGCCGGTGACCGCCCCCGGGACGGCGTGCTGCCGCTGTGGTCGATTCTACGCAACGCCTCGATCTCGACGCTTAATGCAGCGGCGCGCTGGGGCATGGTGGATCGTCGCGCCGAGGCCGCGACCGCCGCCGACTGGCAGCAGCGCATCGGCATCCGCACCAACGATCTCGGCAATACGATCACCTCGCTGTCGGGCGGCAATCAACAGAAGGTGCTGTTCGCCCGCGCGCTTGCGACCAGCGCCCCCATCGTGGTGATGGACGACCCCATGCGTGGGGTCGATGTCGGCACCAAGCAGGATGTCTACGCCATGATTCGCGCCGAAGCAGCGCAGGGCCGCACCTTTCTCTGGTATTCCACCGAAACGGAAGAAGTCTGCCAGTGCGACCGTGTTTTCGTCTTTCGCAACGGCACTATCTCCGCCGAACTGAGCGGTGCCGAGGTCAACGAGGAGCGCATTCTCGCCGCCTCGTTCGAGATGCAGGAGAACTGAGCCATGAATAAACAACTCGCCATAAACAAACGACTGGCCATGAAAAAACGATGGGTTAGCCCGCGCATCCTGCTGCCGCTGGTCTCCTTCAGCGTCTTGCTGATCGCCACCTTCGCGTTGCAGGAAAGGGCCATGAGTTATCTCGGGCTGAATCTGCTGTTCAACCTGACCGTCCCCATCGCCCTGGCCACCATCGGCCAGTTGCTGGTCATCATGGTCAATGACATCGACCTCTCGGTCGGCGCTTTTGTCAGCCTGGTGGCCTGCATCGCCGCGACCGTTCTGGTCCAGCACCCCTGGCTCGGCTGCCTGATCCTGGCAGCGCTGGTACTGGCCTATGCCGTGATAGGAGCCCTGATCCACAAGCTTAGGCTGCCTGCCATTGTGGTCACCTTGGGAATGTCGTTCATCTGGGACGGATTGGCACTGCTGATCCTGCCGGCTCCCGGCGGCACTGCACCCACGTGGTTGCGCGCGCTGATGACGGTCAAGCCGCCGCTGGTACCCATGGCGGTCGCCGCGGCGGTATTGATCGGCCTGGCGTCGCATCTGCTGATCATACGCTCGGGCATTGGCACGGTGCTGCGAGGGTTGGGCGGCAATGTCCGCTCGGTCACCCGGGCGGGCTGGAACGATACGCTGCTGTTCGCCCTCGCCTACGGCCTCGCCGGTCTGTTCGGGGTGCTTGCCGGACTCACCCTGGTGGGGCTCTACACCTCCGCCGGCGCGAATGTGGCATCGAGTTACACCCTGCTGACCATTGCCGGGGTCATCCTCGGCGGCGGTGAATTCGTCGGCGGTAAGGTCTCTCCGATCGGGGCGGTACTGGGGGCGCTGACGCTGTCGCTCGCGGGCTCGCTGCTGGCCTTCATGCATCTCTCCCCCGACTGGCAGATCGGGGCCCAGGGCGCAGTGCTGATTGCGGTACTCGCGGCTCGCCTGCTCTTTAACCGACACGGCGCTTCATCAAACGCAATAGCCCAGGAGGCAACGGCATGAGTAGCTTGATATCGCGGCCCTGGCTGTGGGCCTGGCTCGCATCGGCGGTGGTTTTCGCGCTGTCGGTGGCCCTTTCCGGCGCAGGTCAGGCCGGCGGGTTGCTGTACGCAGCGCTCTCTTTCGGTGCCTTTGCCGCTATTGTCGGCATCGGCCAGATGCTGGTCGTCACCCTTGGCCCCGGCAATATCGACCTCTCCATCCCGGCCGCCATGACGCTTTCCGGCACGCTGGCGCTCAAGGCCATGGGCGGCGAGCCGGGAACCGCCCTGCTCGGGCTGGGCGTCGCGCTGCTGGTCGGTATGGGCGTCGGTGGCGTCAATTTCGCCTTGATAAGGCTGCTGCGTCTGCCGCCGATCATCGCCACCCTCGCTGCCTCGCTGATCTATCAGTCGCTGGCCATCTGGTCTAACCGCGGCCTGCGCATCAAGCCGCCAGTGGCGCTGGCCGACTTCGCCACCGGGCGCAGCCTGGGCATCCCCAACGTGGCGCTGATCGCCATCGTGCTCGCAATCGTGGTATGGGTGCTGCTCGAACGGGGCGTGTGGGGGCGCTGGCTGCTTGCCACCGGGCAGAATGCCCGGGCCGCGCGTCTTGCCGGGGTACCGGTGGAGAGCGTCCGCGCGGGGGCCTACCTGAGCGTCGCCGTGCTGGCCGCCGTAAGCGGCTATCTGCTAGCCAGCTTCTCCGGCGGCGCGGCGCTCAACATGGGCCAGCAGTATCTGTTGCTTTCGATTGCCGTGGTGGTCATCGGCGGCACCTCGATCGCCGGGGGATTCTCCAACGTTCCTGGCCTCTGGGGCGCGGCCCTGTTCATGTTCCTGGTCGTGTCAATGCTCAACGCCTACGGTTTCGACGCTGGTGCCCGCATGATGTTGACCGGCGTGATCATCATCGCCATCGTCATCGCCGCCAATGCGAGAAGGAGCCGCTCATGACTGCGTTCCCTGCCCCTATCGAGATCATCGATCCCCGTTTTGCCCGCCTAGTGCATCCCATGGCGCGGCTGGAGCAGCTGGCAACCGGCTTCACCTGGACCGAAGGGCCGGTGTGGTTCGCTGATCATCAGTGCCTGCTGTTCTCCGACATTCCTTCGCAACGCATCCTGCGCTGGTCGGATAGCGACGGTCTGGGGCTCTTTCGCGCCGATTCGAGTTTCGCCAACGGTCATACCCGCGATCGCCAGGGGCGTCTGGTGAGTTGTCGTCACGGCACGCGTGACATGGTGCGTACCGAACCCGACGGTTCACTGACGGTGCTGGCCTCGTCATATAATGGCAAGCGCCTGAACTCCCCCAACGACGTGGTCGTGAGTTCCGATGGCGCCATCTGGTTCACCGACCCCACCTACGGCATCATTTCCAACTTCGAGGGCTACCGAGCCGAGCCGGAGCAGAATGCCAGTCATGTCTTTCGCATCGACCCGGTCACGGGCAGACTGGCCCCGGTGATATCGGATTTCGTGCAACCCAACGGACTATGCTTCTCGGCCGACGAACGATGGCTCTATGTTGCCGAAAGCGGATCCAGCCACGACGATGCCGTCCCTGCCGTGATTCGCAAGTTCGAAATGCAGGGCGCGGCGCCGAAGGATGCCGGTGTTTTCGCCGCGATCGACAATGGGTTGCCGGATGGGATTCGCACGGATGTCGAAGGCAATCTTTGGTCCTCGGCCGCTGACGGCATCCACTGCTTCGATGCCCAGGGCACGCTGCTCGGCAAGATCCATGTCCCCGAGAAGGTCTCCAACCTCTGTTTTGGCGGCACTGATGGGCATCGTTTATTCATTACCGGCACCACCTCGCTCTATCGCATTTTCGTCGATGTGCAGGGTGCCGAGCGCTGGACACGTCACAATATGACGTGATGACCTATCATCCATAACGACGAAGCCCCGCACTCGGCGGGGCTTCGTCATAATAAGGTATCACGTCAGATCGAACGCCGACGATACTGCCGGTAGCGCGGATACCAGAAGTGGCTGTGGATCGCCTCCCACAGCACCTCGTCGCTGGACGAGAGCGCGACGCCATCTTCCTGGGCCTGCTTGCCGACGGCGAAGGCGATCGCCTGGCTGATCTCGCGAATGTCTCCCAGCGCCGGCAGCAGGGCACCCTCGCCAGTCTTGACGATCGGTGCGCTGTCGGCGAGCGCGTTGGAGGCCGCCATCAGCATGTTGTCGGTGACGCGAGTCGCATTGGCAGCAATCACGCCGAGGCCGATACCCGGGAAGATATAGGAGTTGTTGCACTGCGCAATGGGGATCTCGCGCCCGTTGATCTCCACCGGCTGAAACGGGCTGCCGGTGGCGACCATGGCCTGGCCGTCGGTCCAGTTCAGTACGTCCTGCGGCGTCGCCTCGACCTTGGAGGTCGGGTTGGAGAGCGGCATGATCAACGGATTTTCGCAGTTGGCATTGACTGTCTTGATCACCTCTTCGGTGAACAGACCATGCTGCCCGGAAACACCGATCAGGATGGTCGGCTTGGCGTTGCGCACCACGTCGATCAACTGCCGCTCGCCGCCATCCCAGTCGAGCCGTTTGGCATCGTGGGCCAGGCGCTGCTGGAATCCATGCAGTCCCGTCATGTCGGCGGTCAGCAGGCCATTCTTGTCGACCATGAAGATTCGCTTGCGTGCCTCGGCCTCGGACAAGCCTTCGCGGGTCATGGCGATGACGATCTGCTCGGCGATGCCGCAGCCCGCGGAGCCGGCACCGGCAAAGGTAATGGTCTGCTCGCTGAGCTTGGCATTCTTGGCCTTGCACGAGGCCAGCAGCGTCGCCACCACTACCGAGGCGGTGCCCTGAATGTCGTCGTTGAAGCAGCACAGCTCGTCGCGATAACGCTCCAGCAGCGGCATGGCATTGGTCAGCGCGAAGTCCTCGAACTGTAACAGGACATTAGGCCAACGACGCTTGAGCGCCTCCATGAACAACGTGATGAACTCGGCGTACTCGTCCGGCGACACGCGCTTGTGACGCCAGCCCATGTACATCGGATCATCGAGCAACTGCTGATTGTTGGTGCCCACGTCGAGGGTGATCGGCAGTGTGTAGGCCGGGCTGATGCCACCGCAGGCGGTATACAGCGATAGCTTGCCGATCGGAATGCCCATCCCGCCGATGCCCTGGTCGCCCAGGCCGAGAATACGCTCGCCATCGGTGACCACGATCACCCGCACCTTGTCCTTGGTGGCGCTGCGCAGGATGTCGTCCATGCGGTGCCGATCGGGGTAGGAGATGAACAGCCCGCGGTGATTGCGATAGATCTTGGAGAACTCCTCGCATGCCTCGCCCACCGTCGGGGTGTAGATGATCGGCATCATCTCCTCGAGGTGTTCCTCGAGCAGGCGGAAGAATAGCGTTTCGTTGTCGTCCTGGATGCCACGCAGGTAGATGTGCTTGTCGAGGTTGTTCTGGCACAGCGTGTACTGGCGGTAAGCGCGTTCGACCTGCTCCTCGATACTCTCGACGTTCTGCGGCAGCAGTCCCAGCAGATTGAACTCGACGCGCTCTTCGCTGGTAAAGGCACTGCCCTTGTTGAGCAGCGGCATCTCCAGCAGCGAGGGACCGGCATAGGGAATGTAGAGCGGGCGCTTGGCGTGATCGGTCATGAGTCGACTCTCGCGGTAACCTACGGATGAAAAAGCGCCTGTCGGCCGGGCGGCGTCACCGGTCAAGGGTGCAGGCCCGGGATGGCGCATTGTCGTTATCGCCCGAGCGGTTACGGAAACACCGCCAAGGCGCGCGACCAGCACACGACTGGTCGAAGGTCGACCAGTATGCCATCTGGTGCGGACAATGCCATGTTCGCTATGGAAATCCTTCCCATGATTGCCTGCCGGCCACGAAAAAGCCCCGCCGTAGCGAGGCTTATCGTTCACTTCCTGCGGCTCAGCAACTCGCCGCCACCGGCTTGGCCGGGCCGGGGAAGAACAGCGGCCGCAGCTTGACCCCGAACATGTTCCCGGCGAAGGCGGCAACCAGCCATAGCCAGCCGTGCAAGCTGCCCGACGCAATGCCACTGAAGTAGGCGCCGATGTTGCAGCCGAAGGCCAGGCGCGCACCGTAGCCCAGGAACAGCCCGCCGATGACCGCAGCCGCCAGC
The DNA here is from genome assembly GCF_003206715.1 of Salinicola peritrichatus. Classification (GTDB taxonomy): domain Bacteria; phylum Pseudomonadota; class Gammaproteobacteria; order Pseudomonadales; family Halomonadaceae; genus Salinicola; species Salinicola peritrichatus. The sequence goes on along the minus strand of NZ_PZJU01000008.1, from coordinate 120,317 downwards.
GAACGCAGCGGAATGCGGAAATTGGGTGCGAAGCGCCCCGCCAGCGAGGCGGCCAGACCGGCGCCGAGAATGATGCCGATGTTCATCACCGTGGTGATATCGCTGAATACACTGCTTTCCAGTGCCTGGGCGTTGCTCGCCTTCTGCCAGTAGCCCCAGCCGGTGACGTCGCCACCGACGGCCTGAAACGCCTTGGCGCCCCATAGTGCAAAGGCCGAGGTGATGCCCCAGGGGCGCCCGGCCAACGACAGGGTCAGAAAGTTGAGCAGCGCCAGACCGACGGCACCGGCGAGGATCGGCCAGGGACCGGTCAGCCACCGCCCGGGACCGGCGGAGACCGAGGGCGCCTGCTCCAGCTGTCCGTGGCGACGCTTCTCCATCATCACCGTCAATGCCGCAATCGCCGCGAACAGCACCAGGCTGGCGACGATGCCGCCACCGGTACCGAACAGGTCGATCATCGAGGTCGGCTGGAACGCCGGCAGGCTCTGCCACCAGGCGAAATGCGCCGTGCCGATCACCGAACCGACGATGAAGAACAGCAGCGTGACGACCATGCGGGCGTTGCCACCGCCCACGGTAAACAGCGTGCCCGAAGCGCAGCCGCCCCCCAGTTGCATACCGACACCGAACAGAAAGGCTCCCACGATCACCGACACGCCGATCGGCGAGACGAAGCCCTGTACCGGTTGCCCGAACAGGGTGCCGGCGCCAAGCGCGGGGAAAAACAGCACCACCGCCAGCGCCAGCATCACCATCTGGGCCCGCAATCCACGGCCACGACGCTCGGTGATGAATACCCGCCAGGCGGAAGTGAATCCGAAGGAGGCGTGGTAGAGCACGATGCCCAGCGCTCCGCCAATCAGCATCAGCCATCCCTGATTGCCACCGAACGCCACGCCTACGGTCAACGACCCCAGGACGAGCAGCGCGCCTGCCACCCAAGCCTTGGGTGAAAGTCGTCCGATACCCGGCGGCACCGTACGAGTCAAAGTTGTCATAAGCAAGACCCCTGTTAGACCAAAATCGAATGGACAATACTTTAGTCTTTTAGTCAGGCTTTCGGAAACGACGAAAACGTATTTATCTAGGCAAACTGGTTATATGACAGAAAAGCCGGCGCTGGCTCGTAGCTCGTAGCTCGTAGCTCGTAGCTCGTAGCTCGTAGCTCGTAGCTCGTAGCTCGTAACTGAGTTTATTGAAAGCGTCCCAAGCCCACGGCGATCCGCAGTTTCTCCATCAGCGTATTCGCTTCGGCCCGCGCCCGCTCGGCGCCCTTCATCAGTACCTGCTCGATATGGCCGGGGTCATTCATCAACGCCTCGTAGCGCTCGCGCGGCTCACGCAGGTGGGCATTGAGGTACTCGAACACTTCGTTCTTGGCCTCGCCCCAGCCGATGCCCTCCTGGTAACGCCGGCGCATGTCCGCACTCTCCTCCGGCGTGGCAAAGGCGGAGTAGATCTGGAACAGGGTGCAGGTATCCGGGTCCTTGGGCTCGCCCGGCTCCAGCGAGTTGGTCTTGATCTTGCGCACCAGCTTGAGCAACTTCTTCTCGGAGACGAACAACGGAATGGTGTTGTCGTAGCTCTTCGACATCTTGCGCCCATCGAGACCGCGCAGCACCTCGACCTTCTCGTCGACGATCGCTTCGGGCAGCGTGAAGTAGTCGCCCTTGTAGACGTGGTTGAAGCGCCCCGCCATGTCGCGGGCCATCTCGATATGCTGGATCTGGTCACGGCCGACCGGTACCTTGTGGGCGTTGAACATCAGGATGTCGGCGGCCATCAGCACCGGGTAGCTGAACAACCCCATGGTGATGCCGCGATCGGGGTCGCTCTGGCCATCGGCCTCGTTGTCCGCCACCGCCGCCTTGTAGGCGTGAGCCCGGTTCATCAGCCCCTTGGCACAGACACAGGAGAGCATCCAGGTCAATTCCGGGATCTCGGGGATGTCCGACTGGCGATAGAAGATGGCGTTGTCGGTATCGAGGCCCAATGCCAGCCAGGTGGCGGCGATCTCCAGGCGCGACTGCTGCACCCGCTGCGGATCCTGCGCCTTGATCAGCGCATGCAGGTCGGCGAGAAAGTAGTAGGACTGAACGTCGGGATTCTGGCTTTCGGCAATCGCCGGCTTGATCGCGCCGACATAATTGCCCAGATGTGGCGTACCCGTGGTGGTGATACCGGTAAGAACGCGTCGCTTGCTCATGAACTCTTCGAATCTGTCAGGGAAAGTGGCGAATGCGGGCAGTTTACCTCGCCACCTTCCCCATAGCGACCGTGCAGCGCTTGATCGCACCATGCTCGACGGACGGTATCAGGCCTGCAGCAATTGTTCCGCCGTCACGACATCGAGACCGAACGTCTCGCCGACCGCGGCATGGGTCAGCTTGCCGGCATGCACGTTGAGGCCGGCACGGAAGTGAACGTCCTCGGTCAACGCTTTCTTCCAGCCCTTGTCGGCCAACGCCAGCACGAACGGCTGCGTGGCATTGGTCAGCGCCTGGGTGGAGGTCCTCGCGACCGCTCCGGGCATGTTGGCCACGCAATAATGGACGATGCCGTCGACCACGTAGCTGGGCTCGGCATGGGTGGTCGGCTTGCTGGTCTCGAAGCAGCCGCCCTGGTCGATCGCCACGTCCACCAGCACGCTGCCCGGTTTCATCTCCGCCAGCATGGCACGGGTGATCAGCTTGGGCGCCGCCGCGCCGGGCACCAGCACCGCGCCGATGATCAGATCGGATTCGCGCACCGCGGCTTCCAGCGTTTCGGTGGTCGAATAGACGGTGCGGATGCTGCCCTGATAACGATGATCGAGCACTTCCAATCGCGGCAGCGACTTGTCGAGGATGGTGACGTCCGCGCCCAGTCCCAGCGCCATGCGCGCGGCATTCTCGCCAACCACGCCGCCGCCGATCACCGTCACCTTGGCCGGCGCGACACCCGGCACGCCGGGCAGCAGAATGCCCGCCCCGCCCTGAGCCTTCTCCAGACCGTGGGCACCGGCCTGGATCGCCATGCGCCCGGCAACCCGGCTCATCGGTGCCAGCAGCGGCAGACCACCCTGATCATCGGTGATGGTCTCGTAGGCGATGCAGGTCGCGCCGCTATCGAGCAGGCCGCGAGTCAGCCGCTCCTCGGCGGCCAGATGCAGATAGGTGAACAGGGTCTGCCCGGAACGCAGCCGGGCGACTTCCTCCGCCTGCGGCTCCTTGACCTTGAGGATCAACTCGGCTGCGGCCCACAGCGCCTCGATGTCGTCGCTCACCTCGGCGCCGGCGTCGCGGTAGGCGTCGTCCGAATAACCGGCACCGCCGCCGGCCCCCGTCTGTACCGATACCCGGTGGCCTCGGGCAACGAGTTCACGCACGCCGCCCGGAGTCAGGGCGACGCGATATTCATGGTTTTTGATTTCCTTGGGAACGCCGATGTGCATGGTCCTGTCCTCGATCGATGGTTGTCATCGAAGGATCGGACCGATCGCCACATGCCAGCAAGAAGCGCGGAGCATGACGCCCAAAAACGCCAATAAAAACCAAACAAGACGATTTAACGGGAAATAATATCGAGCAAGCGACGTTTTTAGAAAAATAACCTATTCGAGCACGACCGCGCCGCCGTATACCTCCACGAACCTGGCCGGCATCCGTTTCGGGCGGCACGTGGACAGCGCGATACAGGCAAAGCGCGTGCGTGCGCGCAGCAAGGTGCGATCCGATTCGACATGGCGCAGCTGGAACCGGCGCTCCAGTGTCAGTCGGCCATCGCAGGCCACGATCCAGGTGGCGAGTTCGAGGCGATCGCCTTCGAATGCAGGCGCGAGATAGTCGAGTTCATGACGATGGACCACCATGCCCCGATCCAGCGCACGGTAGTCATCCAGGCTCAGGCCGAGATGGCGGGAGTGGGTCCAGCTGGCACGCTCGATCCAGCGCAGGTATTCGGCGTTGTTGACATGGCCGTAGTGATCGATGCTCGAGGATTCGACCTCAATGTCGATCACGAACGGCTGCATCCGATCCCAGGACATCATCGCCCTCCTTACCTCTTTGCTTCCGACGCGCCGACCGGGCGATCCCGCCCACATCGCCAGCAAGCGTAGAAGACGCCTTCCCGCTTTCCAGCACATCGCGAAATATGGCCAACCAACAAGACATTGGGATGACGAAAGACACAGACGATATTTTCCGTCATGCCGGTTGCACCTGTTCAGTTGCGGAAGATGCGCACGCCGAGCGCCTTGAGGTACGCGGTCTCGGGAATCGCCGGATGGATGGGGTGATCGCCGGACTGGCCGCCACGATAGAGAATCTGGCCGTGGCGATCCTGGTGGCGCACCGCGCCGCGCACGCACTCGACCAGCCGCTCCTCACTCAAATGCATCGAGCAGGAAGCCGAGAGCAGCAGACCATCGCGTCCGAGCAGACGCATCGCCTCGCGATTGAGCCGCGCGTAGGCGCGCTCGCCATTGGCGATATCCTTGCGCTTCTTGATGAACGCCGGCGGATCGAGCACCACCACGTCGAAGCGCTCACCCTCGGCGCGCAGCGCGGTGAGCGCCTCGAATACATCGCCGTGCCCCACCGCCACCTGCTCGTGCAATCCGTTGAGGGCCGCATTCTCGGCGACCCGATCCAGCGCGGCTTCGGAGGCATCGACGCAGAGCACTTCACTGGCGCCATGTGCCGCCGCCTGCACGCCCCAGCCACCGACGTAGCTGAACAGGTCGAGCACGCGCTTGCCGGCGACCAGACCGTTGAGCCAGGCACGGTTGGCGCGGTGGTCGTAGAACCAGCCGGTTTTCTGCCCCTCGATGACCGGAACGACGAAGCGCACGCCGTTCTCCTCCAGCAGTACTTCGTCGGGCAGTTCGCCGTGCACCACTTCCACTTCGGACTCGAGCTGCTCGAGCCGGCGACCGCTGGAGTCGTTCTTGAATACGATCGCGCTTGGCGACAGCACCTTGTCCAGCGCCGCGATGACTTCATCGCGCACCGTTTCCATGCCCAGCGTATTGAGTTGCACCACCAGCACGCTATCGAAGCGATCGACGATCAGCCCCGGCAACAGGTCGCCCTCGCCATGGATCAGACGGTAGAACGGCTTGGCGAAGAGTCGCTCGCGTAGCGCCAACGCCTGATTGAAGCGGTGCACCAGCAACGAGCGGTCCAGCCTGACATCGGCATCGCGGGACACCACGCGAGCGCAGATCAGCGAATGCGGATTGACGTAGGCCACGCCCAATGGCTTGCCGTTGGCTGCCTCGATGACCGCCTGGGCGCCGGGCTCCATCTCCTTGAGCGGCGTGGCCTGGACATCGATCTCGTTCGAGTAGAGCCAGAGGTGGCCTGCCTTGAGGCGGCGATCGGCGTTTTTCTTGAGGCGCAGGGTCTGGGTCACAGGGGACTCCATGGGCAGGGTTCCGTCGGCAATAGAGGCTTTCCGGCGCGCATTTTAAGGAAACACCGGAGGAATGCCTATGTAAACCGGGATTAAGGGGGAAGAAGGAAGAAGGAAGAAGGAAGAAATACAATCTTCCTCTTCTATCCAAACAAATGGTTTGGCTCTTGGTCTTTCTTCCCTCTTCCAGCCGCGAAGCGGCGCTTGCGCCTTATAGCGGCGTAGCCGCGCTTACTCTCTCTTTTCAAGTCTGACACCCCGGACAGTAAACGCTGGCCCGCTGGCCGAGTACGATCAGGCGCAGCTCGCGGCCGCATTGATGGCAGGGCTGGTCGGCGCGACCGTAGACGTTGAGCCGCTGGGCAAAGTAGCCCGGCTCGCCGGTGCCGCTGACGAAGTCACGCAGCGTGGTGCCGCCCTGGGTGATCGCCGCGGCCAGTACGGCCTTGATCGCCTCGGCCAGGCGGTCGTAACGCTCCCGGGAGATACGCCCGGCGACCCGACGGGGGTCGATGCCGGCGAGAAACAGCGCCTCGGTGGCGTAGATGTTGCCCACCCCGACCACCACGGCGTTATCCATGATGAACGGCTTGATCGCCGCGCGGCGCCCGCGGGAGAGACGAAAGAGCCGCTCCCCGTCGAATGCGGGCGACAGCGGCTCCGGCCCCAGGCGCGAGAGCCTGATGTCCGTCTCGGCGCTGCCGGCCAGCCAGTCGACGAAACCGAACCGCCTCGGGTCGTGATAGCGCAGAACATTGCCGCCCTCGAATACCACATCGATATGATCGTGCTTCCTGGGGAGATCGCCCACCCGGGCAATACGCAAGCTACCGGACATTCCCAGGTGCCACAGCAGCGTGCGCTCACCCAGCGGCAGCAGCAGATACTTGGCGCGCCGCCCCAGTTCGCCGAGTCGCCGGCCGATCAGCGATGTCTCGAGATCCGCCGGCACCGGCACCCGCAGGCCGCGGTGACGCACGATCACCTCGACGATCTCATGCCCCGCCACATGGGGCGCGATACCGCGACGCGTGGTTTCGACTTCGGGCAGTTCGGGCATGACGAAACTCTCCACGATCCGTCCGGCGGGCGCTCCCCGCGCGGCCGATGAGTGCAGTCCAGACGACGGAAACGAAGAAACCCGATCGACAGACCGGGTTTCTTCGACTACAGAAAAGCGCCAGATTACTTGATCTTGGCTTCCTTGTAGATGACGTGCTTGCGAACGACCGGATCGTACTTCTTGAATTCCAGCTTGTCCGGGGTGTTACGCTTGTTCTTGGCGGTGGTGTAGAAGTGGCCGGTACCGGCACTGGACACCAACTTGATCTTGTCACGCATGTCTCGACTCCTTAAATGCTAGCGCCGCGCTTGCGAATATCGCTGAGCACCGCTTCGATGCCCTTCTTGTCGATGATACGCATGCCCTTGGAGGAGATGCGCAGCTTGACGAAACGCTTCTCGGATTCGACCCAGAAACGGTGCGTGTGCAGGTTCGGCACGAAACGACGACGCGTCTTGCGCTGTGAATGCGAGACGTTGTTACCAGTCACCGGACGCTTACCGGTAACCTGACAAACTTGGGACATGGAAGCCTCCGACCACTGGCGGGTTGGGTTGTTCGGTTCATCTCGGGCAAACGCCATTGCGCCATACGACGACGAAATGACGGGCCTAAGCCTTATGCCCTGATTCAAAGGGCGTACTTTATACCAGACCGCCCACCCCCTCGCAAGCATCGAGGCGATCCGTGCTGGCGAGCGGGCCGGGTCCGACTTATAGCCAACCCCGCTCGGCAAACGAGATCACCTCACCGTCACCGACCACGAAGTGATCCAGCACCCGGATGTCGAACAACGAGAGCGCCTCGCGCAGGCGCTCGGTGATACGGCGATCGGCGTCGCTCGGTTCGGCCACGCCGGAAGGATGATTGTGAGCGAAGATGACCGCGCCGGCGTTGCGCGCCAGCGCCCGGCGGGCCACTTCGCGTGGGTAGACCGAAGCGCTGTCGAGCGTGCCTTCGGACAGGATCTCGAAGCGAATCACCCGATGCTGGGTATCCAGAAACAGCGCCGCAAAGGCCTCGTGATCGAGATGACGCAGTTGCGCACTCAGAAAGTGCCGTACCAGCGTCGGCGAGGTCAGCGCGCCGTCGCGCTCGAGCAGGCTGCCCAGATGGCGTCGCGAGAGTTCGAGCGTCGCCTGCAATTGCACGTACTTGGCTTCACCCAAGCCGTGTTCGGCACAAAAACGCTCGCGATCCGCTTCCAGCAGCGGCCGCAGGCCGCCGAAACCCGCTAGCAGATCCCGCGCCAGATCCACCGCAGAACGCCCCTTGACCCCGACGCGTAGAAAGATCGCCAGGAGTTCGGCGTCGGATAGTGCCGCCGGCCCAAACTTCAAGAGCTTCTCCCGCGGCCGCTCCCCCTCCGGCCAGTCGCGTATCCCCATGAGCCACTCCGCTGTCGTTTCTCGAGTCATCGGCAGCGATGGCACATAACTGTTGCTTTTCCTGCATCTAAAGTTGAATCGTTTTCCTGGCTCCATCACTACCATACTAGCCTGACAAGCACTGTCGGAGCCGATGTTGACTGCCACTCTGCAAACTCTCTGGGACGCCTCGGACGCCAATCCCGTGCGCCAGCGCCTCTATGACGTGCTGCGTCACGCGATCATCCGGCTGGTACTGGCGCCGGGACAGGCGTTGTCCGAGAAGGAGATCGCCAACACCTTCGACGTCAGCCGTCAGCCGGTGCGCGAAGCCTTCATCCGGCTCTCCGAGGCGGGGCTGGTCGAAGTGCGCCCGCAGCGCGGCACCTTCGTGGTCAAGATCTCGCCGCAGGCGGTCTACAGCGCGCGCTTCGTGCGCGAGGCGATCGAAGTCGCGGTGGCCAAGTCGGCGGCGGCGGAAGGGCTGTCGCGACGCGGGCTGAATGAGCTCTTCGAACTGGTCGAGCGCCAGCGCCGCTGCATCGGCGACGAGGACTTCGATCGTTTCTATGGGCTCGACGAGGCGTTTCACCAGGTCTTGTCGTTCCAGGCAGGGCATGAGTCCGCCTGGCGTTTCACCGAGGCGGTCAAGGCCCATTTCGACCGCGTGCGCTACATCAGCGTCCCCGACGGCACCCCGCTGGAAACCCTGATCGACCAGCACGCAAGCATCGTTCGCGCCATCGAGGCTCGCGACCCCGAAGCCGCCGAACGCGCCGTGCAGGCCCATCTGCGCGAGTTGCTGATTTCGCTGCCCGAACTGATGCGACGTTTTCCCGCGATGTTCGACACCACTGCCAACGGCAACCCGGCGCGACGGGCTGCCCCCTAGACAAGCACGACGGACATACCAGGAGATTGCATGAAAATCACCGCCACTCTGCTGCCCGCCATGGCGCTGGCCTTCGCCAGCAACCTCGCGCTGGCCGACTATCAGCTCAACCTGTCCTCCGCGTTGAACAATCAAGACCCCGTGGTCCAGGCCATGCAGCACGCCACGCAACGCATCGCCGAACGCAGCGACGGCGAACTGCAGGTCAACGTATTCCCCAATAGCCAGCTGGGTTCCGACGAGGATGTCGTCGAACAGATCCGCAGCGGCGCCAACATCGGCGTTCTGATCGATGCCGGCCGGTTGTCCGAGTACCAGTCCGAGCTGGGCATTCTCAGCGCCCCCTACCTGGTCGATGACTATCGCGACTACAAGGCCATCACCGACTCCGGGCTTTACCGGAAATGGGTCGAGGAACTGGCCGCCAACAGCGGGCTACGCCTGCTGAACTACAACTGGTTCCAGGGCTCGCGCGAGATGCTGACGCAAAAGCCGGTCCACACCCCGGAAGACCTCGAGGGCGTGCGCGTGCGTACCATCAATTCGCCGATCTGGCTCAAGACGATCACGGCGATGGGCGCCACGCCCACGCCGCTGCCCTGGTCCGAGGTCTACTCCGCGCTGCAACTGGGCTCCATCGACGGTGCCGAAGCGCAGCTGACCGCCGCCGATGGCCAGCGTCTTCAAGAGGTCATCACCAACGTTGCACTGACTCACCATATCCAGCTGATGACCGGAATCGTCACTTCGGACCAGTGGTATCAGTCGCTGCCCGAGAACCTGCGGAGCATTCTCGACGAGGAGCTGGAAAAAGCCGGCGACGAGGCCAGCGCGAATACCGTCGCCGCCCTCGACGAGGTCAAGCAGAAGATGGAAGCGGAAGGCGTCAGCTTCAACGAGGTGGATATCCCGCTGTTCCGCGAACGCGTCAACGCCGTCTACGAGGAGCTCGGTTACGACCAGTATCGCGACCAGTTGCTCGAGAACGTCGAATGACCTCGCCGACGCCGCCCGGGCCGGCACTGAGCAGGCTCGACGGCGTCCGAACACCAGAGGCTGTTGACGTTTCACGCATGACCGCTCCGAACATCAACTGCCCTACGCTCGAGGAGACGATCCATGTGGCGCTGGTTCGATATCGTTGAAGAAACGCTTGCCGTCGTGCTGCTCGGCGCGACGTCACTGACCATTCTTGCCAGCGCGACCATGCGCGCCATCGGCCAGCCTTTTGCCGGTGGCGCAGAGCTCGCGCAATTCCTGTTCATCTGGACCGCCGTGCTCGGCGCCGACATCACCCTGCGCCGTGGCGGCCAGGTACGCATCGATGCGCTGATCGCCCGCATGCCGTCGGCCGTGGCGCGCGGCCTCACTGCGCTGTCGCTGGTGCTGATGCTGATCTTCCTGGCACTGCTGATGTATTACGGCTTTCCGCTGGCGCTCTCCAACTGGCAGCGCCCGCTGGGCATCGCCGGACTCAGCTATGGCTACGTCACGCTCGCGCTGCCGGTCGGCAGCCTGCTGATGATGCTCTCGCTGGTGCGCACCCTGTTCGCGCGTGGACTGGACCGCCTGCTCGAAGAGCAAGCGGACGATAGCGCCCCGGAGGAAACCCTATGACGACCGCCCTTCTGCTCGGGCTCGGGCTGTTGCTGATGGCCATCGGCATGCCGGTCGCCTTTGCCATCGGCATCGCCGGGCTCTCCTACTTCCTGCTCCCGGGCACTTTCCTGCCCACCGGCATCGGTGTCCAGCGGATCGTCTCGGCGTCGCAGTCGTTTCCGCTGCTGGCCGTGCCGCTGTTCATCTTCATCGGTCACTTGATGAATGCCAGTGGCATCACGCCGCGCCTATTGAAGCTCTCGACCCTGCTGGCCGGCTGGATGAGCGGCGGCCTGGCCCAGGCCAGCCTGGTGTTGAGCACGCTGATGGGCGGCGTTTCGGGCTCCGCCGTCGCCGATGCCGCCATGCAGTCCCGGGTACTCGGCAAGGGCATGGTCGAGGAAGGCTATACCCCCGGATTCGCCGGCGCGGTGCTGTCGATCGGCGGTCTGATCACCGCCACGATCCCGCCCAGCATCGGTTTGATCCTCTACGGCTACCTCGGCGAGGTCTCGATCGGCCGGCTGTTCATCGCCGGCCTGATACCCGGGGTGCTGCTGATGGTGGCCTTGATGATCACCACTTCCCTGGTCGCCAAGCGGCGCGGCTACACCCCGGTGCGCGACAGCCTGCCCAGATTCGGCGAGGTCCTCGGCGCCGTCCGTGGTAGCGTCTGGGCCCTGCTGTTTCCGCTGTGGCTGCTGGTGGGCATCCGCTATGGCCTGTTCACCCCCTCGGAAGCGGGCGCCTTCGCGGTCGTCTACGCGCTGGTGGTGGGCTGCCTGATCCATCGCGAGATGGGTGTCCGGGAGATCATCGAGGCGATGCGCGCCAGCGTCCGCGACATCGGCATGATCATGCTGATCATCATGTTCTCGGGGATCATCGGCTACGTGGTGTCGTTCGAGCAGGTTCCCCAGACCATCGCCCAGCTGACGCTCGGCCTGTTCGCCAACCAGACCACGCTGTTGCTGACGCTGGCGGTACTGCTGGTGCTGCTCGGCATGCTGCTCGAAGCCACCGTGGTGGTCATGCTGCTGGCGCCGATCCTGGTGCCGGTGATCAAGGCCGCCGGCGTCGATCCGGTGCACTTCGGCCTGCTGATGATGACTCTGGTGACCTTCGGCGGCATGACGCCACCGGTAGGCATCTCGATGTACACCGTATGCGGCATCCTGCGCTGCCCATTCACCGCCTATAGCCGCGAACTGGTGCCCTTCGCCCTGGCGGTCTTCGCGGTGGTGCTGGGGATCATCTTCTTCCCCGATGTCGTGCTGTTCCTGCCCAATTACCTGATGGGATGAGGCCATGAAAATTACCGACGCCCGCGTCATCGTCACCAGCCCGGGGCGCAACTTCGTCACCCTCAAGCTGATCACCGAGTCCGGCATCTACGGGATCGGCGACGCCACGCTCAATAGCCGCGAGATGGCCGTCGCGGCCTATCTCGAAGAGCACGTCGTGCCGGCGCTGATCGGTCGCGATGCCAGCCGCATCGAGGATACCTGGCACTATCTCTATCGCGGTGCCTACTGGCGTCGCGGCCCGGTGACCATGAGCGCGATCGGCGCGGTCGACATGGCCCTGTGGGACATCAAGGCCAAGGCCGCCGACATGCCGCTCTATCAGCTTCTCGGCGGCAAGAGCCGCGAGCGGGTGATGACCTACGCCCACTGCACCGGCAAGGATATCGACAGCTGCCTCGAGGAAGTCGCCCGCCACGTCGAACTCGGCTACAAGGCAGTCCGGGTGCAGGCCGGCATTCCCGGTATTCCCACCATCTACGGTGTCGCCAAGCGCGAAGGCGAGCGCTACGAGCCGGCGGATGCCGAACTACCCGCCGAGCACGTCTGGAGCACCGAGAAGTATCTCAACCACGTGCCGCAACTGTTCGCCGCGGTGCGCGAGCGCTTCGGCCATGATCTACATCTGCTGCACGACGTTCACCACCGGCTGACGCCGATCGAAGCGGCGCGCCTGGGCAAGGCGGTGGAGCCCTACCATCTGTTCTGGCTCGAGGACTGCGTGCCGGCGGAGAACCAGGAAAGCCTGCGCCTGATCCGCGAGCACACCACCACGCCGCTGGCGATCGGCGAGGTGTTCAACTCGATTCACGACTATCGCGAGATGATCCAGAACCAGTGGATCGATTACATCCGCATGCCGCTGACCCACGGTGGCGGCATCACCCATCTGCGCCGGGTCGCCGATCTGGCCTCGCTCTACCACGTGCGCACCGGTTTCCACGGCCCCACCGATCTGTCGCCGGTGTGTCTCGGCGCGGCGATCCACTTCGATACCTGGGTGCCCAACTTCGGCATTCAGGAGCACATGCCCCACGACGAACTGACGGACAGCGTCTTCCCCCACGACTACCGCTTCGAGGATGGCCACTTCCTGGTCGGCGAGACGCCAGGACATGGCGTCGACATCGACGAGGAAGCGGCTGCCCGCTACCCCTACAAGCGCGCCAGCCTGCCGGTCAACCGACTCGAGGACGGCACGCTGTGGCATTGGTAAATCACGGTTCAGCCACCGCCCATGCTGGCGCGCGAAGGAGAGATGTCATGCAAGCATTTCAGGTCAAGGCGCCCCATGATTTCGACGTCGCCGAGCAGCCCGCGCCGGTAGCGGCACCGGGCGAGGTCGTCGTCGATGTCGCCTTCGCCGGCATCTGCGGCTCGGATATGCACATCATCCACGGCGACAACGCCTTCGTGCGCTTTCCGCGTATCACCGGGCACGAGTTCGCCGGCGTGATCAGCGCCGTCGGCGACGGCGTCGATGCGGCCCGCGTCGGCGAGCGGGTGTGCATCGACCCGGTGGTCAGCTGCGGCCGGTGCTATCCCTGCCGTATCGGTCGGCCCAACGTCTGCAGCGCGATGCAGGTGATCGGCGTGCACCGCAACGGCGGCTTCGCCGACCAGGTCAACGTGCCGGCAGCCAATGCGCACAAGATCCCCGACGATCTGGATCTGGACGCGGCGGCGCTGGTCGAGCCCTATTCGATCGCTGCCAACGTGCTCTCGCGGATGGATCCGCAACCGGGCGACCGCCTGCTGGTGATCGGCGCCGGCGTGATCGGGCTGACCGTGCTGCAGATGGCGCGCGCCATCGGCCTCGAGGAGGTGATCGTCACCGATATCCTCGACCAACGCCTGGCGACGGCGCGGGAGCTGGGCGCCGGCCACACCATCAACGGTCGCGACGAGGATCTCGAGGCGGCGATCACGGCAGTGACCGATGGCGAAGGCATTCCGCTGATAGCCGACGCCGCCTGCGTGCCCGCGATGCTGCCGGCGATGCTACGCATGGCCTGTCCGGCCGGACGTATCGGCCTGCTGGGCTTCAGTCCCACGCCGAGCGATCTGGTCCAGCTGGAAGTGATCAAGAAGGAGCTGACGCTGGTCGGCTCGCGTCTGAACAACCATAAGTTCCCGGAGGTGATCGCGCATATCGCCGCCGGCCGTCTCGACCCCAAGGCGCTGATCAGTCATCGCGTCGCCTTGAAAGAGATGCCGCAAGCGATCGATCTGCTCGATCACCACCCGGAAACGGCGCGCAAGGTGCTGGTACGAATCGGGCACTGAGATGCCCAGCCCGACCTTGGGTGCCGATGCTCGTCCCACGATGCGTATGACAACGCGCACACAACGCGACAGGAGCTTCACGCCATGCTTACCACCACGACACTGAAACGCCTTCTGGCGGGTGCCGCCCTCGGCGCCACCCTGCTCGGCAGCCAGACGGTTCTGGCCGCTGACTTCACTCTCAAGTTCGGCCATCTGGCCAACGAGCAGAATATCTGGAACAAGGCCGCGCTGAAGTTCAAGGCGCTGGTCGAAGCCAACTCCGATGGCCGCATCGAGGTCCAGGTCTTCCCCAACGAGCAGCTCGGCAGCGAGATGGACGTGATCAACAGCATCCAGCTCGGCACCGCCGACATGACCATTACCGGCGAGAGCCTGCAGAACTGGGCGCCCAAGGCGGCGATGATGGCCGTGCCCTACCTGTTCCGCGACGCCGATCACCTGCGCAAGACCGTCGAGAGCGATGTCGGCAAAGAGATCGAGCAGCAGATTACCGAACGCACCGGCCTGGTGCCGTTGGCCTGGTTCGAGCGTGGCCCGCGCGAGCTGACCTCCAACCGGCCGATCAAGACGCCGGACGATCTCGACGGCCTGCGCATGCGTGTACCCAACGTGCCGCTGTTCGTCGATACCTGGGAAGCGCTCGGCGCCCGCCCGACGCCGATGGCCTTCAGCGAAGTCTTCACCTCGCTGCAGCAGAACACCATCGAGGCCCAGGAGAATCCGCTCAGCCTGATCGAGAGCGCCAGCTTCAACGAAGTCCAGAAGTACGTGGACATGACCGACCACGTGCGTAGCTGGATCTATGTGGTGATCGGCAAGAACCAGCTCGAGTCGATGCCGGACGACCTCCAGACCGTGGTACGCGACGCCGCTTCCGAGATGCAGTCCTACGAGGAAGAGCTGTTCGTCGAGGATCAGCAGCGCCTCGAAAAAGCGCTGAAGGACAAGGGCATGGAGTTCGTCGAAGTCGACCAGAAGGCCTTCGCCGAGAAGGCGCGTCCCGCCGTGCTCGACTCGCTCGACGATGAGCAGCGCGAACTCTACGACGCCATTCAGAACCTGTAATCCAAGGTGTGCGGGGCTGGCGACGAGGCCATCCCCGTCCATTACATTGCCGGAGTGCGCCATGTCGGACCGCGAACAGGATATCGAGGAAGCGCTGGAGGTATTGACCCGTGTGCCCCGTCTCGGCGGGCCACTCGGCCGTCTGGCCGATCTGCTCGGCCGCGTATTGCTGGCGCTGGCGGTGGTCGCACTGGTGGGCCTGTCGCTGACCGTGCTGCTGCAGGTCTCATCCCGCCTGTTCTTGCCCTTTACCGTGGCCTGGACCGAGGAGCTGACCCGTTACCTGTTCATTTACATGGTGGCGCTGGGCGCCGGCGTGGCGCTGCATCGCCATCGCCACGTCAATGTCGAGCTGTTCCACGGTTGGCTCGGCTTTCGCGGCCGTGCCGCCTATCTCACGCTCATCTCGCTGCTGATCTTCGGCTTCACTCTGATCGTGTTGCCGCAGGCATGGAAGTTCGCCCAGATCGGCGCCTTCCAGACCTCGCCCACGCTGCGGATACCGATGATCTATGTCTTCTACTCTTCGGTGCTGCTGTTCGGTTCGCTGCTGCTCTACAGCGTGGTCGGCATGCTGGAAGGCGTCATTGCGCTGGTTCGCGGCGAGCGCGCTGCCGATTCCGCCGCAGCCCATGAGGTGACCTGATGGAAATCGCCGTTCTCTTCACCACGTTTCTGGCGCTGTTGCTGATCGGCCTGCCGATCGCCTTCTGCCTGGGCATCTCGTCGCTAGCCTATCTGATGCTCAGCGGCATTTCGCTGACCATCGTGCCGCAGCGCATGTTCTCCGGCATCGATTCGTTCGTGCTGCTGTGCATCCCCGGCTTCGTGATGGCCGGCAACCTGATGAATGTGGGCAATATCACCCAGCACATCGTGCGCTTCTCCAACGCCCTGGTGGGCCATATTCGCGGCGGCCTGGGGCTGGCCAACGTCGGCGGCTCGATGATCTTCAGCGGCATTTCCGGTACCGCGGTGGCGGATGCCGCCAGCATCGGCTCGGTGATGATTCCGGGGATGTCCAGGGCCGGCTACGACAAGCCGTTCGCCGCCGCCGTGACCGCCGCATCCTCGACCATCGGCCCGATCATTCCGCCCAGCGTGCCGATGATCATCGTCGGCTCGCTCTCCGGCATCTCCGTCGGCCGCATGTTCCTGGCGGGGGCCGTTCCCGGCCTGTTGCTGGGCGTGGCGATGATGATCACCGCCTACTGGCTGGCGGTGCGTCGCGGCTATCCCAAGGAGTCGCGCGCCACGATCAAGGAGCTGATCAAGGAAGGCCGCAGCGCGTTCTGGGCGCTGCTGATGACCTTCATCATTCTCTACGGCATCATCGGCGGGCTGTTCACGCCCACCGAGGCCTCGATCGTCGCCAGCCTCTATGCGCTGCTGGTCGGCGCCTTCGTCTACAAGGGCATCAACTGGCGCAACCTGGGCGGCATTCTCTCCGACACCGTGATCACCTCGGCCTCGCTGATGCTGCTGGTCGGGCTGGCCAATCTGTTCGGCTGGATTCTGACCAGCCAGCAGATCCCGCAGCTGCTCGCCGACGCGATCCTGGGCTTCAGCGACAACCCGATCGTGGTGATCCTGATCCTCAACCTGATTCTGCTGTTCGTCGGCGCCTTCATGGAGACCATCGCCGCGCTGATCATCCTGTTCCCGGCACTGCTGGGCGTGGCCACCGGCGTCGGCATGGACCCGATCCACTTCGGCGTGATGGCGGTACTCAATCTGATGATCGGCCTGACCACACCGCCGGTGGGCGTCTGCCTGTTCGTGGTCTCGAGCATCGGCAAGCTGCCCATGCTGCGCGTCGCCCGCGCCATCGTGCCGTTCCTGATCTGCAACCTGATCGTGCTGCTGCTGGTCTCCTTCGTGCCGGCGCTGTCGCTGTGGTTGCCCAACCTGCTGATGGGGGAATAGCGCCATGGCAGCTACCCGAATCCAGATCGAACGCCAGCCGGCCCGCCATGTTCCGAGCGGGATCGGCATCGTCCACCTGGGCCTGGGCGCCTTCCACCGCGCCCACCAGGCGGTCTATGTGCAACGCTGCCTGAACCGCCTTGGCGCCGAGCGGGGAGACGACTGGGGCATCTGCAGCGCCAATATTCGCTCCAACCGCGCGCTCGTCGATCAGCTCCGCGACAGCGACTACCGCTATCACGTGGCCGAATTCGCCGACAGCCGGCAGGTCACGCTGCGCGAGATTGGCGCCATCCGCGAGGCGCTCTACGCGGGGCCGGATGGACCGGATCGGGAAACGCTGCTGGCGCGCATGAGCGATCCCGGCGTTCGCATCCTCACCCTCACCGTCACCGAAAAAGGCTATTTTCTCAGCCCAAGCAGCGGCGAGTTGCTGACCGATGCCGCGCCGATCGCTCACGATATCGCTCATCCCGAATCACCGGACACCGCCCCGGGCATGCTGGTGGCGGCGCTGGCGCGCCGCCGCACCGCCGGCATCGAACCGTTCGCCGTGCTCTGCTGCGATAACATGCCCCACAATGGCCAGCGTACGCGCCGGGCGGTGATATCGCTGGCCCGGCACCGTGATGCGGCACTGGCCGAGTGGATCGACGCCCATGTCGCCTTCCCCTCGAGCATGGTCGACCGCATCGTGCCGGCGATGACCGATGCGGACAGAACGCGGCTGGCCGAACTGGGCGTCGACGATCCCGCCGCCGTGGTCTGCGAAACCTTCAGCCAGTGGGTGGTCGAGGACGACTTCCCGCTGGGACGCCCCGACTGGGAAGCCGACGGCGTCGAGATGGTCGCCGACGTCGCTCCCTTCGAAACCATGAAGCTGCGTCTGCTCAACGGTGCCCACTCGCTGCTCGCCTACCTTGGCGCGCTGGCCGGGATCGAAACGGTGGACGCCGCCGTCGCCCGCCCCGCCTTTCGTCAGCTGCTTCAGCACTACTGGCAGCAGGAGGCGATCCCGACACTGTCGTTGCCGGCGGGAACCGATGTCAGCGCTTATACCCAAAGCCTGCTGGCCCGCTTCGGCAACGACAGCCTGCGCCACCGATTGCAGCAGATCGCCATGGACGGCTCGCAGAAGCTGCCGCAGCGCTGGCTGGCCGGTGGCGTCGAGCGTTTACAGCACGGCGGAGATCTCACCACGACGACGCTGGGCGTGGCCGGCTGGATCCGCTATACCGCCGGCAGCGATCTCGCCGGCCGGCCGCATCCGGTGGACGATCCCATGGCCGAGACACTTGCTGAGTTGCATCGCCGCCATGGCAACGACCCCCAAGCCCTGGTCGCGGCCTTCCTCGCGCTCGATGCCGTTTTCCCCGCCGCGCTGCGCGAGGATACGCGTTTCAGCGACCGCGTCGCGGAAGCGCTGTCAATCATCGAAAGCGACGACATCGAAGCGGCCATCGCCGCACTGCCCTACAAGAACCCGGATCGGGAAGTTTGATCATGGAATACACCTGGCGCTGGTTCGGCCCCGACGATCCCGTCACGCTCGGCGAGATTCGCCAGGCCGGCGCGACCGGCATCGTCACCGCCCTGCACGAAATCCCCAACGGCCAAGTGTGGCCGGTGGAAGCGATCGCCGAGCGCAAGCGGCTGATCGAAGCCGCCGGCCTGACCTGGTCGGTCGTGGAGAGTGTGCCGGTACACGAAGCGATCAAGCAGGGCCTGCCGGAAGCCGGGGGCTACATCGACAACTATCGCCGGACGCTGGCCAATCTCGGCGAGTGCGGTATCGACGTGGTCTGCTACAACTTCATGCCCGTCCTCGACTGGACCCGCACCGATCTCGCCTGGCCATTGCCCGGCGGTGGCACCGCGCTGCGCTTCGATCAGACGGCGTTCGCCGTCTTCGATCTCCATCTGCTCGAACGCGACGGCGCGCAGGCGGACTACAGCGAGGCCGAGCGGGAAGCCGCGAGGCGCCATTTCGAAGCGCTCGACGATGCAGCACGCACAAGCCTGATCGACACCATCATCGCCGGTCTGCCGGGTACCGAGGAGCACTACACGCTGGAACGTTTCCGTGAAGCGCTGGACGCCTATCGTGGAATCGATGCCGATACGCTGCGCCGCCATCTGCGCCAGTTTCTCGCCGCCATCGTACCGGCGGCGGAGGCTGCCGGCATCCGCCTGGCGATCCATCCGGATGACCCACCCCGCGAGCTGCTCGGCCTGCCCCGCGTGGTCTCGACCGCCGAAGACGCCCAATACGTGCTCGACAGCGCGCCGAGTCCGGCCAATGGCCTGACCTTCTGTACCGGCTCCTACGGCGTACGCGAGGACAACGATCTGGTGGTGATGGCCGAGCGCTTCGCGCCGCACGTTCATTTCGTGCATCTGCGCGCCACTCGCCGGGAACCGAACCCGGCGAGCTTCCACGAAGCCGGGCATCTGGATGGCGATGTCGACATGGTCGGGGTGATCAGCGCGCTGGTTCGGGAACAGCGACGCCGCCGGCGCGAAGTCGGCCAGCGCCTGCCGATGCGCCCGGATCACGGCCACCAGCTGCTCGATGACCTGACCCGGGAGAGTCGCCCCGGCTATCCGCTGATTGGCCGGCTCAAGGGACTCGCCGAACTGCGCGGGGTGGAACTCGCCGTCGAACGCCTGCTGCCGGCCGTCTGAGGGAGCCGTCCACGCTACGCAATCCACCGCGCCGATGGTAAGGTAAAGGCCGACCTATCAGGACGTCGCCCATGTCGCTACCACTTGGCCCGGGGCTGGCCGGAACCCGCATTCTGCTCGGCATCAGCGCCGGCATCGCCGCCTACAAGAGCGCGCATCTCGCCCGTCTGTTGAAGAAGACGGATGCCGAGGTGCGCGTGGTGATGACCGCAGGCGCGCAGGCCTTCATCACCCCGCTGACGCTGCAGGCGCTGACCGGCGAACCGGTGCGTACCTCGCTGCTGGACCCGGAAGCGGAGGCCGGCATGGGCCATATCGAGCTGGCCAAATGGGCGGACATCATTCTGATCGCGCCGGCCACCGCCGATCTCATGGCGCGCCTGGCCCATGGCCACGCCGACGATCTGCTGACCACGCTATGCCTGGCCAGCGAAGCGCGCTGCCTGATGGCACCGGCGATGAACCAGGCGATGTGGCGCCATCCGGCGACGCTGGCCAACGCCGATAGACTCCGCGAACTGGGCTGGACGCTGCTGGGGCCGGACGCCGGCGACCAGGCCTGCGGCGATGTCGGACTCGGCCGCATGCTCGAACCGGAAGCCATCCTGACCCAGTTGCTGGCCGCGCTCGAGCAGCGCCCCGACAAATCATCCAAGGCCATGTGCGTGCACCAGGATCTGGCCGGCAAGCGCGTAGTGATCACCGCCGGCCCGACCCGGGAAGCGCTCGACCCGGTGCGCTATCTCTCCAATCACAGCTCCGGCAAGATGGGCTACGCGCTGGCCGCCGCCTGCGCCGAACGCGGCGCCAGCGTCAGCCTGGTCAGCGGGCCGGTGACGCTGGCGACACCGCCAGGCGTCGATCGGATCGACGTCACCTCGGCGACCCAGATGCTGGCCACGGTCGAAGCGCAGCTGCCCTGCGACCTGTTCATCGGCTGTGCCGCCGTGGCGGATTATCGCGCCGCGAAGGTCAGCGAACACAAGCTCAAGAAGCGCGACGACGAAAGCGGCCTGACCCTCGAACTGGTGCGCAATCCGGATATCGTCGCCACGGTTGCCGCACGGCCGGATCGTCCCTTCACCGTCGGCTTCGCCGCCGAGACCCGCGACCTGGAAACCCACGCCGGCAGCAAGCTCGAACGCAAGCGGCTGGATCTGATCGTCGCCAACGACGTCTCTCGCGAAGGTGTCGGCTTCGGCAGCGATGACAACGCCGTGACCTTGCTCTGGCTCGACAATGGCCAAACGCAGCAGCAACCACTGCCGATACAGCCCAAGGCGACGCTGGCGGGGGCAATACTGGACCATATCGTCGCCCACCTTCCTTGAGCCGCGACCGGTGGTACCCTAGAACTCTTGCGCCAGATTTCTTTCGTCAACAACCGTTTCCACCTTCAGGAATCCCCGTTTCATGTCGTCCACTGCCCAGCCCGCCACGCCCAAGCTTGCCGTCAAGATTCTCGACGAGCGCGTCCATGACTACCCGCTGCCGCATTACGCCACCGTCGGTAGCGCCGGCATGGATCTGCGCGCGCTGCTGGACGCGCCGCTGACGCTGGCGCCCGGCGACAGCGCGCTGGTGCGCACCGGACTGGCGATCCATATCGGCGATCCCGCGCTGGCCGGCCTGGTCCTGCCGCGCTCCGGTCTCGGTCACAAGCATGGCATCGTGCTCGGCAACCTGGTCGGCCTGATCGACTCCGACTACCAGGGCGAGCTGATGATCTCGGTGTGGAACCGCGGCCGCGATACTTTCATTCTGGAGCCCGGCGAGCGTCTGGCGCAGTACGTGCTCGTTCCGGTCGTCCAGGCCGAACTGGAGATCGTCGAGGAGTTCGTCGCCACCGAACGCGCGGCGGGCGGCTTCGGCCACTCCGGGCGTCAGTAAGAATCTGAGCCAGTGAGAACTCAAGGATGTCACGGCGCATGACCGACGTTATCCCCGCTTCGATTTTCCGCGCCTACGACATTCGCGGCATCGTCGGCGACACCCTGACCGAGGAAAGCGTCGAGTGGATCGGCCGCGCGATCGGCAGCGAAGCCGCCGCCCGCGGCCAGCAGTGCGTGATCGTCGCCCGCGACGGCCGCCATTCCGGCCCGGCGCTGCAGGCAGCGCTGGTTCGCGGCCTGCGGGCTTCCGGCCGTGATGTGATCGATATCGGTCGCGTACCGACCCCGGTGCTCTACTTTGCTACCTGTACCCTGGCCGAGAGCCGCAGCGGCGTGATGGTCACCGGCAGCCACAATCCGCCCGAGTACAACGGCCTCAAGATCGTGCTCGATGGCGAGGCGATCTCCGGTAACGCCATTACCGATCTGCTCGATCGTATCCGCGGCGGCAATCTCACCGAGGGCCAGGGTTCGCTCGAACAGCGCAACGTCGGCGAAGAGTATCTGCGAAGAATCCTCGGCGACGTCTCGCTGGTGCGCCCGCTCAAGGCGGTGGTCGACTGCGGCAACGGCGTGGCCGGCGAACTGGGGCCGAAGCTGATCTCGGCGCTGGGAGCGGAAGTCGTGCCGCTTTACACCGAGATCGACGGCGATTTCCCCAATCATCATCCCGATCCCGGCAAGTTGGAGAATCTCCGGGATCTGATCTTCAAGGTTCGCGAGACCCAGGCCGATATCGGACTGGCCTTCGACGGCGACGGCGACCGCCTCGGCGTGGTGACGGCGCGGGGAGAAGTGATCTTTGCGGACCGTCTGCTGATGGCGTTCGCCACCGACCTGCTCGAGCGCGCGCCGGGTGCCCGGATCGTCTTCGATACCAAGTGCAGCGGCAATCTGGCCCAGGTCATCGATCGCGCCGGCGGCGAGCCGGAGATGTGGCGCACAGGACATTCGCTGATCAAGGCGCGCATGAAGGAGACCGGCGCGGCGCTCGGTGGCGAGATGAGCGGGCATATCTTCTTCGCCGAACGCTGGCATGGCTTCGACGATGGACTCTACACCGCCGCAAGACTTCTGGAGCTGCTTTCCCGCCAGCCGCAAGACATCGATGCCTATTTCAGCGCCTTTCCCCAGGACCCCGGTACGCCCGAACTCAACGTCGCCGTCGGCGACGAGGAGAAGTTCGCCATCGTCGAACGACTGGCCGAAACCGGCGATTTCGGTGAGGATGGGATCAGGACGACCCTGGATGGCATTCGCGTCGATTACCCCAACGGCTGGGGGCTTTGCCGCGCCTCCAATACCATGCCGGTGCTGGTGCTGCGCTTCGAGGGCAAGGATCGGGCGGCGCTGGAGCGCGTGCAGGCGCGTTTTCGCAACGCCCTGCTGGACGTGGCACCCAATGTCGAGCTGCCGTTCTGAGCGAGACGGTGCGTGCCGACGAGTCCGGTCGGTCAGAGATAATCCTAAAAGGGAGCAGTGACGATTCATGAGCGTTAGCGAACGCGATCCCCGCCACGTGGTCGAGATACTGTCGGAGGCGCTGCCCTACATTCAGCGCTATTCCGGCAAGACGGTAGTGGTCAAGTATGGCGGCAACGCCATGACCGAGGACAAGCTGATCGACTCCTTCGCCCGCGACATGGTGCTGATGAAGGAAGTCGGCATCAATCCGGTGGTGGTCCACGGTGGCGGGCCGCAGATCGGCCAGCTGCTGTCGCGGCTCAATATCGAGTCGCGTTTCGTCAACGGCATGCGCGTGACCGATGCCGAGACCATGGACGTGGTCGAGATGGTGCTCGGCGGGCTGGTCAACAAGAGCATCGTCAACCAGATCAATCAGTGCGGCGGCAAGGCGATCGGCCTGACCGGCAAGGATAACGCCCAGATCCTGGCGCGCCAGCTCAAGGTGGAGCAGCATCGCCCGGAAATGACCGAGCCCGAAATCATCGATATCGGCCATGTCGGCGAAGTAGAGCACGTCTCCACCGATCTGCTCGAGATGCTGGCCGAGCGCGACTTCATCCCGGTGATCGCGCCGATCGGCGTCGACCGCGAAGGACACAGCTACAACATCAACGCCGACCTGGTGGCCGGCAAGGTGGCCGAAGCGCTGAAGGCCGAGAAGCTGATGCTGCTGACCAACGTCGCGGGCTTGCAGGACGCCGCCGGCAATGTCATGACCGGCCTCTCCACCGAGCAGGTCGATGCGCTGATTGCCGATGGCACAATCTACGGTGGCATGCTGCCGAAGATCCGCTGCGCCCTGGATGCGGTCAAGGGCGGCGTCGGCAGCGCCGTGATCGTCGATGGCCGCGTCGTGCACTCGACGCTGTTGGAAATCTTCACCGACACCGGCGTCGGCACCCAGATCACGGACCAGCGCGACTGATCCCCGTTTCAACCATTGCGGGCCGGGATGGCCTGCCCCGGTCGCCGAACAGCAAACAGGCCAACCGGGCAGCTCCAGGAGGGAGCCGGACAAAGCGACCGATAAGAACCGTCATGACGCAGGCAACTTCTCAACTCTCCCGCCGCGAACAGATCCTTCAGGCATTGGCACTGATGCTCGAGGAGGACAGCGGCAAGCGCATCACCACGGCCGCGCTAGCGCGCCAGGTCGGTGTCAGCGAGGCGGCACTCTACCGCCATTTCCCCAGCAAGGCGCGCATGTTCGAAGGCCTGATCGAGTTCATCGAGGCAAGCCTGTTCGAGCGCATCCGGCGCATCCTCGACGACGTGCCCTCGGCGCTCGAGCGCTGCGAGACGATCCTGCAACTGGTGCTGGCCTTCGCCGAGAAGAATCCCGGCCTCAGCCGGCTGATGGATGGCGACGTGCTGACCGGCGAGACCGCGCGCCTGCGGCTGCGCATGTCGCAGCTGTTCGAGCGGCTGGAAACCCAGTTCAAGCAGATCCTGCGCGAGGCGGAACTGCGCGAAGGGCTGCGCTGCCAGGTATCGGTATCCGCGGCAGCCAATCTGCTGTCGGCCTTCGTCGAGGGCCGGATCAGCCAGTACGTTCGCAGCGATTTTCGTCATCGCCCCACCGCGCACTGGGAAGACCAGTGGCAACTGCTGGGCGGGCGTTTGCTGAGACCAGTGGCGCAGACTCACGCGGTGTGAGTCCGGCTGCAGCCAAGACCATACCCTAGAGAACCAAAAAGCCCGGCATCGGCCGGGCTTTTCATTGCTGCGTCTTTAATGGCGATCAGGCTGCCAGGGCGCCACCCAACTGCTGTTTGATCTTCTTCATGGCGTTTTTCTCGAGCTGGCGGATACGCTCGGCGGAAACACCGTAAACGTCTGCCAGTTCATGCAGCGTCGACTTGTGCTCGGAAAGCCAGCGCCGTTGCAGGATGTCGCGAGAACGCTCGTCGAGTGTCGCCAGCGCATCACGCAGGCGACGGGTATAGTCCGCCTCCCAGTCATCGGCTTCCAGTTGGGCCGCCGGGTCGAAGCTGTAGTCCTCGAGATACTGCGCCGGCGCTTGATAGCCCTGCTCTTCCTCTTCCCCCGGCGAGGCATCGAAGCCGGCATCGAAGGAGGCCAGGCGCCCCTCCATTTCGCGCACGACAGTCGGCTTGACGTCGAGATCCTTGGCGATCGCCTCGACCTCGTCGTTGTTGAGCCATGCCAGACGCTTCTTGGCGCTGCGCAGGTTGAAGAACAGCTTGCGCTGGGCCTTGGTGGTGGCGATCTTGACGATACGCCAGTTGCGCAGCACGTACTCATGGATCTCGGCCTTGATCCAGTGGACCGCGAAGGAGACCAGGCGCACGCCCTGGTACGGGTCGAACCGCTTGACCGCCTTCATCAGGCCAACGTTGCCTTCCTGAATCAGATCCGCCTGCGGCAATCCGTAACCTGAATAGCTCCGCGCGATGTGCACGACGAAGCGCAGATGCGACATGATCAGACGACGAGCGGACTCGAGGTCGCCTTCTTCATGCAGGCGCACGGCGAGATCGTGCTCTTCTTCGGCCGTCAGCACGGGGATACCGTTGACGGCCTGGATGTAACCGTTGAGATCGTGACCCGGAGAAAGATTCCCAATGGGTTGAAGACTGGTGCTCATGTGCAATGTCTCCATGCTAGGCGGTGCGGGAACAGGGAGAGCTGCGCTCGATCCCTTGCTTTTGTTTGGCCACGCACCGCAACAGGTTGTTCTGCCTGTCGGTGAGGTTATCTATACGACCCCAAGTTTAGACAAAAGTTCAATGGTCGGGGCCAGTTCGACCGAACAGCACGGCGGATATCGATCGATGACAAACCGACAATTCAATACCCGGATGAAACTGCCTCGCCAAGCCTAACGAGGCTTGATGTCGGCCAGATGACGCCCAACGGCCAGCCATGCTCCCAACCAGCCCAATAGTGTACTAAAGAACAGCAGAAAAGCCGAATTCGTCAAGCCCAGCGATGGCAGCGCGAAGTGGGCACCGTAACTCTGCGCCAGCGCCGCCACCGGCGCGGCCAGCCAGTTCCCGCCAAGGGCCAGGATCGCCAGGGCCAGGATACCGCCGCCCAGGCCATACCAGGCACCGCTGTAGAGAAAGGGTCGCCGCACGAAGGCATGTGTCGCGCCGATCAACGTCACCACTTCGATCTCCTGTCGCCGGCTCTCCACCGCCAGACGCACGGTGTTGCCGACCACCAGCAATACGCCGAGACCGAACAGCAATGCCAGGGCCAAGGCGACGCGCTGACCGACTTCGGCCAACTGCTGAAGGCGATCGAGCCAGGCCAGGTCCAGGCGCACCTCATCGACGCCGTCGAGTTTCTGCAGCTGCTGGCTCAAGGCCTGAACCTCGGCGGGGTCGGGGTTTTCCGGCGTCACCACGACACTCGCCGGCAGCGGATTGTCCTCGAGCTGGGTCAGCGCGTCGTCGACGCCCAGGGTCTGCTGAAATTCCGCCAGCCCTTCGGCGGCGGTAATCAGGCGCGTACCGGCCACGCCCGGCTGGCTGCCGATCTGACCGGCCAGCGTCATCGCCCCGGATTCATCGACGCCGGCATCGAAATAGACCGTCAGCGTGGCGCTCTCGTCGAGTTCGGCATCGAGCAAGCGTGCACTGTCCAGCGCCAGCCATAGCCCGGCGGGCAGGATCAGGGCGATGGCGATCGCCAACATGGTCAACAGCGTCGCGACCGGGCGCTTGATCAGTCGCAGCGCACTGTCGCCGAGCATGGCACGGTGATGGCGCAGCCAGGCCCGACCGCCGCCACCAGCGCGCCGCTGCGGCTTGCGGGCCCCGCGGCGTGTCGCCTCCTGGCGTTGACTCATGCCGCCACCTCGTCGTTGACCAGGCGTCCTTCGCGCAACTCGAGCACGCGATGACGCAGGCGCGCGATCAGGGCCAGGTCGTGGCTCGCCACCATGACCGTGGTCCCGATGCGGTTGAAGTCCTCGAACAAGCGCATGATATCGGTCGACAATTGAGGATCGAGATTACCGGTCGGCTCGTCGGCGAGCAGCAGCGCCGGCTTGTTGACCACGGCCCGGGCAATACCCACGCGTTGCTGCTCGCCGGTGGAAAGCTCTATCGGCAAGGCCCGCTCGCGGTGCAGCAGGCCGACCTTGTCGAGCGCGGCGCGCACGCGCCGCGCCGCATCCACCGGCTCGATGCCTTGAATGGTCAGCGGTAGCGCCACGTTGGAGAAGATATCGCGGTCGAACAGCAGTTGGTGGTCCTGGAACACCACGCCGATCTGGCGCCGGTAATACGGCACCTGACTGATATGCAACCGATCGAGGTCATGTCCGGCGACGAGCACCCGCCCACGGGAGGGCCGCTCGAGACGCATGATCAGACGCAGCAGCGAACTCTTGCCGGCACCGGAGTGACCGGTGAGGAAGACCATCTCGCCCCGGCCGACGCGGAAATTGATGTCGGCAAGCGCCTCGAAGCGCCCACCGTAGCGCTTGCCGACGTGCTCGAACGCAATCATGAATCGGCGTCGCCGTCCCGGCCGGCGTCGCTGTCGAACAACGCCTTGACGAAGGTGTCGGCATCGAACGGGCGCAGGTCATCCAGGGATTCGCCGACCCCGATGAAACGGATCGGCGTCCCCATCTTCTTGGCCAGCGCGAAGATGATGCCACCCTTGGCGGTGCCGTCGAGCTTGGTCAGGGTGATCCCGGTGACCGGGATCGCCTCGTCGAAGGTCGTGGCCTGGGAAAGCGCGTTCTGTCCGGTTCCGGCGTCGAGCACCAGCATCACTTCGTGCGGCGCTCCGGCGTCGAGCTTGGCCATGACCCGCTGCACCTTCTTGAGCTCCTCCATCAGGTGGCTCTTGTTGTGCAGGCGCCCGGCGGTATCGGCGATCAGCACGTCGACCTTGCGCGCGCGCGCGGCGGCGAGGGCATCGTAGATCACCGAGGCGCTGTCGGCGCCGGTGTGCTGGGCAATCACCGGCACCCGGTTGCGCTCGCCCCAGACCTTGAGCTGCTCCACCGCCGCGGCGCGGAAGGTGTCGCCGGCAGCCAGCATCACGCTGCGGCCTTCGTCCTGGAAGCGCTGGGTCAGCTTGCCGATGGTGGTGGTCTTGCCGACGCCGTTGACGCCGACCATCAGGATCACGAACGGTCCCTGCCCCTTGGGCGGCAGCGTCAACGGCCGGGAGACCGGCTCCAGCAGTGTCGCGAGCTCTTCCTGCAGCGCCCGGTAGAGCGCATCGGCATCGGCGAGTTCCTTGCGCGAGATCCGCTCGGTGAGCCGTTCGATGATCTCGCTGGTGGCCTCGATCCCCACGTCCGCCAACAGCAGTTGGGTTTCGAGATCCTCCATCAGATCGTCGTCGATCTGCTTCTTGCCGAGCAGCAGATCGGCGATCCCATCGGTCAGATTGGCGCGGGTCCGGCCCAGACCGGCACGTACCCGCGCCAGCCAGCCGCCCTTGGGTTTCTCTTGCGGAGCCGGCGGCGTGACGTCGGTGGCCAGCGCCGTTTCACGCGTCGATTCGGCCGGTACCTCGTGCACGGCGGACTCGGCGGTTTCCTCCGCCAGCGGCTCGCTCAACGCCTCTTGCGCAGCGGCTTCCTCGACCGGCTCGGGGTCGTAGACCACCGGCTCCGGTTTCTCCGGATCCTGCGTCGCGGGTTCCTCGACCTCGGCGGTGCCCGGCTCGGTGTTGCCGGCGGGCGTCTCCGTGGTGACAGTCGCGGTGTCCGACGCAGAGGCTTCGCCGGGCTCTGCCGCGTCAGTCCCGGCCGGCGATTTCTCAGCCGTTTCGCCGGCGCCGGCTACTTCGGCTTCCGCCTCGCGGCGACGCGCCTCTTCCTGCTCCTGCTGCTGTTTCTTGCGACTCTTGAATAGTCCGAACATGGATGACTTCACTGCTGACAGCCGCAACGTGACGCTACGTCAGCGCCCGTCGGAACGGCTTCGGAGAATATCGATAACCAGGGTCTGTTGCCGTTTCAGCGCGAACCGCGTTGCTGCGTGAAACGGCAACAGACCCTCATCCCATCCTATCACCGCGAGGGATGCGGGGGTACAATTGCCCGCCATGAATCGACGCCGCTCCCGCCACCCAAGATCCCGAGGCGATACCGCCGATGGCCGCCACGCAACCCACCATGGCAGCGGCCAGCTGCGCCTGATCGGCGGCAGGTTCCGGCGCCGCAAGTTGCCGATCCTGGACAGCCCGGGGCTTCGTCCGACACCGGACCGGGTACGCGAGACGCTGTTCAACTGGCTGGCGTTCGAACTTGCCGGCAGGCGCGTGCTCGATCTCTATGCCGGCACCGGCGCCCTGGGCTTGGAGGCACTCTCGCGCGGGGCCGCTCAGGTCACCTTCGTCGAGATGTCCCCCGCAGTGGCCGGAGCACTCGAAGCCAACCTGCGGCTACTGGACATCGAGGCCGATGCAGTGGAGACCCGGGCGGTGGAGACCAAAGCAGTGGAAACCAGAGTATTGAACGCCGACGTGGCCCGCTACTTGGCAAGCACGCCGGTGCCATTCGATCTGGTATTCCTCGATCCGCCATTTCGCAGGGGACTGGCCGCGACCACCTGCGAGCGGTTGGAAAGCGCCGGCTGGCTGGCTCCCGATGCGCTGATCTACGTCGAGAGCGAGCACGAGCTCGCCTGGCAGCCACCGACAGGCTGGCAGCTTCATCGGGAAATCGTCGCCGGCGACAGCCATGGTCGGCTGTTCCGGCGCACGCCGGCGGTCGATTGACGTCGCCGCTTTGAGACGCTTGTCGTCGACACCAACGCCACGTAGGCTGGCGGCCAACCCGGTCACTAGATGGTTTCAAGGAGAGAGTCATGAACGGAGAGATCTTCGCCCAGCTCGAGCAGAAGATTCAGAATGCCGTCGACAGCATCGAGATGCTGAAGATGGAGAACGAAGAGCTCAAGGCGGAGAATTCGCGTTTCCGCCAGGAGCGCGAGGAGTGGGAACAGCGCCTCGGCGGCCTGCTCGACAAACTGCAGTCGCTCGACGAGGCCGGTAGCGGCTCCGACGTCTAACCGACAGTCCCCAACGGCCGGCGGCCTTCGCGACCGCTGGCCGTCGCATTTCAGCGGTTCGCCATGTCGTCATTCAACGCGAGCGACATCAGTACCGCGTCCTCGCTACTGCCGTCGGGTCGTCGATAATAGCCGCGACGCTGACCATCGACAGCGAAACCGGCGCGCGCGTAGAGCCTACGCGCCGCACGATTGGACTCTCTGACCTCCAGCAGCAGCTTCTCCGCACCACGCCGCCGCGCGTGATGCGACAACCAAGCCAGCAGGCCCCGGGCCAGCCCCTGCCGTCGACTCTCGGGCAGCACGCTGATCGATTGCAGTTCGGCGTCAAACGGCAGATAGGCGATCACGGCGACGGCGCGCAGCGCGCTTCCCTCCTCCGCCGAAACTCCCCAGACTTCATGCGTGTCATCGGTCAGCGCCGCGCTCAGCAGGGCTTCCGACCAGGCGTCGTCATTGGCCATCGCTTCGAACGCGATCAGCCTCGACAGATCGCGCGAATCGAGTCGGCGTGGCGGCGGGTCAAATGCCGGGCAAGTCGTGGACATGGCGTCATGTTCGCGGATCAGAGGGACCTAGCGGTTGTGGTCGCACGTTCTTGCCAAGCCCGGCCACAGGCGTGCAGTAACGGCCAACACTCCCGCTTGGCCTTGGCGGAAACGAGCAGTGCCTCCGGATGCGGCCAGTGATGGCAAGGGAAGTCGAACGCGTCGGCGTCTTCAGTCAGTAGCGACGTCCAGGGCTCGCTATCGCCGATCACGAGGGCACCGTCGATCGCGAGCTGGTTACGCAGCGCCTGACCGGCGCAGAATACCTGGATGCCCTCGCGTGCCTCGCCGGCCGGATCGCTCACCGGCGTCTCGATCAATGGCCACGACAGCGTGGCGAGCGGCGACCACTTCGAAGGCAGACCGGCCGCGCGCAGCAATTGACGCAACAATTTCTGTGCGGACGCCGACAGCACATGCTCGCCAGGCAACAACAGCCACCAGCGCTTTTCCAGCACCGCCAGCGAGAGCGTGAAACGCAGTGGCGCGGTTGTCGCAACCGGCTCCGGTGCGGCAACCTCGTTCGGCTCGGAGGAAGGCGCGCGTGTCGGCCGGGTCGACTCGGCAGCGCCCGGGGATTCGCCGTCGCCGTCGAGCAAGGCTCGCGCTCGCGCCGCGGGCGCCGGACCCTCACGCCTCGGCTCGGCAGACGCACGCCCGCCGGCCTCGACCGGTGTTTCGAGCAGCGCTTGGAGACGCTGCCCTGGCGCGGCTTTCTCGGATTTGGCCGGCAGCTGCCATTCACCCTGCTCGGTCGGCCGGGCGTTGACGAAGCGGTAGCGCGAGACCCAGGCGGGAATGCCCATGGCCTCGAGATACTGCAGTCGCTGGGGATCGCCGATCACCGGCCGCCTCCGCCCCGGCAACTGGGCGAATCCGGTCGGCTTTCGCCACGCGCCGCCCATTGCCGAGGGGTATAGAGGTGGAGTGCCAGCGCATGGACCGGCCCGGCGAGTTCATCGGCCAGCGTCGCGTAGATCAGCTGATGACGCTTGACCGGCATCAGCCCCTCGAACCGTTCGGAAACCAGGGTGACCTTGAAATGCGTTTCGGAATTGGGCGGCACATGGTGCATGTGGCTTTCGTTCTCGACCGTCACATGGAGCGGTTCGAGAGCCGTGAGCTTCTCTTCGATACGTGCCTGAACACTCATGACAGCTCCTCCTGTGCCAATCGGGTCATTGTAACGTCTTGCACTGCGTGGAGCGACGGCAAGATCTCAGCGTCGACGCGTAGCCGCCATCGGTATCCGATAAAGGCTCAGCGCCAGCGCCAACACCACCGAGATGCACCCCAGCCACAACGATAGCCTCAGCGAGCCGAAGGAGAGCCCCAATATCAGGCCGACGGAGGCCGTTCCCAGCGACTGCCCGAAGGTGCGCACCGAAGCCAGAACGCCGGACGCATTGGCGCTCAGATCCACCGACACGCTGCCGATCATCTCGCGGTTATTGGGTGCCTGGAACAGGCCGTAACCGATACCGCACAGCGCCGTGCGCCAGATCACGTCGACATAGCTGGAGTCGGCCCCAAGCCCGGTCAACGCCAGCATGCCCAGCAAAAAGAGCCCCAGCCCGGTCGAACTGATCAGCGCCGGATTGGCCTTGTCCGCCAGCCGTCCCGCCAGCGGCCCGATCACCATGATGGCCAGCGGCCAGGGCGTGAACAACATTGCCGAGGCGATCGGCGAAACGCCCATCGTCGTCTGATAGAGAAAGGGCAACCCCACGAACGCCACGCCCTGGGCGAGAAAGGCGAACATCGATACCGTGGCGGCGAACGAGAACCGTGGTTCCTCGAACAGCGCCAACGGCACCAGCGGCCTGGCGACACGACGCTGCCGATAGATGAAGCCGGCGAGGCAAGCGAGACTGACCGTCAGGGTCAGTCCCGCCGATAGCCCCCCCTTGCCATGGCCGAACTGGTCGAGCGCGAACACGCTGCCGCTGAGCATGACGATCGACAGCAGCGCCCCCCAGATATCGATCATTCCCGGGTGAGGCTTCTCGCGGGGCAGCGAACGAATGCCCAGCGTCAGCGCCAGCAGACCGATCGGCACGTTGATCGCGAACAGCCACGGCCAGCTCGCGACATGCAGGATCAGGCCGCCCAGCGAGGGACCGGCGGCAATACCGAAAGCGACGGTCAAGGCACTCAAGCCGATCGCCGATCCCAACAGCCGGGTAGGAAAGATGATCCGATAGAGCGATGGCCCGATACTGAGCATGGCGGCGGCCCCCACGGCCTGCAGCCCCCGCATCACCAGCAGAAACTCGAACGAGCGTGCCAGCGCGCAACCCAGCGATGCCACGGTGAATACCGCCAAGCCTCCGATGTAGAGCCGATGGCGCCCCAGGCGACGACTCAGGGCGGCGCAGGTCAGCAGCAGCGCCGCCGTGGTCAGTTGATAGACGTTGGCGATCCAGATGGATTCCGAGCCACTGATCGATAGCTGATCGGCGAGCGTCGGCAAGGCAATGTTGACGATACCATTGTCGAGCACCGCCAGTTGCGTGCCGGTAATCATCGCCAGCAGCGCCAGCTTGCGTTCACGCCCGGGTAGACCGTCGTCCCCCTCGCGCTCCTCGAACAAACGCCTCAACATGCGACGCCAAGCATCCTCGTCAGATAACGTATCACGCGATGTCGAGCCGGGATCGAAAGCACCATCACTCCTCGTCGGTTTCCATCAACAGCTCATCGTCGACCTCCGAGGTCTCCAGCTCCGCCTCGTCGTCGAGATCCACCACCAGATAACTGTGTTCGAGGGCGAGAAACTCGTTGAACAAGGACCAGTCGAGCGTCTCTGGCCACTGGCGTTCATCCTCCTCCCAGGCACGCAGTTCGCTCTCGAGGATATCGACATAGCGCTCCTCGACATAGGCGAACAGCGCCTCCGGCGTATCCATCTCGGGGATCAGATAGACGGTGTTTTCGCCGGCGATATCGTCTAGGGTCAGATCGTCTTCACCGACGGTCGGCTCCAGCGAATTGACCCAGTCGACGAAGGCCTGGGTGGGCTTGACGCTCAGCGCCGAACGATTGAGCAGTTTCATCGGTGTTACCCCTTGCGTAGGAA
Source organism: Salinicola peritrichatus (assembly GCF_003206715.1). Taxonomy (GTDB): domain Bacteria; phylum Pseudomonadota; class Gammaproteobacteria; order Pseudomonadales; family Halomonadaceae; genus Salinicola; species Salinicola peritrichatus. The sequence goes on along the minus strand of NZ_PZJU01000008.1, from coordinate 86,731 downwards.
CCGGCCTGGAGTCACGGGAATGTCGAAACGCAGCCATTATGGGCGCAGCGGCCCGCCGAACCAAGTGCTGCCGACAGATAGTCGCTCCCTGTGCCGCGCAAGATTCCCCCGCGCTCCTTACCAAGGGAGAGTTCAACCGGCAGGGAACGAGCGCAAGGCGCCTTTGCGCCGCTAGCGGAATCGCGTCGCGGCGAAAGGAGAGATATCTAGCGGGGACGTTCTGCCGCCGAAGAGACTGGCGACCAGTTCGCTCGTCATCGGCGCGGAGGCGACGCCGATATGCCCGTGACCGAAAGCATGCACGATATCGGGCGTCACGCTGGCAGGGCCGATGACCGGCAGCCCGTCGGGCGTCGAAGGACGGTGGCCCTGCCAGCGGGAAACCTGCAGCCGCGCGGGATCCCCGGCCAATCCCGGATAGGTGGCAAGCAGATGGGAGAGCAGGACGTCCGCCCGCTTCCAGTCGGGCGGCGTATCGACGCTGGCAAGTTCCACCTGGCCCGAGGCACGCAGGCCGCCGCGCGTCATCGTGTTGGCCATCTTGCCGTCGCCCGGCATCACCGGGATGCGTGGCGCCGCGGCGGGATGTGCGATCTGTACGTGATAGCCGCGTTCGCTCTCCAGGCACACCGGATCCCCCGCCTGCGCGGCGAGTCGCTTCGAGTGGATGCCGGCCGCGATCACCGCGCCTTCGCAAGCGACCGGCCCCCGGTCCGTCAGCACATGCCGCAGGCGTCCCCCGGCAACATCGAATCCTTCGGCCCGTGCCTCGACCAGTATCGCCCCCTGTTTCCGCGCCCACTGCGCCAGGCCGCGCACGTATGCCCCCGGGTCGAGGCAGTGCGCGCCGCTCTCGACCAGCACGCCAAAAGTGTAACGACGGCTGAGCGTGGGTTCGAAGGCCTGCAACCGTTCGCCTTCCAGCGTTTCCCAGACGACGCCGTTATCGCGCCGCAACTGCCAGGAGAACGCCTCCTGCTCGAAAGCCGACCGGTCGGGATAGACGTAGAGCAACCCATCCCGACGAATCAGACCGGCCAGGCCCGCCGCCTGGGCGAGCGCCAGGTGGCGGGTCGGCGCATCGGACAGCAAGGCAGCGAGAATCTCCGCGGTTCGCGCGGTCCTGGTCACCGAGCAACCGGCCCGCAGGAAGCGAATGAGCCAGGGCGACAGCGCCAGCAGATGACGCCAGCGAATCGTGAACGGCCCCTGTGGATCGAGCAGATAGCCCGGCACCTTCTTCCACAATCCGGGGACCGACATCGGCACGATCGACGCCGGACTGAGGAAGGCGCCGTTACCGTAGCTGGCCGCCTGGTCCGCCCCCGGCTCGCCCGGCTCCAGGAGCGTGACGCGGTGTCCATCCCGGAGTAGCGCGCAAGCGCTGCAGACCCCGACGATGCCGCCGCCGATCACGACGATACGGTGGGAAACCGGATTCGGCGTACTCATGATCTCTCCTGCAATGCGGTGCCTCGGAAACCCTTATCCCATGAACCAGAAGGCGAATCCGACCAGCGCGAAATAGATCGTCACCGGTAGCGCCAGCAGCATGGTCTTGACCGGATCGACACGGATACCGATCACACCGCCCACCAGTCCGGTGACGACAAAGGTGGTCAACCCTACCGGCGGCATCGACTGGCCAGCCATCGCCAGGTGGGCGGCACCCACCGCCACCGCCTCGGGATCGCGCCCAAGGTGGGTCAGCGCTGGCGCCATCATGCTCACGATCATGGTTTGAGCCGTGGTTTGCGACCCGGTCAACATGCCGACCACCAGCGTCGCGATGCCCCCGACGGTAGCCATCAGGTGCGGTACCAGGTGGCCGGTCGCCTGCTGCACCACCTCGATCAGCCCAGCCTGGTAGAACACCCCCACCATGACGCCGGCACAAAGCTGGATCTGGACGGTCTTGGTGATGTTGCTCAACCCCGAGCCCACTATCGCGACGGCCTGGCGGCGTACCGTGCGAAACAGAAAACTGATCAGCAACGCAGCGATGATCGCCAGCACCACCCGAAACGCCAGCCCGCGCAGGATCGGCACCTGGCTCAACCAAGCGACACCATCGGCCAGCCCGGGCGTCTGCTCGAAGAGATTGAAGCCCAGCGAGGCGGCAACCACGATCGCCAGCAGCACCAGCATCGGTATCAGCGTGCACCAGCGTGAGCTCAAGATCGTCGCCAGCGGCTGTGGTGCCGCCAGTGTTGCAGACGAGGTGCGTCGGCACAGCCACACTCCCACCAGCATGGCGATCACCACGCTACCGCCCATGGTGAGATAGGCACGCCCCAGGATCGCGCCTGGATCGATGCCGGTCAGCGACGCGGCGAGAAAGAAGGATTGCGAGATGGGCGGCATCCCCGAGCCGATCACTGCGCCCATGACGATGATCACCGCGATGCGCTCACCGCTGAGGCCGATGGCCGCCAGGGCGGGAATCACCAGCAACCCGATGACAGTGGCAGCGGCAATGGCATCGCCCAGCAGAGAGCCGCTCAGAACCAGGGTCAGGATGACCGCACACACCAATCCTGCGGTGGAGCGTCCGAACAGCGCGCGAAAGCCATCCAACGCCGTCTGCATCGCACCGAGGCGCACCTGGGCTTCGGCATAGAGGCTGCCGAAAATCGACAGCATGATCACCCAGGCCAACTTGTCGATGCCCAGTATGGCCGCTTCGAGTGCCGCCAGCGGACCGAGCCCGCCCAACAATGCCGCGGCAGCCGCTGCCGCAAGCAGTCCGACGATGACGTTGCCGCCGATGCGCGGCAGGGGCAGCAGAATGATCGCAAACAGCACTGCTACGGGAACAATGACCAACCACATGGTAAATACCCTTTTTATTGTTGAGAGTCATTTGCCAAGAGTCATGAGAGGTTCAAAAGCGCTCCACCCCACACCGCACTCGTTGAATGGCCGTATGGATGTCGGCAACGGCAATGCCCAGTCGCGCTCTCAAGCGCTGGCGATACGGAGCGAGATTCGTGCATTCGAGAAGCAGCGCCTGCATGTCGGGAGCCCGGCGCTGGAGCGCATCTGCAGCGGTGAATACCTCCTGCTCCACCCGTGCCGGGTCCCAGCACCTTCGATCGAAGCGAATCGTCGGATAGAACGTCTCGCTCGCTTCCAGTCCCTGGATGACCAGGCCATCGCGCCAGAAGCGCCCGAAGTGGGCCCGACCCAGGACACGGGCATCGAAGGTCAGCACACCGATGGGGCCATCGGTGGCGCACCCCTCATGCAGCCAGGGCACGAGATTCAACGCCGAGGAGACCAGTGGCACGGGCAACCGCGCCTGCAGTCGGTCATGGATGGCGCACACGAACCCGCAAGAGGTCGCCAGGCAACTGACGCCATCGTTGACGAGGCGCAGGCCGGCATCGACGAAATCTTCGACGATCGTTTCCGCGATACAGCTATTGACCACGGCCGGAACGCTTGCCGATGTCACTCTGGCGAAGCGGACGGGGTGATCGAAGCTCGCGGCATTACCAATGTCCCCGACCGGTCTCGGGAAGCGGGTGTCGAGCATCATGACGCCGAGCCGGAAGTCATCGGCGGGGCTCGGCCCCGCTGCCACTCCCATCGCGACCGATTCGCCCCCGACACGAGGATCGCCAAGAACGCTTTCGGGATGTCCACGAGTCGACATATGCAGGTCTTCCAGCAAGAGTGGCATGCAATCGTGCGCCTACGAATGACAGTGACGAACACCGCCTGCCTCGTTCCGTTGTCGCCCATATCAGGCGAATCGAGGGACAGGATGACGCCAACTCAGGGCGAGACCGATCGACTCGGTGACGGAAGCGCCCTAGCACCGACGCCCCGAGAAACCTGTTCCTTCTCATTCAGGTCAATTGTTGCCATAGGCCGCCGCCGAAGGGAAACGTTGAAATTTGAGTTATCCATGACTAAAAGTCATGACAACGATAATCAAAAATAAGGCACATCCGCATGCGGCGCTTCCTCCCTTCCCTTTCCGCCCTGCAAGCGTTCGAAGCCGCCGCGCGGCATTTGAGCTTTACCCGTGCCGCGAAGGAGCTGTTCGTCACCCAGAGCGGTGTCAGCCGACAGATCGCCAATCTGGAGCAGCACCTCGGCCTGCGCCTGTTCGAGCGCTCGGGCTCCCGAATCGTGCTGACCGATGCCGGCAACGCCTATTTCCACGAGATCGAACCCCTGCTGAACGAACTGGAGGAGACGTCCATCGACCTCGTCAGGGGGCGCAAGAGAGACGCCGCGCTGATGATCGGCGCCACGGTCGCTTGCGCTTCCCGCTGGCTTGCCCCCCGCCTGGCGGACTTCATCCAGCGGGCTCCAGACTTTCCCATCGAGATCCACTCCGTTGGCGACGATATTGACTTCAGCACGAGCCAGATCGACATCGCCATCATGCGCGGCGCCGGTGTCTGGAGCGGAGCCAGGGCTCGGAAACTGTTCGTGGAAACACTGGCCGTGGTCGCCTCCCCGCGACTCATTCCGCGTGAAGAGCAGCTCGATCGGCTGGATTTTTCGCGCATCCCGACACTGCAGAACGCCAGCAGGCCGAGCCTGTGGCTCGAATGGCTGCGCGCGTCGGGCTTGAACCATAGAGGGACGATCCAGGGCATTCGATTCGCCGATAGCGACATGCTGATCGGCGCGGCAGTGAGCGGCCTGGGGCTCGCCGTCCTGCCCGCCCACTACGTGGAACGCGAGCTGCAGAATGGCGAACTCCACTTGCCCTTCGGCGATCCCGTGCGCTCTCCCCACGCCTATTGGGTAGTCAGTCCCGAGCGGAAATCACACCAGCAGCGTTCGCTCCTGTTCCAGGATTGGCTAATCCAGGCCGCGGACACCTTGCCACGATAGGCAACAAGCACAACAGTTGCATTTGAATACTATTTGGTCTTAAGGTCGATTCAAGCGCCCCGGCATCGACCAACGGGATCACGGCCCTCTAGGAGACCCTCGCTCGATGAGCAATGCGCCCCATCACTCCCGGGAAGTCGATCTCGATATTCTGGGAGACCTGCTGAGTTTCTATATGCGAACGATCACCATCGCCCTGTCGCGCGACCTGGATCAGCGCCTCGAAGGCCTGGAGGTCGCCAAGGGCACCGGCAAGGTTATCACTCTGTTGCTGGTCGATTCCCATCCCGGCATCCGTCCCTCCGTCATCGCCCACCTCAGCACCAAGAGCAAGGCGGAGATTGGCAGGATCGTTGACAAGTTGGTGAAGGCCGGTCTGATCGAGCGCCAGGTGGCACCGGAGGAACGCCGAGCACTCCAGCTATTCATCACCCCCCAGGGGGCGAGCGTCGCGCGTCAGGTGCGCCGCCTTGCCAAGGCACAAAGCGAAGACTTCTTTTCACATCTGGATGCCGACGATCAACGGCAATTGATGAGAATCCTGAGAACATCATATCAGCGCATCGTGGGACTGGAGCCACGTCCCTGCGAGAGCGCATCTTAACCACTGAAGACCAATAACAACGCGAGGGTCCAGAAGGATGTCGATCAAACTGCACCGCGACGCCTTTTTCATCGCCATCACCCGGTCGAGGCTCCATCTCGGCCAGCGCCAAGGAGGTCTGACATGCCCGGCCCGCACGTGATCCCGGTTCATGGGGACCTCGAACCGCCGAGAAAAGTGGATGTCGTGGTGGTTGGGGGCGGTATCATCGGTACGTCGACCGCGCTGGAACTGGCCGAACGTGGTCTGCACGTGGCGCTGTGCGAGAAAGGTGGCATCGGCCATGAGCAGTCCAGCCGAAACTGGGGCTGGGTACGCATTTCGCGTCGAGACCCGCGTGAGGTACCGCTGATGGCGGAAACCCTGAAGCTGTGGGAAAACCTGGAAAGTCGTACTGGATGCGACATCGGCTATCGGCGAGCCGGCATCCTGTTCGGATGCGAGGATGACAAGACCTTCGAGGAGCATGATCGCTGGCGCCGCCATCTGTCAGGTACGGGGTTGGAGAGTCGCATGTTGAGCCGGGAGGAGCTGCAAGCGCAGATGCCTGGCTGTCGGTTGGCTGTCAAGGGAGCCCTGTTCACGCCAGCGGATGGACGCGCCGAGCCGCAGAAGGTAGCGCCAGCCATTGCCGAAGCCGCCCGTGCCAAAGGTGCTCACGTGTTGACAGAGTGCGCGGTCAGGGGCGTGGAGACGGAAGCCGGCCGAGTGGCTGGCGTCGTGACCGAGCGAGGGCGCATCCGCTGCCAATCCGTGGTGCTGGCCGGCGGTGCCTGGTCGAATCTGTTCTGCACTCGCCATGGCCTGGATCTGCCACAGCTCAAGGTCATCAACAATGTCCTGCGCACGTCTCCCCTCGACGGTCCCGAAGCGGCGATGTGGGCCTCCGGGTTCGCCCTGCGCAAGCGTCAGGATGGTGGCTATACCATCGCCAACGGCGGCGGGAACATTGCCGACATCGTGCCTGACACCTTCCGCTATCTGCGCCGTTTCCTACCAGCATTGAAGATGGAGCGCTACAACCTCAAGCCTCGCCTGGGCTGGCGTTTCCTCGATGAAGCCAGAATTCCCAGACAGTGGGCGCTGGATGAGCCTTCTCCGTTCGAGTACCACCGGGTGCTCGATCCGGCACCTTCACGGCGTATGGCCAATGAGGCGATGGAGAAACTCTGCGAGGCATTTCCCGTCTTCCGGGATGCCAACATCGAACAGCGCTGGGCGGGCTGCATCGACGTGACGCCGGACGCCATTCCCGTCATCTCGAACGTGGAGTCGTTGCCCGGCCTGGTGCTGGCCACCGGATTTTCCGGCCACGGTTTCGGCATCGGCCCGGGAGCCGGGCGGCTGGCGTCGGATCTGGTATGTAACGACACTCCCCTGGTCGATCCCCATGCCTTCCGCTTCTCTCGATTCACCGACGGTTCGAAGGTACGGCCGGACAACGGATTCGACATTGGAGATCATCGGCCTGTCGGCACCTAAAGCCTGGATACTGAAAAATCACCCACGAGATCGAACAACTCAACAACAACAGGAATCTCACCATGAACGACAACGACAATCCCATCGACAAACCGTTCCTGGCTCACCCGAACCGGCGCCAGTTTCTCGGCATGGCCGCGGTAGGTAGCGCCGGACTGCTGTTACCGTGGAGTCTGGCACGCCAAGCCCTGGCCGCAGACGTCGGCGCACCTGCGGGCCGCGTGACCATCGGGTTTTCCCAGGAACCGACCGTCTTCAATCCGCTGATGCCGCATATCGAGGTCGACGACGGTATCCATTGGAATGTGTTCGATCCGCTGTTCTTTGCCGATCCGCAGGGCGATTTCGTCCCGGCACTGGCCATGGAAGTGCCAACGGTCGCCAACGGCGGTATCTCGCAGGATGGGCTCAAGTGGCACATCAAGCTGCGCGAGGGCGTGACATGGCATGACGGCACCCCCTTCACCGCCGAGGACGTGGCCTTCACCTTCCGATTGACGGTGGACCCCGATTTCAGGAGCAGCCGCCATGCAGGCTTTGACCTGGTGCAAAACATCGAGGTGATCTCGCCGACCGAACTGCGTTGGGAAATGAGCAAATCCTACGCTCCGTTCTCCTCGATCCTGGCCACTACCTTCATCGTGCCAAAGCACCTGCTATCGGATGACCCGAACCAGGCGCCGTTCAACAACGCACCGGTGGGTACCGGCGCGTTCAAGTGGAAGGAGCGGGTGGCCGGCGATCACATCCTGCTGGAGGCCAACAGCGACTATTTCGCTGGGCCAGCGGGAATCGAGGAGGTGGTCTTTCGCTACATTCCCGATCTCACCGTGCTCTACACCCAGTTCAAGACCAGCGACATCGACGTGATCGCCATGCAGGGCATCATGCCGGACCACTACCAGGAGGCCAAGGGGCTGTCCGGCAAGACGGTGGTGGTCGTGCCCTCGTCCAGCGTCGAGAGCATTGCCTTCAACATGGAGCGCCCTCAGTTCAAGGATCCGATCGTACGCCAGGCGCTCTACCTAGCGCTCGACAAGGGCACCATTCTCGATGCGCTCTACTATGGCCTGCCGACCCCCACCGAAACCTACATGCCGCACGAGTCGCCGTACTACAACGCCGACCTGCCGCAGCATCGCTACGATATCGACGCGGCGAAGAAGCTGCTCGACGACGCCGGCTGGAAGCCCGGCGGCGACGGCATTCGCGAGAAGGACGGGGTCAGGCTCTCCTTTACCAACTCCACGACTTCCGGCAACCAGGTACGCGAGCAGATGCAACAGTTCGTGCAGCAGAGCTGGCAGGAACTGGGCGTCGACATGCAGATATCCAATCGCCCGCCGGCGGTGATGTGGGGCGACTACTGGATGCAGTCGCAGTTCGACTCGGTAGTGGTGGGGATCAACTTCCTGACCGGCAGCGATCCAGACGTGTCGAACTACTTCCGCTCCGATTCGATCCCGGCCCAGAACGGCGGCGGCCAAAATACCTTCCAGTACAAGAACGCCGATGTCGACAGGCTGCTGGCCGAGGGTGCCAGCGAACAGGACCCGGCCAAGCGCCAACCGATCTACCACCGGATCCAGGCCACGATCCGAGAGGATCTGCCGATGCTGCCGCTGTTCCAGTACGCCTACGTGCGCGGCTACAAGACCGGGCTCGAAGGCTACGAGGGCAACATCAACACCCGCATCACCACCTGGAACGTTCGCCAGTGGCATTGGGCCTGACATCAGACAGGTCCTGATCGCCCCGTTGTCCGGGGCATCCATGCCACAAGTAATGGGAGGATGACGCGATGGGACGTTATCTCATCGGGCGACTGGGACAGAGCGTGGTGGTGCTGTTTCTGGTTTCCCTGATCGGTTTCATGATTCTCAACCTGGCGCCGGGTGGGCCACTGTCGCAGTTTGCGCTCACACCGGGCATGAGCCAGGCCGACATCCAGCGGCTCGCTGTCCAGATGGGCCTCGACCGGCCACTGATCGTGCAGTACATCGACTGGCTGGGCCGGCTGCTGAGAGGTGACTGGGGAGAATCGTTTCGTGACGGGCGACCGGTTCTCGCCATCATCGTCGAACACCTGTGGGCCACGCTGCTGTTGATGGGTACCTCGATGGCGATCTCGATCGTGGTGGGAACGCTGGTCGGCATCGCCGGGGCCATTCGCCGCTATTCCATCTTCGACTACCTGGCGACGGTCGGCGCTATGGTGGCGCTGTCGATTCCGACCTTCTGGTTCGGGCTGGTAGCGATCTATCTCTTTGCGCTCAAGCTCGCCTGGCTGCCAGCCGGCAACATGATCACGATAGGCGATGGCTCGGTGCTGGACTATCTGCACCACCTGGTCATGCCAGCCCTGGTGCTGGCACTGGTCAACGTGGCGATCTGGAGTCGCTACATGCGTTCGTCGACACTCGACGTGCTGCACCAGGACTTCGTCCGCACCGCACGGGCGAAGGGGCTGCCTCGGTATCGCGTGCTGGTGCACCACATCGTGCGCAATGCACTACTGCCGATGATCACGCTCGGCGGCCTGCAACTGCCGACCATTCTCGGTGGCGCCCTGGTCGCCGAAACCGTGTTCACCTGGCCAGGCATGGGCCGGCTGTTTCTCGACAGCATCGGCTACAGCGATTACCCGGTGGTGATGGGCATTCTGATGCTGTCGGCGATCTTCGTACTGCTCGGCAATCTGCTGGCCGACCTGCTGGTCGCGCTTGCCGATCCTCGCGTGCGCCTGGCCTGAGGAGATCGTAATGGCAATGACAACGGCAACTGCGATCAGCGTGCAGCGACGTCCGCACTGGTGGCAACAGCGCACGCTGTCGCGCTTTCTTCGCCACCGCCTGGCGCTCATCGGCCTGATCGTCATCGTCACCTTGACGCTGGCCTGCGTGTTCGGACCTTACCTGCTGCCGCACGACGAATTGACCGTCGATCTGCGCGCACGCTTCTCGCCGCCACTGACGGACGACTTCTACCTCGGCACCGATCCCCTCGGCCGGGACATCACCTCGCGCCTGCTGATGGCAGGACGCATCTCGCTGCTGGTGGGCTTCTCGGTGATGCTGATCAGCACCGCGTTCGGCACCCTGATCGGCGTCATCGCGGGTTATTTTCGTGGCTGGACCGGCGTGGTCCTGATGCGCATCGTCGATGCCTTCCTCGCCTTTCCCAGCATCTTTCTGGTGCTGGTGCTGTCGGCGTTCGTCAAGCCCAGTCCTTTCATGATCACGGTGATCATCGCGCTGACCTGCTGGATGGAGATCGCGCGCATCGTCGAGGCCGAGATCCGTTCGCTGCGGGAGCGCGACTTCACCGTCGCGGCCCGGCTTGCCGGCGCCAGCGCGCGCTGGATCATGTTTCGCGAACTGGTGCCCAACGCCATGGGGCCGATCATCGTCGCCGCGACGCTGACGATCGCCAACGCGATTCTGCTCGAAGCCTACATCAGCTTCCTCGGCTACGGCATTCAGCCGCCGCTGCCGAGCTGGGGCAACATGCTCAACAGTGCCCAGCAATATCTGACCAACGCTCCCTGGCTGGCCATCGTCCCCGGCATCACCATCACCCTCGCCGTCACCAGCTTCAACTTCATCGGCGACGGGCTGCGCGATGCGCTGGACAGCAGGAGCGACCTGCAATGACCGCCCCCGCACTGATCGCAAGGGAGCTGTGCGTCAGCTTCCACAAGGCCGGCGGCAGCGTCCAGGTCATCCATGACGTCTGCTTCGAGATCGCCCCCGGCGAGACGCTGGCGCTGGTGGGAGAGAGCGGCTCCGGCAAGAGCGTGACCAGCATGGCGCTGATGCGCCTGCTCGGTAAGGCCAACCGGGTCAGCCTCTCCGGGCAGGTACTGCTGCCGGGTGCCAGCGATGGCGACTTCGTCGATCTTCTCGCCGTCGACGACCACGCCATTCGACGCCTGCGCGGACGGCGCATCGCGATGATCTTCCAGGAGCCGTTGACGGCGCTCAATCCGGTTCAGCGCATCGGTGCCCAGATCGCCGAGGCGGTACGCTTCCATGGCGGCTGTTCGAGACGAGCGGCGCGGGCGCGGGCGCTCGAGCTGCTGGAGCAGGTCGGGATACCCGAGCCGCGCAGCCGCCTCGACAGCTATCCGCACGAACTCTCCGGCGGCATGCGCCAGCGCGTGGTGATCGCCATCGCCCTGGCAATGGAGCCGGAGGTACTGATCGCCGACGAACCGACCACCGCACTCGACGTCACCGTCCAGGCCCAGATCCTGGCGCTGCTGAAGCAGCTCCAGCGTGACAACGGCATGGCGATGCTGTTCATCACCCATGACTTCGGCGTGGTCTCGGAAGTCGCCGATCGTGTCGCGGTGATGTACGCCGGGCGCGTGGTGGAGGAAGGCGCTGTCGGCGCGGTGCTCGAGCGGCCGCTCATGCCCTACACCGCCGGCCTGCTAGCCTCGGTGCCCAAGCTCGAACTGGCCGGACTGCCGGGCGCGCCCCTGGCCACCATCGAGGGCAGCGTACCGGACCCGGCCCGGCTGCCCGAGGGCTGCAGCTTCCATCCGCGCTGTCGTGAATACCGCCCGGGCATCTGCGACGGCGCGGTCCCGCCCCTCGCCGACCTTCCCGGCGCTCGGCGAATACGCTGCGCCCGTGCCGGGGAGTGGATAGCGAGCGAGGAGTCCAGCCATGCCGACTGACGTCATGATCGAGACGGTCGATCTCAAGCAGCATTTCTCGGTCCGCCGGAGCTGGCTCAAAGGCGGTGATCGAGTCGTGCGGGCAGTGGACGGCATATCGCTGACCATTCGCCGGGGCGAGGTGCTCGGACTGGTCGGCGAGAGCGGTTCCGGCAAGAGCACGCTCGGCAAGGCGATCATGATGCAGCAACCGCCCACCGCGGGACAGATCGTGTTCGGCGACACCGAGATCAGCCGCTTCAGCGAGCGGCTGCTGAAGCCGTATCGCAAGCGCATGCAGATGATCTTCCAGGACCCGTTCAGCTCGCTCAACCCGCGCATGAGCGTCGGCGAGTCGCTGGCCATGCCGCTACGTTTTCACTCGCCCGGGCTGAGTGCACGCGCGCGGATGGAAAAGGCGAGCGAAACGATCGAGACGGTGGGTCTATCGGCCAGCCATCTGGACCGCTTCCCGTATGAGTTTTCCGGCGGCCAGCGTCAGCGCATCGGCATCGCACGCGCCCTGATCACCGACCCCGAATTCATCATGGCCGACGAGGCCGTCTCGGCGCTGGACGTCTCGGTGCAGGCCCAGGTGCTCAACCTGCTCGCGCAGATCCGGCGCCGCTGGCGGCTCACCATGCTGTTCGTCACCCACGACCTGGCCGTGGTCGGCCATATCGCCGACCGCGTCGCGGTGATGTACCTGGGGCGTATCGTCGAGATCGCCAGCACGCGGGAACTATTCACCCGCCCGCGACATCCCTACACGGAAGCGCTGATGTCGGCGGTGCCGATGATGGGACACCATTCCCGCGAACGCATCACGCTGAAGGGAGACATGCCGAGCCCGATCGACCCACCGTCGGGCTGCGCCTTTCGCACCCGCTGCCCCTACGCCACCGCCGCCTGCGGCGAGTCGATCCCGGTCCTGCGCGAAGTCTCCGCCGGCCATCATGCCGCCTGCCACCGCCCATCGCTGGAGCTTGCCTCTCCGATCGTCGTGTGACTATGCGAACCGCGAGCCCGAAGGTATTTTCAGGTGAGCCAACTCTGGATTAGGCACGCAGTCCCTCCGTCACTCCGGGCGCATCGCCGGGAACAGCAGTACATCCCGGATCGACGGGCTGTCGGTCAGCAGCATCACCAGCCGGTCGATACCGATACCCTCGCCCGCCGTGGGCGGCATGCCGTACTCCAGCGCACGTACGTAGTCGGCATCGTAGTACATCGCCTCGAGGTCGCCGGCGTCCTTCTCGGCGGCCTGGGCGGCGAAGCGATCGGCCTGGTCCTCGGCGTCGTTGAGCTCGGAGAAGCCGTTGGCGATCTCGCGCCCGCCGACGAAGAACTCGAAGCGGTCGGTGACGTGGGGGTTGGTATCGTTGCGCCGTGCCAGTGGGCTGACCTCGGCCGGATACTCGGTGATGAAGGTGGGCTGGTCGAGCCGGTGCTCGGCAACGGCCTCGAAGATCTCGGTCTGCAGCTTGCCCAACCCCCAGCTTGACTTGACGGCAATGCCCAGGCGATCACAGGTCGCAGTCGCGCCCTCGAGCGTATCGATGTCCGCCTCGCCGATGCCATCGCCGTATTCGAGGATCGATTGACGTAGCGTCAGGCGGCGGAAGGGCTGGCTCAGGTCGTATTCGGTGCCCTGATAGGTGACGGTGGTCGAACCCAGCACACTGTCGGCGACTTCGCGGATCATCGCTTCGGTGAAATCGAGCAGATCCCGGTAGTCGGCATAGGCCCAGTAGAACTCGAGCATGGTGAACTCGGGGTTGTGGCGCGTCGACAGCCCCTCGTTGCGGAAGTTGCGGTTGATCTCGAACACCCGCTCGAAACCGCCGACCACCAGACGCTTGAGGTAGAGCTCGGGGGCGATGCGCAGATACATGTCGATATCCAGCGCATTATGGTGGGTAATGAACGGGCGCGCCGTGGCACCGCCGGGGATCGGCTGCAGCATCGGCGTCTCGACTTCCATGAAGCCGCGCTCGACCATGAAGCGGCGGATCGCCGCGATCACCCCGGAACGCACCTCGAACACCCGCCGCGACTGCGGGTTCATGATCAGGTCGACGTAGCGCTGACGGTAGCGCGCCTCGAGATCGGTCAGGCCGTGGAACTTGTCCGGCAGCGGACGCAGGCTCTTGGTCAAGAGCTTGGCCTCGACCAGCATGACGTAGAGATCGCCCTTGCCGGATTTATGCACCGGTCCGCGCCCGGCGACGATATCGCCGATATCCCAGCTCTGGATATCCTCCAGCAGTGGCGTCGGCAGCCCCTTCTTGTCGACGTAGAACTGGATCTGGCCGGAGACGTCCTGAATCACGATGAACGGGCCGCGCTTGCGCATGATGCGCCCGGCCACCGCCGCCTGGCGATCGAGGGCTTCGAGTTCCGCCTTGTCCTTGTCGCCCAACTCGGCCTGCAGCTCGGCCGCCAGACTGTCGCGACGGAAGTCGTTGGGGAAGGCGCTGCCGCCCAGCTCGACCGCGCGCTCACGCCGCACCGCCAGCTTGGCACGACGCTCGGCGATCAGCCGGTTGTCGTCGTGGGCCTCGGCCTGCGCCTCGGGTCGAGATTGCGGGTTGTCCTGGTTCGCCATGTCGTCGCCTATCAAAANNAAGCCAAAATCAAACCACCACCACAAAAACCAACAACCAGCTTTTCGCTTTTGACCTTTCTTACGGCTTAAAGCTCATAACTTACAGCTGCGAGCGAAGCTCGGTTTAGAGCCCTTGCTTCAAACTCGCCTCGATGAACTGATCCAGATCACCGTCGAGCACCTTTTCGCAGTTGCTGGTCTGCACGCCGGTACGCAGATCCTTGATGCGCTGGTCGTCGAGCACATAGGAGCGGATCTGGCTGCCCCAGCCGATGTCGGCCTTGCTCTCCTCGGCCTGCTGCTTGGCGGCGTTGCGCTTCTGCATCTCGTGCTCCCACAGCTTCGCCTTCAACTGCTTCATGGCGAAGTCGCGGTTGGCGTGCTGGCTGCGCTGGCTCTGACACGCCACCACGATGCCCGTCGGCTCGTGGGTGATGCGCACCGCCGAATCGGTGGTGTTGACGTGCTGTCCGCCGGCGCCGGATGAGCGATAGGTGTCGACACGCAGGTCGGCGGGGTTGATCTCGACCTCGAAGCTGTCGTCCACCTCCGGCGACAGGAATACCGACGCGAACGAGGTGTGGCGACGGCCGCCGGAATCGAACGGGCTCTTGCGCACCAGTCGGTGAACGCCGGTCTCGGTCCTCAGCCAGCCGAAGGCGTACTCGCCCTGAACATGAATGGTGGCCGACTTGATCCCGGCCACTTCGCCCGGCGAGACCTCGGTCAATTCCGCCTTGAAGCCGTGGTGCTCGGCCCAGCGCAGGTACATGCGCAGCAGCATGTTGGCCCAGTCCTGGGCCTCGGTACCGCCGGAGCCGGCCTGAATGTCGAGATAGGCGTTGTTCTCGTCCATTTCGCCGGCGAACATGCGCCGGAACTCCAGTTTGTCGAGCTGAGTCTCGAGGTAAGCCAGTTCCTTGCGCACCTCGTCGACGGTGGCATCGTCCTCTTCCATCACCGCCAGTTCGAGCAGTTCGCGATTGTCGGCGAGTCCGCTGTCGAGCGTATCGATGGTGGCGACCACGGCCTCCAGCGAGGCCCGCTCCTTGCCCAGTTTCTGGGCGTAATCGGGGTCGTTCCAGACGTCGGGATTTTCCAGCTCGCGGGAAACTTCCTCTAGCCGATCTTTCTTCTCGGCATAGTCAAAGATACCCCCTCAGGACGTCCGTCCGTTCGGACAGGTCCTTGATGAGGTTGTTGATGGGATTGATCTCTTGCATGGGGCTCCTGCCGGCATTGCCTGGGCGCCTCGCCGATGACTCCGGGAGACGCCGAAAAAAGGACGCCTATTGTAGCCAAACCCCGGCATAGCGTCATCCCGGCACGAATCGCGAAGCCGTGGCGCTGTGCGCCGGAGCGCGATGCGCTAAGGTAGTGAAAAATGCCAATGTCACCACACCAACAATCTTTCCGGACACAAGGGATAGCGCTTCCATGTCACCGACCCGCCTCGCCGCCGCCATCGGCTTCGCCGCCGGCCTGACCGTATTGCCTCTCCAAGCCGCCACCCTGCACATGGGTATCTCCGGCGATCCCGCCTCGCTGAGCCCGGCCAAGATCACCGGCGGCGTATGGGAAGAGGATGTCCTGCGCGACATTTTCGAAGGACCGATCGCCATCGACGCCGACGGCCGGATCATCCCCGGCGCCGCCGAAAGCTGGGAGATCTCCGACGATGGCAAGACCTATACCTTCCACCTGCGCGATGGCCTCGAGTGGTCGGATGGCACGCCGTTGACCGCCGACGACTTCGTCTTCGCCTATCGCCATCAGGTCGACCCGGCCACCGCATCCAACTATGCCCACCGGCTCTATCCGGTGGTCAACGCCGAGGCGATCAATGCCGGCGACAAGCCGCTCGATGCTCTCGGCGTCGAATCCCTGGACGACGGCAAGACGCTCAGGATCACCTTGCAGGCGCCGACGGTCTATTTCCTCAAGACCCTGGTGCTGCCGTTCGCCTACCCGATCCCGAAACACCTCTTCGACGAATACGGCGACGACTGGAGCGATCCCTCGCACATTGTGGTCAATGGCGCCTTCAAGCCGGTGAAGTGGGTCTCCAATACCGAGCTGGAGACAGTCAAGAACGAACGCTTCCATGACGCCGACAACGTCAGCCTGGACGGCGTCGACTACTACCCGCTGGAGGACAAGAACGCCGGCATCCAGCGTTTCCGCGCCGGTGAGCTGGATATTCTGCGCGACTATCCGGCGGCGCAGTACCCGCGGCTGTCGCAGAACCTGCCCGAGGCCACCCACCTGTTCCCGTCATTGGGCACCTACTATTACGTGTTCAATCTGCGCGACGGCTCGCCAGTCGCCGACGAGCGCGTGCGCGAAGCGCTGAGCCTGGCGATCCGGCGCGACGTGATCGCCAAGCAGTTGCTGAAAGGCGGCGTCGAGCCGGCCACCTCGCTGGTCCCGCCGGGTACCAGCGGCTACGACGCCCAATCGCAGCCGGGCCTCGACGATGACATGGACAGCCGCCTGGCCCGCGCCAAGCAGTTGATGCAGGAAGCCGGCTATGGCCCGGATCACCCGCTCGAACTGACATTGCGATTCAACAGCGGCGACGAACATCGCCAGATCGCCGTTGCGGTCGCGGCGATGTGGCAACCACTGGGCGTCGATGTCGAATTGCGCAACACCGAGGCCAACGTCCACTACGCCGACCTGATGGAAGGCGACTTCCAGGTGGCGCGGGCGGCCTGGATCTCCAGCTACGACGACGCCCAGAACTTCCTGCAACTGCTGTCGGCGGAGACCAACAACTACGGCGGTTATCAGGACGAGCAGTACAACGAGCTGATGAGCCGGTCGGATGCGGAGCAGGACCCAGACAAGCGCGCTCAGTTGATGCAGCAGGCCGAAGCCCTCGCCCTGGCCGACTATCCGCTGACGCCGATCTATACCTATAGCTCGCGCAATCTGGTCAATCCCGAACTCGAAGGCTGGAAGGACAATGCGCTGGACATGCATGCCTCGCGCTGGGTTCATCTGCAGGAGTGACCGATCTATCGTCTCGATGTGACAGGATTCACAAGCCGGGGGCGGCGTAGCGCCCGCCCTTGCCCCGGAGATATGCAAGAAATGAAATGAATCATCGAGTTTTTATATTAGACGGCTAATCACGATCGCGCGAAGGTACTGCGTCTATCTGGCTGGCAATTTGCAGCCTCCGAATCATGCGAAGCGCATCATCTTTTGAGCGCATCACAACAACAAGCCGGAGTTCACTTTCATGTCAAAGCCTGCTCTTTCTCGTGCTCTGCTTCCATTGAGCGCTCTGGCGCTATCCTCCGCCCTGCTGGCCTCGCCGGCGCTTGCCGAGACGCTCAACATCGGCGTCCAGGGCGAGCTCGCCTCTTTCGATACCTCCCAGGTCTCCGGCGGCGTGTGGGAATCCCAGGTGCTGATGGACGTCTATGAGGGCCTTATAAAGCAGTCTCCCGATGGTGAGTTGCTGCCGGGCATGGCAACGAAGTGGGAGGTCTCCGACGACGGCAAGACCTATACCTTCCACATGCGGGAAGATGCGAAGTGGTCCGACGGCGAGCCGGTCACCGCGGAGGACTTCGTGTTCGGCTGGCAGCATCTGCTGGCGCCGGAGAACGCCTCCAAGTACGCCTACATGCTCTATCCGATCGTCAACGCAGAGGCGATCAACACCGGCGACAAGGCCGCCGACACGCTGGGGGCGGAATCTCTCGATGACGGCAAGACGCTCAAGGTCACCCTCAACCACCCAACGCCCTACTTTCTACAACTGCTGACCCACTACACGGCCTATCCAACGCCCAAGCATCTGGTCGACGAATACGGCAAGGACTGGGTCAAGCTGGACCACATCGCCACCAATGGCGCATTCAAGCCGGTGAACTGGATCTCGCAGTCTAAGATCAGCGTCGAGAAGAGCCCGACCTACTACGACGCCGACGATGTCTCCCTGGATGGCGTCAACTACTTCACCGTCGAAGATCGCAACGCCGGCATCTCGCGCTTCCGCGCCGGCGAACTGGACGTGTTGAGCGACTACCCGTCCAGCCGTTACCAGTGGCTGAGCGAGAACCTGCCGGACGCCACCCACATGAGTCCGATGCTGGGTTCCTACTACTACGTGCTCAACCAGCGCGACGGGCACCCGACGAACGACAAGCGGGTACGCGAGGCGCTCAATCTGGCGGTGCGACGCAACGTGCTCTCCGAGCAGATCATGGCCGGCAGCTTCAAGGCCTCCACCGCCATGGTGCCGCCGGGTACCAGTCACTACGAAGCCCAGCATATGGACCTGGGCAGCGACGACATGAATGCCCGCATGGCCAGGGCCAAGGAGCTGCTGCAGGAGGCCGGCTATGGCCCCGATCATTCGCTGAATCTGAGCCTGCGCTACAACACCAGTGACGAGCACAAGAAGATCGCCATCGCCGTGGCCGCGATGTGGAAGCCGCTGGGCGTCAACGTGCAGATGATCAACTCCGAGGCCACCGTCCA
The DNA here is from genome assembly GCF_003206715.1 of Salinicola peritrichatus. GTDB lineage: Bacteria > Pseudomonadota > Gammaproteobacteria > Pseudomonadales > Halomonadaceae > Salinicola > Salinicola peritrichatus. The sequence continues at coordinate 68,020 of NZ_PZJU01000008.1, read as the reverse complement.
CTACCAGACCATCCAGCAGGGAGATTTCGATGTCGCCCGTGCCGGCTGGATCGCCGACTACAACGATGCCGAGAACTTCCTGACCCTGCTGCACAGTGGCGTGGGCAACAACTACGGCGCCTATTCCAACCCCGAGTATGACAAGCTGATGGATCAGGCGGCGCAGACCCAGGATCCCGATGCCCGCGAGAAGCTGCTCGAAAAGGCGGAGAACGTGGCGCTGGACGACTACGCGTTCATACCCATGCTGACCTACGTCACCCGCAACCTGGTCAATCCGAAGCTCGAAGGCTGGGAAGACAACGTCGAGGACGATCATCCGTCCCGCTGGGTCAACTTCACGGAGTGACGGCATGAGCTGCGTCGGCGTCTCGGTCGCCGGACTCTGGGCCGCTCCGCAGGCGCCGCGGGCAGTCGACGCTCCGGCGCTGGAGAATCCGGCCCAACTGGAGCGCTGGCTATCGGCACTGGACGACGATAGCCGCCTGGCATTGTGTCGCGACAAGCTGCTGGCGACCCAGCTGCTGCTGGATACCCCGGTCGAAATCATCGAACGCACTACCGACAACCTGGGCAGCGAGTGGTGCCGGGTGGTGGTGCCGAGTCAGCCTTCGTCGCTGGATGCCCGCGGTTATCCCGGCTGGGTTCCGGCGGCGCAGCTCGCCGAGGGCGAAGGTTGCATCGCTGGTGCCGAAGCGGCGATGGTGGTCGCGCCGATCGCCTGGTTGCAGGGTCTGCCCCGGGGCCGCTCACTCAAGCTGAGCTTTCTGACCCGGCTGAGATTGGCGGCGCCGGTCGCCGACGGCGCGGCCCGTGTCCGGGTCGAGAGTCCACTGGGGCAGGGCTGGCTGCCGCGTGACAGCGTTCAGTTGCCGGGAGAATGTTTCCCGGCTACCGCCGCCAGCCTGGAAATGCTGGGCCGGCGTTTCGATGGCCTGCGCTATCTATGGGCCGGCAACTCAAGCTTCGGCTACGACTGCTCCGGGCTGGTTCATAGCCTGTTCGCCGCCATCGGCATCCGCCTGCCCCGGGACGCCCACGATCAGGTCGAGACGGGGCTTCCGGTCGCGCTGGACGCGCGCCGTGCGGGCGATCTGCTGTTCTTCGAGAAGCCCAACAACGAAGGCCGGCTGGTGGTCGACCACGTCGCGCTCTATCTCGGCGATGACCGCATGCTGCACTCCCCGACCAACAATGCGCGGATCGAGTGCCGCCGGCTTGCCGGCAGTCGCTACGAAACGCAGCTCTGCGCCGTGCGTCGCTTTCTCGACCCGGGCGATCCGGGAACGGCGATTCCCGCAGGAACATGAAGACTTAAGATCGAGACGGGGTCGCCAAAACCGGCGAATGCGCCAGCAGCCCCGGCAATAACAAACGCTCAACAACGGATGGACTCGATCATGCGTACACAGCCCAGATACGGCTCACATCGAAGAACCGCCAGGCTCGTTCTTCCCCTGCTCGCGGCCGCGAGCCTGGCGACAGCCCTGTCCGTCGACACCGCCCGGGCCGCCACGCTGAGTATCGGCATCCAGGGTGAACCGGCCTCGCTGGATACCGCCCGGATCGGGGGTACCGCCTGGGAGAACGACGTCCTCGGCGACCTGTTCGAGGGCCTGGTCATCCTCGACCCGGCCGGCGAGTATATCCCCGGCGCAGCCAGCAGTTGGGACATCAGCGAAGACGGCACCGTCTATACCTTCAAGCTGCGCGACGACGCCAACTGGTCGGACGGTGAACCCGTGGTCGCCAAGGACTTCGTGCTCGACTTCCAGCGTCTGTTCGATCCGGCCAACGGCGCCGTCTACGCCAGCCTGTTCTATCCGATTCGCGGCGCCGAAGCGCACACCAAGGGCGAGCAGGACGCCCCCGAACTCGGTGTCGAGGCGGTCGATGCCAAGACCTTGAAGATCACCCTGAACCAGCCGACGCCCTACTTCCCGACGCTGCTGGCGCATATCGCCGCGTCGCCGGTGCCTTCGCACCTGGTCGAGCGGTTCGGTAACGACTGGACCCAGATGGATCACATCGCGACCAACGGCGCCTTCACCCCGACAAGCTGGACCTCCCACGATCACATCGCGGCGCGCAAGAATCCCGAATTCCACGATGCCGACGACGTCGCCCTCGATGGGGTCGACTACTATCCGGTCGAGGATCGCAGCGCCGGTCTGCAACGCTTCCGCGCCGGCGGTCTCGACATCGTTCGCGATTTCTCGCCGGACCGATACCAGTGGCTGCAGGAAAACCTCCCCGACGCCGTTCACCTCGCGCCGCAGCTGGCCAATTACTATTTCGCGCTCAACCAGCGCGATGGCCATCCGACGGCCGACAAGCGCGTGCGTGAAGCGCTCAACCTCGCAATCCGCCGAGACGTCATCGCAGACCAGATCATGGGCGGTGTCGTCTCGCCAGCCAGCGGCTTCGTCCCCGGCGGTGTCAGCCACTACGACGCCCAGACCATGCCCGGCCTGGATCTGCCGATGGATGAGCGGATTGCCGAGGCCAGGAGCCTGCTCGAAGACGCCGGCTACGGCCCGGACCATCCGCTGGAATTGACGCTGCGCTACTCCACCACCGAGGCCAACAAGCGCATCGCCGTGGCCCTGGCCGCGATGTGGCAGCCGCTCGGGGTCGAGACGCAACTGGTCAATGCCGAGGGCGCGGTGCACTACGCCGAGCTCGCCAACGGCAACTTCGACATCGGCCGCGGCAGTTGGGTCGCGGACTTCGACGACGCCAGCAACTTCCTCGGCATCCTGCAGAGCGACTCGCCCAAGAATTACGGCGGCTATCGCAGTCAGGCGTTCGACGAGCTGATGGCCAAAGCCAGCCGCGAGACCGACGAAGACGCTCGCCAGCAGTTGCTGCAGCAGGCGGAGCGGCAGGCGCTGTCCGACTATGCGGTGGCACCGATCTATGTCGACGTCTCGCGCAACCTGGTCAACCCCAAGCTGGATGGCTGGGAAGACAACGCGCTCAACCGGCACCTTTCTCGGTGGCTTTCGCTAGCGTCGGACTGACAAACGACAATTCGAATCACCAATGCCGCCGAGTCATCGATTCGCAGCGACCGGCGGCCAAGGGACGCATTACCAGATGACTTCGACACCCTTCAGCAAGATCTCGCGGCATCTGCTTGCCACGCTGGGCGGCATCACGCTGGCTGCATTCGCCCTCCCGGCGCAGGCTTTCAGCATCAATATCGCCAACGGTGCCGAGCCGGGCACCCTCGATCCGCAGAAGACCAGCGGCACCTGGGAGACACGCGTCACCCGTGCGCTGTTCGAGGGCCTGGTCACCTATGCCAAGGATGGCAGCCTGGTCCCGGGGCTGGCCGATCGTTGGGAAGTCAGCGACGAGGGCAAGACCTACACCTTCCATCTGCGCGACGCCGAGTGGTCCGACGGCGAGCCGATCACTGCCGAGGACGCCGTCTTCGCCCTGCGTCGCGTGCTCGATCCGGCGATCGCCAACCAGAACGCCAATCTCTACTACCCCATCGTCAACGCCCGGGCGATCAATGCCGGTGACGAGAGCGCCGACGCCCTCGGGGTCGAAGCGGTCGATTCGCATACCCTGCGCATCCGATTGACCCAGCCCACCGCCTGGTTCCTGCAGGCGCTGGCGATGACCGAAGCGGCGCCGCTTCCCGAACACGTCATCGCCAACGAAGCAGGCTGGGTGCAGCCGGGCAACACCGTTTCCAGCGGCGCCTTCACCCTGAATGAGTGGCAGCCGCAGTCGCGCATCGTGGTGGAGAAGAACCCCCATTTCCATGCTGCCGACAGCGTCGCCGTGGACAAGGTCACCTTCTACCCCATCGACGATGCCGGCTCGGCCCTCAACCGTTTCCGCACCGGCGAGATGGACATCGCCTATTCGAGCGTGCCGTCGTCGCGCTTTGCCTGGGCGCGGGAGAACCTCGGCGACGCGCTGAGAGTCGGCCCGCTGACGGCGGAATACTTCTACATGTTCAATCTTCACGACGGCCAGCCGCTGGCGGATAAACGCGTTCGCGAAGCCCTCAACCTGGCCGTCCGGCGCGACATCATCACCGATCAGATCCTCGGACAAGGCCAGCCCCCCTCGTTCTGGTACGTGCCGCGCAACACCGCCAACGCGCCGCAGGGCGAGCTGGATTTCGCCGGCATGCCGATGGACCAGCGCATGGCACGCGCCAAGGAGCTGATGCAGGAAGCGGGCTACGGACCCGACCATCCGCTGCACCTGAGGCTCAACTACAACACCCTGGAAGATCACAAGAAGATCGCGGTGGCGGTGGCCGCGATGTGGAAGCCGCTGGGCGTGGAGGTCGAGCTGATCAACTCCGAGGCGGCCGTCCACTACGCCACCATCCGCGAAGGTAATTTCGAGGTGGCGCGCTACGGCATGGTGGCAACCATCAACGACCCGTTCGATTTCCTCAATGCCTACGCCGACAACGGCTCGGCCAGCCGGAGCAGCGGCTACCACGACGCGACCTACGACGCGCTCGTCGCCGAGAGCACCGGCGAACTCGACGCCGAGAAGCGTCGCCAGTTGATGACGCAGGCCCAGCAGCGGCTACTGGACGACTATGCGCTGCTGCCACTCTACGACTATGTCTCCGTTCACCTGGTTTCGCCCGACCTCCAGGGCTGGGAGAGCAATCCGATGGACGTTCACCCGTTGCGTTATCTCCAGGAGAGTGAGCAATGATTCGACTTGTATCGCCGCGAGGTCCGGCATGCTGAGCTACACCCTGAAGCGCCTGTTGCAGGCGATTCCCACGCTACTGATCGTGATCACGATCTCGTTCTTCCTGATGCGCGTGGCGCCGGGCGGCCCGTTCGACGGCGAGCGCCAGCTGCCGCCGGAGATCGAGGCCAACCTGATGGCGGCCTACCATCTCGACGAGCCGCTGCCGATGCAGTACCTGCGCTACATGGGCAACCTGCTGCAGGGCGACTTCGGGCCGTCGTTCAAGTACAAGGACTTCTCGGTCACCGAACTGATCGCGCAGGGCTTTCCGGTCAGTCTGGAAATCGGCGGGCTGGCGATCCTGCTGGCGCTGCTCGTCGGCCTGCCGCTGGGGATCGCGGCGGCGCTCAAGCGCAACTCCACCGTGGATTACCTGGTCATGGGCACCGCGCTGACCGGCATCGCCGTGCCCAATTTCGTCATCGCGCCGATCTTCGCGCTGGTCTTCGGGGTGCTGCTGGCGTGGCTGCCGGCGGGAGGCTGGAACGGCGGCGCGCTGCCCAATCTGATCCTGCCGGTGGTGGCGCTGTCGATCCAGCAGATCGCCTATATCGCCCGCATGATGCGCGCCAGCATGATCGAGGTGCTGGGCAGCCATTTCATCCGCACCGCCCGCGCCAAAGGGCTCAACGAGGGCGAGGTGATCTGGCGTCATGCCATCCGCCCCGCCCTGCTGCCGATAATGTCGTATCTCGGCCCGGCCATCGCCGGGATCATCACCGGCTCGGTGGTGATCGAGCAGATCTTCGGCATTCCCGGCATCGGCCGCTACTTCGTGCAGGGCGCACTCAACCGCGACTACACCCTGGTGATGGGCACCGTGGTCTTCTACGGCGTGCTGATCGTGTTGATGAATCTGATCGTCGATCTGCTCTATTCGGCGCTCGACCCGCAAATCCGCTATGACGACTGATCCGTTACAACAACCCAGGGAGGCCGCGCATGACGACCGATAATTCATCCATCACCGCGCCACCCGGCGCGGCGCCGGTGGGGGAAAGCCTGGGCCGAGATGCCTGGCGACGCCTGACCCAGAACCGTGCCGCCATGGCCAGCCTGGCGTTGCTGGTGCTGATCGTGATCGTCTGCGTCGCCGGTCCGTGGCTGTTGCCGTGGGGCCTGGCCGAGGTCGACTGGAACGCCTTCGGCACCGGCCCCACGCTGGAAGGCGCCCACTACCTGGGTACCGATGCCAACGGCCGCGATCTGCTCACCCGGGTGCTCTACGGCGGGCGCGTATCGCTGTCGGTGGCGCTGGTGGCTTCCTTCGTCAGCCTGGTGATCGGCGTGCTTTACGGCGCCATTTCCGGCTATGTCGGCGGGCGCACGGACAACCTGATGATGCGCTTCGTCGACATCATGTATTCGTTGCCGTTCATGTTCCTGGTGATCCTGCTGATGGTGGTTTTCGGCCGCAACATCTTCCTGATCTATGCCGCCATCGGTGCGGTGGAGTGGCTCGACATGGCACGCATCGTGCGCGGCCAGACCCTGGCGCTCAAACGCCGCGAATATATCGAGGCCGCCCACGCCCTGGGGGTACGTGACTCGAAGATCGTCACCCGCCACCTGATTCCCAACGCCATCGGCCCGGTGATCGTCTACGTCACCCTGACCGTACCCAAGGTGATTCTGCTGGAGAGCTTCCTGTCGTTCCTCGGCCTCGGCGTGCAAGAGCCGCTGACCAGTTGGGGCGTGTTGATCTCCGAAGGCGTCGACATGATGGAGAGCGCGCCCTGGATGCTGCTGGTGCCGTCGGCCTTCCTCGCCGTCACGCTTTTCTGTCTCAACTTCCTGGGCGACGGGCTGCGTGATGCTCTCGACCCACGCACCCGCTGAGGACGAAACATGCCTGCGCTCATCCATTTTTTGCCAGCGTCCGATTCTCCGTCATCGTCCGAGTCTTCAAAAACGTCGGGAGCCATTGCATGAGTGCTCTACTCGAAGTCGACAAGCTCAGTGTGACGTTTCAACTGCCCACCGGACCGGTGATGGCGGTCAAGGACGTGAGCTTTTCCATCGCCGAGAGCGAGACGCTGGCTCTGGTCGGCGAGTCCGGCTCCGGCAAGTCGGTGACATCGACAGCTACCATGCGACTGCTGCCGGAACTGGCCAGGGCCACCGGCGCGATCCGTTTCAACGGCGAAAATCTACTGGAAGTAACGCCCAGGCACATGTGCCGGGTGCGCGGCAACGACATCTCGATGATCTTCCAGGAACCGATGACCTCGCTCAATCCGCTGCATCGCATCGGTCGTCAGATCGGCGAAGTGCTGACCAAGCACAAGCAGCTCAAGGGCAGCGCCAACCGCCAACGGGTGCTCGAGCTGCTCAATCAGGTCGGCATCCCCGAGCCCAAGCGACGTATCGACAGCTACCCCTACGAGCTCTCCGGCGGCCAGCGTCAGCGCGTGATGATCGCCATGGCGCTCGCCTGCGAGCCCAAGCTGCTGATCGCCGACGAGCCGACCACCGCTCTCGATGTCACCGTACAGGCGCAGATCCTGGATTTGCTCAAGTCGCTGCAGGCCCAGTACGGCATGGCGATCCTGTTCATCACCCACGACTTGAGCATCGTTCGCCATTTTGCCGATCACGTCGCGGTGATGCGCTATGGCGAAGTGGTCGAGAGCGGCCGCACGCTCGAGGTGTTCGACAACCCCCGCCACGACTACACCCGCATGCTGCTGGACGCCATTCCGCGCGGGCGCAAGGAGCCCGCCCCGGCAGACGCACCGGTGCTGATGAGCGGGCGCGATATCAAGGTGCGCTTCCCCCTCAAGAAGCGCCTGTTCGGCAAGAGCGAGTACTTCGAGGCCGTGCGCGGCATCGACCTGTCGATTCGCCGCGGCGAGACGCTGGGCATCGTCGGCGAGTCCGGTTCCGGCAAGTCGACACTCGGCCGCGCCCTGCTGCGGCTGCTGAAGTCCGAAGGCGACATCCGCTTCGAGGAGGCCGACATCTCCGGACTCGACAAGTCCGGCATGCGTCCGCTGCGCTCGCGTCTGCAGGTCGTGTTCCAGGACCCCTTCGGTTCGCTCTCCCCGCGCATGACGGTGGGCGACATCATCAGCGAAGGTCTCAAGGTGCATCATCCGGAAATGAACCGCCGCCAGCGCGAGGCAGAAGTCATCGCCGCGCTGGAAGAGGTCGCCCTCGACCCGGCGATGCGCAACCGCTACCCCCACGAGTTCTCCGGCGGCCAGCGCCAGCGGATCGCCATCGCCCGCGCGCTGATCCTGAAGCCCGAGCTGTTGCTGCTCGACGAGCCGACCTCGGCACTTGACCGCTCGGTCCAGGTCCGGGTCATCGACCTGCTGCGAGACCTGCAGAAGAAGCACGGCCTGACCTACCTGTTTATCAGCCACGACCTCTCGGTCGTGCGCGCGCTCTCCGACCATGTGCTGGTGATGAAGGAAGGCCGCGTCATCGAACAGGGGCCGTCGGAGACGATCTTCTCGAATCCTCGGGAGCCCTACACCCAGGCGCTGCTGAAAGCGGCGTTTCTGGAGAACGAAGTAGCGGCCTGAGGTTACCACCCAGCTCGCGAAGAAAGACGATCAACAACAACAATCGACTCAAGAGGGCATCGTGGTTTCCAGCAGATTCATCCCCAACAAGACAGTCACGTCATTGATCCTTGGCACACTCCTGACCAGCGCATCGGTCATGGCTTCCACAGGCGCGTTGGCGCAGTCACAGCCGCCGTCCGCCGAAAATGGGGAGTGGGATCTCACCGATCTCTACGCCTCGCTCGACGACTGGCAGCAGGCACTGAAGGAGGTGGATAGCCGTATCCAGACCCTCGGTGACTATCAGGCGACACTGACCGACAGCCCGGAGGCGCTGGCCAAGGCACTGGATGCCATTCGCTCGGTGGAGAAATCCGCCAACCGCGTCCAGACCTATGCGTCCCTCCAGGCCGACGAGGATCTACGTGACGGTCAGGCGCAGGAGCGTCAGGGACAAGCCGAGCAACTGATGGCGCGGTTCGACTCGGCCATCGGCTATCTGCGTCCGACGCTGATCGCAATGGACCGAAGCGCCCTCTCGAGCTGGCTCTCCAACCCGCAACTTCAGGATCACCGCCGCTTTCTGGAAAACGTGATTCGTGAAGCGCCCCACACGCTCTCCGAGCAGACCGAAACCGCACTGGCCGCCCTCGGCCCGGTAATGAGCCACGAGACGCCCTATTCGTTGCTGGCGAATTCCGATATCGAGTGGCCCACCATCGAGATCGACGGCAAGCGTGTACGCCTCGACGCGGCGGGTTACGGCCAGTGGCGAGAATCCCAGGATCGCGATGTGCGCCAGCGAGTGTTCGAAGCCTATTGGCCAGCCTGGCAGCAGTACACCTCCACATTCGGTTCACTGCTCAATGCCCAGGTCCAGCAGCATGTCACCGAGGCGAAACTGCGCCATTACGACAGCGCGATGGCCGCCGCGGTGTCTCGCGATGACATTCCGCCAGCGGTCTACCAGCAACTGATCGACTCGACCAACGACCACCTGGACACGCTGCACCGCTATCTCAGATTGCGCCAGCGCATTCTCGGCGTTGATCAGTTGCACTACTACGATATCTACCCACCACTGGCCGAACTCGACAGAACATTCGATCTCGATGATGCACGCGAATTGACCCGGGAAGCGACGACACCGCTCGGCCCGCATTACGCCGAGCTAATCGGACAAGCCACCAACTCCGCCTGGACCAGCGCCTATCCGAGTCAAGGCAAACGCTCCGGCGCCTACATGAACGGCTCGGCCTACGACGTTCATCCCTACGTGCTGATGAACTTCAATGGCAGTTACGGCGATGTATCGACCTACGCTCACGAGTGGGGCCATGGCGTACATAGCATGCTGACCACGGAGAGCCAGCCGTACGCAACGTCGGACTACTCGATCTTCACCGCCGAAGTCGCGTCCACGACCAACGAGCAGCTACTGGTCGATCGCATGATCCGACGGGCCAAAACCCCGGAGGAGAAGCTCTTCTACATCGGACAGGCACTCGAAGCAATTCGCGGAACCTACTTCCGTCAGGCCCAGTTTGCCGAGTTCGAACTGGCTATTCACCAGGCAGCCGAGAATGGCGAACAGCTATCCGGTGATCGCCTGACGAAAATGTACGGTGAGATTCTGCGCAAGTACTACGGCGTCGACCAGGGCATTACCGACATCGACGAGACTGACTACGCCGAGTGGGCTTACATCCCGCACTTCTACTACGACTTCTACGTCTACCAATACGCCACCTCTATCACGGCGGCACAGGTTTTTGCCCAAGGCCTCGAGGAAAATTCCCAGACGTGGCGAGACAGATATCTCAACGTGCTCTCCCAGGGAGGCGCGCAAAGCGGTTATCAGTTATTGAAGAACGCGGGAGTGGACCTTGCAACGCCGGCGCCCTACGACAAACTCGATGACACGATGAACAAGCTAATCGATGAAGCCGAAGCCGTCCTCGACAAGATCGACTGACGAGCGGGCATAGGGCTCTCAGATTGAGAGTTCCAGCCAGGATTATGACATCAGCGCTACGCATGAACGCCCTCATATCGAGGGCGTTTTTGCAGCTGTCATTCATCAGAACTGATAATCGCATATCCTTTAAATTCTGAATACCAGGACTGAAAACGGCATGCATTTTTTCTATCACACCATTCATAAAACGTATGTTTTTTAGCAGTGCGAAGCGCCAGAATTCGCACTGCTCGAGTGCAAGAAAAGACATGCAGTCTGTCGACAAAAGACCCATTGGCTGAAAGCCAGAAAACCCTTTGCAACAGAACTTACCGCAGCATAACAGGTGTTAAAAAATCTACGACGCCGCGCCAGCAATGCTTCAACCTAGATGACTGCTGATCTTTGAGATATCCAATACCATTTCCCTAATAAAACAACCGTTTACTCGAGGAAAAACTAAAACCTTTGGTTTTGTATAAAATCTTCAATGTTACTACTGCCATCCAGCGGCAATATTGTTTTCCACCCCAACCACATTCGCACCTGTTGGCACATATATTGCTGCAAGTTTCGACAAGGGAATGAGGCTCCTGTCGCGGAGTCACCAACGAGCAGTCACTAGAACAATCGAGACCATATGACCGCGATTGACAACGCGCTTCCCGCTGGGGAAGTGACGCCGAAACACAGACACTCGATATCTCGGCCTGAAATCCTGGTCCTGATAGCGATCTCGGTGCTTATCCATGGATTGATCTGGTGGTCATTGAATCGCCAACCCCTTGTTGCCGCTGAAGTGTTGCCGAATCAGGCATCCCAGGCATCGGAGGTGACCGTCTCCTTGACCAGCGCGCCGCCACCCGAGCCGCCGCCGCCGACCGTTCAGGAGACACCAGTCGTGGATGACGTTGCCGTCACGCCCGCTGAAGAGGAAGTGGCACCGGAACCTGAGCCAGAACCTGAACCGGAACCGGAACCGGAACCGGAACCTCAGCCTGAGCCCGAGCCACAACCCGAGCCCGAACCGGAGCCTCAGCCCGAGCCACAACCCGAGCCCGAACCGGAGCCTCAGCCCGAGCCACAACCACAACCGAAACCCGCGCCCAAGCCAGCGCCCCAGGAGCCTGCCTCGACACCGAGCCAGCCTTCTCAGCCGACAAAAAGCGCAAGCGCAGCGTCCAGCAACGAGGTCACACCTGCCGTATCCGGCATGCAGAGCCTGGGCAACCCGCCGCCACGCTATCCGTCACTCGCACTGCGCCGCGGATACGAAGGCAATGTGCAATTGAAGATCCTGGTCATGCCAGATGGCACGGCAGGTCAGGTCCAGGTCGTTCAATCCAGTGGCCACCGGGAGCTGGACGAAGCCGCCGTCGAGACGGTTCGCGGCTGGACGTTCAAGCCAGCCAAACGGGGCGATACACCGATCAAGGGCTGGGCGCTGCAGACCATCGCGTTTCAGTTGCCCAATTGACGAACAAAAACGATGCAACACTTTCAGCAAGGAAAAACACCATGATTGAATCCAATGACATCACCGCCATGATTGTACCCGGCGTGCTCTGGACGCTGATCGTTTTCTCTATCGCGACTTGGGCGATTCTGCTGATAAAGGGCCTGCAATTCGCTCGTAATCGGGTCGAAAACAAGCGTTTCCAGAAAGCTTTCTGGGAGGCCAAGAGCATGGAGGAGGGCGAGTCGATCAGCGAAAAACGTCCGGGGACCATGGCGTCGATCGCACGCGCAGGATTCGACGTCATCACCGGGCGCGACATCTCTCCCCGTAATCAGGACCTGGCTCAGAAGATCAACCGATCCGATCGTCTGGAACGCACGTTGAGACAGCAGATCCAGCGCGAACGACGCTCTCTGGAGGGCGGCCTGGCGATCCTTGCCAGTATCGGCAGCACCTCACCGTTCATCGGTCTTTTCGGTACGGTGTGGGGCATCATGGAAGCCCTGATCACCATCGGCGAAACCGGCGAGGCGGGGTTAGATACCGTGGCCGGCCCCATCGGCCATGCGCTGATCGCGACGGGTGTCGGTATCGCCGCCGCAGTGCCAGCAGTGCTCGTTTACAACTACTTCACGCGCAGGCTGAAACTCACCGTTTCGCTGATGGATGATTTCGCTCACGACTTCTACAGCCTGGCCCAGCAGCACGCCTTTCAAAGCCACGCGCCCAGGCCTGTTGCACCCGAAATACCGTCGCCTTCCCCAGCAATGGGTTGATCTCGAGTCATCGGTATCAGCCTCAATACGCTCATGAAAAGGTAATGTGAAATGGCTTTTTCCAGTCACGACGACGATGAAGTTCTCAGCGAGATGAATGTCACCCCACTGGTCGATGTGATGCTCGTTCTACTGGTGGTTTTCATCGTCACTGCGCCGCTAATGACCAATGCCGTACACGTCAACCTGCCCAAGACAGGGGCGGTCGCACCCCCCGAGACCAAGGAGCCAATGGTCGTGAGCGTCGATGCCGATGGCGCTTATTTCATTGGCAAAAAGGAGTACAGCTTCGAAGACCTGGAGCAGGCGCTCGTCCAGGCTCACGACGACAATCCCGATCAGGCCGTACAGCTACAGGCGGATGAAGGGGTGGAGTACGGCACCGTTGCCAAGGCCATGGCGGCGCTGGAGCGTTCTGGCATCCAGAAGGTTGCCGTTCTCACCCAGCAGTGATCTCCAAAGATTGCCTGGGATACACCGCCTCGCGACGCTCGGGACGCCTGCCTGGCGTGATTCGTTTCACTAAAAAGGGAGAATAGACACTCAACGACAACAATCGCGTAGAGCACCCGAATAACAGCCATTGAACGTCGAATACCAATAACTGCTATTCAAGGAACACCCTGATAATGACAACGCCAAAAATTTGGGATGCCAAGCATCCCAGGGAATCTCTTTGCTCAAAATCCGGCTGGCGACTCTCGATGATGCGACCGGCCATGTGGCAAAGGTCTTCACTACTGGTGTCGACCTGTTTGATTCTTGCGGCGGCGGCACCACTGGCCATGGCACAGAGCAGTGACGATGACTATGTCGCCCCGCCGGCCGGTGCATCCGACGAGATTGCCGAGCCGGCAGCGGCAGCGCCTGCCGAAGCGGCACCCGCTGCGGCTGCCGCCCCTGCTGCGGCCGTCGCGGCGCCCGCAGCGGCACCGACTCAGGATCTCGGCCGGATGGAAGTGACCGGTTCGGCAATTGCCCGGACCGATGCCGAGACTGCCGTCCCGGTGACGATCATCGAGGCTGAAGAGATGCGGCAGCAGGGCATTACTTCAACCGCACAGCTGCTTTCGCAAATTTCAGCCAACGACACGAGCTACGGGCCTGGGTTTGGTACAGGCACAGCCATTACCGGCGGAGCCAGTTTCGCCAACCTGCGCGGTATCGGCACAGACAAGACACTGGTGCTGCTGAACGGTCGCCGACTGGCCAACAACTCGCTGGACGGCAGTGCCGTCGACCTCAACTCGATTCCTTTCGGTGCCGTCGAGCGCGTCGAGGTCCTGCGTGATGGCGCCTCGGCAATCTACGGAACCGATGCCATTGGTGGGGTCATCAACTTCATCACCAAGAAAAATCTCACTGGTGGAAATGTTGAACTCGGCTACGACGCGCCCACCCATAGTGGTGGTGGCGATAGCGGTGACATCAGCGCGACCTGGGGCAACGGCGATCTCGAAGAAGATGGTTTCAACATCATGGGATCGATGCGATACCGCAAGCAAGATGACGTTGACTACACCGACCGTAGCAGTATTCGCCAGATCTATGATCCTTCGAGCGGTATCAACGGCACTTCCTCTTTTGCATACCCCGGCAATTATTACCAGGGCGGCGTGGCAGGCAACCCGCTTGCCGGAGAAGGTTGTGACGGAGAGGGGTTGGTCGATACCGGTGGAGGCACCTGTACCTATGACTACGGTCGGTACGGGCAAATCCAGCAGAAGACCGAGAACACGTCGCTTTACACTCGAGCCTCGGCCAAGCTGGCGGAGAACCATACGGCCTCTCTCTCCTACCTATGGTCACGGAATAAAAATACCTCGCTGAGCGCGCCATCACCGACTTCTGGTGGTCCGGTCATTCAGCCCGGGACGCCCTTCTATCCGGACGATCCCGCGCTCGATCCAACGCAACCGGTCGACGTACGTTGGCGCGGTATCCCCGCTGGACCCCGGGTGACTGACAACACCATCGACGCCCAGCGTCTGGTGCTGGATTTCACCGGCGATTTTTCCGGTTTCAACTACGATAGCGCCGTTTCCTGGAACCGCAGTGATACAGACCTGAACTATCGCAGCGGCTATCTCGATGACAATGACCTGCAAGACGCTTTCAATAATGGACTGATCGATCCGTTCTCCACCGACCCGCTGACCGCCGCCGGCCAACAGGCCCTGGCAGATGCCGAGGCCAGTGGGCTGGTGTGGACCGCCCAGAACGATGTCTACGCCTGGGACGGTAAACTCAGTCGCGAAATCGGCGACTGGTTTGGGGCCGGCTCCTCGGCCATCGCCGTCGGTGCCGACTACCGCCACGAGCGACTGAAGCTCGAGACCGATCCCGACGTAGCCTCTCGTGCGACCAGTGGCGGACTCTCGCCGGATGCCTCGATCAACGAGAGTCGTGATGTCAAAGGTATCTACAGTGAATTGAACGTACCCATCATCGACGGGCTCGAAGTCACGGCGGCAGTGCGCTACGACGATTACAGCGATGTGGGCGATACCACCAACCCCAAGGTCTCCTTCCGCTGGCAACCCTTCCAGCAACTGCTGGTTCGTGGTGCCTATAGCGAAGGCTTCCGTGCCCCATCGCTCTACGAACTCTACGACCCTGCAGCGCAGACGTTCTCACCAGGCGGCCTCAATGACCCGCTCCTTTGCCCCGGTGGCTCGCCCGCCAACGGCGGCGTTGGCAGTCGCGACTGTAACACCCAGTTCCTGGAGGAGCAGGGCGGCAACGAAGATCTGAAACCGGAAGAGGCCAAGAACTGGACACTCGGCTTCGTCTATCAGCCATTCCAGAGCTTTTCGGCGGGCCTGGATTTCTGGTGGATCGAGATCGAGAACGAAGTTGCCCTGCCGACTTCCGATTACGTTATCGCCAACGAGCCTGGCAACATCGTGCGTAACGATGACGGGTCAATCGACTACATTCCGGTTCGCTATCAAAACCTTGGCACCACCAAGACCAACGGTGTCGACGTGTCGGCAAACTATCGACTGCCGACAAGCTACGGCTTCTTTACCGTGGGCTACACCGGCACATACGTCGATCGCTATGACTTCCAGGAAACGCCAGATGGCGATTACGTCAGCCGCGTCGGGCACTACCGCGCCGGTTACGGCACGGTCTTCCGCTGGAAGCACAAGCTTTCCGTCAACTGGACGAAAGGTCATTGGGGTGCCGGTGTCATCAATCATTACATGACGGGTTATGACGACTACGACACCTCTACTCACAGTGAAGTCGGTTCCTACACGACTTGGGACGCACTGGGTTCGTACGCGTTCACGGCCGGCCCGACAGTTACCGTCGGCGTACGGAACATGTTCGACCGCGACCCGCCGTTCTCCAACCAGCCAGAAGTTGGTCAGCTCGGCTATGATGCCCGCTACGCCGACGCACTGGGTCGCACAGTCTACGCCCGTTTCAATTACGCTTTCTGACGGGCAACGCGTTCCTTAACGATCGATTGCCGCTGACTCGTGCAGCGGCTTTTTTCATCCGAACTACCGAGACATCATGACTGATAGACACTTCATATCAACTTCGGCGATCCGCCGCGCCACCGTGTTCCTGGTGATCGCCGGTACCGCCGGTTCAAGCCCATTTGCTGCTGGCAGTCAGGGCAAATCGCCATCCTCGACAACCTCAAGCTCATCCGCCCCATCGCACGCGTCGGCGCCGGCCACCACTACTACCAAGCTAGGAACCTGGGGCGTCGACCTGAGCGCCCGCGACACCAGCGTCGCCCCTGGCGACGACTTCTACCACTACGTCAACGGCGGCTGGCTGGCACGCACCTCGATTCCGGCCGACCGCAGCAACTACGGCGCCTTTACCGTGCTGGCCGACCGCGCCGAACAGCAGGTGCGCGACATTCTCCGCCAGCTCGATGGCGCCGATACCCCGCCGAACTCGCCCCAGCAGCGGTTGGGCGATCTCTACCACGCCTGGATGGACGAGGGCGCTATCGAGGCCAAGGGCCTCACGCCGCTGATACCGGACCTGGAGCGCCTGGCGGCGATCGGGAGCAAGGGGGATCTGGCCCGGTTCAGCGCCGACAGCCGCCTCGGCGTGCCGGCTATCGTGACGCCAGAGATCGATATCGACGTCAAGGCGCCGGATCGCTACGCCGTCTACCTGTCGCAGATTCCGCTAATCCTGCCCACTCGGGACTACTATCTCGGCGACGATCCGCGCTTCGACGCGATTCGCCAGGCCTACCTCGGCTACATCGACAGGCTGCTCGCATTGGCCGGGCAGCCCCATCCCCGGCAGAGTGCGCAGCGCATCCTCGAGCTGGAGACCGCCATGGCGAGGGTCGAGTGGGCACCGGCCAAACAGCGGGATCGCGATCTGACCTACAACCCGCTAGACCAGAATCGACTCGCCGAATACGCCCCCGGCTTCCCCTGGCAGCCATGGCTCTCGGCCAGCGGTCTTGCCGGGCAGGACAAGGTCGTGCTGGCGGAGAACACCGCCATTCGCGAGCTGGCACGGCTTTATGACGAAACGCCGCTCTCGACGCTCAAGACCTATACGACGTTTAGATTGCTGGACGCCAACAGTCCTTACCTCTCGAGCGACTTCAGCCGGGCTCACTTCGATTTCCACGGCAAGCGTCTGTCCGGCCAGCCGGAGCAGCGCGAACGCTGGAAGCGCGGTGTATCGCTGATCAACGATCTCCTGGGGCAGGCCGCCGGCAAGCTCTATGTGATGCTGCATTTCCCGCCCCGGGCCAAGAGCGAGATGGAGACGCTGGTCACCAATCTCGAAGACGCCTATCGCGATCGTCTGCAACACCAGGTGAGCTGGATGACCGACCGGACCCGTCAGCGGGCGCTGGAAAAGCTCGACGCCTTCACCGCCAAGATCGCCTATCCCGATCACTGGGAAACCTACGCCGGCATGACCATTCGCGCCGACGATCTCTATGGCGACGTCGGTGCGGCACGCCAGTGGCACTGGCAGGACGATCTGGCCAAGCTCGGCGGGCCGGTGGACCGGGACGAGTGGTTCATGACCCCGCAGACCGTCAATGCCTACTATTCGCCCTCACGCAACGAGATCGTGTTTCCGGCGGCGATCCTGCAGCCGCCCTTCTTCGATCCGAACGCCGATCCGGCGGTCAACTACGGCGGCATCGGCGCGGTGATCGGTCATGAGATGAGCCACGGTTTCGACGACCAGGGCCGCAAGTCGGACGGCACCGGCATGCTGACCGACTGGTGGACGCCCACCGACGCCGAGCATTTCGACCAACTGGCCGAGCGTCTCGGCCAGCAGTATGCGCAGTACCAACCGATACCGGGTTATTCACTCAATCCGCAGTTGACGATAGGGGAGAACATCGGCGACCTCGGAGGCGTGAACATCGCCCTGAGCGCCTATCACCGCTCGCTCGATGGCGAACCCGCTCCGGTCATCGACGGCTTTACCGGTGATCAGCGCTTCTTCCTGGCCTGGGGCCAGGTCTGGCGGCGCCTGATGCGCGAGGAGGAGATGATCAATCGGGTCCAGAGCGATCCCCACTCGCCGTCGCAGTTCCGGGTCAACGGCATCGTGCGCAACATGGATACGTGGTACGACGCCTTCGGTGTCGTGCCCGGCGACGACCTCTACCTGCCGCCCGAAAAGCGGGTGATGATCTGGTAGGTTTCTCTGGAAGATTCCCACGCGCCTGAACGACGACCCCCGGCCTCATGGCCGGGGGTCGAATCCGTCAGCGGACGCCGAATAGCCGTACGATCTCAGGCGCGCCGCTCGACGCCGATCGTCTCGAGCCAGGCGTTGAGATCCTTGGTGCTGATCTTTTCGTCGCTGCCATCGCTCTTCTTGAAGGTATCGAGCACTTCGAACAGCCCCTGATCCTCCAACAGCAGTGCCGCCGCTTCCTGTTCGCTTTCGTCGCGATCCTCGTCATCGGCGAACTTCTCGAGATCATCGCGGCTGACGATATCGTCCTTGCCGTTCCAGTCGTCCCAACTGTCGATCGCCACGGTCAGCGCCTCCTCGTTGTCACGATAGAAATCGACGTCGTAGTCCCCCACGACCGAGGCCCGACGGTAATCATCCAGCCCGACTTCGCCGATGGTCGCGAGCCAGTCGTCGAGGTCCCGGGTACTGATCTTGCTATCCTTGCCGCCACCTTTCTGGAAAGTGTCCAGGGTGTCGAACAGCCCCTCGTTGTCGAGCAGCAGGTTCGCTGCCTCATGCTCGGCATCGCTCCTGCCGCCATCGTCGACGATCTTCTGAAGATCCGTCCGGCTGACGATATCGTCCTTGCCGTTCCAGTCATTCCAGCGCTCGGCGATCGTTTGGAGTTCGGCCGAGTGATCCTGCAGGAACGCGGAACCATAATCGTTGGCCGCCGCTGTCTGTCGATACTCCTCCACGCTGTCCTCGCCGAGCTCTTCCAGCCAGGTGTCGAGATCGTTGGTGCTGATCTTGGCGTCACCGTCTCCGCCCTGTTTCAACGAGTCCAACCCGTCGTAGAAGCCGTTCTCGTCCAGCAGGAACTGTGCAGCATCCTGCTCCTCCTGACTCTTTCCCTCGTCCGCCACGATATCCCGAAGATCATCTCGGCTGACGATGGCATCGCTGCCGTTCCAGTCGTCCCACACGGCGGCGACAGTGTCGATTTCTGCTTTATGGGCATCAAAGAAATCCTTGCCATAGAGCGTCATCATCGCGTCCATGCGGGAGTTTCGACGCAGCTCGTCAGTGCCCAGGCCTTCGTCGCCGGCCTCCAGGTCGGTGTCGCTCCAGGGGCGCCAGTCGTCGGTCTTGCTGACATGGTCCTTGCCGGTCTGCCGCGTGGTGCCACCGGTCAGATGTTTCTCCCACAGATTCTCGGTGCCGGGGTCACCGTCCTTGTGCAGATGGGGCGCCAGCCGGGAGAGCGAGCTGCCGTGTTCGCCCTCGGTATCCTGGAAGTGCTGCCACTCCTTCGACTGGTAGTCGAAGATCGACTGGTCGTCGGGCGAATCCCGGCCGCCGTACATGTAGGACTCGTAGCGGGCGAACTCGAGCTTGTCGCCCCAATCCTCCTCGGTCACGCCGTACTCGGAGAGATCCTTGAAGAACTCTCCCTGGGAGTCGGTCAGCTTCTGCATTTTCTGATGATTGATCGCTTCGGCGATCAGCGTTCCGGCGACGCCGAAGACGGTGCCGACGACGCCCAGGATGGGACCAGCCACGCGCGCCCCCATGAAGATCCCGCTCATCACGCGGGTGCCGATACCACCGAGGTTGGCGGCAAGGTTGCTGCCACTGGGGGCGAACATCGAGACCGTGTTGGCGATCGCCATGCCGGTGGTCGAGGAGCCCAGCCCTATCTGAATACCGGCGCCGGCTCTCTCCAGCGCCGTATCGGCGTCCTTGAGCTTCTTGACGCCGGTGACGAGATCCATGACGCCGCCGGTGATATCCAGGCCCGCGCCCCCCATGAAGCGCAGATACGAGCGCCCCACCTTCTTGGCGATGTCGGTGCCCGAGGTCCTGGTGCCGGTGTCGATCATCTGGTTGCCCAGATTTTCCGCCAGCTTGTCGAAGTTTCTCCGCCCGTTCTCATCGAGATCGTCGAGTGGAATGCCTTGATTGCCGAGACTCCGGGACCCGTTGTCCACGCGCAGACTGATGTTTTCGGCGAAGAGATCGGCCTTGACGTCGGCGCCGGATCTCCAGATGTCAGGGAAGTTGTCGCCCAGCAGCCCAAGCCAGGCGGTCGCATTGGCGCGCGGCACGCCGCCTTCGATGCCGGGCACCTCGCGCTTTCCGCCCAGCGTCTCGATGAGATTCGAACCGAACTTGGCAAAATCGTTGCCGAAACTGAGCGCCCCCACCAAGTCCCGGACGGCCCCCACCCGCTCATCGGTGGTCATCTCGTCCCAGCCGCCATTGGATATCTGCATGCCACCGCTGATCAGGCTCATCATCCCGCTCATGGCACCCAGCGTGCCGCTGGAGCTGGCCGAATCGAGAACCTTCTTGAAGGTCCCTTTTTCCGCCTCTGGCAACGCTGTCAGATTGTCGTTGACGATCTTCTGGAACAGCTTGTCCTTTTCCGCCTGACTGATACCCGGCCGGTTGGTGACCTCAGTCGCCAGGCGCAGGGATTCGGCGAGTTTCTTGTGCTCGCCCGCCGACAGGTTGGATAGGGAGGACTTGAACGATTCCAGATCGCGATTCAGGGTCTGATAGGCGTTATAGGACTTGTCGGTCTTGTCCAGATGCTGGAGCACACTGTTGATGCCGCCCTGCACGATGTCGATGGTGTCACGCAGGCCAGTCCTGACATTTTCCGCATCGACCGACTCGGGATGCTCCATGTAGCCGTCGAGCTGATGCGTCATCATGTTCTGGTCGAAGGTCTGTTTTCGGGCCTCGTAACTGTCCGGGTCGAGCGCCTGCAGCGCTTCGAAGTAGTTATCGACCTCGGTCTGGATCTTGTCCGACAGTTCCTCATCGTCCGTCGCCTCCGCCTTCTCCTTCACGGCGATGACGTAGTCCTCGAAATCCAGGTTGGGGTCGTCGCTGTCCGGCTCGAATAGCGCTTCGTTGACCTTGCTCTTCACATCATCGAGCTTGTCGCCGGGAATGTCTTCGATGGCGCCTTGCAGTGCGTCATTGTAGCGTTTGCCGATGTCCTCCTTCTGCATCAGCTCGGAAATCTGCTTGGCGAGTTCGTCTTCGTCGATGAGTGCCTTGGCATCTTCGCTGGTCAGGTGGGTTGGATCGATCTGGGATTCCCGATAGGTCGAGCCGCCGGATTCCATCAGCTCGACATAACCATAGAGGTCGTAGCCGTTGTCGACGGCGCCCTGGGCGTCGATCAGATCGACCAGCTTGGCCTCGTCGGAGTCTTCGCTCAGCTTGCCGCTCTCCACGTCGTCACGGATGCCCTGGATGAAATCCTCGGCGGCCTTCTCGCCGACGGTCTTGTCACCGTCGACCTTGATCTCTATCAGGCCATCCTGACTGAAGTCGGGGATGTCGTACTTTTCACGTATCTGCTCGGCGCTCAGCGACGTATCGGAGGTCTGCTCGGGCTTCTCCGCAGCGTCGGTCTCTTCTGTCTCGCCGTCGGTCTTGCCCGAGGCGATGGCCCTGACCAGCGTCGACACCCACTGCGGAGAGTCCGCCGGTGCGCCAGCGGTATCCGGTGTCTCGATTTCGCGATCTGAGTTCACGGAAGGGGCCATCGATAGTCTCCTTGATGGAAAGGGAGGCCTGAGTCGTCTGCCTGGAGTTCATTTAGTATCTCGCCTCTCCATCGCCCATGGAGGGCGAATGAGTGACCAAATTTTTCATTGTGTAACGGTTCGGAAACGACTGACGACGGTTGTGCATCTTAATCATCGCCCCCGGATTCGAGCGCCATATGGCTGGCGTCGATGCGCCGCCAGACCGACACGCCCGCCATTACGCGACGACCCCGGCCAAGGCCGGGGTCGCAGAGTGGTCGAGCGGGATCGTCGATAGACGAACCCAGGGCCTAGAAGCGATAGGTCGCCTGCACGCCGAACAGGTTGAGCGAGTTGTCGTATTCGGCCTGATAGGAGTTACCGTTTTCGTCCTGCAGATCGACGTCGGCGCGATCTTCCCAGATGTAGCTGTAGGCGGCATCGATGGTCAGGTCGGGAATCGGTGTCCAGCCTGCGCCGATAGAAACCAGCGTGCGGTCGGCAGACGGCACGCGCACGGTACGCACGCTGTCCTTGATGGGCGACTCGTCATACGCGATGCCGCCACGAAAGACCCATTGCGGATTGGGTTGATAGGAAAGGCCGGCGGAGTACTGCCAGGCGTCCTCGTAATCCTGCTGCTCTTCGACGGGGATGTTCAGGTTGTTATCGACCACGAGCTCGTCGAAGCGACTCCAGCGAATGTACGTCGCTCCCGCCATGACGGTCCAGCGATCGTCGAGCTGATGCGTGACCGAGAAGTCGATGGTTTCCGGCAACGTGATATCGAGCGAGGCATCGCCTCTGGCATTTTGGTCAGGGTAGCCGAAGACATTGTCCGCGTGGATATCACCGTCCAGGGTGTAATCGACCTTGGAGCGGTAGGTCAGCCCCAAGGTAGTCGACTCCACCGGCCGGTAGATCAAGCCGATGTTGTAGCCCCAGGCTTCGTCATCGCCGTCGACGTTTACCGTACCGTCGCCAGCGGCCGAAGGCGCCGTCGGATTAGGTGTCTTGCTCTCGAGTTCGCCATTGATGGTGTTGTAGGTGATGCCGACACCGATGGCGAACTGTTCATTGAAACGATAGGAGAGGGTCGGCTGCGCGGTGATCACTTCGACTTCGCTGTAGTTGCCAAAATAACGTCCCTTGAAATCGTCATTGTAGTCGGTGATCAGCCCGAAAGGAGCGTAAACACCAAGGCCGAAGCTCCAGCGATCATCAAGCGGCTGAACGTAGTAGCCGAAGGGAATCGCCTTGTGCGGGATCATGTCACCGTCTTCACTGCCAGTAGTCTGGGTAAGTCCCGTCATGCCCTGTGGCTGGCTGCCACTCTGGTTGCGAATATCGGAACTGGCATCAATGTAATGGGTGCCCGCAGTCAACTGCGCCCTGTCCAGAAAAGACATTCCCGCCGGGTTGCCGAAAACGATGGTGGCATCCTGGACATTGGATGCCCGTCCCGCCCAGGACGTGCCCTGACCGCTGACGCTCTGTTCCTGCAACTGAAATGCACCCGCCATGGCCTGCCCCGAAGCAGTGGCGCCGATCAGTACGATGGCCAGTGACAAGCGATTGTAGCGATAAGACATGACGGTATCCCCTAGACCCTGAAGGTCGTCCGCGAGGCCCTGGTTATCGAAGGTTCTCGAGCCACGCGGTCGACCGTTACGCTGTTTTTCGATCTCGCTTATCTGCTGAGCGAGCCGACTTTTCGCCTCCCGTTTTGACGCAAGCGGTAATGCGGGTCAATCCGCAAACGGTCGTTTTAATCGGGTTATTGAGATTTCTTTAGTCTTAATACCAAGCGCTATGCGGCTTTGGTAGTAAATCCACCCGGATGCAAGTCGTCACCTTGACCATGGTGTTACACCTAGGTTTTAGACTCGGGTCACTGCCGAGAATCGAGGGGGTATCGATGAAAGTCACCGAGCTTGCCAGAGCCGCAGGCGTTACCGCCGAGACCGTGCGTCACTACACCCGCCAGGGGTTGCTCAATCCGGTCCGCGACCCGGACAACGGCTATCAGCTCTTCGATCAGCGGGATCTGAATCGGCTGCGCTTCATCCAACGGGCGCGAACCCTGGGTTTCAGCCTCAAGGAGATCGCGGACATTCTCGAACATGCCGACCAGGGTGATTCTCCCTGTCCGCTGGTGCGGGATTTGCTGGCGGCCCGCCTGCCCCAGATCCACGCTCGCATCCGCGAACTCCAGGCGCTGGCGGATCGTATGGAGCGAGCGATGAACGACTGGTCACGACTGCCGGATGGCACGCCCGATGGCCACAGCATCTGCCGATTGATCGAGCAGACGCCCGATACTCCCGATGAGTGCTGCGCTCCGGCAAGGAGGAACGCATGAACCGCTACCAATATCGCGTCGATGCCATGCATTGCCAGGGCTGCGTCAAGCGCATGCGCGAAGCCATTCAGGCCGAGGACGCCCAAGCCGAAGTCAGCGGCGAACCGGCCGATCATCGACTTCAAGTCGACAGCACGCTGCCACGGGATCGGATCGCTCAGTTGCTGACCGATGCCGGCTATCCCCCGGCCGCCGAGCACGGGTCCCACGGCTTCACCATCCCTGCGATGAGCTGCCAGGGCTGCGTCAAGCGCATGCGCGAAGGCATTCAGGCCGAGGACGCCTCGGCCGAAGTCAGCGGCGAGCCGGCCGACCATCACCTGCAGATAAACAGCACGCTGCCACGGGATCGGATCGCCCGACTGCTGACCGATGCGGGCTATCCCCCCGCAGACGAGGCGCGTGAGGCCGAGGTGCGTGAGGGCGAGCCCGACCGGACCGACGATACCCAGCCATCCGACGCCGCCGCTCCATCCGATAGCCGGGCGGACGAGCCGACGGAGGCCGGCGAGCTGCAACGGCTATCGATCAGCGGCATGACCTGCGCCGGTTGCGTCAACGCGGTGCAGAAAGCGCTCTCGAAAACCCCCGGCGTCCAGCATGCCCAGGTCAACTTCGCCAGCGAGACGGCCCAGGTCAGCGGCCAGGCCAGCATCGCCGATCTGATCGCGGCGGTCGAGAACGTCGGCTATGGCGCCTCGCCGATCGAGGATCTGCGCGAGGCATCCGCCAAGCGCCAGCAGAACGTCGCCCGGCAGGCCCGGCGCCATGCGATCGAATCGGCGGTCAGCCTGGCGCTGGGCGTACCGATGATGCTGGCGATGTTCGTCCATACGCCGCAGCTCGAGGGCGGCGAACGCTGGATCTGGCTGCTCCTGGGGCTGGCCACGCTGGGCGTGCTGGCTACCGCGGGTCGTCGCTTCTTCGACGGCGCCTGGAAAGCGTTCCGCCATCATCAGGCCAACATGGACACCCTGATCGCCCTGGGCAGTGCCGCCGCCTGGCTCTATTCGATGGCCGTGGTGCTGTTCCCGACGGTGATTCCCGAGGGATCGCGGCATCTCTATTTCGAGGCGTCGTTGATGATCATCGGTCTGATCGGCATCGGCCAGACGCTGGAACTCAAGGCTCGGGGACGTACCAGCCAGGCGCTGTCCCGTCTGCTCGACCTGCAAAGCAAGACGGCCCGAGTGATCCGTGACGGACAAGAGCGCGATATCGAGATCGAGCAGGTTCAGGTGAACGATCGAATCCGGGTGCGCCCGGGCGAACGCCTGCCGGTCGATGGCGACGTCGAGAAGGGAGAGAGCTTCATCGACGAGTCGATGCTCACCGGGGAACCGGAACCGGTACGCAAGGCGGCCGGAGATCGGGTCAGCGCCGGCACCGTCAACGGCAAGGGAACCCTCGTCTATCGCACGAGCCATGTCGGCGACGACACTCGGCTGGGACGCATCGTCGACCAGGTCTCCCGCGCCCAGGAATCACGGCCGCCCATCGGCGCGCTGGCAGACAAGGTCTCGGCGATCTTCGTGCCCAGCGTAATGATCGCCGCTGTCGTCACCGCACTGCTCTGGTTCGACTTCGGCCCGGCGCCGCAGCTGGTGCACATGCTGGTGGCGGCGACCACGGTGCTGATCATCGCCTGCCCCTGCGCCCTGGGCCTGGCGACACCGATCTCGACCATGATCGGCATCGGCAAGGCCGCCGAGTACGGCATTCTGATTCGCGACGGCGAAGCGCTACAGACCGCGAGCCAGTTGACCACCCTGGTGGTCGACAAGACCGGCACCCTGACCGAGGGCAAGCCGCGGGTCACCGACAGCCGCTATTGGCTGGAGCAAACGCGCGTCGATGCCGTGGTGGCCGCCCTGGAGCGCGGCTCGGAGCACCCGCTGGCCGACGCCTTGCTGACGCACGTCGGCGATACGGCGGACGAGGTGGCGATCCGTGATTTCCAGAGCCTGACCGGTCGCGGCGTCAGCGCGGCGCTGGATGACGGCAGCCGGGTGTTTTTGGGCAATGCCGCGCTGATGAAAGAGCACGGCATCGATGTGGCCACTGCCGCGTCCGATGCCGAAAAGTGGCAGGCGCAGGCGAGCAGCGTGATCTACCTCGCCATCGGCGGCGAGCTGGCAGCCCTTTATGGTATTCGCGATGCGTTGAGGGCGGACAGCCGCGCCGCGATCTCGCGGCTGAAGGCCGAGGGTCTGACCGTAGTGATGCTGAGCGGCGACAATCGCGCCACCGCCGAAGCCATCGCCCGGGAAGCAGGCATCGACGAGGTTCGCGCCGAACTGATGCCCGGCGACAAGCAACAGGCCATTGCCGAGCTGCAGCAACGCGGTGAACGTGTCGGCATGGTCGGTGACGGCATCAACGATGCCCCGGCGCTGGCACAGGCCGAGGTCGGTTTCGCCATCGGCCAGGGTACCGATGTCGCCATCGAGAGCGCCGGGATCACCCTGATGCGCAACTCGCTCCACGGCGTCGCCGATGCCATCGCCATCAGCCGCGCCACGCTCGCCAACATCAAGCAGAATCTATGGGGGGCGTTCGGTTACAATGCGCTGGGCATCCCGATCGCCGCGGGTGTGCTCTATCCGGTCACCGGCATGCTACTGTCGCCGATGATCGCCGCCGTAGCCATGTCGCTCTCTTCGGTCACGGTGGTCAGCAATGCCAACCGGCTACGCTTCTTTCGCCCCGAGCGCACGCCGGCAATGACCGGCACGAGCGCGCCCCATGCCATGGAGTCCACATCGTGACGCTGCTACTCAACACCCTGGGCATTGCCGTGGTTCTGTTTATCGTCTGGTGGTTCTGGCTGCGTGGCTAAGAGCCCATTCACAATGTGCTGCGCGTCGGCCAAACATTGTTGAGCCGGAGCGCAGCGGAGATAACAGCCGAAGGCTGGCCCGTAGGGTGAGCGAAGCGAGTCAAACGCTTTCGGGATGCTCATTTACCCCATGTACACTCTGCTCCCTCAATCGTTTTCGCCTTGTTTGTTCCTAGCTCGCGAAATCGTGAACGGGCTCTAAGCGACACTGCAGTTGAACCGCTCACCGGGAGGAGAATGGATGCCGGATAACAGCCAAGCGCCGCCGCTCGGCGGCGTGATCGAAAGCGTGCTCTATACCGACGACAAGGCACGCGCGCGCGAGTTCTTCTGCCGCGTGCTCGGACTGACGCCGCATCTCGAGGACGAGCGTTTCCTCGCCTACCCGACCGGCGACAACATGCTGTTGATATTCCAACGCGGCCAGACCGACGAAACGGTTCATCTGCCGCACGGCATGGGCACGATCCCGCCTCACGACGGCGCCGGTCGCCAGCATCTGGCCTTGGCGATTCCCGCCGACAGCCTGGACGCGTGGGAAACCCATCTGGCCGCCATTAATGTCGAGATCGAAGGCCGCACCCACTGGCCGAAAGGGAGCGTGAGCCTCTACTTCCGCGATCCCGACGACCACCTGCTCGAACTGGTGACGCCGGGATTGTGGCCCAATTATTGAACCGGTTAGCTCTGGCTGACACCGGTATACAACCCCGGACGATGATTGATGGTCAGGATCGCGCCGAGCACCACGGCGCCGATGACCGAGTAGACGACGTTTTCCAGCGGCAGCACGAAGCAGGCCGCCAGCATGATCAGCGTATCCAGCCCCAACTGGACCTTGCCCGCCGGCCAGCCGTGCTTGTCCTGGAGATAGACGGCGAGGATATTGAACCCGCCGAGGCTGCCCCGGTGGCGGAACAGGAACAGCACGCCGAGGCCGATCAGGCTGCCACCGACCAGCGCCGCGAACAGCGGATTCACCTCGCCGATCTCCAGCCAGTCCGGCATCTGCCACGAAAGCCACGAGAGCAGTGCGATGGCGGCAAAGGTCTTGAGGGTGAAAGCGTGGCCGATGCGTCGCCAGGCCAGCCAATAGAACGGCAGGTTGATGACGAAGAACACCGGACCGAAGCTCCAGCCGGTCACGTAGGTGACCAGCAGTGCCATGCCGGCGGTGCTGCCGATCAGGATCTGCGAATGATGATAGAGCGCGAGGCCTAGTGCCGCGCATGCCGAGCCCAGCGCTATGGCGAGCACGTCCTCGTAGGGACGGTGACGGTTGGGGGTATCCATCGGTGTCATCCTGGATGTCATTGTTATGATCCGCCGCCGGGTAGGCAGCGTCATCGAAGTCAGCGCTTGTGGCACCTTCGGCCTTGTCGCGGCAAAGCCAGACAAAAGTCTGAAACTCATTATATCGTCGACTGGCGGCAGCGCGACGGGAGGAAGGCAGGAAATGCGTCGGACGAGGAGCGTTCAGCCAGCGCGAGCGTCGGCCAGTCGCTCGGCGTGTTCGATCATCAGTTGCAGCGACTCGCGCCCCTTCCAGCGATTGCGCGAGAGTTTGAAGGCGCAGCGCACCCGATCGCCGATGGCGATCGGCGCCGGTTCTCCGGGATTGAGCGCGCGGAACCAGATCGCCCGGTTGACCACCGCATCGACGGAGAGCTCGAGCATCAGGTGATTGCCCTCCGCACCCACGGGGCGAAGCTGTTCGACGAAGAATTCGGCCTCGAACAGCGGCGCGTCGAATTCCCGCCCATACGGCGCCAGTGCGTCGAGCTCGTCCAGCGTGGCCATCGCCAACTGCTGCGCGCCGAGCTCACCGTCGGTCCAGACGATCGGAAACAGTTCCCGGCTGCCGAGTTGCTCGCTCACCGCCTGCAGGAAGGCGCCGCGAAAGGTCTCCAGTTCGCCCAGCGGCACGCCGACGCCGGCGGCGCCACGGTGGCCGCCGAAGCGCGGCAGGCTCTGCGGAGCCAGCTCGTGCGCACGCTGCAGGGCGTCGCGCAGATGCAGATCGTCGATCGAGCGCCCGGAGCCGGTGAGCATGTCGGGCGCAGTCGCCGGCGTCAGCACCACGGTCGGCCGCCCGTAGGCCTGCACCAGGCGCGAGGCGACGATGCCCTGCACCCCGGCATGGCCTTCCGGCAGGTGGATCACCAGCGCCGGCCGGTTCTCCGCCAACTGCGGCTGCGCCAGTGTGCGCGCGGTTTCGACCATGTCGGCCTCGAGCGCCTTGCGCGCCTGGTTGTCGTCGTCGAGGATCTGCAACTGACGCCGGGCGACGACGTCATCCGCCGCCAGCATGAAGTGCAGCGCCGCATACGGGTCGTCGAGCCGGGAGCGGGCGTTGATCCTCGGCCCCATCTGGAACGCCAGGGTCTCGGCATCGAACGGCACGCTGTCGGCGCCCAGGCGCTCGGCCATTACCCGCCAGCAGGCGGACTCCATGCGGTTGATCAGACGCAGCCCGTAGGTCACCACGGCGCGATTGGCGGCGCTGGCACCCAGCGACACGCAATCCGCCACCGTGCCCAGGGCCACGTAGGAGAGCCACGGCGACAGCTTGGGCGTCGATGGCGACAGCACGCCCTGCTCGATCAGCACCGAGCGGGTCAACGACATCGTCAGCCAGGCGACCATGCAGCCGGCGATGGTCTTGTCGGGATAGTCGCAGTCGTCGCGGGTCGGGTTGATGGTGGCGTAGGCCGAAGCGGGCGGGCCGTCGAGCGGCAGCGCATGGTGATCGGTGACGATGACGTCGATCCCCGCCGCGCGCAGCCGGGCGATGCGCGGCTCGTCGGAAGAGCCGCAGTCGGCGGTGATCACCAGACTCGGGCGGGGCGTCAGCGCCAGGGTGCGTTCCACCAGCGGCAGGCTGATGCCGTAGCCGTCGTTGATACGGTGACCGATCAGACTGTGCAGCTTCGCGGACGGCACGCCGAACAGTTCGGTCAGCGAGCGCAGTATCACCACGTGAGAGGTGATGCCGTCGACGTCATAGTCGGTGAGGATGCCGATATGTTCGCCCTCGCTGACCGCGCGGGCGATACGCTCGGCGCTCTTGCGGGCATCCCGCAGACGTTCGGGATGGCAGAGATAGCGCAGTGCCGGCTCGGTCAGCGCTTCCAGCGGCCCCTGGTGGCCGTGCAACCGGCCGGCCAGAATACGCGCCTGAAGCTCGCTCAGGCCCGCGGCCAGCGCCCGTCGATAAAGCGCTTCGTCGCGTCGCCGCGGCATGATGCGGCGACGGGCGAAATCGGATGCGCCTGAGACAGCCTGCACCATGGACGACATTAGCGACGATGTTCGGCAACGAAGGCCTGCACCGCTTCGAGTTCCGCCGGCAGCACGCTGTAACGCTCCTCGCGTTCGAGCAGGTCGTCCATGTGGGCCGGCAGCGGCACGCCGGCAAAGCCCGCCTTGACCACCGCTTCGGCGAACTTGGCCGGATGCGCCGTGGCCAGCGTGATCATCGGCGTGACGGCATCGGCCCGCACTCGCTCGGCGGCGCGGTAGCCGGTCGCGGTGTGCGGATCGAGCAGTTCCTTGGTGCGGTGATGGGCGTCGCGGATCACTTCGAGAATGGTCGCGTCGTCGACGCTGTGGCTTGCGAACTTTTCGCGCAGCCTGGCCAGCGGCGCGTCGGCGAGTGCCGCCGGCTCGCGCTGGAAGCGTTCGAGCAGATCGCGCACGGCGGCGCCATCGCGATCGTAGGCGTCGAACAGCAGGCGCTCGAAGTTCGAGGACACCACGATATCCATCGACGGCGCCAGTGTCGCCGCTAGCTCGCGCTTGGAGAAGTCGTTGTCGGCCAGCGTGCGGTGCAGGATGTCGTTGGCGTTGGTGGCGATGATGAACTGCTTCACTGGCAGCCCCATCTTGTAGGCCATGTAACCGGCGAAGACATTGCCGAAGTTGGCCGACGGTACGCAGAAGCTGACCTCGCGGTGCGGCGCGCCGAGCGCCACGCCGGCGGCGACGTAGTAGACGATCTGAGCCATGATGCGCGCCCAGTTGATCGAGTTGACCGCCACCAGCCGCGTGCCATTCAGGAACGCCTGGTTGGCGAAGCTCGCCTTGACCATCGCCTGGGCGTCGTCGAAATTGCCTTCGATGGCGATGTTGAAGACGTTGTCGGCGAGCACCGTGGTCATCTGGCGGCGTTGCACTTCCGATACCCGGTTGTGCGGATGCAGAATGAAAATATCCAGATGATCGCAGTGACGGCAGCCCTCGATCGCCGCCGAGCCGGTATCGCCGGAGGTGGCACCCATGATCACCGCACGTTCGCCACGCTTGGCCAGGAAGTGGTCGAGAATACGGCCCAGCAGTTGCAGCGCGACGTCCTTGAACGCCAGCGTCGGGCCGTGGAACAACTCGAGCAGGAAATGGTTGGCGTCGAGCTGGTTGAGCGGTACCACGGCATCGTGACTGAACGTGGCGTAGGCATCGCGCACCAGCTCGCGGAAGGTCGCGTCGTCGATCTCGCCGCCGACGAACGGCTTCATCACCCGGAAGGCGATCTCGGCGTACGACAGCCCGGCCATCGCGGCCAGTTCATCGTAAGAAAGCTGCGGCACGTCTTCGGGCACGTAGAGCCCGCCGTCGGCGGCCATTCCGGTGAGTACCACTTCCTCGAAACTCAGCGCGGGCGCTTGGCCGCGAGTACTGATATAGCGCATGATCAATTCCTTACCCTGACAGACCGCGGCTGCGCCGCTTGAAGGCGGAAGAACGGCGCTGCGCGCCTGAAGAGAGAAGAAAAACATATACACTTCCCCTTCCTTCTTACCTCTTCCTTCTTATCTCTTCCCTCTTGGTTTATTCCTGCTCATCGAGCGATTCGACGCGAATACGCGTGACGGGCCCGGCGATATCCGCCAGCGACTCCAGTTGGCGGATCGCTTCGTTCATGTGCTGCTCGCGGGTGCGGTGGGTCATCAGGATGATCGGCACCAATTCGCCCTCGGTGGCTTCCTTCTGGATGATCGCCTCGATCGAGATTCCCTGCTCGGAGAGGATCGTCGCCACCCGCGCCAGCACGCCGGGCCGATCGACCGCCAGCAAGCGCAGATAGTAGGCGGTGACGATCTCTTCCATCGGCAGGATCGGCAGCGCGTTGGCCTCGTCGTTGATGCCGCTGAAGGCCAGGTATGGCACCCGATAGTGATGATCGGTGGCGATATCGCGGGCGACATCGAGCAGGTCGGCGACCACTGCCGAGGCGGTCGGCTCGGCACCCGCGCCGGCACCGTAATAGAGCGTCGGACCGACGGCGTCGCCCATCACCGCGATGGCGTTCTTGACGCCGTGCACATTGGCGAGCAGCCGCTCCTTGGGAACCAGCGTGGGGTGCACACGCAGCTCGACGCCATGGTCGCCGCGCCGGGTAATGCCCAGATGCTTGATGGTATAGCCGAGATTGTCGGCCTGTTCGACGTCTTCGGCAGTGATACGCGCGATGCCTTCGGTGTAGGCGCGTTCGAACTGCAGCGGCACGCCGAAGGCGATGGAGGCGAGAATGGTCAACTTGTGGGCGGCGTCGATCCCCTCGACATCGAAGGTCGGATCGGCTTCGGCATAGCCCAATGCCTGGGCCTCGGCGAGCACGTCCTCGAAGGCCCGGCCCTCGTCGCGCATGTGGGTGAGGATGTAGTTGCCGGTGCCGTTGATGATGCCGGCCAGCCATTGAATCCGGTTGGCGCCAAGGCCCTCTCGCAGAGACTTGATCACCGGGATGCCGCCGGCCACTGCTGCCTCGAAAGCAACGATGACGCCTTTCTCGTGCGCGGCGCGGAAGATTTCGTTGCCGTGAACGGCGATCAGCGCCTTGTTGGCGGTGACCACGTGCTTGCCGTTCTCGATCGCGGTCATGACCAGTTCACGCGCGACATCGTAGCCGCCGATCAGCTCGACCAGCACATCGACGTTGGGGTTACGCGCGACCTCGAAGATGTCGCTGGTCATCTGGATCCCGGAGGTGTCGCAGTCGGGGTTGTCGCGACGGGCACCGATCTGCTCGATGGCGATCGGACGACCGGCGCGACGCGCGATCTCGTCGGCGTTGCGCGTCAGGACGTTGAAGGTGCCACCGCCCACGGTGCCCAAGCCGCAGATACCCACTCTCACCGGATCCAAGATGTCGCTCCCCTGTGTTCTATGGACGTTTCGATAGACGCCCGTATGCGCTGACCAACCGCCCTCCGGCGCGCATGAAGCGCTGTGAAGGGCGGTCACGGTAGAAAGCCCTGAGGCCGCTGTCAAGCCGGACCGAAGCATCCCGCAGCCGAGCCAGCTGGGGCTCGGACGCGGTCAGAATCTGTTTACGATCTAGCGAGCTAGAGCCAAACGAGGCGAAAACACTTGAGGAAAGGACCGGGCTCGCGTACGAGTTTACATGGGGTTAAATGAGCATTCCGAAAGTATTTGACTCGCTTCGCTCGCCCTACGGGCCAGCCTACGGCTGTTGTCTCCGCTGCGCTTCGGCTCAATGTTTGGCCGACGCGTAGCAGATCGTAGATAGGTTCTCAGCCTTCGCTGCCGTCCGCGCCCGTATCGATTCCCAGCATGGCCGCCAGCCGGTCGGCGGGCAGGTAGCCGGGCACCATCTTGCCGTCCGGGAAGATGATCGCCGGCGTGCCCTGAATGCCGGATTCGACGCCGAGGCGATACTGCTGGGCAATCGGTGCATCGCAGGCCGGGGTATCCAGCGAGTCGCCACGGAAGGCGGCGCTCATCGCCTCGGAGCGATTGTCGGCGCACCATACCCGGGTCAGCTGCCGTGCCGCCTCGGAGTTCGGCCCCATGCGCGGAAAGGCCAGGTAGTCGACCTCAATGCCCAAGTCATTGAGCTGGGACATTTCCGCATGCAACTTGTGGCAGTAAGGACAGGTCGTATCGGTGAACACGGTAAGCCTGGCCTTGACCTGGCCTGCCGGCTTGTAGACCACGCGCTGATCACTCGGCACGGCGTCGACCAGCGCCTTGCGCCGCTTATTGGCCGCCTGCTCGGTCAGGTTGACCATGCCGTCATCGGCATTCTGATAGAGATCGCCAACGATCAGATACTTGCCCTCGGCATCCGAATAGAGCGTGTTGCCACCGCGTAGACGCACCTCAAAGAGCCCCGGCACCGGCGAGTCGTCGATCGACTCGATCGGCAACGGCTGGCCGCCGTGGGCATTGAGCTTGTCGGCCAGGTCGGCCGGCGGCTCGGCGAAGGCAGCGGGTGCCAGAGCGGATAGGAAAGAAAGGCCCACCAGGGCGAGTGCGGACGGCAACGAACGACTTCTCATCTTCAACCTCTTGGATGGTGTTGGGCGTGCAGCGCTTCCAGGCGCGCCTGGGCCACGTGCGTATAGATCTGCGTGGTCGAAAGATCGCTGTGACCGAGCAGTAACTGTACGACACGCAGATTGGCACCATGATTCAACAGATGCGTCGCAAAAGCGTGGCGCAGCGTATGCGGCGACAGCGGCTTGTCGATGGCGGCGAGCTGCGCGTAGTGCTTGATACGGTGCCAGAAGGTCTGACGCGTCATGAAACCATCGTTGCGGCCGGGAAACAGCGGTGGCTGGCGGATGTCCCGCATCAACTCGCTGCGCCCCTGACGCAGATAGCGCTCGAGCCATGCCAGCGCCTCCTCGCCCAGCGGCACCAGGCGCTCCTTGTCGCCCTTGCCGCGCACCAGTACCACGCCTTGGCGCAAATTGACCGTGGCGAGCGTCAGACCGACCAGTTCCGAGACGCGTAGTCCGCAAGCGTAGAGCACTTCGAGCATGGCGCGATCGCGCAGGCCCAGCGCGCTCTCCACGTCGGGAGCCGCCAACAGGCGTTCGACCTCCCGCTCGTCGAGGGTCGAGGGCAGCCCGGGCCGCACGCGCGGTGGCTGGATCTCCGCCAGCGGATCGTGGCCGATCAGGCTTTCGGCCAGTGCCCAACGGTAGAAGCGGCGAAGGCAGGAGAGCAGCCGCGCGATCGAGCGGGCGTGATAGCGTTCGCGCCGCGCTTCGATGAACTCGATCAGGGTCGTCTCGCCCGGCGACAGCAGGCGCTGCCCCTGGACGTCGAGATAGGCGATCCAGGCCGACAGGTCGTGACGATAGGCACTCAGCGTATGCTCGCTGACCCCGCGCTCCAACCACAGCGCATCGAGAAAGGCATCACGCTGGTCGTGGTCGTTCATGGCGTCCATTTCCAGCCTTTGGATCGACAGCTTTCCATCCACCCATCATAACGCGGAAACCCCGCGAGCCGAACGGCCCGCGGGGTTTCCCGTGCAGACTGACCGAGCGTCTCCTGTTCCCTCTGGCAAACAGGAAAACGCGTCGGATCAGGCCAGCTTTTCCTTGATACGGGCAGACTTACCGCTGCGCTCGCGGAGGTAGTAAAGCTTGGCCTGACGAACGTCACCGCGACGCTTGACTTCGATGCCGGCAACCAGCGGGCTGTAGGTCTGGAAGGTACGCTCGACGCCGACACCGTGAGAGATCTTGCGCACGGTGAAAGCGGAGTTCAGGCCGCGGCTGCGCTTGCCGATGACCACGCCTTCGAAGGCCTGCAAACGCTCGCGGTTGCCTTCGACGACCTTGACCTGGACGACCACGGTGTCGCCGGGGGCGAACGCCGGGATTTCCTTGTTCATCTGCTCGCTTTCGAGCGCCTGGATCACCTTGTTCTTGCTGCTCATGTCTTGCTCCTCATTGGGGTTGTCCGTGTCGGGACATTCCGTGATCCCGGCGCTGGTCTCAGTGAACCGGCGCGGAATCGGACTGGTGAGTGACGCATGCCGACGACCTATCCATTCGAGGATTCATACTCGAAGATCGACCGTCTCATGCACCGCCGTCGCCGGAAGACTCGCTTCTCGCGACGTGTTCGTCGATGAATTCATCCAGCAGCATCCGCTGCTCGCGATCCAACGTTCGGCTCTCCAACAGATCCGGACGCCTGAGCCAGGTGCGTCCGAGCGATTGCTTCAGGCGCCAGCGACGAATCGCTGCGTGGTTGCCGCTCAGCAGTACCTCCGGCACCCGATGACCGTCGATCACCTCGGGGCGGGTGTAGTGCGGGCAGTCGAGCAGGCCGTCGGCAAAAGAGTCCTCGCTGGCCGAATCCCGGTGCCCCAGCACGCCCGGAACCTCCCGGGCCAAGGCGTCGATCATTACCATCGCCGGCAGTTCGCCGCCGCTCAGCACGTAGTCGCCGATCGACCACTCTTCGTCGATATCGGCCTCGACCACGCGCTCGTCGATGCCTTCATAACGCCCGGCAACCACGATCAGGCCATCGCGAGATGCCAGCTCCCGCGCCCCGGCCTGATCGAGGCGACGCCCCTGGGGCGAGAGATAGATCACCGTGGGGCGATGCCCCGAAGCCTCGGCGCCGGCCCGCGCTTCGCGCAATGCGCAGCGCAGCGTATCGACCTTCATCAGCATGCCGGGGCCGCCGCCGTAGGGGCGATCATCGACCGTGCGATGTCTGTCCGTGGCGTAGTCCCGAGGATTCCAGAAGGCCATTTCGAGCAAGCCTCGCTCCACGGCGCGTCCGGTGACGCCATGCCGGGTAATGGCCTCGAACATCTCCGGGAACAGGGAGACGACACCAATCCACACGGTACGCTTCTCCTCCCCTGCCGGCGGTCGTTCGCCTTGCCACTCGATGTACCGGGTCGCGAGCCGCTCGGCTTAGAATTCTCGGCTCAGAACTCTCGGTTCAGAACTCTGGGTCCCAGTCGACCGTCATGCGTCCATCGTCCAGATCGATCTCGACGATGACATCGTCGGGAAGAAACGGCAGCAGCCGTTCCCGGTCATCGAAACTGCCCTCGCCGGGCTTGACCACCATGACATCGTTGGCGCCGGTCTCGAACAGATAGTCGACACGCCCCAGCTTGACGCCGTCGCGGGTCACCACTTCGAGTCCTTCCAACTGATGCCAGTAGTATTCGCCGCTATCCAGTTCGGGTAGCGCCGTCTTTTCCATCAACACCTCGGCGCCGGCCCACTGCTCGGCCAGCTCGCGCGTGTCGATACCTTCCAGTCGTACCACCAGACTCTTGCCCTGCGGGCGAGCGTCGAGCAGACGCCGTGTTTCGAGCTGTCCGCGCCTCGATAGCACCCAGTGCGGGTAGTCGAAGATGCCCTCGATCGGACTGGTGTACGAATAGACCTTGAGCCAACCTTTCACGCCGTGCGGGCTGGTCAGACGCCCCAGCACCACATGTTGCGTCTCGCCGTCATTGACGCTGTCACGAGCCGCGTCGGACATGACGATCGAACTCAGGCCTGGGCCTTGCGTGCTTCTTTGACCAGCTCGGCCACGCGGTCGGAAACCTGCGCACCCTGGGACTGCCAGTGAGCGACGCGGTCCAGATTGACGCGCAGACGCTCTTCCTGACCACGGGCGATCGGGTTGAAGAAGCCGACGCGCTCGATGAAGCGGCCATCGCGGGAAACGCGAGAGTCGCTGACGGTCAGGTGATAGAAGGGACGCTTCTTGGCGCCACCACGTGCCAGACGAATGGTAACCATTGCGCTGATAATCCTTCGGTTAAGTTAATCTTTACGCCACGGAATCGTGTCTTCCCGGGCGCACGCCCGAGACGAAGACGCAGCATTCTACGGAAAACACCGTGTCTTGGAAACCTTTTGTTGCCGCCATACGGGTAAATCAGCGCCGCGGAAAACCGCCGCCACCCATTCCCCCCATGCCGCCGGGACCACCCGGGCCACCGCCGCCCATCATGCCGGACATGCCACGCATCATCTTCTGCATGCCGCCCTTCTGGCCGGCCTTCTTCATCATTTTCTGCATCTGCTTGTGCTGCTTGAGCAGCCGGTTGAGATCCGGCACCTGTAGCCCGGCCCCGGCCGCGATGCGGCGCTTGCGCGAACCGTTGATGATCTCGGGCTTGCGGCGCTCCTTCGGCGTCATCGAGTTGATCAACGCCTCGAGCTTGCCGAACTCCTGCTCGGCGCCCTTGTTCTGGGCCAGCTCGGCCATCTGCCCCATGCCCGGCAGCTTGGACATCAGGCCGCCCATACCGCCCATCTTCTTGAGCTGCTGGAGCTGGTCGCGGAAGTCCTCGAGGTCGAAGCCCTGGCCTTTCTTGACCTTCTTGGCCAGTTTTTCGGCCTTGCTCTTGTCGACGTTGCGTTCGGCTTCCTCGATCAGCGACAGCACGTCGCCCATACCCAGGATGCGCGAGGCGACGCGATCCGGGTGGAACGGTTCGAGGGCGTCGACCTTCTCGCCCATGCCCATGAACTTGATCGGCTTGCCGGTGATGTGGCGCACCGACAGCGCGGCACCGCCACGCGCATCGCCGTCGGCCTTGGTCAGGATGACCCCGGTCAGCGGCAGCGCATCGTGGAACGCCTTGGCGGTGTTGGCGGCGTCCTGGCCGGTCATGGCATCGACGACGAACAGCGTCTCCTGGGGTTGAATCGCTCGATGCAGCGCCTGGATCTCCGCCATCATCGCCTCGTCCACCGCCAGCCGTCCGGCGGTATCGACGATCACCACGTCGTGGAACTGGATCCTGGCGTGCTTGATCGCCGCCTCGGCGATCGCCACCGGCTGCTCGGCGCTGGTGGAGGGGAAGAAGTCGACCTCGACCTCACGCGCCAGCGTCTCCAACTGATCGATCGCCGCCGGGCGATAGACGTCGGCCGAAACCACCAGCACCTTCTTGTTTTCGCGCTCGCGCAGGTAGCGCGCCAGCTTGGCCACGGAGGTGGTCTTGCCCGCCCCCTGCAGGCCGGCCATCAGCACGACCGCCGGACTTCCCCTGAGCGTCAGCGCCTCGTTGGCCTGGCCCATGATCGATTCCAGCTCCTGCTGGACGATCTTGACGAACTGCTGACCCGGCGAGAGGCTCTTCGAGACCTCCTGGCCCACGGCGCGCTCGCGCACGCGATCGACGAACTCCTTGACCACCGGCAGCGCGACGTCGGCTTCCAGCAAGGCACGCCGGACCTCGCGCAGGGTGTCCTTGATGTTGTCCTCGGTCAGACGCGCCTGGCCAGTAATCGACTTGAGCGTCTGCGACAGGCGATTGGAGAGACTTTCGAACATGGAACGCTCCAGGCGGCGATGCCGGGCGCCACTAAATCGTCAACGAGACGGGGTCGGTAGCGAGATCGCGGCGCCGCAAAAAGAATGTGGGCGGGTATTATACGCATGCAAGCGCTCAGGCTCCATGCGCCCGTGGCCGGTCTCCATTTATGGTAGTTGGGTATCGCGGCGGCGATTGGGTATAGTGGCACCGTCCATCGCGACCGCCCCGGTCGCGCAACGAGGTTGAATCATCGATGCCGGCGCTTCCTTTCGCCCTTGTCGCTATCGTCTGCTATCTCGCCGCCGGACTCTGGCAAAGCCTGAGCCTGGCCCGGCGTGTCGCCGAGCGCCCGACCTGGGTGCGCGGCATCGGGCTGATTGCTTTGATCTGCCATAGCGTGATCGTCGGATTCACGATCATGGGGCCACATGGCCTGCATTTGGGTTTGACCCAGAGCGCGGCCCTGGTCGGCTGGCTGGTGGTGGCGCTGCTGCTGGTGGTCAGCCTGTTCAAGCCGGTGCTCAACGCCGGGGTTTGCGTCTTCCCGCTGGCCGCGGTGACTATCGTCGGCGTCATCGGCATGCCGAGCACGATGACCGAATCCGGCGTATCGCCCGGTCTCTATTTCCATATCCTGAGTTCGATCGCCGCGTTCTCGTTCTTCGCCATCGCCGCCGTCCAGGCCGTCCTGCTGGCGTTTCAACACCAGGCACTCAAACGGCGTCATACGATCGGCATCGTTCAGGTCCTGCCACCGCTGACACGCATGGAACAGCTGCTGTTCGAACTGATCTGGTGCGGCATGCTGCTGCTGACCGTTGCCATCGTCAGCGGCTTCGTCTTCGTCGACAACCTGTTCGCCCAGCATCTGGCCCATAAGACCATCCTGTCGCTACTGGCCTGGCTGATCTTCGCCGGGCTGCTGGCGGGCCACCACTACCTCGGCTGGCGCGGCCCCAAGGCGGTGCGCTGGACGCTGGTCGGCGTGGGCGTGCTGGTGCTGGCGTTCTTCGGCACCAAGTTCGTGCTCGAATATATCTTCCATTATAACGCTTGATGGCGATCGGGCCCGGCATCGCGATGGCCGGCGATGGATTTCGGCTTTGACAGTTTCCCGCCGAGCCCCTACAACAAGCTGACAACCGCATCGAGGAACCATCCGTCTTGAATGACGACATTCCCCTGGGCCTGCTGCTGGGCCTGCTCTTCATTCTGGTCTGCCTGTCGGCGTTCTTCTCCAGCTCCGAAACCGGCATGATGTCGATCAACCGCTACCGGTTGAACCACCAGGCCAACAGTGGCGTGCGCGCGGCCAAGCGGGTGGCCGAACTGCTCGAACGCCCGGACCGCCTGCTCGGCGTGATCCTGATCGGCAACAACCTGGTCAACAATCTTGCCGCTTCCATCGCCACCATCGTCGCCATCCATTTCTTCGGTGACGTTTCGGGGCCGGCGATCGCCACCCTGGCACTCACTGTCGTGGTACTGATCTTCGGCGAGGTGACGCCCAAGACCTATGCCGCGATCAAGCCCGATCGCATCGCCATGCCCGCCTCGCTGGTGCTGGCGCCATTGTTGAAACTGTTTTACCCGTTGGTATGGCTGGTCAACGTCATCTCCAACACGCTGCTGCGCCTGCTCGGCGTACGCAACCTGAATGCCGGCAAGGACAACCTGACCCGCGACGAGCTGCGCAGCGTGGTGCATGAAGCGGGCCCGCTGATTCCCAGCCGCCACCAGGCCATGTTGCTGTCGATCCTCGACCTGGAGAATGTCACGGTCAACGACATCATGGTGCCGCGCCACGAGATCGTCGGTCTCGATCTCGATGACGACCTGGAGACCCTGCTGGCCCAGATCCGGCAGAGCCAGCACAATCGGCTGCCGATCTACAAAGGCGACATCAACAACATCATCGGCATCCTGCACCTGCGCAACGCCTCGCGCTTTCTGACCAAGCCGGACCTCAACAAGGCGGCGATCGTCCAGGAAGCCCGCGAGCCCTATTTCATTCCCGAGTCGACGCCGCTGCATACCCAACTGCTCAACTTTCAGCAGCAGAAGCGGCGTATCGGCGTGGTGGTGGATGAATATGGCGACGTCCAGGGGCTGGCGACGCTGGAAGATATTCTCGAGGAGATCGTTGGCGAGTTCACTACCGATGTCGCAGGGACCTATCGCGACATCCATCCGCAGACCGATGGCGGCTACGTGATCGAGGGCACCGCCAATATCCGCGAGCTCAACAAGGCGCTCGGCTGGCAACTGCCCACCAATGGACCGAAGACGCTCAACGGCTTGATTCTCGAGCATCTCGAGGCGTTTCCGGACGCCCCGGCCTGCCTGCAGATCGGCGGCACGCGCCTGGAGATCCTGGAAATCAAGGACAACCTGATCACTTCCGCGCGCTGCTGGCAGCAGAACGTCAGGCGGCGCACCGCCGACTAATGCGTTAACGCTATGCGCCACGAGCCGCGAAGAGTATTGATAAGCCTAGGGAGCCTTTGATTAACGTCATGAGCGCAGGCAAGACAAGGCGCAACGACCGTAGGGAGTAACAGCCGAAGGCTGGCCCGAAGGGTGAGCGTAGCGAATCAAAATTAACGAAACAGCGGAGTTTACGGGGTGTAAATGAGCATGTTGAGTTGATTTTTAACGCCGTATTGCCCAGCGGAATAGTTAATCAGAGGTTTCCTAGATCGGGCCGCCAAGCCGTCTGTCCAGGCTTTTGTCGGCCGCGCGCTTGAGACCGCGCACCCG
Organism: Salinicola peritrichatus; assembly: GCF_003206715.1. Classification (GTDB taxonomy): domain Bacteria; phylum Pseudomonadota; class Gammaproteobacteria; order Pseudomonadales; family Halomonadaceae; genus Salinicola; species Salinicola peritrichatus. The sequence continues at coordinate 26,351 of NZ_PZJU01000008.1, read as the reverse complement.
TCGCTCCAGGGTTCTGCGCGGCGAATAACCCGCCGGGATCGGCTCTCCGAAGACCAGCAGCACGCGTGCACGCAGTCGGCGCGGCCATTTGGTCAGCGCCTTGCCATCCTTGTTGGAGGTCCAGGAACCCCATAAACCAGCCAACGCCGCCGGCACCACCGGAACCGGATCCCGTGCCAGCACCAGGTCCAGGCCACGCCGAAAAGCCTGCACTTCGCCATCCGGCGTCAACCGGCCTTCGGGGAAGATCATCACCACTTCACCGTTGCGCAATGCCCGGCTGACCTCTTCCAGCGCCCGGCGCACACCGCCCGGATCGCGACGGTCGGAGTCCACCGGGATCGCGCCGGCAATGCGGAAGAACCAATTGAGCCAGGGCGTTTCGTAGATCGGGCGATCCATCAGGAAACGTAGCGGCCGCGGACAGGCCCCGCCCAGCACCAGCGCATCCATGAAGCTGACGTGGTTGCATACCACCAACGCCGGGCCGGTGGCCGGGATGTGCTGACGCCCGCGACAGCGCAGGCGATAGAGCAGGCGGATCAGCACGAAGATCGCCAGGCGCAGCACCGATCGGGGATTACGCATCAGCACGCCGATTCCCACCAGCAGCGCCAGCCCGCCGAGGCAGTAGAACAGCACGCTGATCGACAGTCCCAGTACGCTCAGCACGACGATGCCGAAGCCCGCCGCCAGAATCATGAACAGCGCATTGAGTATGTTGTTGGCGGCGATCATCCGCGCCCGGCGATCCTCGCGGCTGGCCAACTGCATCAAGGTATAAAGCGGCACGCTGTAGAGCCCACCGCCCAATCCGACCAGCGCCAGCAGCGTGCTCATGCGCCAGAACTCGGTCAGTGCCAACAGCTCACCCAGCCGTAGCGGCTGCTCGGCGGAGATCGACTGCGCCGCCAGCTCGATGCCGGAGACACCGATCACCAATGCCCCGATCGGCACTAGCCCCAGTTCCAGGCGCCCGGCGGAAAGCCGCGCGCAGAGCAGCGCCCCCAGCCCGACGCCGAGCGCGAAGGCACCGAGGAGGAAACTCACCGCGCCCTCGCTGCCGTGGACCACGTCGCGCACCCAGGCCGGCAGTTGGGTCAGATAGCAGGCTCCCAGGAACCAGAAGAAACTGATTCCCACCAGGGCCAGACGCAAGCGGCGCTCGCGCAGGCCGTCGCGCATGATCCGTAACGTTCCCGCGAAGGGACGCCAGGTGACGCGACCGGCGGCACTCGGCGGCGCCGCCGGGATGCCGAGGCTCGCGATCACCCCCGCCAGCGAGATCAGGATCAGCGAAACGGCAATGGCGCCGCGACCCAGCGCGCCTTCGAGCGACGCCAGCACCCCGGCCAGCAGCGTACCCAGCAGAATCGAGACGAAGGTACCCAGATTGACCCAGGCATTTCCCTTCACCAGCTCGGTGGCCGCCAGATGCTGCGGCAGAATCGCGTACTTCACCGGCCCGAACAGCGCCGACTGCGTGCCCATCATGAACAGCAATGCCAGCAGCAGGCCGAAGAGTTCGAACCACACGGCAATCGCTGCGGCGATCATGGTCACGAGTTCGAGCAGTTTGAGCCGACGCACCAGGCGCTGCTTGTCGAGGTGATCGGCCAGGGTGCCGCCCCAGGCGGAAAAGAGAAAGAACGGCAGGATGAAAAGCCCCGCCGCCAAGTTGTTGAGCAATCCCGTATCCCAGCCATAACGCGGCACGGCAACGAAGGTCAGCAATAGCAGCAGGACGTTCTTGAACAGATTGTCGTTGAACGCGCCCAGCGCCTGGGTCCAGAAGAACGGCGCGAAACGACGCTGCGTCAGGAATCCCCCGATCACGTGGCTTCCGGTAGATGGCGAAGACCGTTCAGTGTCGTCATGAGCAGTTGATCGAGTAGCTCGCCGACTTCCATCGGCTGGCCCTGCCAATAACCGAGACGGTCGTTGAGGCCAAGCTGGACCAGCCCGTGCACGCTGCCCCACAGCGTCCGCGCCATGCGCCTGGCGCCGGCATCGTCGAGAGCGGGCTGATGGCGTTTGAGGGCGGCCTCGACGCGCAGGAACAGCGCTTCGATGATGTGACTCTGACGCTCGTCGAGCTCGCCCTCCTCGGCCAGCGGATACTCGAACAGCATCTGCCAGCGGTAGGGCTCATGGCGCGCGAACTGCCAGTAGGCGGTGGCCAGCGCCCGGAGCTGAGGCTCGGGTTCCGCGTCGCCCAGATCGGCGACGGCGGCCCCCATGCGATCGAGCGTTTCGATATTGACGTACTGCAGCAGGTTGCTGAAGCTGCCATACAGCTTGAGCAAGGTGCTTGGCGCGCAACCCACGTCACGCGCGAGAGATCGCAACGACAGCGTGTGCACGGGGTTGTCGCGCAACCAGGCATCACAGGCCGCCATGACCTGGGCATGGAGTGCTTCGGGAGCGTGCTGACGCGGTCGAGCCATCGAATTCCTCGCTCGGCATGATGTTGAGTCGCTGCCGATCTCCGTAAACCGGAAAATCTTTGTTATCGATTTGAAACCGAACTGCCGAATTAAAATCGAACAGCGTTTTCCAGCATATCGCCAATCCGCGCAAACGCAAGCACCATGTCATTAACACAACGATTTCGCGAGACTTTTGCTTCTCCGGGCGGCATTCTGGACGGCATCCCGCTATCCTGGGCCAAATCATTCACGGCGGCTTGGTCCGTCCGGCTGGCATCGCCCATCGATCACCCGCCCGCTTGATCTAGGAGAGCCCATGGCCGGTCGCTTACATGTCGATGACTGGACCCGCTATCGGCAATTGCCGCGGTTCACGCAGGCCGCCCAGCCGGTGCTGAGCCCCAACCTGGCGCCCCGCCGCTGGCTGTCGATTCTGCGCCGGGAAGCCGATGACACCGTGCTGCGCAACGCTTTCTGGGGGCTGACGCCCTCGTGGCTCCAGGTCCTCGATCATGCCCCTCACTGCGCCCGGGTGGAATCGCTGGACGAACGTCCGATGTTCCGCCAGGCCCTGGCCGAGCGCCGCTGCGTGGTGCCGGTCACCGGCGTCTTCATCTGGCAGGCCGGCCTGCGCGGCAAGCAGCCCTATCTGGTCACGCGCACCGACCGCGCGCCGCTGCTGCTGGCGGGATTGTGGAGCCAGTACAGCCTGGACAGCGGCGAGCCGCGTGATTCTTTCGCGCTGATCACCGTGCCGACTTCCGAGTTCATCGCACCACTCACCGACCGCCTGCCGGCCATCCTCGCCCCCGAGCGGCTCGAGGCGTGGCTCGATCCACACACCGGGCCGGAACAGCTGCGCGGCTCGCTCGAACCGGCGCCGAGGGAACTGTTGGGCGCCTTTCCGGTATCAAAGCGTGTGAACGATCCCGCGCAACAGGATTGGGCCTGTGCCTATCCGGTCGGCCCGATGCACGTCTGGACGCCATGAACTTGTAGATCGGCTTCGGGAAATGCTGAATAAATCGACGAGCAGGATGAAGCGCAAGGCGCACGGAGCGCAGAAGGCGAGACATAACATGGGGTTAGGCAAGTCTTCGAGCACCGCGCAACGCAGCGATTCGCCTGCGCAGACATTTATGCAGCGTTTCCTTCGTCGATCTTTCCGTCATCCATCTTCCTGAGGAGTCTTTATGCGTGAGACCAAAGCCCAGCCATTACCGCTCTGGGCGTGGCTGGTGTCGCTCTGTCTACTCGTTGTCCTGAGCGGCTGCCAAAGCCAGGCGGCAGGCGAGACGACAGCGGCTTCGACCGAGGCCGTCGCCCCGATCCGGGGCCCCCTGACCCAAAGCCCTAATGACGACCGCGAGTATCGGGCGATCACGCTGGACAACGGACTGGAAGTGCTGCTGGTCAGCGATCCCGAGGCCGACAAGGCCGCGGCAGCCATGGACGTCTCGGTGGGCAGCGACAACGATCCCGCCGACATGCCGGGGCTGGCGCACTTTCTCGAGCACATGCTGTTTCTGGGCACCGAAGGCTATCCCGATCCGGATGGCTATCAGCGCTTCATCAATCAGCACGGTGGCTCCCACAACGCTTTCACCGCCGACCGCGACACCAACTACTTCTTCGATGTCGAGCCGCAGGCCTTCCCCGAGGCACTCGACCGCTTCTCGCAGTTCTTCATTTCGCCACAGTTCAACCCGGAGTACGTCGATCGCGAGCGTCACGCGGTGAACTCCGAATATCAGGCACGCCGCGACGACGACGCCCGACGCATCGACGAAGCGCTGGGCAAGGCGCTCAATCCCGAGCATCCGATCAACCACTTCTCGGTCGGCAGCCTGGAGACGCTCAACAGCGACAAGCGCCCGCTGCGGCAGGCGCTGCTGGATTTCTATCACCAGCACTACGATGCCAACGTCATGCATTTGGCGGTGAGTGCGCCCGAATCGCTCGATACGCTGGAACGACAGGTGCGACAGCGCTTCGACGCGGTGCCCGACCGCGGCCTGGAGAAACCGGTCGTCGATCAGCCGCTGGCCACCGAGGGCCAGCTACCGGCCAGCCTGCGCGTCAAAACCAACGAAGACCGCCACCAGCTCGAATTCCTGTTTCCCATCGCCGATCCGATCGGCGACTACACCGAGAAACCGGACGGCTACCTGGCCAACCTGCTCGGTCACGAAGGCGAAGGCAGCCTGTTGGCCGCGCTGCGCAAAGCGGGCTGGGCCGACGGGCTTTCCGCCGGCACCAGTCACGCCGACGGCAAGCACGCGCTGTTCGATATCTCGATCAGCCTGACCGAGAGCGGAGAGCGGCATATCGATGAAATTCAGGCGAGTCTGTTCGATCAGATCCGGCGCATTCGCCAGCACGGCATGAATGCCTGGCGTTACGCGGAACAGGCCAGGCTGGCGCAGCAAACCTTCCGCTTCCAGCAGCGCGGCGAGCCGATCCAGACCGTCAGCGGACTGGCCATGAACCTTGCCCACTATCCGCTCGAGGACGTTCAGTACGCGCCCTATCGCATGGACGGATTCGATGCTGACGCGATCGACGACATCCTGTCGCGGCTGACGCCGGACAATCTGTTGCGGGTCTACAGCGGCCCCGACGTCGAAGGCGAGAAGACGACCCGGTACTTCGGCGCCCCCTACACCCTGAAGCGGATTTCGGACTGGCCCGAGGCAACGCCGCTCGACGGCCTCGACCTGCCGGCGCCCAACCCCTACATCGCCGAGGATCTGAGCGTCGAGGCGTTCGACAGCGCCGAGCCGGCGCGTATCGTCGACTCGCCCAACGTCGAGATCTGGCACCAGGCCGATAGCGAGTTCGGCGCCCCGAGGGTCGAATGGCGCTTCAGCCTGCAGAATCCCGGGGCCTCCATCGATGCCCGCCATGCCGTGCTGACCCGACTGCTGGCCGGCTGGTTGAACGATGGGCTCAACGAGCGCTTCTACCCGGCAACGCTCGCCGGCCAGGATTTCATGGCCTATGCCCACGGTCGTGGCATCACCTTGGCTTTTTCCGGCTGGCGCGATCGTCAGGAAAGGTTGATGCAAACGGTGATCGAACAACTGCAGCGCGGCGAGATCAGCGCCGACAGCATCGCACGGGTCAAACAGGGGCTGAAGCGTCGCTGGCAGAACGCGCCCCGGGACGCGCTCTATCAACAGATGCAACGCACCCTGGGGGAAGCGCTGATGCGGCCCCAGGTCAGCACCCGCGCCATGCTCGCGGCGATCGACGATCTGAGCGTCGAAGACGTGCGTGACTACCGCCGCGACTTCCTGAGCCGGCTTTACGTCCAGGCCTTGGCGGTGGGCAACCTGGATGCGGCGCTGGCCAAGCGCGAGGGTCTGCTGGTCTCCAATGCGCTCGAACCGCGGCTGCGCGCCAGTGACATTCCGCGCCTGACCGCGCTGGCCGTGCCTTCCCAGCCACCGGTGCTGCATCCGGCAACCGCCCGGGGCGACTCGGCGCTGCTGCGCTATCTGCAGGGGCCGGATCGCTCGCTGGAGAGCCAGGCACGCCTGGCGGTGATCGGCCAGTTGATCGGCACGCCCTTCTTCGCACGCCTGCGCACCGACGAGCAGCTCGGCTATATCGTCACGGCGGGCTACGCGCCGCTGCTGGACGCGCCGGGATTGATGATGCTGGTGCAGTCGCCCAATACCGGCAGCGACATCATCGGGGAGCGAATCGACGCCTTCCTCGACACGTTCGACCAGCACATCGCCTCGCTCAGTGACGCCGAGCTCCAGCCCTATCGCCAGGCCGTCCGTCAGCAGCTCCTGCAACGCGATCAGTCGCTGTCCGAACGTGCCGATCGACTGTGGCAGACGCTGGCCTACCCCGATGTCGATTTCGCGCGCCGCGAACGCCTCGCCGAGCACGTCGCAGCGCTGACGCCCGACGACATCCGCGAGACCTGGCAGGAACTGCGCCGTCGCGCGCCATTGACCATCAGCGCCGATGCCGGCGACCAACCCAGCGATGTGGATGCGTTGACACGCCACTTCGCGCCGCTGCCGAAATAAGCCGCAAAAAAACGACGAGCGGGACTTGCNNGCAAGTCCCGCTCGTAGCTCGTAGCCGCTTTTACAGCGCCCCGAGCCGGCACAAGTCCGTAGCTCAATAAGCGTCGAACGCCTGCTCCGGCATGATCGATTCGACGTACATCACCAGCTCTTCCAGAATCTGGCGCTCGCGGTCATTCAACGGCGTCTGGTTGAGACGTTCGATCTCGCGGGCGAATTCTTTGAGTGTCAACGCCCCGCTCTGGGGATCGTTCATGCGTGCCCAGCGGAACGCTTCCCACTGCGACTTCTCTTCGCTCTCCAGCGTTTCCGGATAGCTGCGCGCCCGCAGTCGGAACAGCATTTCCTCGAGGCGCGGGTCCTGAAAGGCGAAAACGGTCGCACCGAGAGCCTCGGCTGGCGTGGCATGCACGCGTTCCATCGCCTGGCGGTCATGCGGCGAGAAGAAACCGCCGGAATAGAGCATCAGATCCGGGTCCCGCGGCGGTTCGGCCGGTGCGCCGGCAAACGCCATCGCCGCCTTGCTGGCGGATTCCGGGTTCTGGACCACGGCCTGCCAGTGGCGCTCGCATAGCGGGCGATCGATACCCAGACGCTTGGCGACGCTTTCGTCGGCAGCGGCGATCGGCAACAGTACCGGGCTGCGGTTGAGATGCACGACCTTGAGCGGAATTCGTGCCTCGCCCTCGGCCAGCTCACTCTCGCTGACGAAGACGCGAGCGCGGATCTCCTCGGCGGAGAGCGAAAACAGCGGCGAGGGATCGACGGCCAGGTCGTAGACGATCACACCATTCGGATTCGACGGATGCATCGCCAACGGCACGACCAGCGCGCTACAACCGCGACTGGCGGGATAGCGACGCGAAACATGCAGCATCGGCTTGCGTGCGTTGAGGTCGAGCAAGCCCGCCACCCGACGCTTGTCACGCAGCGACAGCAGGTAGTCGAAGAACTTGGGGTTGCGGCTGCGCAGAAGCCGCGCCAGACCGATCGTGGCGCGCACATCGGCCAGCGCGTCGTGAGCGCCCTCGTGGGCGATACCGTTGGCAGCGCTGAGATGCTCGAGCTTGAAGCTGGGTGCGCCGTCGTCGCGCTTGGGCCATTCGATGCCGTCGGGGCGCAGGGCGTGGAAAGCGCGCACGGCATCGATCAGATCCCAGCGCGAATTACCGTTCTGCCATTCGCGGGAATAGGGGTCGAACAGATTGCGGTAGAAAAGGTGCCGGCTCACCTCGTCGTCGAAGCGCAGACTGTTGTATCCCAGGGAGCAGGTACCCGGCACGCTCATCTCGGCGTGGATGCGCGCGGCGAATTCGACCTCCGGCAGGCCGCGGCGCAGCGCCGCCTGGGGCGTGATGCCGGTAATCAGACAAGCCTGGGGATGCGGTAGATCGTCATCCGCCGGCCTTGCGTAGAGCGTCAGCGGCTCGCCGATCTCGTTGAAATCGCCATCGGTGCGGATCGCCGCGAATTGCGACGCCCGATGTCGGCGCGGGTCGGCGCCGAAGGTCTCGTAGTCATGCCAGAGAAAAGTGAGCTCTGCCTGGGGTTGGGCTGTTCCGCTCCGGGCCATTGGGCTCTCCGCCTGCGCAAAAAGGCAAGCCTAGCATAGGCCGCGGCGCGACTCATGCGATGCGGCGCCCTGCCCTGACCGACGACATCAGCCGCGGTTGGGCAGGGTCACGTTGAGTTCGAGCACCGAACAGTCGTTGTCGCTGTCGAGGCTAATATTGATGGCGTCCTGTTCCACCTGGACGTAACGACGAATGACTTCCAGCAATTCCTGCTCGAGCATCGGCATGTAGTCCGGCTGTCCTCGATGGCCGCGTTGATGCGCCACGATGATCTGCAGCCGCTCCTTGGCGACCGAGGCGGATTTCTTGCGTTCGCCCTTGAGAAAATCGAGTAGTCTCACCGGCGGGCCCCTCCTCCGAACATGCGTGCGATCAGGCCCCGCTTCTGCGCCGAATGGAAACGTAGCGGCACATCTTCGCCCATCAGGCGGGAAACGGTATCGGCATAAGCCTGACCGGCATCGCTCTTGTCGTCGTGAATGACCGGCACCCCCTGGTTGGAGGCCCGCAGGACGGCCTCGGACTCAGGGATCAAACCGATCAGATCGATGGCCAGGATCTCGCGGATGTCTTCGAGATTGAGCATGTCGCCGTCGTCGACCCGATTGGGATTGTAGCGGGTGATCAACAGATGTTCCTTGACCGGATCGCGGTTCTGCTCGGCGCGGCGGGATTTGGAGGACAACAGGCCGAGGATACGGTCGGAGTCGCGCACCGACGAGACCTCGGGATTGGTGACGACGACCGCCTCGTCGGCGAAATACATCGCCAATTGGGCGCCGCGCTCGATCCCGGCGGGCGAGTCGCAGATGATATAGTCGAAATCTTCGGAAAGATCGCCCAATACTTTTTCGACACCCTCGAGGGTCAGGGCATCCTTATCGCGGGTCTGGGAAGCCGGCAGGATATGCAGGTTCTCCGAGCGCTTGTCACGGATCAACGCCTGGTTGAGTCCGGCCTCACCCTGAATGACATTGACCAGGTCATAGACCACGCGACGCTCGCAGCCCATGATCAGGTCGAGGTTACGCAGACCCACGTCGAAATCGATGACCACGGTCTTGTTGCCGCGCAAGGCCAGCCCCGTGGCAATGGCCGCTGCGCTGGTCGTTTTGCCGACGCCACCCTTACCGGAGGTTACAACGATGATCTTGGCCAAGATGAACTTCCTGTTACCCAATAGGTTGTTGATCGCTCCCACGCCACCCCGGGAGATGCTGCATTAAATACTCGCGCGTCCTTGGTCTAGACCAGCGCCGAAATCCTGAGTTGGTCTTCCTTGAGCTGTACCTGGACCGAGCGGCCCAACATCCGCGGATCGATGTCTTCCAGACGCTTGTAGGTTCCCGCCACGGACAACAGCTCGGCATGCAGGTCATGGCAGAAGATACCCGCCTCGCGGTCGCCGTGAATGCCGGCCAGGGCCCGCCCGCGTAGCGGCCCGTAGACATGCACGCTGCCGGCGGCGAGCACCTCGGCACCGGGATTGACCGCGCCGATGACCACGAGATCGCCCTCCGGCGCGGAAACCTGCTGCCCCGAACGCACCGTCCCGCGATGGATCCGGCCACCGGCCTGCCCTGTCGCTTCCGGCGTCGGCAACTCGGCTTCGGCCTCGACGGGAACTTCCGCCGGCTTACTGTCGACCGCTCGGGGGCGGGTCTCCTGCGGCGGGAACCAGCCCAGCCCCAGCGCCCAGGCCGACTGCTTGACCGGGTCCGCCCCGCCACGCACCGCCACCGGCAGCAGCTTGTGCGCGCGGCACACGGCGCAGATGCGCTCCAGCGCCAGGTGCGGCTCGTCGAGCTGCTCCACGCTCAGCACCACCGGCGTATGCTGGAAAAAGGCCGGCGCCTGGCTGACCTTGCCGGCCAACTGGGCGCGAATGCGCTCCGGGTCGCCACTGGCCAGTTCCATGACCGTCATGGGCAGCATGCCGCCTTTGAATGTGAAGGCAATTTCTGCCCGATCCCTGTTGAGACTCATGACCGAACTCCGCAGCGGGGAAATGGGTGTTAGGGTCTGTTAACGCCATGCGCCGTGTGAATAGCGTTCACAGGCCTAAGCTAAGCGAGGGCGGACGTCGCTGCAACCGATCATACGGCCAGCTAGACCTTTTGTCAGGTGTCGCCGACGGCCGACGCCACCCGCTCTGCGCTCTTTTACCGCCGGCCGTCAAATGGTTAGATAGACAGTTGCCGTCGACGCCGGATCGAATGTGCGTCGGCCACCGCCAGCCCGTCGTTTTCAGGATGCCACACCGGCCATGCCAGGACTCTTTCAACGTCTGTTTTCTCCCCGTTGGCGGCACAAGGATCCCGCCGTCCGCGCTCGCGCCGCCTCACAGCTGGACGCGGGCGATCTCGTGGCGCTCGAGGCGCTTGCACGGGACGACTCGGCGCATGTACGTCGCGCTGCGCTCGACCGCCTCGACGATCTCGAGCGTCTTCTCGAATGGCACCGTCGGGCACCCAGCGAGGAATCCTTTCAACGCCTGGTCGACCTGATCGGCGGCCGCGTTTCTCCCTGCCCCGATCTGGGCAGGCGTCTGTCGCTGATCGACCAGCTCGACGACCCGGCACTGCTCGACGCGCTGGTGAGCCAGGGCGATAACCAATCGCTGCGCCTGGCCGCGCTCGCCCGCATCGACGACGAGGCGCGGCTGATCGATCACGCCAGCGACAACGGCATCACCGCCGTGAGACATGCCGCGGCCGAGCGCGTGACCAGCATGGAAGGCCTGAGCCTGCTGGCCAAGCGCGCGCGACGCGACAAGCAGGTCGCGCGTCTTGCGCGTGAACGGCTCGCCCGCCAGCGCGCCGACGCCGAACAGCAGGCGGCCGCGGAAGCCGAGCGCGAACGCCTGCTGGAGACCCTCGAAGCGCAGGCACACCGGCCCTGGGAACCGCTGTACGAGGCGCGCCTGAAGCACTGGATCAATGTCTGGGAGGCCCTGACCAGCAGCGCCAGCACCGAACAGATCGAGCGCTTCGACGCCGCCGTGACGCACTGCCGCCAGCGAATCGCCGAACACGAGCGTCAACACCGGGAAGCGGAGCGGATCCAGCGCGAGAAAGCCGAAGCCCAGATGACCCGCGAAGGTATTCTCGAGGCGCTGAGCCATGCGTTGGCGATCGTCCAGGAGGCACCGCAGCTCACGTCGGACACCATGCAGGAACTGCATGCCAAGTGGCGGCTGCAGAGCGAGCGCTGGCAGGACATCTCCGACCGTTACGGCGTCAGCGACAGCTACCAGCAGCGCTATGAGGCGCTGAATCAGCAAGCGCAAACGCTCTGGCAAGCCTGGGAGCGGCTGCAACAGCAAGCTCAGCCGTTGCGGGAAGCCCTGGAACGCGACGAAGACATCAGTCCGATTCTCGAGCGCCTGGATTGGCCGGCGGCCCTACCACCGACGGAGCTGCTGCTAGACGCCCAGCGCCGTGCATTGACCAACCAGCGCAGGGCCGATGCCACGCCGAATGACGGCGGCGACGACGATCACTGGTCCGTCGCCGAGATCGAGGCGCTGCTCGAGCAGTTGCGCGAGGATCTCGACAATGGTCGCTACCGCCCTGCCTCGCAAAGCCATCGCCGGCTACGTCAGCACCTGGAAAGCAGCGGTCAGAGCTTGCCCCCGGCGCTCGAGCAGGCTTGGAAACAGCAAACCGCGCGCCTGGCCGAACTGCGTGACTGGCGCGGTTTCGTCGCCGCCCCCAAACGCGAGAATCTGGTGGCAATGATCGAGGCGCTGGTCGAGGCGCGCGAGCGCAGCGATGCCGAGCGTCACCGTCAGCATCAGCAACTGATTCGGGAGTGGCGACAACTGGGAGACGCCGCCGCGACGCGGGAACTGGCGCAGCGCTTCCGCGCCGCCTCGGATGCCCTGCATGAACAGCTGGCCCAATGGGAAGCCGAACTCGCCGCGCGCGAGCGCGACAATCTCGCTGCCCGGGAGGCGCTGTGTCAGCAGTTGGAGACACTGCTCGACAACCCCGCCGCCGATGCCGATCCGGACGGTCTGCGCCGTATCCGCGACGCGGCGCAGGAACAGTGGGATCAGCACTGGCCCGTACCGCGCCGCCAGGCCGCCTCGACCGGCAGACGCTATGCCCGGCTCCGTCATCGGCTGCAATCCTTGATCGACGAGCGCGCCGGCGACATCGCCAGCCACAAGCGCGAGCTGGTCGAGCAGGCGCGTCGATTGGCCGAAGACGACGCGCCCGCCCAGCAGCGCGCCGAACAGGCCAAGGCCCTGCAGCAGCGCTGGCGCGAACTCGGCCGCGCGCCCAAGGGAGTCGAGCAGACCCTGTGGCGGCAGTTCCGCAACCACTGCGACACCATCTTTGCCGCCCGCGAGAGCATCCGCGGCGAGCAGCAACGCTTCGACGAGATGCAGACCCTGATCGATCACCTCGATGCCTGGCAACCCACGCGCGCCGACGAGCGACACGTGCTCGAATCCGCGTTGGCGGAGGCGCAGCGCCTGGCGCCGCTGCCGCGCAGCCGGCGTAGCGAAGGCATGGAGAAGCGCTGGCAGGGCATCGTGCATGCGCGCGAGGTAACGCTCGATCGCCTCGCCCTGGTCGAGCGGGCCCGGCAATGGCCCGAGTATCGCCGCTGGCTCACGCAGGCAATCGCCGAGGAACCGGTCACCGATGCCCCCGCGCCCGTTGCGCAGGCCCTGCAAGCCCGCGAGGCGCAGCGACACGAGCAGTCCGAGCCCCAGGCCGAGGAAGCCGTGCAGCGCTGCCTGGTACAGCTGGCGCTGCTGGCGGGAGAGCCCATCCCGGCCGAGCTGGAGCCGCTGAGGCTCGAGGTTCAGGTCGCCCGCCTCAACGACGGTTTGGGCAGACCGCCCACGCCGCCGGAGGAGTTGGAACAGACCTTGTTGCGACTGCTCTCGATCGCCCCCCTGTCCGCCGCGACCTGGGAGCGCTACGCGCCATCCTTCGATGCGTTGCTGGCCCGCCTCGGCCATACGGAACAGCATCAAGGTATTGACAACCACTAATACTTCCGTATAATTTGCGCCACATTGATGCGGGGTGGAGCAGCCTGGTAGCTCGTCGGGCTCATAACCCGAAGGTCGTCGGTTCAAATCCGGCCCCCGCTACCACCATTCTTTCGCCGGTGCCTTCCTCAGGCACCGGCTTTTTTTGTGCCCGTCATCCCTGGCAGGCATCCGTCGCTGCGCGACGTCAAAAATCGCTCCCGGCTTTTTTGTGCCCGCCATCCTTGGCAGGCCCCCTTCGGGCCGTCGCTGCGCGACGTCAAAAATCGCTCCCGGCGATTTTTTGTGCCCATTTCCAGGTAAGCCTCTTCAGTTCAGGCCCCCCGCTGGCGCCCTCTCCGGCTCGATGCGCTATGCTGCGCGCCAACATTGTTGATGAATCAATCGAATAGAGGAAGTGTCGCCAATGGCGGGAGTCGTCGAGCTGGATGAACTGCTGAACTCCATGTCTCCGGAAATACAGGAGAAAGAGTATGTATTCTGTTGCGCGCCGGGGAGACCGGCTGACTATGACCATCTCGCCCCGCTTGCGACGTTCCGGGAGACGGAGGGTCTGACGCTCATTCTTCCCGCCGAAGTCGCCGCGCAGGAAGGATTCAACATCGACAGCCGCTTCAGGCAGATAACCCTGAGCGTTCATTCCAGCCTGAATGCAGTAGGCTTGACGGCAGCGGTGTCGACGAAGCTGGCCGCACATGGCATAAGCGCCAATGTCGTGGCGGCTTATTACCACGACCATATCTTCGTGCCCTCACAAAAGGCCGAAGAGGCATTGCGAGTCTTGCAAGAACTGACGTGGACGAAGCGCTAGTCACAGCACCGAATGCGTTCAGGTGAGATGTATCGGCCGACTACCGTGAAGCAGCCGCAGCGAGCGGCGCATCCTGATCGACCTCTCGCTGCCCCCGGTTGCCGGTCGGCTGGGCCATGCCGACCCGCCCGATGCCGGGCAGCTTGAGCGCCGGCGACTGCCAGTCGACCCCCACCGTCAAACCGAGCAGATTGAGCTCAAAGCCTTCGTCCCACGCCAGCAGCAGGCCGAACAGTCCGCCGAGCGAGAACTGATAGCCGGTGTGGGTCGGCGTTGTCGCCATCATCGCGCCGGGCAGGTAATCCTTGCCCAGGGCGTTGGGCGGGAAATCGACCGACAGCTCAGGCACCTGGCGCACAATCCAGGCGACGAAGGTGTTGCTGTTGGGCCCTGGCCAGATCCGGTAGCGATCGGCCTCGGGATAGTTCGGCACGGCCGCCTCGATATCCGCGATGGCACGCGCCGCCCGCTCGCCGCGGATGTCCGCCAGCAACGTCGGCGGGTTGCCGTACCACTGGCGATCCGGCGACGCGTAACCGCTTTCCACCGTCGGCCGGCGCCAGCTGAGCACCTGATAAACGCGGTAGCGACTGGCTCCCGCCGCCTTGGTGGCGATCCAGGTATGCACGCCAAAGGCGCCACGCCATTCGAAGGCGCGGGCGGCATAGACCTGCACCACGGCCTGGTGGACCCTGGCCGGGTCCGGCGCCAGGCCGCTGGAATCTCGCCCGGCGGTATGCCAGTCACCATGCAGGGGAACTTGCTGAGAAGCCAACATGTAGGCCGGCCCCAGCAGCAGGACGACAAGCAGGCCAGCCAACGTCAGCCCGATTCGGGATGCACGCTTCAGCAAGCGGGATAGGTTCATCGAGGGAGGGGGACCGAAGCTTATGTTTATCTAGGCCGCCGGGGTTGAATCGGCGGCGCGTCACCCACATAACACTCACCAATCTCGAACCGGACATCAAGGGTTTTCCGCATGGCTATCGTCGATCCCCGCACGGGCGCACCACTCACCGGCCCCGACAACAGCGCCCCCAGCGCCGACACGGGCGTCGCTGCCGATGACGTCATCGTCGACGTCACGCTGGAGAACTTTCAGCAGGTCGTCCTCGAAGGCTCGATGCAACGTCCCGTGCTGCTGCAGAGCTGGGCTGACTGGTGCGAGCCGTGCAAGAACCTCAAACCGGTACTGGAAAAGCTCGCCAGGGAGTACGCCGGCGCCTTCGTGCTGGCCAAGCTCAACATCGAAGAGTACCCGCAGATCGCCTCGCAGCTCGGGGTGCGCTCGGTCCCGGATGTCAAGCTGATCGCCCAGGGGCAACTCTACGATCAGTTTCAGGGCGCCCTGCCGGAGAAGCAGGTGCGCGAGTGGCTGGGCAAGTACATAGAAGCCCCGGCCGAGGCGGCACAGAGTCCCGAAGAGCAGGCCGAGGCCGCGCTGGCTGCCGGCGATACCGCTACCGCCCAGGCGATCTATCAGGAACTGATCCAGCAGTATCCCGAGCATTACGATTACCGGATCGATCTGGCCGGCGTGCTGGTGGCGGCGGGCCAGACGGCGGACGCCAGGCAGCTTCTCGACGACCTGCCACCGGAGCACCGCGATGCGCCCAAGGCACGCGGCGTCAGGGCGCGTATCGAGTTCGGCGAGAAAGCCTGGAGCCAGGCCGACATCGACGCACTCGGCGGGCGTGACGACAGCGAAGCGCAGTACCAGCGTGCCATGCGCCAGGTCGCCGATGGCCAGTACGAAGCGGGTCTGGAAGCCCTGCTGGCGCTGATGAAGCGTGATCGCACCTATGGCGATGACGCCGCGCGCAAGGCCCTGTTGCGGGTATTCGATGCCCTCGGCGCCGAGCATCCGCTGACGGTGGCCTACCGCCGCCGCCTGTTCGCGATGCTCTACTGATCATAGGACTTCGGCATGTCCGATGCCCGGCGTTCTCTCTGGGGATGCCGGGCATCTTCATGTCCGGCCCTCGGTCAGTGGGCCAGCACCCCGTCCAGCCGAATCAGCGCTTCCTCGAGCCAGGTGCGCGGCATGCCGAAATTGAGCCGCACGAATCCCGGCCAGCCGAAGTCGGCGCCATCGGAGAGCGCGACCCGCGCCTCCCCGAGCAGACGCTGCTGCGGATCGTCGGCCACCGGGCTCCGCCGCAGATCCAGCCAGGCCAGGTAGGTGGCCTCGGGCCGCGTCATCGAGACGCCCGGCCAGCGGGCGACATGGGCTTCGACCCGCGCCAGATTGCCGCGCAGCTCATGCAACAGCGCCTGGCGCCAGGTCTCGCATGCGGCATAGGCGGCCTGGGAGGCGCTCAGCCCCAATACGTTGACACCGGGCAGCAAGCCGCCGGCGGCCGCCTTGAAGCGCCGCCGCAGGTCGCCATCGGCGATGATCGCGCAGGCGGAAGAGAGCCCGGCGATATTGAAGGTCTTGGAAGGCGCCCACAACGTGATCAGCCGCGAGGCCAGTTCGGGACAGAGGCGACCCAGCGGTCGGTGCGGCTGCGCCGGATCGAGGATCAGATCGTGACGCTCCGCCAGTTCGGCCAGCCCTCGAAGCTCCTCCGCCGACCACACCCGCCCGGTGGGATTGTGCGGATGGCACCAGAGCAGCACGCGGGTATTGGGGCGTATGGCCGCTTCGAGCGCCGCCAGATCCAGCTGCCACGGCTCGCCGGGAGCATTCGGCTCGGCCAGTTCGAAAGTCTGGGATTCGCGGCCGACATGCTTGGCGACACTCAAGAATGGCGGATAGATCGGCGTCGCGGTGAGCACGCCCTGGCCCGGTTCGCTGAACGCCATGGCGGCGAGGTGGAGCGCCGGCACCACGCCCGGTACCCAGTACTGCCAGTCGGCGTCGATCGACCAGTCGTAGTGGTGGCGGCTCCACTGACACAGCGTGTGCCGCAGTTCCTCGGAGACGTCGCCGTAACCGAACACGCCGTGCTCGACACGCTGCGCCAGTGCCTCGAGCACCGCCGGCGGCGAGCGAAAGTCCATGTCGGCAACCCATAGCGGCAGCACGTCCTCGTCGTACTGCTGCCATTTTTTCGTCGGATGCTGGCGGCGGTCGATGTGCGTGGCAAAATCGAAGTTCACGAGCGTTTTCTCATCTGTCATCGGTAAAGGAACGGACATGCGCGAACGATTTTCGAAGCCACTCCCCTCAGCGGAGCGTTCGTTCTATGTCCGGGTCATGGCCGGCAGTTCGAAACTGGTCGGGCACTGGCTATTGCTGGGGCAGGCCGATCCCGACCGACTGGCGATGATTCTGGCCGATACGGCGCGTATCGCCAAACTCGGTGAGCCGGAAGCGACCCCCGACGGCCGTACGCTGATGGCCTGGAGCGGAGATGCCATGCCGCCGCGCTGGGCGGCGAGAACGGCGCTCTTCCTGCTGGTACAGATGCCGGCCCGGCCCGAGCCTCGGGACGACGAGGAGGCCTGTGCCTGGGCCTATTGCTGGCTGCGCAATCGCCAATTCGAGTCTCTGGAGAGCGCTCGCGCCGCCCTGCCCGAGCATCTGCGCGAAGCCTTGGCCACCCCGCTGGAAGACGCCTGGCAGGACTTTCGGGGCCAGCGGCTGATATAGGAGTCTGCCCGGCGAATCGGTCGCTGATCAACCACGTCGACGCCGGGCTCGGCGCTTGGGAACGAAACCATCCGGCTTGGACGTCAACCATTCGGCAAAGGCACGGATGTCGGCATGCGCCAGCAGCGCCTCGCGGCTTGCATACTGATCGGCCAGTTCACGCTCGCTCAGGGTCCGGTGCAGATGAGAATGGCACGGGCGACAGATCCAGAGCACCGCCGTCTGCATATAATCGCGTCCATAACGCTTGCGATAGCGCGGTTTGCGGTGCAACGTTCTAGGAATCAGATGATGCCGCGTCAACGGCGTGGCGCGCCCGCACAGCGCACAACGGCAAGGAGTCTCCATAGCGTGACCAGCATAGAAACACCGGCCCAGTTTCGGCAACTCTCTCGAACCCCGGCACGGCGCTCCGCATGACGCCCGCCGTGCGCTTGTTGAAAGCCCGGGGTATCGCCCACGAGGTGACCAGCTACGAACTCGGCGCCGAATCCGTTTCCTATGGGCGCGATGCCGCCGAGGCGTTGGCACTGCCTCCCGCCAGCGTGTTCAAGACGTTGCTCGCCCAGTTGGATGACGAACGCCTGGTGGTGGCACTGGTGCCGGTCGATGCCATGCTCGACCTCAAGGCGCTGGCCAAGGCCGCCGGAGCACGCAGGGCGCGCATGGCCGAGATTGCCGTGGCGGAACGCACCACCGGCTATCTGGTCGGCGGCATCAGTCCGCTGGGTCAGAAGAAGCGTCTGCCGACCTTCATCGACGAGAGTGCGCTGGCGCTCGAGGTCATGCATGTCAGTGGCGGCCGGCGCGGTCTCGAGATCTCGCTGGCGCCGGCGGATCTGGTGGCGCTGACGGATGCTCGTGCCAGTGCGCTGGCCAGGCATTGATGCCCGATGGCAATCGACTTCGACCTATGGATCGACCCCGACGATCGCGAGCGCCATCGCGCGGCCGAGGCGGCACTCGAGCACTGGTTCATGGAGCGTCTGGCGGACTTTCCCCATCTGCGTTTGCCGGGCCCGGATCCCTACGACTATGATGCGCCCTTCAATCGCCTGCATGCGGCCCTGGTCGAGCGGGCCCGCGACCACAGCCTGCACGAATACGCCTATTCACCCACGCCGATGCAGTTGAGTCAGGCCTTCTACCGCGCCGTGGCTCGCTCCAACAAGGTCATACTGGATTTTCAGCATGGTGATTCGCACCGATCAGACACCGACTGAGGCACAATTGAGCGTGATCAGCGAGCAGTTGGGACGCCAGCCACGCGGCCTGGAAGCGGTCGCTGCCACCGACAGCCATGGCCGCCCGCTGGTGCTGCGCATGGCGCCGATCGTCGATGACGCGCCCTTCCCGACGCTCTATTGGCTCTCCTGCGAGCGTCTCAAGGTGGTGCTCTCACGGCTCGAGGCCAGCGGCGTGATCAAACAACTGGAAGCGCGTCTGCAGACCGATCCCGAATGGCTCGCCAGCTACCATGCCAGCCACGCCGATTACGTGCGCCAGCGGTGGGAGTTCATGAGCGATGAACAGCGCGAGACGGTCGAGCGGCGCGGTTTTTCCCGGCTGATGCGTGAACGCGGCGTCGGCGGCATCGCCAACTGGGATCAGGTGCGCTGCCTGCACACGCAATATGCCCACCATCTGTGCGGCGACAACGCGATCGGCCGCTGGCTCGATGCCGAGTATGGCGTCGCCGCCGACATCCCTTGATCGCCGTTTCATGGGTTCCGTTTTCCATCCGTTCTGCGAGGGAGTGATAGCGTGCAAATCTGTGTTTACCTGGGCTCGCGCGAGGGCAACGATCCGCGCTTCATCGAAGCCACCGAAGCGCTCGGCGCCGCGATCGCCAAGCGCGGTTGGGGCCTGGTCTACGGCGGTGCCCGCAATGGCCTGATGGGTCGGCTGGCCAACGCCTGCCTGGCCGAGGGCGGCGAAGTCACCGGCGTGATGCCCGAGCATCTGGTCAAGCGCGAGGTGTTTCACCAGCGCCTCACCCGCCTGATCCGGGTCGACAGCATGCATGAGCGCAAGGCGACCATGGCCGCTCACGCCGACGCCTTCGTGGCGCTGCCCGGCGGCATCGGCACGCTCGAAGAGCTGTTCGAGATCTGGACCTGGTACTATCTGGACCTGCATGCCAAACCGATTGGCGTGCTCAACGTGGCCGATTTCTACTCTCCGCTGCTCGCTTTCCTCGACAGCACCGTCGAGCATGGTTTTCTGGATAGGCAAACGCGCCGGGCGCTGGTGGCCGATAGCGATATCGAGACGCTGCTCGACCGGCTCAAGTCAGCGGCTGCGGCTGGGCAGGCGTGACGCCGGATTCCGGAATCGTCGTCATCTCGCCGGCCTCGGTGTGCGGCTTTTCCTGCAGGTAACGGCGCCGCTTTTCCGGTTTGAGCCGGGAGACATCGACCACCACCAAGCCATCGAGGCAGTAGCCGAAGTCAGCGTCGACGCCAAAGTCCATGAAATGCACGGCACCGACTTCGGCCACCTCGCAGTACTGCTTGTAGAGCACCGGCACGCTGACTCCCATCCCCTCGAGTTGCTCCCGCAGGCGCAGGAAATCGCCTTCGCGGTCATGACCGTCGAACAGTCGCTCCGCTTCCAGCCGGGCGGCGCTCGACAGCGCGAACGGCGCTTTGGCCTGTACGCATTGCGACAGATCGCCGTAATAGTGCCGGTAGTAACTGACCAGCAACTCGCGGGCCCGCAACGGCAGCGCCGCCGACAGGGTCACCGGCCCGAACAGCCAGCGCACCTCGCCATGACGGCGTAGATAAGCACCCAGCCCCTGCCACAGGTAGTCCAGGCTGCGGCGCCCCCAGTAGCGCGGCTGGACGAAGCTGCGGCCCAGTTCGAGCCCATGGCGCCATTCGTGCCAGGGGCCCGTTCCAGGCGGCGGTATCGATCATGTGGCGTATCCCTCTATCCGGCAGCGAGCCGTAGCATGACGTCGCCATATGACAAGGACATGGCGCTGGACAGGAGCCGCTGAGGTTTCGGCACGGTCGTGCATGAAACGTCGGCAGCCCCTAAAGTGGATGAAACATCGTCAAGGAGCGAGACATGCAAGGCATAGCGATCGAAGAGAAGCGGATGGTTTGGCGCGAGCACGAGGACCCGGGCCCTCTGGAGGCGGAGGACGTGCGCATCGATATCGCCTGGGCGGGGGTCAACCGCGCCGATCTCATGCAGCGTGCCGGCAATTATCCGCCCCCGCCGGGGGAGTCCGAGATCCCCGGACTGGAAGTCAGCGGTACGGTGGTCGAGGTCGGCAGGAGCGTGGAGCGCTTTCGTCGCGGCGACCGTGTCTGCGCGCTGCTGGCGGGTGGCGGCTACGCCGAACAGGTGGTGGTCAACGAAGCCCAGGTGCTGCCGATCCCGCATGGCCTCGGGCTGCGGGAAGCCGCGGCGCTGCCGGAGGTGTTCGCCACCGCCTGGCTCAATCTCTACATGGAAGGCGCGGTCCAGCCCGGCCAGCGCGTGTTGCTACACGCGGCTGCCAGCGGTGTCGGCACCGCCGCGATTCAACTGTGCCGGGCGTTCGGCAATCCTTGCTTCGTGACCGCCGGTAGTTCGGACAAGCTCGAGGCTTGTTATCGCCTGGGAGCGGATGCCGGCTGGAATCGCCACGACGGCAGTTTCGTCGATGCGGTCAAGCAGTGGGGGGGCGCCGACATGATCCTCGATCCGGTGGGCGGGGATTACATCGCCCAGGATCTGGCGGTGCTGAATGTCGACGGCAGGCTGGTGCTGATCGGCCTGATGGGCGGCGCCGAGACCCAGGTATCGCTCGGGCGTCTGCTGGTGAAGCGTCAGCGGATCATCGGCTCGACCCTGCGTTCGCGTTCGGCCAAAGCCAAGGGGGCGATACTCGATGCTCTCTACGCTCATGTGTGGCCAAAGCTCGCCAGTGGCGAGATCGAGCCGTTGATCGCCAGCACGTGGCCGGTGCAGGAGGCCGAGAGCGCGATGCAGTATCTCATCGATAACGCCAACATCGGCAAGGTGCTGTTGAGCGTCGGCGGTCAGGGCTGAACGCCGACCGGCCACCGCGGGCGCTATTCGGCGGCGCTTTGCGTCGCGGCATAAGTGAGTTGCAACAGGCGGGCGTCGTCACCGGCACGGTGGCGGCGAATGCCATGCAGGCTCACCATGCGCTCCTTGGTTTCGTTCCAGCGCGCCAGTTGGCTTTCCGACAACAGGCGCCGCAACGCCTCCAGCCGAAAGCGCGGCAGCATTCCGGCCTGATCGAACAGCAGCGACAACCAGGTGTTGTCGTATCCCCAACTGTCGCTGTAAGCGATGCCGACATCCGCGAGTTCGCCGTTGAGCCAGCGCGCCACCTCGATCGCGGGGTGACCTTCGCGGATCAGACGTGCCCGCGAAATGCCGTGGAGCAACTCGGCCTTGGGATCCCAGTGGGTCCAGCTTTCGGCAGGCTGAATCAGGAAGGCACAGCGACTGCCGTCGGCGCGCGCCAGGCCGACTTCGATGGGATAACTGCCACGACCGAAACCGGATGCCTCGATGTCTAGCAGGGTGGGCAGCAACACGTTGCGGGCTCCCTCTTCATGATGCCGTCTCATCTTGCGACGCCGATGATGCGCCATCATGACAGCGTTGGCGCGGGAGTTCATCCCGCCATCGGGAAAGTAGCGGAGCCCGGCACCGCCTCGGTTGCTGGTCGATCGTCAGTGCGTGACGAGCGCTGCTTGCGGTTCTTCGATGACGTCGTGTTCCGCGCAGTTTCGCGCCCGCTGGGCCCATTCGTCGGCACGCGCAGGATCGTGCGGCAGCCCCAGCTCGCCCTGACGATAGGCGAGAGCCAATCGCTCGGCGGCCAGGCCGTGGCCACTCTCCCCCGCGCGGGCGTACCAAGTCACCGCGTGCTGAAAGTTGGGCTGATACTGGGAGCAGCCCAACTCGTAGATGCGCCCCGCTTGATACTGGGCATGACGATCGCCTTGCTGCGCCGCCTGCAGCACGTAACGCGCCCCGGTGGACTTGTCCCGAGGAGAGACGCCACGGTGCAGCAGGACACGACCGTAGAGAGAGCGTGCCGGCACGTGGCCCGCGTCGGCGCAGCGCTTGAACCAGCGCAGCATCAGACGCTGCTTGCCGGGCGAGCGTGTCATCCAGCGGGTATGGCAGAGCTGAGTGGCCAGATGAAACTCGAAACGCGTAAAGAGAGAAAACGTCTGTGGCATAACTGACAGTGACCTTGATGACAAGACCGATGGAGGTCCGGGCTACCCTGTCGATCTGGACGCCTCTTGTTCTGCTGCAACACGGCTATCTATCACGTCGGAATCGACTGCTTCGCAGGCTCGCTCGGCCGAGGCCAAGCAGCGAAAGGCCGCAAGGATACGCCTACCCAGTTGGCGACTCAACCCCTGCGTTTCAAGTGCGGTTTGCCGCCTTGTGACGGCCCCATTAACATAGGTTTTTCGACGCTAATTTCTGGAGCGCAACATGCAGCGACGCCCCCTTGGCAAGACCGGCATGCAGGTTTCCCGCCTGTGTCTCGGCACCATGACCTTCGGCGAGCAGAATACCGAAGCCGAAGCCCACGAGCAGCTCGACCGCGCTATCGCCGCCGATATCAACTTCATCGATACTGCCGAGATGTATCCGGTACCGCCGAAGGCGGAAACCCAGGGGCGTACCGAAGCCTATATCGGTAGCTGGCTGAAGCGTCGCGGCAAGCGCGACGACCTGATCATCGCCAGCAAGGCCGCCGGCGCCGGCCGTGGCATGGAGCATCTGCGTGGCGGCCCGCGGCATACCCGCGAGCAGATCCACCAGGCGCTGGACGCCAGCCTCAAGCGCCTGCAGACCGATTATCTCGACCTCTATCAGTTGCATTGGCCCGACCGTCACGTCAACTGCTTCGGCCAGTTGGGCTATTTGCCGGGTGACGACAGTAACGCCACGCCGCTGGAGGAGACCCTGGGCGCACTCAAGGAGGCGGTGGATGCCGGCAAGATCCGCGCCATCGGCCTTTCCAACGATACCCCGTGGGGCGTGATGCGCTGCCTTCACCTGGCGGAGACGCAAGGTCTGCCGCGCGTTGCCAGCGTGCAGAATCCCTATAACCTGCTCAACCGCAGCTTCGAAATCGGCCTCTCCGAGATCGCCCATCGCGAATCGGTCGGCCTGCTGGCCTACTCCCCTCTCGCCTTCGGCGTGCTGTCGGGCAAGTACCTGAATGGCCAGCGCCCGGCCAGGGGCCGTTTGACGCTGTTCGAACGCTTCTCGCGTTACACCTCCGAACTCGCTCAGGAGGCAGTGCAAGCGTACGTCGGCATCGCTCGCGAGCATGGACTCGACCCGGCGCAGATGGCATTGGCTTACGTCACTTCCCGCCCGTTCGTGATCAGCAATATCATTGGCGCCACGACGCTCGAGCAACTCGATGCCAATATCGAGAGCGACTCGCTCGAGCTTTCCGCCGAGGTACTCGAGGCAATCGAAAACGTACATCGTCGCATCTCCAACCCCTGCCCCTGATTTGCAATTTTCTATAAAGGAAGGCATGCATGCTCAGCATCATCTCCCCGGCCAAGACGTTGGATTTCGAGACGCCTTCGACCACCCGGCACGTCACCCAGCCCGACTACCTCAAGCAGAGTCGGGAACTGATCGACATCTTGCGCGGCTACTCCCCGCAACAGCTGTCCGAGCTGATGGGCATCAGTGACAAGCTCGCCGGCCTCAATGCCGCGCGCTATGCCGAGTGGAAACCACCGTTCACGCTGGACAATGCCAAGCCGGCGGCGCAGGCGTTTCAGGGCGACGTCTACATCGGCTTGGAAGCCGAGACTTTCAACGAGGCCGATAACGCCTTTGCCCAGGACCACTTGCGGATCCTCTCCGGTCTCTACGGCTTGCTGCGGCCACTTGATCTGATTCAGCCTTATCGCCTGGAAATGGGCATTCGGCTCGAGAATTCGGCGGGCAAGGATCTTTACGCCTACTGGCAGGACCGACTGACCCAGGACCTGGACAAGGCCGTCGCCGCAAGCGGTAGTCCTGTGCTGGTCAACCTCGCCTCCAACGAGTACAGCAAGGCGATCGCGTTCAAAAAGCTCAAGGCCGACGTGGTCTCGCCGGTGTTCAAGGACGAGAAGAACGGACAGTTCAAGATCATCAGCTTCTATGCCAAGAAGGCACGTGGTTTGATGGCCGCCTGGCTGATCCGCGAGCGGGTCGGCGAACCCGATGCGCTGACTGAATTCGATGTCGCAGGCTACCGATACGCCGCCGACGAGTCCCAACCCGACAAGCCGGTTTTCCGGCGCCGCGAGAAGGACCGCGACTGAACGTTCGATAACCGCTAACCTGCGGCGAGCCGTGACGTTTTCACGTTCGTCGGTTCCATGCCCCGCATACTGGAGATCCATCCGTGCGAAACCTATTCATCATGCTGCTGGTTGGCCTGCTCGGCTTTACCACAGCGATCGACCACGCCGAGGCCAAGCGCTTCGGCGGGGCCAAGAGCTTCGGTTCCTACTCGCGCTCGGCACAACCAACGGCGTCTTCGACCACCCGTAGCAGTGCCGCCACGCCGCCACGTCAGCCAAGCGCCGGGCTCTCACGCTTTGCCGGTCCGTTTGCCGGATTGCTGGCAGGAGGCCTGCTGGCGTCGCTGTTCTTCGGTGGCGCCTTCGATGGCATTCGAATGTTCGACATTCTGCTGATTGCCGTGGTGCTCTGGATCGCGCTTCGCTTCTTCGCCGCACGCAGGCGACACGCCCATGCCGGGCATGCCAGCGATCCTCATTCTCGCGAAGCGTCTCGCGCCCAGCCGACGCCGTTCATGGGCGGTGGCTCTTCCAGCCAGTCGTCCTCCGGGATTGGCAGTGAGCCGGCATGGTTCGATCGTGAACGCTTTCTAGCGGGAGCCAAGGAGCATTTCATGACGTTGCAGCGGGCCTGGGATAATAATGATCTCAGCCGCATCCAGGAATACGTGACGCCGGAACTCTATAATGTGCTGAAAGCGGAGCGGATGGAGCAGCCAGCGAACAACCGCACGGAAGTCGTGCGCCTGTTCGTCGAGCTAGGCAACGTTCAGGAATTTGACAACGAAGCCGAAGCTAGCGTCATTTTCCACGGAATCCTCGAGGAAAACGGTGAGGAAACCGAGTTCAACGAAACCTGGCACCTGAAACGGGACATGCGAGATGGGGCTCCCTGGTATGTCCAGGGAATCGAGCAGAATCCAGGAACCTGATCGGTTAACCTACGATAGCAATGAAAAAGCCGGGCTCATGGCCCGGCTTTTTTTAATCCCACCGTATCAGCACGGTATGACAGAGTTACTGCTCTTCTGCTTTGTCCTGAATGTTATCTCCGGCATCTTCCATTGCCTGGCCGGCATCGTCGACGGCATTGTCAACCGATTCGCCAGCTTCCTCGGCCGGGCCTTCGTCGTTATCACATGCCACCACCCCAAACGCCATCATGCCCAGCATCATGGCCATGGCCATCTTCTTCAGCAGATCGGATCGCATACGTGATTCTCCTTGGCGACTATTCCATTCATGGCACTGACAAGGTAGACAGTGAGCCCAGAATCATCCAGCGTTTTGGAGGGTTTCCCTAATTCCTCCTAATTAGAGAGGAATTGACGGAAATTTGTCCGCGATCAGCGTCATCGGGTCAATGCTTGCCGATGAGTTATCCACAGCAAGTTCGCCTTTGTACTCGTGCCCAACTCAATGAAACCGCTTGGGGATAACTCGACTCAGACTGAGGACGCGTGGACGGTAGCCCTCCGAAGGTGTCGCTAGCTGGCGCGGTTTGGATCACGCAAAGAAAAACGCCCCGGACTCAAGGAGTCCGGGGCGTTGGGATAGAAGCCTGAC
>NZ_PZJU01000079.1 GCF_003206715.1 Salinicola peritrichatus | reverse complement strand
GCCGTTGCCCTGCCGCAGGCAGGCGATGAGCTCTTTCTTGAGACTGCCGCGGGGCATCACATAGAGCGCGTTGTAGATGG
The DNA here is from genome assembly GCF_003206715.1 of Salinicola peritrichatus. Classification (GTDB taxonomy): domain Bacteria; phylum Pseudomonadota; class Gammaproteobacteria; order Pseudomonadales; family Halomonadaceae; genus Salinicola; species Salinicola peritrichatus. Next base: position 2,114 of record NZ_PZJU01000079.1, on the reverse strand, counting down.
CCTCATGCGAGGCCTGCCGACGTGAATCGTTGGGTGACATGCGCTTCAGTGTGCGGGCTATCTGTTGCGGTGACCAGTACTTGCGCAGCAGGTGGACCACCACCTCGAAGAGCTCCCCGTCTGGGTGCAGCTTGGGACGCTGGCGTGGCCGATGTCGCGTCAGACGAGCCCGATAACCCGCCAAGCCGGCATCGTAGCCCTTGATGGGGTCGACCGTATGGCGAGCAATTTCTCGCGACACGGTGCTCGGCGCACGACCCAGGTGAGCGGCAATGGCCCGGATCGAATGCGTGGCTCGCATCATCATGATGGCGGCCCGGTCTTCAGCAGAAAGATGGCGATAGCAGTGGTTCATGGCAACACCGTACCTGATGGCTCACGTGTTGCACTTGGTCATTGAGACCGCCCTATCTCAGCTAGACAACTATCAGCGTAGAAGGAGTATAGCGATATGCAAAAGAGCAATTCCTGCGGACACTTTATCTACGTTAACCAAACCTGGCGCTTGAAAGACCCATCAAAAAAGACCCATCAAAGCTGCCAACCCTCCAACCGAATAGTGTAAACTCTCAGTCACATATTTCCCGAATCCATTTCTGAACCTTGTGACGCTGCAACGGAGATGCATAGCGTTGGGTGATCCAACTGGTGGGTATCAAGGCGCTGGTCTGTTCATCCATCTTTATATTGAATTTACGCAAGGAGCCCACTGGAGTATCCTCACTACCGTAGATTGCGATAATACGCAGTTCGATGGCCTTCAGCTCGGTTCCATCGGTTGTTCTACAACCATCCGCAGGAATACCGTGAGCCTTTAAAACACGACTAATGATATCCTCAAAAAAGCCGATGTCGGTGTAGCTTCCCGACCCCATCGGGCCTTGACGCGTCATCTCGACAAGCTGATTTTTAACATCGTCGCACTCTTCCAACCCCTCGACATCTGTCAAGTTTTTTGAATATCTTTCTTTATCGGTATACAACACAGCGATAATATGCTCAATGAAGATCGCTTCGGGGCTCATGTTGCTGATTATACAGCGTGCCTTTAGGCTTCGTCCGCCGCCACGGTTGATGATGATCTTTGGCTGACGCTGCCTTCTGAAGTTCAAGTACAATAACTGAGCGTAAAAGAGCCAGACCAGCAATGTACCGATATTCGTGAGCGCCGTTATCGACGAGCCATGCTGTGATAACCAATTCACTGAACGCTCCTTTCATGCTCGGCGAGAATCCGTATGAATGTCACCAAAAAAACCGGCCACGAGGGCCGGAAGGGAAAACACCGATTTTCTAAAATTAGCTGGCTTCAAGAATGGCGACTTGATCGAGATCAAAAACCGAGTCGACTGGGAGATAGCGATCGGAAAGCTACAAACAAGCCTACGAGGTCAGGCTCATCGTATCTGCCGTAGATTCGGTTCATTCAATCTTCATCGTACCGACCATGGCGTGGCGGCCATTGGCTCGCCCCCATGCCAGCGCCTTTCAATCACGCATTCAAGTCAAAAAAAACAATCACTTACGGACCGTAAGCCATCAAGAGCTCGAGATGGCTTGCAAAGCCTAAGTCTTTGGATTTATTATCGAAACCCCTTCGCGGGTGTAGCTCAATGGTAGAGCAGAAGCTTCCCAAGCTTAAGACGAGGGTTCGATTCCCTTCACCCGCTCCATGCTTTTATTATCTTTTCTCATATATCTTGAGCCAGCCACGCTGAGGCGGAGTGCAGGCAAGTCGTTGAGTTGTGCATAAGTTGATAAGTCAAGTAAAAAAAGCCCGACCTAGCGGTCGGGCTTATTAGCGCTGAGTCCCTTCGTGCTACCGCGAACGTCCTGTTCGCGCTTCCTTGGCGTAAAGGCATCCTGCCCCTTCTTCCCTGCAGAGCCTTTCCTAGCCCTGATGAAAACATCATGCACTATGCGACTATTATTCCAATCAACCCAGATTAACTATGACCGGCCAAATAGTATCGTTTTGTTAAGAAAAATTAGTCGATAGAAAAGGTATGTTGATTGAATATAGTTTAACCATCACCACATCGTAACTGCCTAAAACTTAGGCAGCAAAAAAATCCCCGGCTCAGGGCCGGGGAACCAAGGTGAGGTGGTCCCCG
>NZ_PZJU01000078.1 GCF_003206715.1 Salinicola peritrichatus | reverse complement strand
AATCCCGCTGCGGGCTGCACTGCGACCCGGCCGCATAAGCGATGCATGCCGTGATATCTTTAGGCCGGCATAGACCAGACCCGACGAAATGAAAGAGGCAAGCGTGAATCGAGTGCCCAATGAGTGGCTGTTGTATTGCCGAGCCGGCTTCGAGCCCGACCTGGCCGCTGAAATTCATGCTCGCGCGGAAGCCGTTGATGAAGCCGGCTGCGTGGTGATGGCAGAGCCGAATAGCGGCTTCGTGCGCTGGCAGTGTAGTAATGACACGCAGGCCAACGCTATTCATCGCACCTTGCCGTTGAATTCACTGGTATTCGCGCGTCAATCGTTGGTTGCTTTCGAGCCGTTGGCACTCAATCGGGAGGATCGTATTTCTCCGATCGTAGAATGTATCACCGAGAGCGGTTGGAATTTCGAATCGGTGTGGCACGAAACGCCCGATACCAATGAGGGAAAAAGCCTCGGACGTTTGGCCAAATCCTTGAGTCGACCGCTCGAAAGCGCACTCAAACGCTGCGGTAGCCTGCGTCGCAAGGCGGGCGGTCGACGGCTTCATCTTTTCTGGCTAGCCGGTGATAGCGTACAGATTGCCATGAGTTTCCCGGGCAATCGCAGTGAACATCTCGGTGGTGTTCTGCGTCTGCGCCATCCTTCGGATGCGCCGAGCCGCTCGACACTGAAGCTCGAGGAAGCCTGGCACACTTTCGTGCCCAAGGATGCCTGGGAAGCCCGTTTGGCAAGCGGTATGCAAGCCGTGGATCTGGGCGCGGCGCCGGGTGGCTGGACTTATCAACTGGTGCGCAAGGGCATGTTTGTCTATGCCATCGATAACGGTCCGATGGCACCGTCACTGATGTCCACCGGGCAGGTCGAACATCTACGCGAGGACGGTTTCGTGTGGGAGCCTCCCTATCGTCTCGACTGGCTGGTTTGCGATATCGTCGACAAGCCGATGCGGGTGATCGATATGGTCGAACGCTGGTTGATCAAGCGCTGGTGTCGAGAAGCGGTCTTCAATCTGAAGTTGCCGATGAAACGCCGTTGGGAAGAAGTCCGACGCTGCCTGGAGCGGCTCGAGCACACCCTGGACGAACATGGCGTTGCTGCTAGCATCGCTTGCCGCCACCTGTATCATGATCGGGAAGAGGTCACCGTTCACGTACGCCTGGACGGTTGAGGACGGATAGCGAGATTGTCATGAACGAAGCCGAAACGACGCACGATGCAACGCTCGACACTCGGGGGCTGTACTGCCCCGAGCCGATCATGCTGATGCACAACAAGGTACGCGATATGCAGTCAGGGCAGACCTTGCTGGTCATCGCGACTGACCCCGCCACCACGCGCGATATTCCCAAGTTCTGCGGTTTCCTGGGTCACCAACTGATCGAGCAGAGCCAGGATGGCGAGGAGTATCTCTACCGCATTCGCCTGGGATCGTGAGTATCCGCCGGTCTCACCGCCGCGCACGGTTTTAGACAGATACTACGACTCGCTATCCGTTGGGCATAACCATCAGCGCTAGCGCTTCCAGCGTCTCGGGATCTTCGTTGCGGATGCGATTGGCGATGTTGCGCTGAAAGAAATAGAGCGTCCGGTGGCGGCTACGTCCCGGGTAGAGACACTCGTCGCCGGCCAGCACGGGTAACGAAACCACCCGGGTGTCGTCGACCAGCATCGCATCGACATCGCCGTTGCTGTAGAGATGCCAGGCGAAGATCTGTTTGAGCTGCCAGGGTTTCCCGTCCTCGTCCATGCACAGGGCGTGGGTACCTTGCGTCTCCGGCAGTTGCTGGGTCAGCGAGACGTCCTGAGTTTCTTCATAGTCGAAGTAAGCTGCGGCATGTTCGAGTTCCGCAATCTTGTGCTCGGGAGCGGCATGGAAGATTTCCCGTGTTTCGGGATCACGATAGCCAACGAAATGGCCATACTCGGGATCGTCCAGCTCATGACATGGGGACAGACTTTCCATCCATGGCACCAGCCCCACGACTTCGCCGTCCTCGCGCAGCCCCCATGCCAAAAGCGGCATGCCATAGAGCGTGTCGGGGTCGGAGGCGAGATAGTAGAGCATCTCCAGCCCATCGAGTTCGGGCGACAGGCGCACGAGTCGCTTTCTGGCCCTCAACCGGTGCCTCATGGTTTCCAGATCGATGATCTGCGCTGAACGGGGGGAAAGTGGGATACCCATGGCTACCCTCCTGGTCGGCAATCTGTCGGCTTGGGCCTGCTGCCAGTATTAGCACAGCCATGAAGGGCCTGTTAAGGCTTTCCCTGGAATCGGCGAGATTATTTCAGCCGTGAATGATGCGACGCCGACTAACGATCGCCAGGCGCCAGCCGAGCAGCACGGCCGCCGCCGTCAGGCCGGCGTTGAGACCAATCCAGTAACCATGGATACCAAGTGCATCGAAGCCGCCCAGTCCCCGGCCCAGCCAATGACCGCAACCGAGCCCGATCAGCCAGTAGGAGATCAGCGTGATACCCATCACCACACGGGTGTCCTTGTAGCCGCGCAGGGCGCCGGCGAGATTGACCTGCAGCGAATCGGAAATTTGAAACAGCATCGCCAGCAAGATCAGTGACATCGCTAAATCCTGCACCTCGGTATTGCTGGTGTAGAGTGACAATACCGGCTTGGCGATCAGCCAGATCAGCAGGCTGTTGAACAGCGCCAGCAGACAGCCGATGGCAATGCCGTTCCAGGCCACGAATCTGGCTTCGACGGAGTCACCGGCGCCCAGACGGTTGCTCACTCTGACGGTCAGCGCCATGCTCAGCGACAGCGGCAGCATGAACAGGATCGATGTCACGTTGAGCGCGATCTGGTGCGCTGCCACGGTGATCTCGCCAAGATAGGCGACCAGCAGAGTGATCACGGTGAATAGCGTCACCTCGAAGAAGATGGCGAGACCGATCGGCAGGCCGATATAAAGAAGCTCGCCGATCTCGCGCCAGCACGGCGCTGTGGGAGCTTCCCATAGGTTCACCGGCGCATAGGCGCGGCTGCGTCGTGTATACCACGCCATGCCCAGGCACATCGCCCACATCGAGATGGCGGTAGCGATGCCGCAGCCCAATGCCCCCAGCGCTGGCAACTGCCGCAACAAGACAGGCACACCATTGCCGAGCATTTCCACCAGACCGGGGCCGCCGTAAATCAACAGGAAGTTGCTGGGAATATTGACCCCGAGCCCAGCCAGGCTCATCCAGAGAGACGGCCGGGTATGATGCATGCCGTCCGAGAACGCCCTGAGTGCCTGATAGAACGCGACCGCCGGGATACCGAAGGCGACCGCCGTCAGATAATCGTTGGCAAGGTCGGCAACGTCCGCGGGGATCTGCATCCAGCGGAAGATTCCTCGAGCGCCCAAGGTTAGTGCCAGCGCGCTGCAGCAGCCGAAGACCAGGGCGACCCACAGCGCCTGATGGACCTTGCCGCGGACCCGCTCGAAATGCCCACCGCCCACCTGATGGGCGACGATCGGCGTGACGCCCATCAGCGTGCCGGTCATCAGCAGCATCAGCGGTACCCACAGGCTGGCGCCGACGGAGACGGCGGCCAGATCGACGGCGCTGGCACGCCCCGACATGATGACGTCGGCCGCGCTCATGCCGGACTGCGCCAACTGGGCGCCGCAGATGGGCAGACTCAGACGTACCAGGGCGACCGTCTCACGACGGCAGCGATAGAAGCGGTTGGCGGTCGACGACACGGATCGCTCCTTGACCGAACGGACAGGGCGGCGATTCTAGCAGGAGTTGGAGACCAAAGCTCGGCGTGGAGTAGGGACTTACGTATACTCGCGGCGAGTGTCGGAGGGAAAGTATGTCGCATGAAATCGATGACCTGATGGCGCTGTTCGACGGGGTATTCTTCGATACCTATCGCACACGCCTGATTCGGGGCCAGGATGAACCGATCTATCTGCCCGCGAATGCAGAACGAGACCATCATCAAATCGTTTTTGCGCACGGTTTTTTCGCCAGCGCGCTACATGAGATCAGCCACTGGTGCATTGCCGGAGAGGCGCGTCGTCAGTTGGAGGATTACGGCTACTGGTACGAGCCGGACGGCCGCGATGCCGAACGCCAGGCTGATTTCGAGCGCGTCGAAGTCGCGCCACAGGCGCTGGAACTGCTGTTCAGCGAGGCTTGCGGCAGGTCGTTCCAGGTCAGTGTCGACAACCTCGATGGGGCGCAAGTCGATCGCCGCGCTTTTGCGGCGAAAGTGGCCGAGCGAGCCGAGCACTACCGCCGCGTGGGCGCACCGCCGCGGGCCCAGGCATTCATCGCATCGCTCGTTGCCTTTTATCTGAGAGGGGAGAGTCTGTCGGAAGCCGTTGCCTTGGGACGGCGACGGCTCCGGGATGAATGAATTCGGGGTATACGGATTTAATGGTTGATGGGGCACCTTTACCCCACCAACCTGATACCATTATCAGATGGTTGATAG
>NZ_PZJU01000077.1 GCF_003206715.1 Salinicola peritrichatus | reverse complement strand
GTGTAGTGGTCTAATGAATCCGGACACCAACATAGGTGGTAAAGTTACCACCTTAATCGAGGTGTCAGATGACCAGAAAACGACGTTCTTTTACTCCTGAGTTCAAGCAGGAAGCCGCCAGCTTGGTGCTGGATCAAGGCTACACCGTTTCCCAAGCCAGTACATCGCTTGGTGTAGTCGAGAGTGCGCTGCGGCGCTGGGTTAAGCAGCTTGAGGCAGAGCGCCAAGGTGTTACCCCCAAAGGCAAGGCTCTTACCCCGGAACAGCGCCGGATACAGGAGCTTGAGGCGCGGTGTGAACGCCTGGAACGGGAGAAGAACATTCTAAAAAAGGCTACTGCTCTCTTGATGTCGGACGACTGGAATCGTACGCGCTGATTGACCAGTTAAGTGAGCAAGAGCCTGTGGAATTGGTCTGTTCAGCGTTTAATGTGCCTCGCTCCTGTTACTACGAACACCGTAAGCGGTGCCGTCGTATTGATCCGGAGCGCGTGGCCTTGAAAGCCAAAGTAAACCGCTTGTTCAATCAGAGTCGCAGTTCAGCGGGAAGCCGCACGATACAAGGACTCCTCAATGAGCAGGGAGAAGAAGTTGGCCGCTTCAAGGTGCGCAGTCTGATGCGTGAACTCGGGCTGATCTGTAAGCAGCCAGGGCCCCATGCTTACAAGCAGGCGACAGTAGAGCGGCCAGATATACCGAACCATCTGGATCGAGAATTTACGGTGGCAAGTCCGAACCAGGTGTGGTGCGGAGACATCACTTACATCTGGACAGGGAAAGGCTGGAGTTACCTGGCTGTCGTGCTCGATCTTTACGCCCGGAGGGTTGTGGGCTGGGCGATCTCCATCCACCCGGATGCAGATCTGGTGGTGAAAGCTCTGGATCATGCCTGGGAGCAACGGGGTCAACCTGAGAAACTCATGTTCCACTCGGATCAGGGCAGCCAATATGCCAGCCGCATGTTCCGGCAGCGGTTGTGGCGCTATCGAATGCGGCAAAGCATGAGCCGGCGGGGCAACTGCTGGGATAATGCGCCAATGGAAAGGCTGTTCCGTAGCCTGAAGTCAGAATGGGTGCCGACAATGGGCTACCGCAACTTGCCTGAAGCAAAGAAAGATATCGGTGACTATCTGATGGGTTACTACAATCACCACAGGCCTCACAGCTACAACGGCGGAATCGCCCCTGCGGTGGCCGAGGAAAAACCTAAATCACTGTCCGGTATTAGTTGACCACTACA